>JAFGEO010000087.1 GCA_016931575.1 Bacteroidales bacterium | reverse complement strand
GTGCTCTTGTCGTCCTCGTCCATCTGCTCTACGGCTTTGAATTGCTGTAGGAGCTCGTTATCGGTAAGCATGGCACGGATCTTCTGATCGGAATCTCTGCTGGCTGGATTATATTTTACGACAAATTCAGTATATGGCCGGGCACAAACATGTATACTCCACCGATGGATATTTCGGAGCATATTGACCCCTTAAGTTATACGAATGATTGGTTTTGATTACTTCGCGGTTTTTTAACCCGAAAAAATCGTTCAGATGCCTGGAAAATCAAAACCTATGAGTCAAATTAAACAATTGTAACAGCTGCATAAGAAAGGCGAAAGCCACAAGCAGCTAGCCCGTATAATTGGTGTGAGTAAAAATACACTTAAGGTTTATTTGCAGAAGCTCTACCTTATAAGAATGATTATTGACGAGTTGCTCGCACCTGAAGATCCGGAACTTGAAAAGAAGTTCCATGGCGGCAATCCGGCAGATAAAGATCCCCGGTTTGAATACTGGAGGCAGAAGCTTACTTCAATTGTTTCAGACAGATTCACAGGAGTAAAATCCTATATAGGTGAGGTTTCCTTTCAGTATTAAAAGCTTGGCCTCTTTCGGATTTACGGCACAAAAAAACAGGACCCGAATGGAGTCCTGTTTTTAAAGTTTCAGACTGTTTGTTTTCTACCAGCCTACATTCTGTGTTAATCCACCTTGACTGGAAATGATTTCACGTTGTGGCAGGGGTTGGAAGTCATTCTTTGGAGAAACATAGGTTATTGGATAACCTTCAGCAGTAGTGGATCCATTGATCTCATCATCAGCTATTCCCCAACGAACCATATCGAAGTATCTTCTACCTTCAAAGGCAAGTTCAACGCGACGCTCGCGAATCAGCTGTTCGAGTGTAATAGTGCCTGTTAAATTTGCAGGTACTGTGCCACCACCACAGGCTCTTGCGCGTATACGTACCTCGTTAATGTATAACGCTGCCTTGTCATTGTCACCGAGTTCAATTGCAGCTTCGGCAGCCATTAAAAGAACATCGGCATAGCGGAGAAGTTTGTAATTGAAAGGTGATTTCTGCCATCCGTGACCGCCAGCATCTGAAAATTGTTCAGCTGAAAGCTCATACTTCTTCAGGTAGTATCCGGTAGCAGAGTTATCGAAGTTAACAGGGTAGCGGGTTCCACCGGCAATTTCAATGGAGTCACCAGGAGTTGAAACGTTCGTATTGAGACGAACATCACCAGCTTCATATTGGTCAACATGCAATTGAGTTGGCCAACCGAGGCCCCAGTATCCGGTCTGCTGCTGAACGCCGTCAATCGAGCAATAACGGGCTGAACACCACTGAACCAGGGATCCGGCACGTGTTAAGGTATAATCAACGTTATCATTGATATACTGGATCTCGAAAATGGATTCACTATTGTTTTCCCCTTCGACGGTAAACATGTATGCATAACCGTTAGTCTCGGCGCCTCGCCATGTCTCAAAGGTTTCGCCGTTATAGCCAACAAGGCTATATTCTCCGGAGGTAATAATTTCCTCACACACATCAAGAACGTCCTGCCAGCGCTCGCTCATATCCCCAAAGCGTTCATCGCCGCTATAATTTTTGGCATACGATGACTCAAAAATATACATACGGGCGAGAAGTGCTTTGGCAGCTCCTTTAGTTGCTCTTCCCGTATTTTCTACGCTTAGTGAGCTCTTTTCAGGAAGAACAGGTATAGCTTCTGTCAGATCCTTTTCGATCAGATCAAAAATCTGTCCCATGTCAACTTTATCCATGAAGTATTCACTCGGCGCCAGTACATGATCAACAAGGGGCACCTGGCCGAACACATGAGTTAGATAAAGATAATTAAGGGCACGGAGGAACTTCACTTCAGCCAATCTTAAATTAATGATATTAGGATCCGCATTTGGGTCGGCCTCCAGAACATTTGGAATATTCTCCAACGCCAGGTTGCTGAAATGGATGCCTCTGAAGAGGTTTCCATATACATCAGCAAGAGTGCCGCTTGTTGGCAGAGGTTCATGACGGTTGAATACTTCAACCTCAGGCACTTCGTTTTCATAATCGCCACCACTTTCAGCATCAGGAGATGGAACCTCGCCGAGGTCCAACAGAATATTTCTATCCCAGCATGTGCGGGCAACAAGAGTAGAGTAGGCAGCTGCAACTGCTTGGTCAGCCTGATCCATTCTAATATAGAATGACGCACTGTTTTCTGCGGCTACCGGATCAAAATCCAGGAATTGATCACCACAGGAAAAAGGAACAAATCCCAACAGGGCTATCAGACTTAGTCGATATATATTTTTTACTATTTTCTTCATTGCTTAAAATTTTTATCAACAGTCTATAATTAGAAAGTAATATTTAATCCACCCAGGAACATTTTGGTAACCGGATAGATGCTGGCATCAATTCCCATAGCTAAGATACTTCCTTCACCAACTTCAGGATTAATACCAGTGTATTTAGTCCATGTTTTCAGGTTTCTGCCACCAACGTAAATACGCAGTCTTTCAACCTTGATCAGGTTTGTTACGGATTTAGGAAGCGTATATCCCAGGGTGAGGTTCCTTAAACGAAGGTATGAGCCATCTTCAATAAAGAAGTCGCTAGGATTCACGTAGTTAACTGAGAAGTTTCTTGGGATATCAGTATCGCGGTTTTCTTCAAGAACAAGTACAGGTTCGCCTGTATAAATATCATTCTTGTACACATCATTCACGACATAACGATCTGCAAAGTCTGCGTGTCTGTTGGTTTCATCCTGATAATAATACAGATACTGTTTGGTTCCATTGAATATTTTATTGCCATACGTTCCTGTAAACTGAGCGGCCATATCGATACCTTTCCACTCCAGGTTAATCGAAAATCCGTAGGTGAGTTTTGGAATCGGACTACCCAGCATAACCTTATCGTCAACGGTTAGCACTTTGCCATCGCCATTAACGTCGATCCAACGGAAATCGCCAGGTTGAGCGGTAGGCTGAGCAAGCGTGGTATCACCATTATCGTTAATAACCATCGGTTGGTTAATAACCCGGTAGCGACCTCTTGCATCCGTAATAAAATCACCGTTTGCATCTCTCTGACAATCATCGAGGGTGTAGAGACCATCTGTTTCATAACCCCAGAATTCAGAAATTGATCCTCCGATGCGGGTCATTGTAATTGGAGCTACGTTATGAACACCTCCTGACGACAATGAATCGGTAGCAAGCTCGAGGACCTCATTCTTGATGGTAGACATGTTTGCATTAATAGTATATTTCAGGTCACCAATCTGGTCCTTATATCCGACAACTAATTCAAAACCGGAGTTTTTCACACTACCAATATTCACCTCAGGAGAAGTGTTATCGATTTCAAAGGCAGCGCCCAGTGTATATGTACCAACAATATAAGGTACATTCTGAAGCATTAACATATCTTCATTAATTCGGTTGTAATATTCTGCAGTAACCGTCAGGCGATTATTCAAAAATGCCAGGTCAACACCGAAGTTGGACATCTTGATAGTTTCCCAGTGAATCTCAGGATTGGCAATCTGTACAGGTGCAGCACCAGGAGAAGATGTCAGGTTATTAAATGGATATCCGAAAGTTTCAGGCTGTCGAACGATACTTAGGTAAGGATAACCTGATTTTGCATAGGTTCCAACCAGACCGTATCCAAAGCGCAGTTTACCAAAGCTGAATAAGTCCATATCCTTAACGAATTCTTCTTCAGAGAATTTCCAACCTACGGAGAACGATGGGAAGGCACCCCAACGAAAATCCGGGCCAAATGAAGATCTTCCACTGTAACGCATGTTGGAAGTCAACAGGTATTTTCCCTTGTAGTCATAATTCAGTCTGCCCAGGTAAGCAAAACCTCTGTTTTCGTAGGCACTTCCGCCAATAATCTGGCTGATAGACTCGAGGTCGGAGGATTGAGAGAAATACTGGAGGTAGGCTGGTGTATTGGGAGCCATAAACCTTTCTCCGTTATAGTCATAACCCCAGTCGCGATTAAATTCAATACCTCCGAGTAAAGATACGTTATGAACGCCATTGATGGAAAAATCATACTGCAATAATTCCTGTGCGGTATATCCTAATCTTTTACCCATGGCAGCGATAATTTTCACTTCATTATCGTTACGGAAATCATAGATCGATGAAAAATAGGCATCCTGGTATTCTTTGTTGTCCCAGAATCCAAATCCTCCGGCTATCCGAGAGGTGAACGAAAATCCTTTGAAGAGTTCCAATTTAACACCCAGATTGGCATTAAAGTTATTTTCCTTCGAAATTCGGTCAACCATATCAAGCTGCGCCAAAGGGTTAACCCTTGCATATTCAGATATTCCCCAGGTACCATCATCAGCATAATCCGGAACGTTTGGAGGCATGATAAGTCCATTACGAATGGGGCCGTCATAATATGCATTCCATTGCCAGGGTGGCAACCCGAAAGTTGTACGATTGATATAACTTATTTTTTCATCAACGGTTATGCGGTTGGTTAGTTTATGTTCAGAATTGAGTCTGAAGGTAAAGCGCTCAAAATTACTGGACTTAATGATTCCAGTCTGGTTGTTGTAAGCAGCACTTAACATAAAAGTAGAAACATCGTTACCTCCGCTAGCAGAAAGGTCATAATTCTGCGTAAGGGCAGGCTGGAACATGATATCCTGCCAGTCATAATAACCAAAGGTATCTCTGTTTGAAGTATAGGCTTCTACATCAGCCCTCATCTCTTCAACAACTCCTAACCATTGATCTGTATTCATCAGGTCAATGCGGTCTACAACCATCTCAATACCTTCGTACATATTGAAATTGGTAACCAGCTTACCACTTTTACCTTTTTTAGTGGTAACGAGGATAACACCGTTTCCACCTGAATCACCATAAATAGCAGCGGAAGATGCATCTTTCAGGATCTCAATTGAGGCAACATCGCTGGGGGCAACATCCGATAGATTTCCGGGTGCGCCATCAATGATGATCAGGGGTTCAACGCCGTTTACGGAGCTGATACCGCGGATCTGGATAACAGCATCTTCACCCGGGCGTCCTGATACGGGAATGACGTTTACACCCGCAGCCAGACCCTGAAGAGCCTGGTCAACACCTGCGATAGGAACAGCATTGATTTCTTCGCTGCCTACCGAAGCGATGGATCCGGTAATATCACTCTTTCTCTGCACACCATATCCGGTAACAATAACCTCATCGAGGCCGATAATGTCGGCTACCATGGCTACATCAATCTTAGAGCTGCTATTAATCGCAACAGTTTCCGACAGATAGCCAACAAAGCTGAATGTAAGGTCGGCATCAGCGGGTGCACTTAAGGTGTAGACACCATCGATATCGGTGATTGTACCTTTGGATGTACCGGTGACAACCACCGTCACACCCGGAAGTGCTTCACCTGTTTCAGAATCGGTTACAACACCTGTAACCTCTACTCCATCCTGTTGTACCTCACTGGCAATCACTTGCGGACTACCAAAAGACAGCAACAGAAAAAACGCCAGGAGGCAACTGATTGCCCAGGCATTCAATTTACTTTCTGCAATACTTTTCATAGTGGGTAATTAAGTGTTAGTTTGTTAATTATTGAGTCGTTTTATTTGTAATAAATGTGTTAGAATCATGTCATTCATATAGTCATAGGGACTACAAGTCTATGAAATTTTAATGAATCAAACAAGCGTTTTAACGAAATCTTTAGTACCGTTATTAAAGTAAAAAATACTTTTATTCCTCAGAGGGTAACCTTGTTAGGATTGGATGTGCCGAGTTATGTGTCCTATAAGTGCAGTTATCAGCTTCCCGGTACTGGGTGTTTTCCTGATTTACCTAGTTTGCAGATCACATATCACTAGTCTTCAATCGGATATCAGTTTCGCAGGAGTTATTTTGATATCCGGTTGAAGCAAGTCGATATACAATTTATAAGGTTACTCCATCACTCCATCACTCCATCAGTCCCTCATCCCGGATAAGCATCAGGATGGAAGAGTGGGGGACAATATAATATTTTTCACCTTTAAACTCGATCTCAAAGCCGCTGTTTTGCATGTACAGGGCCATGTCGCCCACATGGGGCTGAAGCGGTACATATTTTACTTCCTGGCTCTTATCCTTCCAGGGTTCATCCACTTCGTTAATGGCAGGGATAGGGTAACCGGGCCCCACTTTCAGGACGTAGCCGGCATGAATTTTTTCTTTCTGCTGAACACCCGGCGGGAGGTAGAGGCCGGATTTGGTTTTGTCAAGTGGTGACTTGGGTTTAATAAGGACCCTGTCGCCAATCATAATGAATTTATCCAGATTAGGTTCACCCAGTTGAAGTGTCATAGCCTGATGCTTTAATCCTTTTTTTTGTCTTTTCCTCCGAAAACGGAAAAATGAACGTAGCGTTTCGGATTCTCCTGCAGGTCTTTTACCAGGGTATTCAGGTAGAAGGTGGTAGAATCCAGGTTTTGATAGACCGAGGGATCGTTCAGCAGTTTTCCCAGGGAGCCGTCACCGGAATCAATTTTAGCAACAATATCATTAATCGAGACGATGGTGGCATTCAGTTGGTCCACTGCGCCTGAAATGTCTGTGCTGTCAAGATCTGTGGTAACTTTTTCAAGATTGGCCAGGGAGGCATTGATGGAGCCTTTCTGCCTGTCGATATTGGTGGTAATGCTTTCAAGTCTGCCAAGGGTAGCCCTGAGTTCTCCGTCGGGTCCAAATGCATCGTTCATGCTTTGAATGGCAGCGGCGATATTATCTTTATTCTCCGTGTTCAGCACATCTTCAACAGAGTTGAGGATACTGTCCACAACAATGAGCATTCCGTCAATTTTGACTTTGTATTCGGCCACATAGTCCATCAGGCTGGTGGGCGGCTCCGATTTTAGAATGTCACCCGGTTTATGGTATTTTTTTTCTTCACTAAAGACAATTTCCAGGTCGGCAGTGGAAGCCAGCGGGTTTGTTTGTTTGATTTGGACAACCGAATTTACAGGGATCTTAAAATCCTTACTGACGATGATAGAAACTTTGAATTGTTTGGCGTCCGCCTGCATTTCCAAACCGGTTATATTTCCGATCTTGTAACCTTTGTACATCACGTTCCCGGATTCGATGAGACCGTCAACACGGTCGAACATCACATAATATTCTTCCGTGGGATTGAAGATATTTTTTCCTTTGAGGAAATTATAGCCCCAGATTGCAATAGCCAGTACAAGGATAGCGGTTAAGCCTATTTTTACTTCTTTTGACAGTTTCATGTTAATTAGTTTTGCAGTTTACGTGCATCCTGGAGGGGGATGATCTCTCCATTCTGCACGGCAATGATAAATGCATCGGGAAACCGGTTCTTCACCAGCTTACTGAAAGCAAGGATCTCCTCATAGCTTTTCTTATGGCCAACAGCGTATTTAAAGCTGGCGCCGTTCTTAAATTCCTCGATATCGTTGAATTCGCCAAAATCTGTGGAGTCCATCGGAACAGATGTCGATGAGGAAAGTACCTGAACCTTAAAATAAAGACCTTCGGAGGCATTGGTATCCACGACTGGTTTATCCTCATTTTTTACCGGCTTACTATCAGGGATGTTTTCATCAGAAGTCCCCGCAGGATCCTTCATCTCCGTTTTCACCTCCGATTCAGCTTCAGTGGTAGTAGGATTCCCTTCAGCCTTCTCCGCGGTGAGTTGTTCCGATCCATCAAGAGATACGGCTTCAAAATCTTTTTTATATTCCTTAAAAGCCCTGTAAATCGCCGAAGCGATATACGATTGACCGTCGTCGGACAAGAGGTATTTTTCTTCGGTCGGATTGGAAACAAATCCCGTTTCTACCAGTACACCGGGCATGGAGGTCTGTGCCAGTACCAGCAGTCCCTGCCGTTTAACTCCACGGTCCTTCCGCCTGGCCCTGTCACGGAACTGATCCTGGACATATCCTGCGAAGTTCAGGCTGTGCTTGTCATACACATTCTGGACATACTTGAAGATGATATAGGATTCCGGAGAGTTCGGATCAAAGTTTTCGTAACGCGATGAATGATCTTCTTCCAGCAGAATGACTGAGTTTTCACGCTTTGCCACTTCAAAATTCTCTTCAGAACGGTGCAGACCAAGCACCAGGGTTTCCGTACCGTAAGCTTTTGTACTGCTCACTCCATTGACGTGAATGGAAATAAAAAGATCTGCATTATTCTGATTGGCAATTTCTGCCCGTTTGTAAAGAGGGATGAATTCGTCTGTTTTTCGGGTGTAGATCACCTTCACATCAGGAACATTCTCTTCAAGGTATTGGCCGAGTTTAAGCCCGATTGCCAGGGCAATGTCCTTTTCTTTTCCTTTTTTTCCGACTGCTCCGCTATCTTTCCCTCCATGTCCCGGATCAATAACAACGGTACGAATTTTGTTCTCAGGATTTAAATTTGTTTCCTGTGCCCACATACTATTTGTAAAAAAAAACAGTATTATGAGAAGATAATTCCTGAGTTTCGTCGTTAACCAGCTGTTCATATGAATTAAATTATTATGTATCAAATGCCTTAAAATTTATTAGTTTTGCAGGCTTTAGAATCCATATTTCCCAAAGCAAAAATAGTATTAAAATTGTTTTCCGTGTCAGTTCGCTACATTCTGTTTCTAACAATTGCTACTTTCTTGTTTGGGGATGTTGCAGCCGGGATGATACCAGCAAGTCCGGGGCGGGTATACCTGTCCCTGGATTCGATTAATACCTTAATGAGCAGCGATACCGCCGACTTTTCAGCCAATGATTCTATCCCCCGGCTGTTTACTTTGCCGGACAGCACCGGGAATCTTCCGGATACTGCCAAGGTGGCAACTCCAGCTGATTCATTGGAAGTCAAAGATGTCCCTGAACCTTCCCTGCTCGAAGATAAGGTAGTGTACAATGCGAAGGATTCTATGATTATGGACATTCCGGGAGAAAAACTATACCTGTACGGAAATGCTGCCGTCACCTACCAGGATATTAATCTGACGGCAGATTTTATTATTCTGGACCTGGGAAATGAGGAGATCTATGCCCGGGGGGTGCCTGATTCGCTGGGGAAAGTTACCGTGTTGCCAAAGTTTGTTCAGGGTGACCAGGATTTCGATTCGGATTCGATGCGCTATAATTTTAAAACAAAAGCCGGAATTATTTATCATATCCGGACAGAGGAAGCAGATGGGTATCTGCACAGCGATATAACAAAGCGCCATCCGAACGAGCATATCCATCTGAAAGATGGGAAATATACAACCTGCGATGCCGATCACCCCCATTTTTACCTGGCACTTACGAAGGGGATTGTAGTACCGAACGTTCGGATTGTCACCGGCTATTCCTACATTGTGGTCGCCGATATTCCGATAAAGTTTGCCGGCTTACCCTTTGGTTTCTTTCCAAGCAAAATGGAAAGGTCATCAGGGATCCTGATGCCTACGCCAGGAAATGATGCCAGCCGGGGAATGTTTCTGCGGGATTTCGGATGGTATCAGCCCCTGGGCGACTATGCCGACATGACCATCCGCGGAGATATTTACGAACGGGGGTCGTGGTCGGTGCGTACCGCAGCAGGCTATAAGTTGCGCTACCGTTTCAGCGGGAGCCTTGGGTTTGATTACGCAGTAACAACGGATAACCGGCTAAGTGCTGAAGAACTGGAAGACTATGAGCGCACGGATTTTAAAATCCGCTGGTCGCACCGTCAGGATGCCAAAGCCAACCCGACCCAGAATTTCTCAGCAAATGTGAACTTCAGTTCCCGGAAATTCGATGAAGAATATTCTTACAGCAGTTCCGATTACCTCAATACAACCACCAGTTCGAGTGTGAATTATAGTAAACGCTGGCCGGGTACACCTTTTAACCTTTCATTAAGTGCCAATGCCACCCAGAACCGGCAAACCGATAAGGTAGATATGAGCTTGCCCTCAGGTTCATTCAACATGAGTTCCATTTACCCCTTACGCCGGAAAAGTGGAACTGGTGAGTACAGGTGGTATGAAAATATCAGTCTGAGCTATTCCTCCAACTTCACCAACGAGATTTCAACCTATACCGAGGTGCTTACCAACCGGGAAAACCTCGGCTCACTCATGGATAGTATGACAAACGGTTTTCAGCACAGAATGCCAGTTGCAGTGAATTTCAAAATTGGTAAGTTAATTACCATTACCCCGTCAATGAGCTATACCGGAGTATTCTATACGCACCACATCGAAATTGCTGACGATCCTGTATATGATTCAACAATTGGGGATTTTCTCTATGAAGTTGAGGAATTCAACAAGCTTAAGTACGAGCATGCGATCAATCCAAGTGTCGGGATGTCCTTTAATCCGAAGTTGTATGGAATGTTCATTTCGAAAAAAGAGGACTCGTATATTGAGGCAGTGAGGCATGTCATGACCCCATCAGCGGGTTTTTCCTATACCCCGGATATGAGTGCCCTGAACAATATCCAGTATTGGGATACAGTTAGGTATACAAACAATGAGGGAGAACGTGCCATTGCAACGATCTACAACTGGTATGACGATGAGATTTATTCGCCTCCTTCCAGCAACGGACAGAGTGGGAGCATGCGATTTTCGCTGAACAATAACCTGGAGATGAAGGTCAGGCCCAAAAATGATACCACAGGTCAGTCAAAGAAGATAAGCCTCCTGGATAACCTGAATTTCAATACTTCCTATAATATGTTTGCTGATTCCCTGAAATGGTCTGATATCAGGATGGTTACGGGAACCAAGCTTTTCAATAAAGCACTGGATATACGTGTTAACGGGACTTTTAGTCCCTATGCATTGAATGATGATGGGAAAAAGATTAACCAGGCCTATATTATGCAGGAGGGAGGGGGATTGGTCCGTCTGACCGATCTGTCGATAAATACCTCTTTTACCCTTCGTTCCAGGCAGGGATCTGACAAGGATGCCGACGCTTCTGTTGGTCAAGGTGAGGATAATGCCATAAATGCCAGTGAGCTGGATTATATTGATGATATGGAATACACCCGGAGTTATGAACCTGACAGCTATGTGGATTTTGACATTCCCTGGTCGTTAAGTGTGCGCCATTCCTGGTCATATTCCCATCCATCCAATAAAGAGCCTGTGATAACCAACACCCTGAATCTGACAGGGGATATCAGCTTCACCCAGAATTGGAAAATCGGGGGACAAATGAACTACGATCTGGAAAACTGGGAGCTATCCTATACCAGTCTGAGCATTTATCGTGATCTGCATTGCTGGGAGATGCGCATGACCTGGATCCCGTTCGGAAGCAGGCAAAGCATTGCCTTTACCCTTCAGGCAAAGGGCAGTCTGTTACGAGACCTGAAAATTGATAAAAAACCTGATTATTCAAGCAACAGATGGCTACAATAAAAAAAAGAGTGATACACACTTCTGAGGCTCCCAGTGCTATAGGACCCTATAGCCAGGCAATTGAAATGAACGGGACGTTTTACGTGAGCGGCCAGATTCCAATGGATCCCGTTAGCGGTGAAATTACGGGGGAGAATATTAGTGAACAGACACAACAAGTGCTTAAAAATCTTACAAGCATCCTGACAGCCGCAGGCTATACCCTTAAGGACGTTGTAAAAACAACCTGTTATCTTTCCGAGATGATAAACTTTCCGGAGATGAATGAAGTGTATGCCGGATTCTTTAGTGAGGAGCCGCCTGCCAGGGCAACCGTGGAAGTCAACCGCCTGCCGAAAGATGTGATGGTAGAGATTGATGCGATTGCGTGTAAGGGAGGTTAAGCAGGATAAAAAGCCAAATTCTATCCCTTCTTCGGTCCCCGGGCCATTTGGAGGGTATTTCCCAAAACTCTATACCTTTATTGCCAAACACCTGGAAAGCCACCGGGTAACCCGGGATTCTGCCATTTCTTTCCCCGTTTTTTTCTAAAAGAAGTGAATATTAAACGAAGAAAAAACGGATAAAAACAGGTTTATCCTACAGGCTGGTTTATTTTGCAGGATATTAGTTAGAAGCCAGATATGATTATTCCGGCCTGCTGATTAATGTTATCAGTAAGAAAGGTTCACGATTATCTGACAGGTACGATTAAAAACTGCCCCTAGGGGCACCCGGCCTTTAGTGAATAGCACAAAGGCAGGTGCAAGCCCCGTAGGGGTGTTCTGTAAAAATAACCGGTTATGGCAAACACCTATACTCAGCTCTACCTGCAATTTGTTTTTTCGCCGAGGGGGCGTGCAAACCTTATCCCTCAAATGCATAAGGAAGAATTACATAAATACACCACCGGCATTATTCAAAAAAGAAAGCATAAACTACTGGCAGTGAATTTCATGCCCGATCATGTCCATATTTTTGTTGGGTATAATCCGTCACAGTCTGTGCCTGATTTATTACGAGACATTAAATCAAATACAACCAATTTTATAAATGACAGGAAATGGTTACCGGGTAGATATTTATGGCAGGAAGGTTATGGGGCATTTTCTTATTCCAGGTCTCATATCATTAGTGTCCGATTAAATCCAGTTGATTTTCAGTTGGTTACAATATAGTTCTTTGACATCTTTGTAATTCTGATTTGTAAGCAGC
>JAFGEO010000086.1 GCA_016931575.1 Bacteroidales bacterium | reverse complement strand
GTTAACCACAACAAAATCACCAATTTCAAGACCGGTTGCCTCTTCGTTGAAGCTTACGTTTACCGTCACTTCCTGAACATTGGTGCGGGGCATTACATCGGGTGTAAGGGTTGCAGCCGGACCTAATCCCTCAGCAGCCAGAATACCTGTTCCGGGAGTACTTTCATATGCCCAGTCCATGATGATTATAGCCGAAGCATCCGGAGACACAGAGGCCCGGATCCAGCCGTAATGCTGTTCAGTGCCGATGTAGAAGCGTACTCCAATATATTTTACCTCATTAATAAATTCTCCGGCAAGAGAAGAGGTGAAGTTCACTCCAAGAACACCGTCCCAGTTGGGAACTTTAATATTCCCCCATACAGACTGAGCTGAGTTAATGCCGGCACTGCTTGATAAACCATCTACCATGGAATAAGAACTTCCCATAAAAGGACTCGGCGCCATTATCCAGCTGTTGTTATAGCTTACTCCAAGATTGAGCAGCATATCATAAAAACTGGAATAGGAAATTGAAGACGATGCATTTTGCATAAAACCGAAATCGTCAACTCCGTCGCCATCCATATCCAGGGCATAATATTCATTCGCAGACAATAAAATATTCTGAGTTCCGGAATAAACTACATCAGCAGAAGCATTTGTTGACAATGCTGCAATGGCACCCGCCGATCCTGCATAGGTCAGCATTCGTCTTATAAGCTTTTCATCTTTTTGTATACGTTTCTTCATAGTATGATTGTTTAATGAGTTTTACATGGATTTTAGTACATACGTAAGATACCAATAAATGTTTAAATAAAAGCTCTTTTATGCTCTCCCGGCTGTTTAGTAAGAACAATTACGACTGGTTGAATGACAGAATATTTTTTCAGTCTTGGCAAAATCTGTTTTCTTTGTAAAAACAAAAAAATTGAAAGCAGTAATTCTTGCAGGAGGTAAAGGTACGAGAATGGGCAGCCTGACAAAGGAAACGCCCAAGCCAATGCTGGAGGTAGGAAAGGAACCCATACTCCTGCACCAGGTCAGGCTTCTTCGAAAATTTGGCATCCGGGATATTATCATCCTTGTAAACCACCTGAAGGAGCCCATCATCGAATACTTTAAGGAAGAAAATAAATTTGGTGTGCATCTCGACTTCTTTGTAGAGTCAAGTCCGCTCGGAACTGTCGGGGGTATAAAAGAAATCGACTACCACCTTCAGGAGGACTTCCTGGTTTTGTATGGGGATGTAATGATCAACATGGATCTGGAACGGCTTATCAGCTTTCATCAGAAAAAGAACAGCGAATGCACGCTGGTCCTCCATCCCAACGATCACCCCCAGGATAGTGACCTGGTGGAACTGGACAATGATGGCAGGATCACCGCTTTCTATCCCAAACCCCATGCAGAAGGGCACTATTATCCTAACATGGTCAATGCGGGGGCCTATATTTTGAGTCCCGGGATCCTCAGCTTCCTGGAAAGAGGAGTGAAAGCTGATTTTGGCAGAGATATTTTCCCTTCGATCTGTCAGAAGGTCCGTATGTACGGATACAATACTTCAGAATACCTGAAAGATATGGGGACACCGGAGCGTTGGCAGGAGGTGGAGGATGATTATCAGACCGGCAAAATTGAACGATCCAGCTTTGAATACAAACAGAAAGCCATCTTCCTGGATCGTGACGGGGTCTTGAATGAAGATAAAGGCTTGATTACCAGGCACGAGGACTTGATCCTCTACCCCTTCGCGGCGGAGGCAGTAAAAAAGATTAACCAGTCAGAATTCAAAGCCATTGTGGTTACAAACCAACCTGTTATAGCCCGGAACCTGTGTACATTTGAAGAGCTCAGGACCATCCATAACAAACTGGACACCGAGTTGGGCAAAAGCCGGGCAAAGCTCGACGGGCTCTATTTTTGTCCCCATCATCCTGACCGGGGCTATCCTGAGGAACGCAAAGAATACAAAGTTGAATGCCTCTGCAGGAAACCTCAACCCGGCATGTTGCTGGATGCTGCATTCGATTTTAACATCAGGCTGGATCAATCCTTCATGATCGGCGACCATGAAAGGGATATCCAGGCCGGGATCAATGCCGGTTGTATTACCGTCGGGGTACGAACAGGAAGTGGTCTGAAAAACACAGCCTTTATTCCCGATTTCATGTTTTCCAATGTCGGGGAGGCCGTTAATTTCCTGGTCTCTGAACCCTATAAAGAAGTCTATAAGACCCTGCAGGCCAGGAATCAAAAATCCCCTTCCCTGATCCTTATAGGCGGAAAAGCGCGGTCTGGAAAAAGCACGCTTACATCCTACCTGAAGTGGAAGCTGGAAGAGTCTAAGAAGAAGGTTCTGAAAATTGAACTTGACAACTGGATCGTACCGGAGGATCAGCGTGAGGGATGCAAAAATGTTTACGACCGGTTTCAGCTTGATACCATCGAAACCGATATCCAGCGTATCCTTGCGGGAATCCCGAAAAAATTGAACCGGTATCTGGTACATCCGGGAAACAGGCAAATTGAGCTGGTCTATGAGTACACCGGACAGGATGTAATCCTTATTGAAGGGGTTGTAGGCTTAAGCAGTGAGGTCCTCCGCGAACTTGCCACATTCAAAATATTCACGGATATCGAAACCGTGCTCCATAGAAATCGCATCACCGAATACTATTCCTGGAAAGGAAAAACGGAAGAGGAAATCAGCAGGCTATACAGTGAAAGACTTGAAGATGAGTACAACCTTATTGAAAAAGAGCGTAACTTAGCAGACCTTATAATAAAATTACCACAAGAATGATCATTTCACGTACACCTTTTCGCATCAGTTTTGTTGGTGGGGGTTCCGATATGGAGGCTTTCTATGCAAAGAATCAGGGGGCAGTGCTGAGTACGTCGATTGATAAATACATGTATATCTCCTCGCACCGGTATTTCCATAAAAACCAGATCCAGGTAAAATACTCCCAGACCGAGACGGTTGAAAGACTTGAAGATCTGAAACACCCTTTGCTTCGGGAGACACTTCGGAAGGCGGGTATAGAAGGCGGCATCGAGATCAGTTCAATTGCTGATATCCCTTCCGGAACCGGCATGGGATCCTCTTCATCCTTTACGGTTGGACTGCTGCATAACCTATACGCCATAAACCGAAAGTATGTAACTCATGAAGACCTGGCAAAGGAAGCCTGCGAAATCGAGATCGACATCCTGAAAGAGCCCATAGGAAAGCAGGATCAATATGCTGCAGCATTTGGCGGATTGAACATTATCTATTTCAATGCAGACGGAAGTGTAAGGGTAGAGCCCCTGCATATAAAAAGTGCTGTATATGGAGCCCTGGAAGATAACCTGATCATGTTTTATGTCGGCAACCAACGCAAGGCATCTGATATTTTGACAGAACAAAAGAAAAATGCCTCCCGGGAAGAAAAAGTCAACACCCTGAAGAATATGGTCTCGCTGGTATTCGACCTGCGGAATGCCTTGTATTCAGAAGACCTGATATCTTTCGGTAAGATCCTGCATGAAAACTGGATCATGAAACAAAAGCTGGCCTCCCGGATCAGCAATCCGGAGATCAACGGAATCTACGATGCCGGTCTGAAAAACGGTGCCTCAGGGGGCAAACTTCTGGGTGCCGGAGGCGGGGGCTTCATGCTGTTTTATTGTGAGAAAGAAAAACAGGAAAAACTTAAGGCTGCCCTTTCCGGATATTCGACATTCGATTTCAAATTTGAACGTGACGGTTCAAAAATAATCTACTTCGCCGATGAGTACAATTAACAGTTACAGCGAATACTTCGAAAGATTAAAATCCGCGCTTGACAATGTGGACACAGAATCCATAGAAAAAGTAGTTAACATCCTCCTGAAATGCCGCGATGACCAGGGCACCATGTATATTTTTGGAAACGGAGGAAGTGCAGCAAATGCTTCGCACATTGCAGGAGATTTTCTGAAGGGCATATCCTTTGGCATGGAAAAGCGTTTTAAAACACATTGCCTGAATGACAACGTTGCAGGCACATCGGCAATCACCAATGATCTTTCTTTCGATGAAGTGTTTATCGAGCAGCTGAAAACATACCTGAGCCCCGGAGATGTCGTCATCGGAATTTCAGGAAGCGGTAACTCAGAAAATATTGTCAGGGCAATCCGCTGGGCAAGAGAAAACAAGGCCACCACCGTTGGACTAACCGGATACCTGGGAGGAAGGCTCAAGGAAACTGCCGAAGTCAATATCCATATCCCGATTAAGGATATGGAAATAACCGAGGACCTGCATACCGTGATCTTTCATGCCATCAAACAGGAAATAAACCGGAGGATCAAGGGGGAACAATATTCCATGGGACAGGCCTATGATGAACGGACCAAATAGTCGTGTTCCGAAAGTAACTATGAGGATTTAAGCATTAACAATAACAAAATGAGGGCTTTTATTACAGGAGGGGCAGGATTCATTGGCAGCAACCTGGCCGACAGTCTCCTGAAGAGAGGATACGATGTCGTAGTGTACGATAACTTCTCTACCGGACATCAGCGGTTTATTGAACACAACCTGAATAACCCGGCATACCATCTGGTTGAGGCTGATGTGCTTGATAAAGCTATCCTGGCCAACTCTATGCGGGATTGTGATATCGTATTTCACTTTCAGGCCAACGCCGATGTCAGGGGAGGAATAAAGAATACCCTGATCGACCTGGAGCAGAATACCATCGGCACCCATAACGTACTGGAAGCCATGAAGGTAAACCAGATCGAAAAAATGGTTTTTGCCAGTTCAGCAACCGTTTACGGCGACCCGGAAATAATCCCTACTCCTGAAACCATTACGCCTGTTCAGACTTCCCTTTACGGCGCCTCCAAGTACTCTGCCGAAGCGATGATACAGGCATATTGTGAATATTTCGAAATGAAAAGCTGGATCTTCCGCTTTGTGTCGTTCATGGGCCCCCGCTATACCCATGGTGTGATTTTCGACTTCATGAAAAAGCTGAAGCAGGATCCATCATCCCTGCATATTCTTGGTGACGGTAGCCAGAGAAAATCCTATCTCCATGTGGAAGATGGGATCAATGCCATTCTCCTAGCCCTGGAAAAATCGCAGGACAAAGTCAATATTTTCAACCTCGGCAATAAAGAATGGATCTCCGTTAACGATCTGGCCGATTCCTTATGCTCCCGGCTCAACCTGAAAGATGTTGAATATACCTATTCCGGTGGGAAGAGAGGATGGAAAGGGGATACCCCTTTTGTACACCTCGATATTCAGAAGATCAGTGCCCTGGGCTGGAAACCCAGATTCTCTGTAAAAGAAACCATTGAGAGCACCATCCACTATCTTTCTGTCAATGAGGATTTGTTGTTTGTGAGGGGGTAGGTAGAAAGTTAGGTAGGCAGTGAGGTGGCAGGGTTGATGGCTTATTGTGTCACAAACCGGAAACCGACCCCATGGACATTCTCGATCAGAATAGCCGGTTCATCCGCAAAAATTTTTCTGAGCCGCGAAATAAAAACATCCAGGCTCCGGCCAAGAAAATAATCATCATCTCCCCAAACAGAATTCAGGATATCCTCCCTGCGGATCAACTGGTTGCTATGGTTCAAAAGATAGTTCAGCAACTCGTTTTCACGTTGTGTGATCTTAACTTCACTCCCACCGATGGATAGGCTCTGATCGGTAAAAGAATAGCTGGTATTTCCAATCCTGAAGACTTTTACCCCACTCCCCCTTACTGCCCTGCTCCGTTTCAGAAATACCTCCATACGCAAAACCAGTTCATCGATGCTGAAAGGTTTGGTGATGTAGTCATCAGCCCCCAGGGAAAACCCCCTGATTTTGTCGTCGGTCAGGGACCTGGCAGTTAGCAGTAACACAGGAATGTCAGCATTCACTTCACGAATTTTACTCAGGAATGTCAGCCCATCGACTTCCGGAAGCATGATATCGACCAGGCACAGATCATAGGTTTCTGATTTAAAATGCCCGATGGCCTCTGCACCATCGCTCACATGGTCGACAACATACCCTCTCATTTCAAGGTTATCCTTCGTCAGAAAGGCAATGGTTTCATCATCCTCAATGTACAGGATACGCGCTTTCGATCCAGATTGACTCATGTGTCCATTACGATTTTGGGATAAAGATACAAACTTCCGTACCCTCTCCCGGTTTACTTTTTAACCTGATCTTCCATCTGTGCCTGTCGATAACGAGTTTAACGTAGTACAAGCCCAGTCCAAATCCCTTAACATTATGCACATTACCTGTGGGGATGCGATAGAATTTCCGGAACACCTTTTTGAGATACTGGCCATCCATTCCCACTCCCTGGTCACGCACCGAAAGGACGGTTTCCTTTCCGGGTTTTTCCAGTGAGATCTCAATGACGGAATTCTCATGACTGTATTTAACGGCATTATCAATCAGGCTGTACAGTACGCTGGTAAGGTGTATGCGGTCGGCTTTCACCATCAGTTCCTTCTCCCTGAAATTAAGGATGAACTCACGGTGGGAGTTCATAAATGTTTCCGAGATTTTCTCAAGCAAAGCCGGAAGGTCCACCTCTTCGTAATGAATGATAAACGATTTTTTCTCGGAAAGGGATATTTGCAGGATCCTTTCGATCTGTTGGTTCAGGTGCTCAGTCTGGGCGGATATCATCTCACAGTATTTGCTCAGGCGCTCATCCCTTCCAATTGCCTCACTCTTTCGCATATAATCCAGCGCTATCTTGCTCGCGGTAAGCGGCGTTTTAAATTCATGGGTCATATTGTTGACAAAGTCCCGCTGCATCTCGGAGAGCCGTTTCTGCCTCAGCACAACAAAAATAACATACACGAAGAACAGCAGGATCAGCAAGGATACCGATGTAAGGATGAGCCATACTTTCAGGTTACCGATTACATATTTCTCCTGAGAGGGAAAGCGAATGCCAAAATAGTAGACCAGACCGGGATATTTCGGAAGGTCCCTGTGCCGGTCGATCCTCTTCTCCCTGTCGGATTGCCTGACATAGTTGCCATACACCATCTGATCGGTTTCACAGTCGTAGATCGCATATTCAAAGTCCGCATCTATTCCATAGTTTCTCAGCTCCCTTATCAGGTAAAACTCAAGCACACCAGCATTGATATGGTCATTCACATCAACAATGAAGTAATCACTTGATATTTTCTTTACCGGACCGAATTCCGAATTACCAGCAGATTTCCATCCGGTCATCTTTCCAATGGCTTCGATCAGTGCCAGCTGAACTGCCTGTGTGAATTTGTTCTGTCCCTCCTTATAGGCACTTCGCAACAGGTAAAGCTGAAGTCCTAAATTACTCATAATAGCAAGGATCCCAAGGAAGATAAACCATTTAAGCACCCTGTTCTTCATAGCCGAAAAATACAAAAGAATTTGCCTCAGGCGGCGGCATTAACAAATCATTTAGAAATTTTAGGGATTCATTAACAGCTTTTTGGTACGTAATTTGGGAGCTTTGAAGTACAAAGACCAAAATAAAGACATTACATAAACTCACGCATATGAAAAGTAAAAAACTAGTTATGATGCTGATGTTGTCAGCGTTAATGGGAGCTGCCCTTGCACAGAACTCAAATCAAACTGTCGCAACCACTGCAACAGCTTCATCCCTTGAATGGGATACTAAAAGTATCGATGTCGGAAAAATCCAGAAAGATGCACCGCTGGAGCTGGCATTCAGATTTACCAACCATAGCAAAGACCCGGTTATTATTAAAAACGTGCGGACTTCCTGCGGCTGTACAGCGGCGCAGCATAGCCAGGCCCCCGTTCTTCCCGGGCAGTCATCAGAAATAAAAGTTAGCTACGATACCCGTAGAATTGGTTTCTTTAATAAAACGATCAGCGTTCAAACCTCTGACTCGGGCACCCCGACGATACTCCGGATAACGGGGACAGTTGAATAAGCTGATCAAAAGAGCCCCTGCAAGCGGGGCTCTTTTTCTTTGAACAGTTTATCTTCCCTTTTTGTAATTCATTGCCCCTGAGCGTTATTTTATAAATTATACCGCTCCGGTTATCATATTTCGAGCCGGAAAAACCTGAGATGTTGTATCTTGGCTGCAGAATTCATTTAAATCACATACCATTGATTATCCAAACCAGATCGTATCCCAGGGCTGCTCTTATCGGAAACCCTTCGGATGGCTATTATGGCAAGACCATTGCCTTTGTTTTTAGCAACTTCTCAGCAGACATTAGCCTGTACCAGACCCCTGAACTGGAGATCCAGCCTCAGGAACTTGACCTCACCCTTTTTAACAGCATCAACGAGCTGGTTGCTGATGTTAAACTTCATGGGTACTATGGCGGCATGCGTCTGCTGAAGGCAACCATAAAGGTCTTTTTTGAATATTGTCTGGACTGCAACATCCGGTTGGACGAAAAAAACTTCACCATCCGCTATGCGTCAAACATCCCGCGTCGTTTGGGCCTCGCCGGGTCGAGTGCTATTATTACTGCAGGCATGAAAGCCCTGATGTCCTTTTATGGCATAAGTATCCCGAAGCCCATCCTGGCAAACCTCATCCTGTCTGTTGAAACACGGGAGCTAAAAATTAGTGCCGGCCTTCAGGACAGAGTAGCTCAGGTATATGAGACCCCTGTCTTCATGAACTTTGACAAAGCCATCATGGACCGGCAGGGATTCGGCGATTACCACCCCTTCAGTTCAGAATTATTGCCCCCGCTCTATATTGCCTACCGCACGGATCAGTGCTCGGGTTCAGAGGTGGTACACAACGATTTGAGAGCCAGGTACGAGTATAAGGAAAAAGAAGTGCTTGACGCCATGAACGAATGGGCCCGGCTTTCCACAGATTTCAAATCGGCCCTGGAGGCTAAGACCCTGTCAAAATTGTCTGCCCTTATCGACCGCAATTTTGATTTGCGCAGATCATTGATGCAGATCAGTCCTGAAAATATTGAAATGGTCGAAATTGCACGCTCAACAGGTGCCAGTGCCAAATTTACGGGCTCAGGTGGAGCCATTATTGGCACCTATGAAGGAGAAGAAATGTTTGCAGCCCTGAAGGAAGCTATGAAACAAAAAGGAATAGAAGTCATTAAACCACAAATAGTTAATCACAAATAATAACAGTTATGCCCGTCGTAAAGAAAGCCGTTATCCCGGCGGCAGGATTTGGTACCCGTTTCCTGCCAATTACCAAATCGCAACCAAAGGAAATGATCCCCATCGTTGATACTCCAACCATACAATATGTTGTTGAAGAAGCAGTAAAATCGGGCATAACCGACATCCTGATGATCATCGGAAAAGGGAAACGGGCTATTGAGGAGCATTTCGACCGGAGTTTTGAGCTGGAGAATATGCTTATCGACAAGAAGAAAACCAAAGAATTAGAGGAAATCCGAAATATTACGAAAATAGCCAATATTCATTTTATCTGGCAAAAAGAAATGAATGGATTGGGTGATGCCATAAGATACGCTAAATACCATGTTGGAAATGAGCCATTTGCCGTGCTTTTAGGTGACACCGTAATCGATGGGGTTGGCAAACCCATCACCCAGCAATTAATTGATGTCTTCAAACGCTACAACAGTTCCGTGGTTGCCCTGGAACAGGTTGAGCCGCATAACGTAAGCCGTTACGGGATAATCGACGGTACAGAAATGGAAGAGAACGTCCTGCTGGCCAAAGACTTCATCGAGAAGCCCAGTCCGAAGGAAGCCCCCTCAAACCTGGCCATTGCCAGCCGGTATATATTTACCCCCGAGATATTTAGCTACCTGGAAAAAACCCAGCGGGGCATCAATAACGAAATACAGCTTACCGATGCCATGCGTGCCATGGTTAAAAAACATGCGATGTATGGTGTGCGCTTCCTCGGGAAAAGATATGATATCGGAAACAAGCTCGATTTCATCAAGACCAATATCGAATTCGGGCTGAAACACAAAGAGATCGGAAAAGAACTGAAAGCTTATCTGAGAGAACTTTGTAAGGATCTGGAGTAGTTGGGTGGTGGGTATAATTAATAATTACATCTTCAGCAAAACATCCTTCTTGCTATCCTTTCCCCGTTTAAAAACCATACGGACAAAAATATTCCGCCACACACCCAGACCATAGGCAATAAGAAGTTCAATGGCCGTCAGCATGCTTACCACACCCACGATAAGGCTCCTGTTGCGGATGGCGGCATCGGTAAGGACTGCCAGGAGATAGGCGCCCAGTGACAAAAGGAAAAGAACCATCAGAAATTCTGAAAACAAGGAGCTTAGCAGACCAATAACCAGGTAAACCACAAAGAAACTGGGTAGCATATGGACCAGCTTCAGGGCATCGCCATGTTTCAGATGCAGGTCGATGCGCCCTTTTCCATGAAAGAAGAGCTGCTTATAAAACTTGTAAACGCTTGATTTTCTCCGATGATAAACGAAAGCTTCCGGAATCAGGGCTGTCAGGTAACCGGCCTTCTGGATGCGCATGCTCAGATCAATATCTTCGGCTACCTGCATCCCGCTGTAACCGCCAACCTTAAAGAATGCCTCCTTCCGGATGCCCATGTTAAATCCCCTGAGCTGAAATTTTCCGACATGCTTCTTCTTACCGCGTATCCCGCCGGTGGTCAGGAATGAGGTCATGGCATAATTCACCGCCTTCTGAAAAACCGAGAAACTCTCATCCGCCGCATCAGGACCGCCAAAGGCATCCACCTCAGGATGCTTTTTAAGGAATGAATCGACCAGTGTCAGGTAGTCGGGAGGGACAACGCAATCAGAATCGATAAAAACCATGAAATCGCCTTTAGCTTTTTCGCATCCCAGGTTTCGTGATTCACTTGCCCCAAGGCCTTTTTCATGATAATACTTCAGGTCAAGGGATGATTTGTATTGTTCAATCACCGGATGAAGAATATCGTCGGGGCTGCCATCAACAACCACAACTTCAAAGGCTTTAAACTTCTGAAGGGTCATGCTTTCGAGAAAGTTGGTAACCTCATCGGGGCGCTTGAAGGTGGGGAGGATGATGGAATACATTATTGAATTAATACTTGATGCTTGAAACTTCTAAATAACTTACAATTCTTCCTCAATCAAATACCTGTTCCGGTCGGTAGCGCTCCTGGAAATCAGTTCACCAAGAAAACCTGAAAGAAATAACAGGCTGCCAATGATCATACAGGTAAGGGCAAGATAAAAATAAGGTGATTGCGTAACGAGCGGTGCCCGCATGTTATTGCTTACCGCAATGATCTTATGGACACCCACAATGGCAGCACCTATTAAACCCAGGATAAAGGTAAGCATGCCGAGTGTACCAAACAGGTGCATGGGACGTTTCCCGTATTTTGAGATGAACATCACCGACAGAAGATCCAGGGGCCCTCTGATAAATCGTTCCACCCCAAATTTGGTAGTTCCGTATTTGCGTTCCTGGTGCAGGACCACTTTTTCGCCAATTTTCTTAAAACCTGCCCACTTTGCCATCACAGGAATAAACCGGTGCATATCCCCATAGATCTCAATACTCTTGACAACCCGCTTGCGGTAGGCCTTAATGCCACAATTGAAATCATGCAGTTTGATACCGCTCATGCGGCGGACAGTCCAGTTATAGAACTTGCTGGGTATATTTTTAGAGAAAAGCGGATCATACCGCTTCTTCTTCCATCCGGAAACCAGGTCATAACCCTCTTCCTTTATCATCTTATAGAATCCGGGTATCTCATCGGGAGAATCCTGCAGGTCGGCATCCATTGTAAGCACCACATCTCCTTTCACAGCCTGGAAGCCTGTATGAAGGGCTGCCGATTTCCCGAAATTCCTTCTGAAGCGGATTCCACGAAGGTTTTCATATTTCTGTTTCAGTTCACCGATCACCTCCCAGGAATTATCAAAACTTCCGTCATCGATCATAATGACTTCGTAGCTGTATTTATTTTCCTGCATGACCTTGTCGATCCAGGCCATCAATTCAGGCAGGGAATCACCTTCATTCAGCAGAGGTATTACGATTGAGATATCCATGGGTATTTTATTCATTATCTGGGGTTTGACTGATCAGGGGGTTTCGTCTTCTAAAGAAAATTGCCCCAACGATCAACGAGAGAATGCCGCCATAGAGAACCGAAGAGAAGAAATAAGCAAAAGCCATGCTGATCGCAGAGGATTGTTCCACCATATCGGTTACGTCCTCCTCGCTCCATCCCAGCTGAAGATAGGCTTCCTGCGCTTCATGCATCATTTCTTCCAGCAAACCGGGGGAAGCCGTATAAAGAATATAACCGTAAACAGCCCAGATAATACCGATAACCAGTCCGGTAAAAAAGGAGGTCCTGAATGCAAGCCCGTAGCTTAAGGTCTTCTCCGGTTGCAGGTCCCTGAATTTTTTAGTTGACAGCATTACCCCGGTAATAAACAGGAGAATACAAATGAATTGAATGTTCGGATTATTGGCATTTCCAAAAATAAAACCAAGCATCAGAAGGAAGAAAATCGCTCCTCCGGTAATGGCTCCGTATATCAGAATATGCCTGAACTGATTTTTATTCAACAGCATTGGATAAGCTTATTTATAAGGTTCAAAAATAAACAAAAAAATTGCATTCCCTCTTTCTGGTGATTTCTTTGGCAGAATTCATAAAAGTTTATACTTTTGCCGCCCGGGGTAAGTCTTATACGGCCAGCTCCTGCTGAACTCCCCCAGGACCGGAAGGTAGCAAGGGTAGGCGGTTGTAGCGGCGCGATATAAG
>JAFGEO010000085.1 GCA_016931575.1 Bacteroidales bacterium | reverse complement strand
TCAACGCTTTAACCCTTCTATGCTTTCCTGTTTATTCACAAGATACACTCCCAACAGGATTATTCCTATCCAGAGCAGTTGGATCAACCTGATACTTTCCCCGTCTGAGATTCCCCAGAGGATGGCAAAAACCGGGATAATATATGTGACAGATGAAGCAAAGAGTGTCGTTGTAAACTTAAGGAGGTGGTTGAACAGCCATACAGCAATGACGGAACTGAATAGGGCAAGGATGGCAATATAACCCAGTCCCTTCAGTGCTCCTTCCTGGAAGCCGGATGTTCCAAAATCGCTGAATAACAGATAAATACCTGCTATTGGTCCGACAAAAATCAAAGCCAGGGAAGTTATCTGTATGCTGCTCAGGTCCTCAAGCTTATATTTTATCTGGTTTATATTGATGCCATATGACAGTGTCGCCGCAGCCACCAGAAGTGCATGTCCGTTAATACCCCTGAGGATGTTCAGCCCATCCTGCAGTACCAGGCCCGATGCACCAAACAATCCGATTAAAACACCTGCCACGCTGGTCCATCCGGTACGGCTTCTATAGAGTGTAAGTCCGGTGATCAGTGTGAAGAGAGGGGTGAGTGAATTGAGCATGCCGGCCAGGGAACTGCTTATACGCGTCTGCGCCTTGGTGAACAACAGGGCAGGAATGGCAAAACCCAGCAAACCGACGATGATCAGCGACGGAATATTCTTCCCTGACAGAACCTTCAGGTTCCTGACAATAAAAGGAAGCACGAACAGGAAGCTGAAAAAGATCCTGAGCGCAGCAACCTGTATATTGCTGAATGATTCGAGGCCTTTCTTCATAAGGATGAATGAACTACCCCAGATTATGGAAAGAATTAACAGGGTGGCCAGCTGTGAGGTTTTGCTTTCTAGTCTCATGCTTGAATCAGAGAAGCCGTAAAGATAAATATTTTTATCAATCACAGGACTATGACAGGGCAGGTGAATATTCAGAAATCCCTGGCCTGCCGGTTCAGGAAGAGTCACAGAAAGGATGGATTTTTGTTACTGCATACTTTCACTGATAAAGGTTTTTTTCTGCAATACCCCGGCTTTTTTATACATTTATATTTTTCCGGAAAAGTAATGGATCACATTTTTTATTTTCTGCTAAACTGTGACAATTAACCTGATCATCAAAGGATTTATTGCAGGTGTGCTCGTATCGGCTCCCCTCGGACCTATTGGGATATTATGCATCCAGAGGACACTTAACAGGGGAAGGTTATCAGGCTTTATTTCAGGTATAGGCGCTGCTGTGGCTGACACGGTATTTGCTGTCATTGCAGGACTGGGGCTTTCAATAATAATAAATTTTATCAGGAATCAGCACCTGTATTTCCAGATTGCAGGTGGCCTGTTTGTTTTGTATATAGGCATCAGGATCTTTTACACAAATCCCATCAAACAATTAAAGCTGCAGCGTCTGGGTAAGACAAGCCTGTCACAGGATTTCTTTTCGGTCCTGTTGCTTACACTTTCAAACCCCATGGCACTTTTCCTGTTTATTGGCATCATGGCCGGTATTAATATTGCCCTGGATAGTCAGTCACTGATAGAATTCCTGATACTTCTCGCAGGAATTTTCGGAGGAGCCGCACTGTGGTGGTTTTTTATCAGCACTCTGGCAAACCGGTTCAGGAAAGTAATCCGGCTGAGGAGCATCTGGTGGATGAACAAGGTAACAGGTGCATTGATCTTTCTGTTTGGACTGTCAGTCATTTTCAGTGTGTGGTTTTTTTAACCGATCCGATCGGTTCTATCCGATCGATCCCATCCGATCGGTTGATCCGATGAAGCATTAATTTTTTTATCTTATCTTTGTCAAAATAATTTCATAATTACCCAGAATTATTAATGAAATTAATAGACACGGAAGACCTGCTCGCTGCGGCCAGGTTAAATGGTTTTGCGGGGGAGAGTGCAGCTAAAGTGCTGATGTTGTTAAGCCGTTTCAGCCGAATCAATAAGATCTATTCCAGGAACATATACAGGAAAGGACATGATTTTATTGATTCCGTTATTGAGGAGCTGGGTATCAATTTTGAAGTTAACGAGGACGAACTGAAGCACATACCTGAAGAAGGTCCGTTTATTACCATATCCAACCACCCCTTTGGAGGCATCGACGGGTTGTTGCTGATCAAGATGATTGCCGTGATCAGGGACGACTACAAGGTTCTTGGCAACTTCCTCCTGCGTCGTATGGAACCCGTAAAAGACTATATCTTCCCCAATAATCCATTTGAAAAACGTACTGCTGAAAAGCCCGATATAACATCTATCCGGGAACTGTTCCAGCATCTTGAAAGCGGGAAGCCATTTGGTATCTTTCCTGCCAGTGAGGTATCAGGTTTTAATCCTGATGTTTCCGGTATCTCGGACCATCAGTGGCTTACGTCTGCTGTCAGAATGATCAAAAAAGCCGGTGTGCCTGTTATCCCGATCTATTTCCAGGGGAAGAACAGCAAATTTTTTCACCTGCTGGGACGTCTGCATTCAAGATTGCAGACCGTTAAGCTGCCTACCGAAATGTTCAATAAAAAGAAAAAACTGATCCGTGTGCGCATCGGCAGTCCCATAACTATAAAAGAACAGAACGAGTTCAGTGATGTAGCCCGCTACGGGCGGTTTCTGCGTGCAAAGACCTATGCACTCGGGACAACACTGGAAGTAAAGAAATTCTTTAAGCTCGGAGGCAGGCGCCTGAAGTCTGAAGAGCCTGTTATAAATTCCATTGATCCCATCAAACTGCAGCAGGAGGTGGACCACATAGCCAGCAAATACCTGCTCTTCAGAAGTAAGCATTACCTTGTTATCTGTGCACCGTCTGTCGAGATGCCTGAAATAATGAATGAATTGGGCCGGTTGCGCGAAAAAACATTCAGGGAGATAGGGGAGGGAACCAACCAGCAGATGGATATTGATGAATATGACCTTTATTATAACCAGCTCTTCATATGGGATGAGCAGGAACTGAAAATAGTAGGAGCTTACCGTGTGGGCAAAGGGAACGAGATCATGGAACAATATGGCATCAGGGGATTCTATCTGCAAAGCCTTTTCAGGATGAACAGGAGATTCTATCCCATGCTGAGGAAATCGCTGGAGCTGGGCCGTTCATTCATCGTCAGTGAATACCAGAAAAAACCCATGTCCTTGTTCCTGTTATGGAAGGGGATCCTGTATTTCCTGATTAAAAATCCCGAATACAGGTACCTCCTGGGTCCCGTCAGCATCAGCAACCGTTTTTCGAATTTCTCCAAAGCACTTATGATCAAGTTTATACGTGACCATTACTACAACCATGATATTGCCCGTTTTATCCGCTCAAGAAAAAGCTTCCGTGTGAAGATCCGGAATTTCGATACCGACATCATCATCGGAGATTCAAACGATATTAACAAACTCGACAAGCTGATCAAGGATATTGAAACAACCCACTACAACATGCCTGTCCTGTTAAAGAAATATCTGAAACAAAATGGCAAAATCATTGGTTTCAACATTGATCCCAATTTCAACAATGCCCTTGACGGACTGATTATCCTCGACCTGTTTGACGTCCCGCCTGATACTATAGCTGCCCTTTCGAGGGAGATCAACGATGCATCCATCCTCGAACGCTTTTCCTTTAACGGGGTGAAACTGACCGAAAACGTAAGTGATTTAACTACCGGTTAACAGTATCTTTTAAACAAAACATCTTTCTTTGTTGTTTATGAGTATATTAATCAATTACTATGGCATACAGGATAATTAAACGATCAGAGCAAGCGGACGGGGGGTTTAACGGTGGTGAGATCCTCGAGAAAAAACCTATAGGATTCTCTCAGGATGGAGGGATCGTTAAACCCTATTCCAACCTTTTCTATTGGGCGCATGCCTGGTCAGAAGGGGGAAGCACTATAGGACTTCATCCGCACCAGGGTTTTGAAATATTGAGTTTTGTCCTGACAGGGACATTGGAGCATTATGATACCGGGATCAATACCTGGAGGAGGCTGGAAACCGGTGCAGTACAGATCATAAGGTCCGGCAACGGGATATCCCATGCAGAGCGACTCCTTCCCGGTGCATCATTTTTCCAGATATGGTTTGATCCTGACCTGAAGAAATCCATTTATGTACCGGCATCTTACGACGACTATTCACCGGAAACATTTCCATGGATCATGGCGAATGGTTACCGGATAAAAACCTTCTCTGTTGATGCACAGCCGGTCAGAGTGACAACTGAAGGGGTGGAGATCTATGAGCTGGAAGCACAGGGAGATAGTCCTGTGTTGCTGCCTGTGAAGAATAAGATCACCTCGGCCTTTGTCGTTGCAGGCAAAATTTCTTTGGAGCACCAGGAAGTAGTGCAGGGCGATTTTATGATCATCAGCCACCAGGATGAATGGCGATTCAATCCGGAGGCTGGTACACGCCTTTTTATAATCAGGACACCCTCACGCCCGTCTTATACCACCTATGCAGAAAAGTATTTCAGGCATCAGGAAGTCTGAACCCTTGAAGATTAATACTTTGAGAAGCTAAAAGCCTTCCGGTGAATGTGCCGGTTTCAATCTTTTGAAATAATCCGTTAATTCCTCTTATCTTACACCGGGAATTGCTATTTTGCATATCAGTTTTTGGTGTTCCATTACAATGACCAGCAGGCATTGTTATGGAACATCAATTAGATTGTTATAATGAACAGGATATTCAGGCTGCTGATGCTGGCAGCGATAATAGTGGCAGGATGCAACCGTCGCCCGGCCATCTACTCAGATGAAGAAATCACCAGGATCCACCAATCGCTGTACACCATTGATTCTCACACTGATACTCCGCTACTGCTTATGATTCCCGGCACTGATCTGAGCCGGAAGAACCAGGTCAGACCGGAGCTGGGCAAAATAGATATCCCAAGGATGGATGAAGGCGGGCTTGACGGCTTGTTCTTTGCAGTATTTGTCGGCCAGGGTGAACGGACAGGGGAAGGCAACCTCAGAGCCAGGGAGAAAGCACTGGCAATCTTTGATTCGATACATGCCTTCATAGACAGGAACCCGGAGAAGACCGCACTGGCCCTTCGTGCCGGCGACCTGCAGAAGATCAGTAAATCAGGAAGGCATGCGGTTTACATTGGTATGGAAAATGGTTATACCCTCGGCAATGACCTGTCCATGATCGGTGAGTATTACCGGCTGGGTGCAAGGTATATAACCCTATGCCACAGTTCAAACAATGATATCTGTGATTCATCAACGGATAGAAAGGGACCGGAGCATGATGGTCTGAGCAGATTCGGAAGGGAAGTGGTAAAAGAGATGAACAGGCTGGGGATGATGATCGATGTATCGCACATCTCCGACAAAGCATTTTTTGATGTCCTCGAAACAACCAGGGTACCTGTCATTGCTTCCCATTCCTGTACCAGGGCAATTTGCAACCATCCCAGGAACCTCACTGATGACATGCTGAAAGCCCTGGCAGCAAACGGGGGTGTGATACAGGTATGCCTCGTTAGTGATTATGTGAAGGAGATGGAAGGAACTATAGCCCGCGATTCAGCTAAAGATGAGGTTATTAAAAAACATGGCGACTATTTTGGTCTGGACGATGCTGCGCAGAAAGCGTTCCTGGCTGACTGGTATGCCGTAGACAGCATTTATCCTGTTGCCCTTGCTACTGTTTCAGACCTGGTCGATCATATAGACCATATCGTGCATGTGGCAGGAATCGGGCATGTGGGTATCGGAACAGACTTTGACGGAGGTGCCGAACTGGAAGATTGTTACGATGTTACAGCATTGAAAAATATAACTGCCGAGCTGCTTGAACGGGGATATACAAGGGCCGATATCCGGAAGATCTGGTCGGGCAACCTGCTCCGCGTCATGAATGCAGTTAAAGAGGCAAAAAATTCCTGAAAGCCAAGCTGCTACCGGCCGAAACGTTTTGCCACCTCTTTCCAGTCCACTACATTCCACCATGCTTCAATGTATTCAGGCCTGCGGTTCTGGTAGCGGAGGTAATAGGCATGCTCCCATACATCCAGTGCAAGAATGGGTGTTCCTTTTACTTCTGCCAGGTCCATCAGTGGATTGTCCTGGTTTGGGGTTGAGCTGACCTTCAGACCATTACCGGTGTTTACCAGCCAGGCCCAGCCTGAACCGAAACGGGTGGCTGCAGCGGTGGAAAACTCCAGCTTAAAATTTTCGAAAGAACCGAAAGTATCATTGATAGCTTTCAGCAACTCACCTTCCGGGCGGCTGCCACCGTTGCCTGACATGATCTCCCAAAAAAGCCTGTGGTTATAATAACCGCCACCATTATTCCTTACGGCAGCAGTATAACCGGAGACATCCTTCAGTATCTCCTCAATAGTGAGATCAGCAAGTTTTGTACCGTCAATTGCAGTATTCAGGTTATTTGTATAGGCTGCATGGTGCTTGGTATGGTGTATTTCCATAGTACGTGCATCAATGTATGGTTCCAGTGCATCGTATCCGTATCTGAGTTCGGGTAGTTTAAAAGCCATTTTTATTTTTTTAAGTTTTCAGTACCGGCAAAGATACGATTATTTAGACTAATTAAAAATAATTTAAAACCTAAATATTTGTTAATTAGTAACTAATCAGTGCTAAATGTATTGAAGTCGGAAGCCGGAAGTCGGAAGCCGGAAGTCGGAAGCCGGAAGCCGGCCACCTTCGCTAAGGCTTCGGCGGCTAAAAGAAGCCGGTAGTAATAACATTCTTCGGACTTCTGACTTCGGACTCCTGACTTCTGACTGATTTGTCACTGATTTATTTTCGAAAGTTGTTTCCAGGGAATGATTTCAATTTCATTGCTGCGTTTTTGACGGATTTCACCTGCATAAACCACTGCTCCTCCGGGATGCCCTGTTAATTGTTCCCAATATATCAGATTCCTGAAAAACTCAGGTGTAATTGTTTTTCCTGCTTTAATCTCGACCGGAAACAGGCTATTTGCATTTTCGATGATTATATCAATTTCATGGCCACGGCTATCGCGCCAGAAATACAGATTATTCGGAAGTGACTGATTGTAACGAGATTTAATCATTTCAGCCGTTACGAAATTTTCAAAAATACTGCCTGCAAGCGGATGATATATCAATTGTGCACCATCATGAATGCTCAAAAGGGCACAAACCAAACCTGAATCGTAAAAATACAATTTTGGCATCTTCACCACCCGTTTATTAAAATTTTTATGGTGAGGATGCAGTCGAAAGAGGATAAAGCTACTTTCCAGTACACTTAGCCAGGCGTCGACTGTTTTGTTGTCTACACCGGTCTCTAATGCCAGGTTGTTCTTATTAAGCAGTTGGCCAACCCTTCCGGCACATAAGCGCAAAAAGTGTTCAAATGCAACTAAGTCGTTAATATTCTTTATTTGCCGGACATCTCTCTCGATATAGGTACGAATGTAATTATTGTGCCACTGCCCAGTTTCAACGGGTTGATCGTAGAGAGGTGGATATAAGCCCCGGAACATCAATTCCTGAAGATTTTCGGTATGATGCTGAGGAAGTTCTCCTGTAGCAAATGGTAGCAGATATAGATAAGCTATCCTTCCTGCAAGGCTTTGGGCGATTTTTTCTTGCAGTAGAAAATTATTTGAGCCGGTAAGGATAAACTGACCGCTTAGCCTGCTCTCGTCGAGTATTTGTTGCAGGTAAGAAAAAAGCTCAGGAACACGTTGCACTTCGTCTATTACGGCTCCATCAGGAAACTGCGCCAGGAAACCGCGTGGATCTTCGGTCGCGAATCGCCTGATATCAGGGTTTTCCAGATTAGTATAGGATTTACCAGAAAAAACATGCCTGGCAAGGGTGGTCTTTCCCGATTGACGTGGACCGACTATAGCTAATGCCTTAAACTGTTGGGCCAATTGCGTCAATGTTGTTTCGGCAATTCGATGAATCATGGTGCAAATGTACAATTTTGGACTCAAATTCCATAATTGTGCATAAATATTATTTGTTAACCTGACACTGATGGTGATTATTATGAGGCATAACATTACTAACTTTAATATACTCTATCCGACTTAATAGTTAACCACCGGGGAGCCTTTACAAACTGTCTATTTTAATATATTTAGTTTAACGTTATTAATAAGTGCTAAATGTCTTGAAGTACGAAGTCCGAAGTCGGTAGTAATAAAACACTTCGGGCTTCTGACTCCTGACTTCTGACTTATTTGTTACAGTTTAATATATTGTATAACATATCCGGTTATTGTCCTGATTCAGCTATTTTTGCGTTTTAGGCCTGACTGACTAAAACCATAAATTCAAAAAGATCATGTACTGGAAACCTATATATGTACCTGAAGCCAGGAATGAGCCGGCAAGGACATTTGCCCCGGGGAGTCCGGAGAGGGCATCGGTAAAGAAAGCCCTTGAAGAAGCCTATTCCACTGTCATTGATATCCCAATGTTCATTGGTGGAAAAGAGGTTCGTTCGGGAAGGAAGGTGCCCATTTATGCACCGCATGATAAAAAGCGCCTGCTGGGGCATTATTACCAGGGGGATGCAGGCCATGTGAGGAAGGCTATTGAAGCCGCACTGGCAGCAAAAAAGACATGGGAAAGCTTACACTGGACCGAAAGGGCTGCTATTTTCCTGAGGGCAGCCAGCTTGTTATCAGGTCCTTACCGCGATAAGATCGTTGCAGCAACCATGATCGGCCAGTCAAAGACCGTACACCAGGCTGAGATAGATGCTGCCTGCGAACTGGCAGATTTCTTCAGGTTCAACGTTCAGTATATGGAAGAGATACTAATGAACCAGCCCTGTTCAGCTGACCATGAGTGGAACATTCTGCAACAGCGGCCACTGGAAGGATTTGTCTTTGCACTTACACCTTTCAACTTCACCTCCATTGCAGGTAACCTGCCTACCGCTCCTGCACTGATGGGTAACACGGTAGTATGGAAAGCATCAACAACACAGATTTATTCTGCCGCGGTCATCATGGAGATGCTGATCGATGCAGGCGTTCCTGACGGAGTGATCAACCTGATATTCGTACCTGGCCCGGTGGCAGGGAATATCATTTTAAACCATCCTGATTTTGCCGGGATCCATTATACCGGTTCAACGGATGTGTTCCAGGGGATATGGAAAGAGATAGGTAATAACATCCATAAATACAAGACTTATCCCAGGATTGTGGGTGAGACAGGGGGGAAGGACTTTGTGATGGCTCATCCCTCCGCCAAAGCCCCGGAGGTGGTCTCTGCACTTATAAGGGGCGCATTTGAGTACCAGGGGCAGAAATGCTCGGCAGTATCACGTGCCTATATACCCGAAAGCTTATGGCCGGATGTGAGGGATCTGCTGGGAGAAGATATAGCATCCATGAGGACAGGGCCTCCGGAAGATTTCAGAAACTTCATGTGCGCTGTCATCGATGAAGCTTCCTTTGACAAGCTGGCAGGGTTTATTGACAGAGCCGGAAAGGATGATGATGCTGAAGTAATTTTCGGGGGCGGATACAACAAATCGACCGGTTTTTTCATCGAACCAACCATTATCCTGACCAGCAATCCCAGGTATGTAACCATGGAAGAGGAATTGTTTGGCCCTATCCTGACTATCTACGTCTATGAAGATGATAAGTTCAATGAAACGATTGAACTTTTAGACAAAACCTCCAAATATGCCCTGACAGGGGCATTCTTCTCACAGGACAGGCGTGTGCTCGATTCGACAACCGTCAGGTTATCCAATGCTGCAGGCAATTTTTACATCAATGACAAGCCAACCGGTGCTGTTGTGGGCAGACAACCTTTTGGCGGCTCCAGGGCCTCAGGCACTAACGATAAGGCGGGTTCGTTCATCAACCTTCTCAGGTGGGTCTCCCCGCGTACTGTTAAGGAAAACTTCATCCCGACTACTGATTATCGTTATCCCTATATGGAAGAGGAATAAGCGTTAAAGCGTTGAAGCGTTGAAGCGTTGATGCGTTAAAGCGGAAAAGCGTAGAAGCGTTAAAGCGTTAAAGCGGAAAAGCGTAGAAGCGTAGAAGCGTAGAAGCGTAGAAGCGTAGAAGCGTAGAAGCGTAGAAGCGTTGA
>JAFGEO010000084.1 GCA_016931575.1 Bacteroidales bacterium | reverse complement strand
CGGTCATCAAGAAACAGTATGCCGAAAATATCCATTTTCACCTTTAGTTCCTTCAAGTATTTTTCAACTTCTTGTTTCGATGCCATTTGTAAATTTAATCTCGGTGTAAAGATACGATGTATTTTTATACTGTATAACTATAAAGTTGAGAAAAAGTTAGAAAAATTAAAATATTAAACCATATAGTTGTTTTGATAAGTTTGATTTCCTATCGGAATTCTAAAATCCTTGCACAATGTAGGCGGGTTGGCTAAAAAAAGCATGTGTGTGGCTGTGAAGGGACGGTTGTTGGGAAGGGCAACAGGTCGAAAACACTGCTTTTGGGTTTTGCAAATCGTAATACTTCACCTATCCGGGTTGAAAATTCCGAAAATCATCGAAAAAGCTTCAGACAAATGTTCGTTGTAGGTAATTTTAAGAAAATAGATTCCACAGTGTATTAAGGTATCATCCACAAGCTGAACCCGGTTTAGTTCAACACTAAGCACAACCTGTCCCGCGCCGGGCGGGATATTCAGAAAATGAAAACGATGCTTATTTATCAGAGTCTTCCATGGTTAGTTTTTTTAGCATTGAAAAAACAATTCCTCCTGAAATTGCTCCTAAAATGTAAATTGCACCACTAGCAAATGACAAGGGAATTTCTAAATGAACATTCAGAAAACTTAGTTTCACTATTTCCATGTTCTGAATAGTGAAAATTACAACTACCCCAATAAGGAGTAAGAGTAAAATTGTTTTTAATAATCTCATTTTCTATTCATTAAAAGTTGTGCGTGAAATTTCAATACCAGTAGGATAAGTTAGATTTCCCTGGTCTTCGGCTGTAATGAAAATTTCTTTTACATTAAATGGTGTCACGGTTTTAAGTACAGATTTTTTGGCATTTTTGTTGGTTAACTGACCAATATTTTTTATCATCCCATTCTCTGTTACAATCCAAACGCTATAATTGCTTTTTGGTGGATTCAGCCTGCTTGCTTCAGCTAAATTACTTGCTGTTAATTCAATAACAAAATTTTTATTCTTGTCTTGTTTTTTTATGGCGGTAATATCCGCAGCAGGGACTGTACCCGAAACAGGAAACCTGGCGGTACTTACACAAGAGGTCATTAGTGCCACCACTCCAATTATTGCTAAAATTTTGATTGTTTTCATTTCTTTTAACTTAATTAGTTTGTGCCTACTCGTTTGGCTTTTCGGTTTCGCCCCGTTTTTCCAGTGGTCGCTAGCCTCCACTTTGTTATATAATATTACTGAATTTTACAATGTCAGGGACTGTTACATCGATTTTTTTACTCGTGTCTGTCTGAATTGGCCATGTCTTTTTTTACCATTGGTGATAACGGGGGTCTCCCGCCTGGAGGGCAGGACAAGTTGTGCAAAAACCCGTTACAGCAAGATTAAAGTATGCATGCTCCGGGTTTAACGGATTTATCACCTGCCCGGACTATGGTCTTACTGCCGTGTGGCAACTGCCACACGGCAGTAAGAAATAGTCCGCTAAAATTGCGCCCTCAGCGAGAGGACAACATTCCTTCCCGCACCGGAGATGCCCGAGCCGTAGGGCCGATACCGCTGATCGGTAAGGTTTTCTACCCCACAGCTGATGCTGAAAGTGTCGTTAAGCTTGTACAGGGCCATAAAATTCAGGGTATACCATGCCGGGGAATAGTTATTCCCGTTTTCGTCTTTGGCATAGATCTCATCCTTGGCCTGCTCTTCTGCGGGCAGGTCCTCAAAGCTGCGTTCACCCTGGTAGTTGGTGTTAAGTTCCAGTGTCAGGTTCCTGTGCTGGTAGCGAAGCCTGCTGATGCCAAACAGGGGGGAGGCATGCCGTGAGGGGCTGACAGTACCATCTTCCAGCTCCTCTGTGCCTTTTTGGTAGTTCAGATCCGAAAGCAGGGTAAAGTCACGGGTCAGCCTGATTTCAATTCCGGCATGGATACCATACACATTTGCCAAAGCGGCATTTTGTATCGCCTGTACTTTGCTCATCGTTCCGCCGTAAAGGATGCTGTCCTGGCCATTTAACTGAAAGTCCCTGCGGACCAGGGCATTTTGCAGCTTGGTATAATAGGCCGCAACATCCATCTTCAAAATCTCCCCGAAAACCTTGGTAATACCCAGGTCGAAATTGTAGGCATACTCAGCTTCCAGGTCGGGGTTAGGCACAGTGACAGCACCGGGTTCCGAATCAAAGACCTTACCGATGTCATCCACGTTTGGTGCCCGGAAAGCTGTACCAAAATTTGTTTTTATGATCCAGCTGTCCGAGGGTCTCCACACTCCTCCAAGACTTCCGGTCAGGGCCCCCTTGTCGATCTCCGCACTGGCAAATGGGAAGGGGTAAAACTCCAGGTTGTCTGTAAAGTCTGCTTCCAGGTGGAACCGGTTGTATCGAAGGCCAGCCTGCAGGCTAAACTGGTCAGAAATCCGGTACGCGTCATTCAGGTAGGCGGCCATGGAACTCCAGGTGGATTGAGGATAGCGCGAAGGACCTGCGGTTTCGCTCCCGGTCCGGATATCGCAGAGTATACCTGCTGAGCTGACATCATCCAGAATATACTCAACACCATAGTAAAGGGTGTTTTTTGGTCCCAGCGCCTTTACCAGGTCTAAATTGGCTGAATAGGCTTTTACCTTTTCGGTCTGTGTGGTACGATCATCATTATTAAGCGACCTGTCGATCCTGCTTTCCTCAAAACTTTGCTGTGCAATACGCAGGCAGATTTCTTCATAGAACAAGTTATTCCCCTTGTGGGTAGCGGCGAGGTTATGCATCATCCACAACTGGGGGCCGTAGTTCCACTCTGCGTAGCGGAGGGTTCCGTTCCTGAACCTGTTATGACGGTCGTACCGTCCATAGGCCGAGGTGGTGGAATAGTGGAAGCCATATTGAAAATCCCAGTTCCCGGAAGGCTGAAAGCGCACCTTCTGCATCAGGTTGACCTGCGAATAGGCTGAGGGGATCTGCAGGAGCGGATCATCCTGGGTGATGACCACATCGGTGCTGTCCTGGCGCTGGACATACAGGTTCTTAATGTAATCGTCCGGACCCTTGCTGCCTTGCCGCAGGTGATCAAAATTCCAGGTACTGATACTGGTGACCAGTGCCCATTTTTTCCACCCAAGGTTCACATCCAGGTGGGCGGTCTTTTCATTGTTTGCCGAAGAATACCGGGTGACGGCTTTACCGGTCACCACGGGTTCACTGGTAATGGAAAGCCGGGGTGTCAGCGTCAGAAAGGTCATCACACCACCGATGGCGTCGCTGCCATAGATCACTGAGCCGGGGCCGAACAAGACTTCATTTTTCTCGGTGGCAAAAGGATCCAGGTTAATAACATTCTGGATATTTCCGCCCCTGAAAATTGCTGTATTCATGCGCACACCGTCCACGGTATACACCAGGCGGTTGGTGGCAAAACCACGGATCATCGGGCTTCCGCCTCCCTGCTGGCTTTTCTGGATAAATACCTTTCCCGAAAGCTCGAGCAGATCCGCCGCTGTTTGGGGGTTTTCGAGGGCTTCAACTTCAGGGGTAATAACCGAAATGGTAGAAGGTACATTGCTGAAGGCTTGCTGCCAGCGACTGGCAGAAACCACTACCTGATTTAGGTTCATGCTTGATTGCTCCAGCTCTATTTTGTAATGGGAATCCTGCAGCTGAAGATAACTCCTGAACTGCGTGATATAGCCGAGGTGGCGGATCTGAATTTCCTCTGCTCCCGAGAAAACAGAAACATCAGCCTGCCCGTCAGTGTTGGTCAGTGTAGATTCATGAGGTTCCCTGCTGGTGATCACTACCGATTCAACAGGCTTCTGGGTTTGTTTATCTACCACCGTGACGATTTGGGAAATGGAAGGACCTGCCGGAATAAGCAATAAGCACAAAAAAAACACGTATTTCATTGTGAAATATTTAGTATTAAAAATAGGGTATTCAGCCCATTTCATTAAATGCCGGGCTGAAAAGCAGGTATGTGATCAGCAGCTTCGGGGAGGAGGGGGAACAGGCGCGTGCCTGATGGATAAGTACTTTTCAGTATATAATGGTATATTGATGATTTCCTGCAGGCAATCGGGGAGTAATGTATCAAAGTCTTTGAAGAAAAGACTTTGATAGAAAGACAGAAGTTTATCCTGACTTTCTTTTTTTTGGGGATGGGTTCCCAATACCCGGTCAACCATCCTGTCGAGCTGCTTATCAAGCTGTGTTTCTTCATGGTCGGGCCAGCACCAATAGTAAATGGTATCAGCCTGAACACTTTTTTCTACCAGGTCGTACATCTCCCCGTGGAACTCGAATTCCCGCGAATGTTCCCAGTCGAGCAGTCTGCGGGATTCTTTTGCTGTCAACTTAATGAGTACCAGCCGGTCCCTGTCCATACCGGCAAAAAGCTGGCGTTTCACTTCCTTTCTGACCAGGTGTTTCTGGTATTTCAGATAAGCGTAGGTAGTCGCAAAAGGAGCTATCAGACAGAACAATAGTAATATGCCGGCTACTTTTCGGTTCAAGGGGTGCAGTTTTGATCTGCCAAAATACGACATAAATTGCGCAATGCCGAAAAAAATGAGTGGATGCTTGCTTTTATTGGAATTCCGGGCAGGATTAAGCGGGGAAAAAAGCAGTTAACATAATAAGCCCCAAACTGAGTAATCCACACTCAGAAAAGGGCTTGTTATGGTATATAAAGGAAGCTTATCTTCCTTTTACAATGTTCATGGTTCCGGACAAGGTATGATCTCCAGCCCTGAAAACATAGTAGTAAGTTCCCGAAGGAATATTTCCGGGGGCGAATTCAACAATGTGCCCGCCCGGAGTATATTCCTTTCCAGCCAGTTCAGCCACCTCGGTACCCTGCAGAGTATACACTTTCAGGGAAACGTAGGTTTGAGCCGGGATATCGAAGGATATACGGGTTTCGTCAATGACAGGGTTAGGATAATTCTGGCCGAGCACATAGCGGCTGTCTGCTTTACCCGCCAGGCACCCCAGGTCAGTCAGGAAAGCAGGCTCGCAGAGATTCGCGGAAACTGCACCCTTATCGGAAGGGCCATACAGAAAATTGGAGATGTTAACCTTGTCGAGGCGTGTGCCTTCCTCGCAGATCCCGAATGCCAGGGTGTGCTCACCTTCACTGAGTTCAACATTCATCAGCGTCAGCCATTCCCACCCTGCGGTGGACAGACCCTCAACAAATTCAAATTCGCCATCATCCAGTTTGATCCAGTAGGAGTCTTTTGCATAACCTACATTCCTGCAACGGGAATAGATACCATAGATGCCTGCAGTATCAAGAGTAAATGTGAAATAAACCACCCCTGAACTGTCGTTCGGTGCCTCATCGATATTTGCAGTACCGTCCTTAGTAGTAATAAAAACATTGTTGGATGCATTGTCTTCCTGTTTGAAGGTCCAGTCTGCACCTACTTCCACGCACTCTGCTTCAAGATCCAGAGAATAGCTTCCCTGTCCGGAGGTCATCTCAATACCCATGATCGAAAGCATTTGCACAGCATACCTCCTGCCAAGCTCGCGATAGCCTGCAGAACTAAAATGAAGGTTGTCCGATGCGGCGGCACAGCCACTAGAGGAGATTACATAAGAGTTGGGCAGGGTATCCGGAAGCGCAGCGATAATGGAATTCATACTGGCACAAACCCCTTGTTGGTCGGCATGTACGACTTCACCCGCAAGTAGTGGTATTTCTGCAGGGTCGAGGTTCAGGTCAACCATCAGGCTGTCATATACATCGCGGACTTTTGCGGGCCAGTCGGCATCGTTTGTGTTGGACTCTCCCTGATGAAGAAGGATGCCCTTGATGACACCGTCCTGCTGGGCTTGTTTAGCCAAATCAACCAGGTACTGGTATGGGTTTCCGTCGTATTCGTTAATGATGTTGATGAGCCAGTCTTCCGTAACGCTGCTCACATAATCCTGGTAGCCGTCCTTGTCATAAAGTTCAATCTTGCACCCTCCGACGGATACATTCACTATTCCCACACGGATGCTGTCGGGAAGATTGGCAACCATGGTGCGACCAAAGTAATCGGCCGGTGAAAGTCCGTTCCAGCAGCGGCTGGTTGGTGCTATAGCAGGATACCATACCCCACTGTCGCGGCTCAGGTTAGAACAATCCAGTGCCTGGAGCAGTTCGAGGCGCTCCGCTTCAATCTGGTCCTGAGCTTCAATAGTTCCCTGGCCTTCCATATTAGATTGGCCAAAGCACAGGTAGATGTAGAAGTTGGGATCTTGTGAATACCCTTTTAGCGTAAGCATCAGGATTACCAGCAGCATGAGGCTGCGATGTAAATTTCTTTGTCTTTTCATTCTTTTCGGTCTTTAATACTCAATTGTAAAACGCGCTATCCTCTTGTGAGAACAGTCTGATTTAATCCATTTATTCCTGAGGGAAAATGGATTGCAAGATGCAAAATATTTTTGTTTACGCTACTTTTTTAGGGTGAAAATTCCCCCGACGGAATAGGTGTGAGCCTACCTTTTAGTCTTATCAGGACAAAGAACAGGATTACCGGGAAAGAGGGTCACACAGCCACTGGAGTGCAGCACCTTCCGTACTGAAGATACTCACAATATAACCAACCTTTTCGAAGGTTTCCAATTGTAGTAATAAGGAGAGGGCAGTGTCTTTAGGATCGCTGATAATGGCAGCTTCCTTTTTTCCATTCAGGATAGGTTTGACGGATATCAGGAATTGCAGCAATCTGTCTCCTTCGCTCCTGGCAATATTAAATTTTGATGCCCGATAGTCAGAGAGCAGATTGAATTTTAATTCCGTAAATTCTTTCAGAGTCAGCAGATGACGCCATACGGTACCGAGATCCTCCCGGGAGATCATCCCGGTATAGGTGTTCCTGATAATTTTTCGGTCAAGGTCGATCTCAGTTCTGAAGGGCATTTGAAATGCTTTTTTATTAACAAGTTAGTGAATAATTCTGATTTTAAAAATGGATTTTTCCAAACCAAAATGCCGTTAATTGATCTTCAGTTAAGTATTTCAATAATTTGGCAAATCTCTTACGATTGGCTCATCCCATGCCCATCCAGCTGTTCGGCAGCATTGATCCTTACCGGCTGATCTACTATGGATAACCGGGGAAGGTATCCACTGATCTGCCAGTTATCAGAGGGTTGAATGCTTTTCTCATTCAACCACCATCCTTCCGTGTGCCACATGTTCATCCAGACGTACCTCATAAACATACAGGCCTGCGTTCAAACCAGAAATATCAACATTCACCTGCTGGTTTGCAGGGCTGATGGATGACTGATGTGTGAACATCGGCTTGCCGGTCATATCGAAAATACGAAACTGCAGATTTCCATTCTTAGCCTGCATCAGGTTCAGCCGGGCCTGATCCTTCACGGGATTTTGGATGCGGATCCATTCCTCTTCTGATGTCAATTGTTCCAGGTCGGTATAAAGTATGAAATGCAGGGTATAGGTATTCGTTGTGCTCCCGTCAAGTGCAGTGACATCAACGGTTCCGTCTCCGGGAACCGCATCGGGTTTATTCGTTTTATAGCTGGCACCTTTTACCTTGACTTTGGCTTGCAGGCTGAACACCTGCGAGACACCTTCCTCCAGCATAATCGTATAGTTGTATTTATTGTCTTCCAGGTCGATGGTGTCGGATGCATTATAGCCCAGGAAGCCAAGATCGGCATTCTGGTACGAGGAATCCACGGAGTTGTATATGTTATATTCCACTTGTGTTACGCGGTCGGGGGAGGTGGCAATGACATGGGAATAGGCAGGTACCGAACCGGGATATTCGATGCTGATGATCGCCTCCTCCGCATCGGCGGTAAGCTCAGCAGGGGTGGTGGCATCTGATCCCAGTTCAAGGGCATATTCATAAACAGCTGCATCAAAATTTTCCAGCGGATTGCCATCTGCATAGATCATGCTGACTCTGGGAGCTACGATATAGGCCGAATCCATAAATGGTTTACAGAAGGCATCGATGGTTGCTTTGATGGTATCGTTTTCCAGGTCAGGGAGCCAGTCGTCCGCAGGAATGGGAGGGAAGGTATCCCTTCCGCGATACATTACTTCCAGGATGAGATCGGTCAGCCCGGCTTCATCGAATGGCGTGCGCATTTCCAGAATTTCGGCTTCATCTTCGGATGGATCAGCGAAGGATGCTGCCCCGAGCAGGGTAGCCAGCGACTGGTAGGGGGCGGCTTGTGCTTCACTTAGCTGTATTCCCGGGTAATCGGGTTCTGTGGAACGCTGATCCGGCAGGTAGCCTTCCCCGGTACAGGCATACTCGGCAAAGATGGGATCGAGTCCCTCGTTCATCGAACGCCAACCAAGGGGATTCAGTCCGGCGGTTTCATCGCAGAACAGGAATGCGGTATGGGGTTTTCCGTGCCAGGGTCTGCCAAGGAAGATTCCCGTGACGCCGGTAGGTGCCGTGATGCGGCAATCACGGAAGGTGAAGCCAAAGTGCTGATAGCTACTGGTGGCGGGAGCAGTGATCACGCCCTGGTAACGGTTGGTGTGGATCTGGCAGCTGTCATAAACCCCAATGCCGAATCCATAAATGTAGTCTACAGATCCCTCGATATAGCAGTCTTTCATGTAGTTCCTGCATCGAAAATTCAGAAAGTAGGTATCCTGGTTGCCCAGGAAACGGCAGTGATAGAAGAATTGTTTATCTCCGTAGGATGAATAGGCCAGGGCCTGTCCGGCAGTTTGACCTGCCGAATTTTCGAAGGTCAGGTTATAAGCCGAGAAATTGTCCGCATCGCAACGAAAACTGAACGTACCAAAGGTGCTGTTATCGGGCATGACCCCCGGGTAGTCGTCGTAAGTCAGGATGGTGCTGTCCGCATCCTCGCCTATCAGGACCAGGTTGGTTTTTTCAACAGGTACCCGTATCTTTTCATAATACCTTCCCCGGCGGATGAAAACCACCACCGGTGTTTCACTGCTGTCGGGCACGGCATCGATGGCTGCCTGCAGGCTTTCGAAGTTACCTGTGCCATCTTGTGCAACGATGAGATCAATTTTTCCGGCAAGCACATCTTCCAGGGTTTGGGCCTGCAGAGTTGAGAAAAGAAACGTCAGTCCGATGAGGGTCAGTGTCAAGGAAAGGATTCGGGTTTTCATATCGCAAAGTTTAAAGACTTAAAGATAAGAAAATCTCAGGAGTGACAAGTCATAAGGGGTACGCGATACATCGCCTCGGAACAGTCCGGTTGGAGCTTATGAGTTATATCGCAGCCAATGGATGCCTGATATAGCCAGGCAGCGATTCGCAAGGGCGTACCAATTACCCGAAGCAAATGACAATAAAGCGATTGACCAGGGTATGAGGCGCTTCGAATGACAAGAAAAAACCCGGTTCCTGGAAAGGGACCGGGTTTACGCCATGTAACCAACGCTTACTGAATAATCACCCTTTCGGCATAGTGCTGGTTGTCGGATTGAACAACGATGAAATAAATTCCCGCTTCGAAAGCTGCATCACTCAGGTCGATTTCCACTTCGTCCCCACGGCTTTCCACGGTATGTATATTTTGACCCTGCAAGGTAATAACGTGTACGCGCTTTGTGCCTGCCACTTCTTTTGAGAAAGCCACGCGCAGACTGGCATCCATATGTGCGGGATTAGGGTAAATCTTTATGGCCTGCTCAGAGATTGTCTTTTCTACACCGTCAGGGGTATCCTCGATCCACCATTCTGGATCAACCACATCTTCGATAGCGTCTTCGTGATTGAACCATTTCCTATACACACTGGCTTTTTTGGATATTCCTTTTACCAGCTGCAGTCGGTAATCGAAATGAGCGGTTCGTGTTTCTTCACCCTCATAGACATAATCCGTATTGGCGATGACCGCGATCACAATGTTGTTAGCCGGTTTTTTATCGAGTATGAGCGTGCAGGTTCCCTCAGAAACGGGGATGCCATATACAGCACTTCCATCCTCAGCACGGTAACAAAGCTGGCAGGTCATATTCTTGCCCAAAGGTATAAAGTTGACCACTACCGTATCGCCCATCCCTTCAACATTGAGGGGTATCTGGTTAGCACCTGACCAGCCCGGTGTAGTTCGGTATTCCGGGGCCAGGGCATTCAGAATGGTGTCGGGCTGTGTTCTGGCATAGGGAGTCGAAAACCAGGTATCAGGATTTAACCAGGTGGGGGTCCACTCAGACCTGACCGTGATATAGAAATAGGAATTCATAATATCGCGGATCGCATCGGTCCAGGGGCCCATGTCCACCAGGGCCTGTTTGGCTTTGTATTCCATGATCAGGCGGCGGATCTGCATATCCCCGAGGCTGTCAGCCATCCCTTCAAGCACTCTTCCGGGACAGTTTCTCCAGATCCAGGCTACGCTCTTTGGGCCGAATACATCACTTACAAACACCGGGAAGGCATTGCCGTATTGGGTTCCTCCCAGGTAATTCCGCCAGGTACAGAGTTGAGTGCCGCTGCTGTTATACCGGTTTACTCCTTCTGCGCTGGGGCCTCCGAAGCTGTTATCCTGCAGCCACCCGCTGTAACATTCAATCGGCATAAAGGGGGCTATGAAGGTTGCCCCGTTCAGGAATCCCATGCTGCTGTAATCTCCTGATTGCCTGGCAGCGGCTTCCTGCTGAAGCCAGGTGTTACCACCTTCCTGGAACCAGGCTGCCTTTTTGGCTCCCGGGAGGTCTGCAAGTACCGAATGGATCCCTTCATGGACCACGGCGCCTCTCTGTGCGGAACGGTCACTGTAGCCGCAGGATGGATCATAGCAATATACAGGATAGTAGGAGAGGAGCACCATTGGCCAGCTTTCACCCTCGTGCCAGATCGTACCTTGCCAGCCGCCAAGGGCTGTACTGTCTTCATCATCGGTGCAGAGACCCGATCCGTAAAGGTAAATGGCTGAACGGTAGCCACGTTTGGCCCTTTTATCCGGTGGCCATCCCAGGGTGTCCCTGAAATAGGCGAAATCAGTATTCATGCGCTCCAGCATAGGAGTTATCGCAGCTTCTGTTACCAGCGACCTGGCTTCGGGTCCCCATTTAAAGGTCCACCACCTGTCCGACTGTGTCCCGACAACCTCCGGGCAGTCGTCAAGGTCCTGGGTAGGCATTTCGAGTGCCGGGAACTCATCTCTGAAGTCGTAGCTAAGTGAGGTAGTATACTCAGGCCATAAAAATGTTTTTCCTGCCAGGGTGTCTTCACCGGTGGAGAACCATAGAGAACTGAAGGCACGTGATAGATTGTCTGCAGCATCCCGGGTGCGGACTGAAGCATAGTAAAGATATTCCGGCGAGAGACCGGTAAGCAGGAGTGTGGTATCTGAAGTTACCAGGCTCATGGTATCGTTAAGGGATACGTGGTAGCTTACGATGCCATAGTCATCAGTTGATGGACCCCATGCCAGACGGGCACTGTCAGGATATTTTTCCTGAATGACAAGATTTCCCGGAGAGGTAGGACGTTCGATGTCTACACTGCCACTCAGCCCTGTTCCCCACACCCTGAATTCCAGGATGCCGGTAGATTCAGATCCATTGATAAACATTACCCGGATGCGATCGGCAGCAATATCTCCGAGATCGGCATAGTTAAAAGTGTCTTTCAGACAAGGTACCGGAATGCTGTCCAGCGTTTCCCAGTCGCCATTGTCATAAAGCTGGATGAAAGCCGTATCCGGGGTCAGTACGCCACCCTTATCATCGAACCAGTAAATCTCGACAGATTTAAGGATGAAGTCCTGGTCCCAGGTGTACTGCACCCACTGATAGCTGTTGGGGTTGGGCCAGTTGCCGTAGGCCCCCTGGGTTTTATCATTCGAGTTTGAAGGTGTGTAACCATCGTTCACGGCATCGAGAGTTTCCCAGTCTGAAACATAAGAGGTGCTTGCCGTCGCGATAATGGCGACATTCACGCTATCTCCTTCAGCAGCCTTGAGAATGCTGACGAAAGATTGTCCTGCGATAAAGATCGCAGCAAGAAATGAAAATAGTGCTTTCCGTTTCATCCGTTTTTGTAGTTTGGGTCCCGCCTTAAAGGGACTGTGTTAATATACTTTGAAAGATATCAGGTCTGGATAGGGTAATAATCAAAGCTGCTACAAGCTTACGAGGAATCGTTTAATATTGACAAGACAAATATGCCGTTATCCATGATTTTACCTCAAGCATTTAGACTATTGGTTCATTTAGTTGGAAAATTTATTCAGGAAGGTTGTCTTTTTATAATTCCTTCGGCAACAGGCTTATTTCATAAGGGATTCTTTGGAAAGAATTCCATTTTTGGGTTGTAAATTCTTTTTCAGTTCTTAATATTGCATTTTGTTACTGAAAATCCTTTAAAATGAAACGATCATTACTCCTGGGCATTTTCTTTTTTATTGGTATGGCGGTTTACGCCGGGGATACCCTCTCTGCAGATAATTCATTAATTGAATATACAGGCAGGATCGATTTTGAAAATCCGCTGGCACCGAAATTCTCCTACTCCGGGGTTTCCATACGCACCTGTTTTACAGGTACCAGTATTTCAGCTATCCTGAACGATGATCAGGGCGAGAATTACTATAATGTTATCCTTGACGGGGTGGTGGTTGATACCCTTCTGGTAAACAGCGGTACAGAAAGCTATCTCCTGGCCGATGGCCTTGATGATGCCATACATGAGATTGAACTTTTCAAACGTACTGAGCTGACTTTCGGGAAAACGGAATTCCTTGGTTTTATTGTGGATGCGGGAGCCAGCCTGCAGCCGGTCAGTAATACCCGGGAACTCTTCATCGAATATATCGGCAATTCTATTACCTGTGGCTACGGGAATGAGGGGCCGCTCGGGGAGACCTTTGGGCCAACAACTGAAAATCATTATCTGACTTACGCTGCGATAACCTCCAGGAATTTTAATGCGAAGCACATGGCTGTCTCTCGTTCCGGAATTGGCATTTACAGGAATTATGACGGTCCGGCCGAAGGTAATGCCGAATGCATGACCAATCTTTACAGCCGGATATTTCTCTATGATGATGCACCCCTGTATGATTTCGCGGTTCAGCCTGATGTAATCTGTATTAATCTTGGCACGAACGACTACAGTACCACCGGCGGTGATTCAGCCCTTTATGTAAGCAATTATTTTCGTTTGATAGATACCCTGCAAACCCGGTATACCAACCCGGAGATCGTTCTCCTGGCAGGACCCATGCTTTCAGGTGGTACCCTGACGGATATTAAAAGCCACCTTCAGTACATTGCAGATTCAGCCAGCAACAAAGGCATGGGACATGTGAGCTTTTTTGAACTGTCGGCGCAGGGATCCCTGGGTTACGCCATCGATTACCACCCTACTCTGGCACAGCATGCAAAGAATGGTGCAGAACTTACTGCTTATCTGAAAACGTTGATGGACTGGAAGATCCAACCGCTGCTTACCAAAGCAAAGACTCTTTCGGAGAACCATGTGCAGATAGAGTTCAATACCCCTGTCTACGATCCGCAAGACAGCTACCTGGGTTTCTCGGTATATACTACCGAAGGAGCCTTTAACCTGCAGATGGCCTACCGCGACACGACGAAGGAAAATGTGGTGCACCTGATCCTGGAAGAAAACATGGCGGTGGGTGAAACCCTGATGCTTGACTATGAGCCCGGAACCCTTGAATCCCAGGATTCTGTTAGCATGAAAACCATCAAAGGCTATCCGGTGAACAATACCCTTACGCCTCCTGACCTGGTAAATCTGCCGCAGGATGAGGAAGATGTTCAGGTTGAACTCTTTCCCAATCCGAATGGAACGGGAGTGCTCGGATACCATGTATATGCTGTGATTCCGGATACGGATCCCCTGACTTATGAAATCCTGAATACAAGTGGTGCCTCCTTACTCAGGGGAAGCCTGCTGGCCCGCTGTGGTGTGATCGACCTGCCACGTCTGACCAGCGGAACGTATTTTATCCGCTTCAGCACAGCTGATTTCAGCAGGGCAGAGTCGTTTGTGGTAATCAGAAATTAATCGATTCATCAATTCATCATAGATTTCTCAAAAAGCGCCTTCAGTTCCTCCATACTTAGCGTATACTCCGGATCAAACTCCTTTGATCCCATATAGTTCAATATCGACCGGTTAAGCATTTCATCATCCATCTTGTCTGTGATGAGTACATCTTCCGGTCTGGTTATTGGCAGCTTGTCAGGGTAGACCCAGATAGTGTATGTGTTTTTATATGGTGCCGGTCAGATTTTGATGGTGAGCCCCAGGTGGATAGGGCCATCAACAATGCCAGGCCCATAAGAACGATTTGTTTCATAATTCCGGTTTATTTTCGTGTTCATTCATGCTTACAGAACATCCTGTATTCCTGATTAGTCGGTATTAATGCTTATTCTGACATTCAGCTTATCATAGAACAGGGTATCGTCATCCTGTTTTAGCAAATTGTAAAAACAGAAAGCAAACTCGTTGTCGCTGATCCAGAAACCGTCTTTCAAACCGAACACAATCTCATCCCTGTAAAATAGAAAAGGGTAGTAATCATAGTAGATGGAGAGAAAGGGTTTGTCAGTAATGCTTCCTACCGCAATAAACAAACTCTGAATATCTCCGTATTCCCATTCGCCTGTAACATTGAAATAGTATTTTTTCCCTGGTGAGAAGTAGGGGGCAAAATCGGATTTTCTTCCGGTAAGGGCGTCGTATACTTCGTCCCAATCGCTATGGTCTATGCCGGAAAGCCAGTAGAATCCATCCTTAAGGTAGCCTACAAAGGAATAACTTCCCCACTCAGCAGGATCCCAGACGATAAGCTCCGAGCCCCCATACCCGAAGTCCATTTTAAAGAATTCCAGGGTATCCTCCTTCCCATAGATGAAGGAGGTAGTGTCCAGACCGAACCTGCCCATACGCAGGGAATCCCTGAAATCCTCATAATTGTTGATCAGCCTGTCTTCCAGGGGGACATAGTATTTTTCCTTGTAGCGACTGAACAGTGCGTCAGAAAGATAGCCTACTTCCAGGAATTTATGGTTGAACAGACTTGAACCATAGATCTGTTCAAACTTCTCCTCGATGGTTTTAAGGGTATCGCTTATCAGGGTATCAAGGTCGTCTCTCCGGTCTGAAATCCTGATTAGAGTTTCCTGTCTGCCTCCTCCTCCTCCAGGATCCGGGAGAACGGTATCCGGAAGTACAGCCTGGATGCAGTCCGTTTCGATGCTGTTGGTTTGCCTGACCGGCTGGGTGTTTTTACAGGCCAGAAATAGGATCAGGGTGAGGGAAATAACGATTAGTTTCATGATTCAGGGAGCTCTTCAAACTACATAAATAGATGCAAGCGGCAAATTTTCCAAATTATTTTGGATGGATTTATCAATCCAGTGAATGCATGGAAACATATTGGCGAACTGGTGAGCCGTCCTGCCTATCCCCCGTTGGAAATAAACAGAGCCGGGAGCCCTGCTAAAACATCCAAATCACGGCTCTCCCAGTCAGAACTGGTTTGTGTTCGTATAGTATTCCCTTCTTTTTGATACCTGAAATAAAGGTCCTTTACCGGGTGGTTCTCGGTCCATTTCCAGGTAATTTCAGTGGCATCGGTAATCTTCAGGTAGGAAGAGGCTTCAAATACTATTCCCGGATCTTTCAGGCTTACGCTGTTCCCATTGGAAAAGGAGAGGATCAATATTCCGGGCGGTTGATAGGCTACCGAACTGATTTCGTTGAAAGAGTCAAGCTGCCGGGATCGGAAATCTCCCCAGATCCGGACCTGCCCTCCGATGCAAACGAGATCATCAGCGTTGTATTTTAAGGCGTAATCCTCGGCATTCAGTTTCCTGCAGTCTGAATCCGGTCCGGGTTCAAGCTGGTCCAGTTCCGGTGTAGCCTGAACTGCCGCAATGAATTCCAGGATGCCCCGCCGCCGGGATGCCTTAGCGACCAGGTAGCCCAGGGACATTCCGGCAAGCCCGAAGAAGGTAAATCCCACCACACCCCAGAAGCCCTTTGTAGAATCAAATACCAGCATTCCAATCAGGGTGAGTCCCGCAAATACCAGTATTCCGAATAGTCCGGAGAGGATTACTGACAGCAAGGTTTGCAGCTTCTTCATGATCTGGATAGGATGAGTTGACTTGGTATGCAATTTAAAAAAAGACCGGGAATCCAGTAGGGTTGCGGTCCGGATATTTTCTGAGGTGCAGATTCGTACAGGCAAACCTGCACTGTTATTCCGGTTTTTAACTTACAAGGTTCAGGGGACGCGTTCAAAAACAATCCCGTCCTGCCGGACGAATTTTACCAGGCCCCTGCTTCCGGAGATATAGGTTTTTACCGGGGTGCTCTCATCAATTTCATCCACAATAGCTGAGTAATCCAGTTCAATGATGTGATCGTAGGTAGTGCCACGGACCCTCATGGAGTCGTTGAACGAAATTTTTGCACCTGGCATATTCCCGATTTCTTCTGAGCTGAAATTGTAGGTCAGCATGTCCTTCTGGTTCCATTCGATCGTCATCTCCGTGTATTCAACATGAGCACGCAGGACATACATAAAGAAGTAATCATTCACTGTAGAAATATAGGCTATGCCGAAGCTCTCGCCAAAAGCATCCCCATTGGTTCCCCATTCATCGAAATAGTGGTGCGTTGTGTACCAGATATGCTGGTCGATATAAAATTCTTCGGATATGCCATGGCTGTCCACCATCCGGATTGTTGTAACCGTGGTGTCCGGCATGTATTTCCGGGCTTCATCACTCAGGTAAAAAGTCCCCTCGATATCAGGGCCGCAGGCAGCAAGGTTCAGGATCACCGCCAGGAAGAGCGAAAGTCTACTTATCGATCGTATAGGTCTCATCGTTGGTCATTAGTATTTGGAGCAGTCCGGCGTCAGGACTGTACAGGATTGATTCAGGTTTAAAAATTCCGGAGCTGTCTTCCATGAAGTAATGGAAGTCGAAAGGCTTTTTTATCACATTTGTATAGGTTTTTCCGGCCAGCAGAAAGGTATCATACAGTTCTGCATTCTCCCCCGGGATAAAGGCGCCTGTACTGTCGATAGTGATATAGGCAAAATGTCTGTAATTAATATTCAGGTTCATTATTCGGGGATTAAAATAACTATACTCAGCTTCTCCAAGTTCGATCTCGATCCGGAACTCGGGGTAATCTGACTCCAGCACGGTCTTTCTGACCTGGTAGGAGATGTATTCTGGGCTGCAACAGTTCCATTCGCAGAATTCATGGTATTCCTTCCAGTAAACAGAGTCTTCGATCACCTCAAAATCAAAGCTGTATCCCCCGGAATGGATGAACCTGATCTTTTCTCCTGTCTGGTAGGGTACCAGGGCGAGTTCCTCTTCCGCAAGTGCGTAACGGGCTGTTTCTATGGGGTCTTTTGGGCAGCAGCCTATGATAAGCAGGCTGAGTAACAGGAGAAGAAGGTTTTTTTTCATTGGCTGAAAGGTTGAGATGTCGTGATGATATGCTTCACTGATGCACCGGAGATAAAAAGGTTGCTTTACTGATGTTAATAATTTTCCCACTACTCTTTATTCAGAAATTCCTCCAGGTTGGTATAGCCATTTCCATCGATATCGGAATTTCTATCCTCCGGATCCGTCGGGTCGAGGTCGTTCTTCCGTTCCCATGCATCTGCCATGCCATCACGGTCAAAATCATACGCATCCAGTTCGGCAGGGCTCAAAATTACCACCGGCCATTCGGGATAACCTCCAAGCTCGTCCTGCGAATTAATGATCTTACCGGTTAAGTTCAGAACATCATTTACGATCCGCTCATCGGTTTCATCCCTTTTGGGCAGGGTTGCGCCGGCATCTTCCAGAACACTTTCCCATAAGCGCTCAAAAACATCAATTTCAATATTTTTCTCCCATCCCACAGGACCATTTACAAGGAAATCATATTCAGTGATAAAATATTGGGGATTGGTATTGTATTCGATTAGCAGGGAATCATCTCCTGTATTTCCACCGATGAAAATTTTGGAATCATAGAATTCCCTGTTAATGGGAAAGAAGTCTCCGATACTGGACCTGCCCTTCAGGAAATGGTTGTACATCAGGTTAATGTTGCATCCGTGTTCGGCCGGAGAACTGGAGTAGGTAAAAGCATGCTGGCCCCAGTTGTAGACAAGGTTATTTACGAGATCTCCGGTCACACCTTCGCCTACAATGGCCGGGGTGCGGTCGTTGTTATGGGCAAACAGGTTGTGATGGACACTGATTTTTTGTGTATTTGAGGCAATCAGAAAGGCTTTGCTGTGTTCACCCTCGGGGTGCTTGCTGTAGGAAAGTGCTTCAGAAAAAATCGACCACTGAACGGTGATCTGCTGGGGTTCCGACCAGGTAGAAATGATTTCGTCCACCGCCCATGAAGCAGATACATGATCGAGTATCACATTGTAGGAATTATTCCCGATGACGATGGCATCCCGGTCCTCATAGGGATATCCGTCACTGGCATCTCCGGGCCTGATCCTGATATGCCGGATTATCACATCGTGTGTTTTGATGGCAATGCCGCTGTTAATGAGTGTGATGCCCTTCGCTGGGGCGGTCTGACCGGCAATGGTCAGGTAAGGATTTTTAATCTGGATCAGATCACTCAGGGCGAGGGTGCCCGAAACTGCAAATACCACAGTTCTCGGTCCTTCGCTTTCCAGGGCTTCCCGAAGGCTTCCCGGTCCGTCTTCATTCAGATTTGTTACGTATAGGACACTGCCACCGCGACCTCCGGTGGCGTAGGCACCATAGCCTTCAGCCGTCGGAAATGCTTTCAGGTCTTTGTCGATATCGATCAGGTCAGGAGCTTTGTTCCGCTCACAGGATACAAGAAAGAGAATAACCAGGATACACGGTAGTGCAACATTTCGCATGGCGAGGGATCTGTGTGTAATTTTTGGACTCAGGTAAGTGTAAAGATATGAACTTATCAATCATTATTCATACCAGGGCATCGGGTACTAGTAAAAGAGTTTTTACGTTTCTGTTCTACAGGTTTTACCATGAGTATATGGGACGAAAGTGAATAAGATTTCCGAACCGGGTCTTTTTATACCTGCAAAAACTTTAATTTTGAAATATCTGCCTATCAAGTTTTGATACATTATGCTGGCTATCTATTCGGTTTCATCTTCACCTCGCCTGCGCTATGCACTTAAATTAATATTTCACGAAGTGCTGGGTGTGGAATACCGTGAGGTAAACCATGCGGAGGACTTTAGAAACTTTCCGGGTGCAAGGATAAACTACTCCACAAAGGTGTTTGACAGCTGTTTGCAGCTTATACCTTCCGGACTGCTGGTTGAAAATGTTATTAAGGAGCAGGAGATCAGCCAGGGAAAATGGGATGAACTGCCGGTTCTTTATTGTATGGAAGGAGGTTTTATCCCATTTGATATTTTTTCTGCGGTTTTTTACCTGAGTTCCCGATACGAGGAATACCTGAGCTCGCAGAGGGATTCGCATGGGAGGTACCAGGCCGAAGAAAGTCTGGCCTTCAGAAATGATTTCCTGCGACTGCCCATCATTGACCTATGGTGCATCAAACTTGCCGATTTTCTGGGCATCAGGCATGCGTGCAAAAAAATTGAACCGGGGAATTACCGTTTTCAGCTGACCGTCGATATTGACCAGCCCTGGCTATACCTGCATAAGGGTGCAGCCTATTCTGCAGGTGCACTGGCAAGGGACCTGTTAAGGTTTCGTTTTGCCGATCTTCTGAGCCGCATAATGACATTGCTTAAACTGATACCCGATCCCGGAGATACCTTTGATTACCTGGAAGGGAAGGGGAGGGGGTTAACCTACCCCATCCGCTATTTTGCGCTTTGCCGGAGAAAGGGAGATCACGATATTAACCGCTCCCTGAACCGGAGGGTATTCAAAGAACTGCTCAGAAGGCTGGATGCATCAAAAAGCCTTGGAATACACCCTTCATACAGTTCATTTTCCTCCGGGGCAAACCTTGATGAAGAACTGAAATGGCTGGAAGAAACCCTTGGGCGAAAGGTCACCTTAAGCCGGCAGCATTACCTGCTGTTTTCTTTTCCGGATACCTGCCGGGGACTCCTGGCCAGGGGTATTAAAGAAGACTATTCCATGGGGTACAGCTCACAAACCGGGTTCCGGACAGGTCTGGCGCGAAGCTGTAATTTTTATGACCTGCTAAAAGAAGAAGAAACGAACCTGAGGCTGTTTCCATTGATGGTCATGGACCGTACACTGAAAGATTACTTGAAACTCAGCCCTGAAAAGGCACTTGAAGAATTTGAGCACTACATAGATCAAATCCGCGCTGTCGGAGGGGAATTTATCTGCCTCTGGCATAACGATGCGTTGAGCGACCGGGGTGAGTGGAAGGGGTGGAGACCACTATTTGAGGCAGTGATCAACAAGCATATAAAAAAATGATTCAGTTTATCAGAAATAGGGAAATCGATCGGGAGAAGTGGGATCATTGCATTACAAAAGCTCCCAATGGCCTGATCTATGCACTTTCCTGGTACCTCGATGTGGTAAGTCCTGGTTGGTCGGCCCTGGTGGCCGGAGATTATGAGCAGGTGATGCCCCTTCCTGTAAGCAGTCGTATGGGAATATCCTATGCGTATACACCCTACTATGCCCAACAACTTGGAGTTTTCGGGCCCGGGATTGATGAAAAGTGCATCCGCGATTTCCTGAAAAAGATTCCCGCTTCGGTCCGACTGGCCGATATCAAGATGAACGAAGGGAATCAGCCGGGAGAAGGGGACTACGTGCTAAGGCTTAAAAATAACCACCTCCTGTCACTGGAAGCTTCCTACGAAGAAATTTCAACGGGATATACCCGCAACTGCAAAAGGAACCTTAAAAAAGCACAGGAGGCAGGGCTAAGTCCCTCGGGTCCTGTCGATGCAGCTGAATTTTCCCGCTTTGTTTATTCCGGACTGGAAGCTCAGATGGAGGGACTGGGAAAATCGGCTGTCAATCTTCTTGAGGAAATCACAAGAGCCGTTGTGGGACGAAAGTGCGGAGAGGTGGTTACGGTGAGGGACGCCGGGGGTGCGATTTGTGCTGCGGGATCCTTTCTGTTCAGTGGCGACAGGCTGATCTTTTCCGTATGTGCATCATCAGAAGAAGGTAAAAAGCACCAGGCAATGTATATGTTGGTTGACAGTCAGATCCATCGCTATACCGGCAGGTTCAGGATTTTTGATTTTTCAGGTTCCGATATTAAGGGAATAGCCTATTTCAATACGACCTTCGGTGCTGAACCGGTAAGCTACCCTTTACTGCACATGAACAGACTGAATTTGGTGCAGCGCATCCTTTCGCGAAAATTCCGTTAAAAACTCATTATCTTTAACCTCCTAACGTATTCCATCGGATATAAAATGACCTCTTCCAAAAACATATTCTTTCGTCTCTGTTCCCCAATGGCTGTGGTTTTGCCCCTTAGCTGGCTAAGGAAATTATCAGGCAAGAAGCTCCTGATACCGGTTTATCATGCGGTAAGCGAGGCTCCGCCTTCACACCTTAGCTACCTGTATACGGTGAAGTCACCGAAAGCTTTTGAGGCCGACCTTGAGGTGATGCTAGCACATTACAAGCCGGTATCCATGCAGGAGCTGATTAAAATGGCGGAAGGGGGGGAGCCTATCCAGGAACCCGTGTTCCACCTGACCTTCGATGATGGTCTGAAAGAATTCTATGAGGTCGTTGCCCCGATCCTCAGAAAAAAAGGTCTTACCGCGACCTGCTTTCTGAATAATGACTTCATTGATAACAAGGATATGCTTTTTCGTATGAAGGTTAGCCTGCTGATTGACCATCTGCATCATTCCGTTGCCGGATCATCGGCATGGGTAGCTTTCCACGATTGGGTGCAGAAACATCACTTTGGAAGGATTTACTACCGGAAACTGCTCCTTGGGCTGGGTCGCCAAGATCTGCCTAAGATAGAGGAACTGGCAGCAGAGCTGGATATTCATTTCGACCAGTGGCTGAAGACACATACCCCTTACATGACCACCAAACAGATTAAAGAGCTCATTGATCAGGGCTTTACCTTTGGGGCACATAGCCGTCGGCATATCGATTTCAGGGAACTTGATGAAGATGAGCAGGTAAAAGAAGTTGAAAGCAGCTGCTCAGGGATCAGTAGTGATTTTGGGTTGGGTTACAGGGTGTTTTCCTTTCCCTTTACCGATTTTGGAATGAAAGCAGTCTTTTTCGAGCGACTCAGAAACGGGAAATCCTGCCAGCTGAGCTTCGGTTGTGCCGGGATAAAGGAAGATGCAGTCCCCACAAACCTGCAACGCATGCCGGTAGAGGAATATCCGGCTAATATGGCAAATGCTCTGAAGAAAGAATACCTCTATTATCTCTTCCTGCGCATGGTTGGAAAAGCGAAAATGAAACGGTAAGCATATACTAGGGATGGCAATACGGATCAGGTACATACGCACCGGCGGGTTAACGGAATATGTGAGTTCCGACGATTTCAGGCACCAGGATTTTGAAGCCATCAGCATCTTGCGTGCCTATTCCCACGCGAACAACCCGCGCAGTAAACCAGATGATGTCGCCCTTCTTCTGGCTTACGATGAGGAGAAGCTGGCAGGCTATTTGGGTGCCATTCCTGAAATACTTTTTAAGGGTGACCAGGCGTATGAGGTCTGTTGGTACAGCTGCATGTGGGTGTCACCGGAATACCGCAGGGAAGGGATCGCAAAAATGCTGCTGGAAGATGCCGGCAGACATTATGGCAACCGGGTATTCATCACCAACTATATTTCCAGTTCCAAAGCAGCTTTCCTGAAGAATGATCAGTTCTCAGAGATCATGGTATTGCAGGGAGTAAGAGCCTACCTCCGTTTCAACCTCCGCCAATACCTTCCTCAGCGTAAGCCCGCATTTGCTATTTTCCGGCCGGTACTCGGACTGATGGACGTGTGCGGGAATCTGTTAACAGGAATTTTCATCAGGCCAGGGAAGAGCCGGAGTGAATTGTATTCCATTAAACCGGTGAAGGGGATCGATGATGAGCTGGCTGCATTTATTGATCAGGAAATGCGGGATTCCCCATTCCGTCGAGGAGCCAGGGAGTTTGAATGGCTGATAAAATTCCCATGGGTCACAGCTTTACGAGCAGATTGTGTCGATCCGTCCCGGTACTACTTTTCACAATTTAGTCCTGATTTCAGACAATGGATGCTTGAAATCAGGGACCGTAAGGGAAGGATAAGCGGCTTTGCTCTGCTGACACGTCATAAAAACATTCTTAAAACCCGGTATATCCTGGGAAAGTATCAGGTGATGCCTGAGCTGTTCCGGTTCATTTACCGGTTGATGAAGTCTGAAAAGATTAGTACCCTGGTTAGCCATTCCGCCAAAATGGTCCCTGAAATAATGCGGCACCGGCGATCCTTTATACTGCTACGCCCTTCCGAACACGGATTCATGGCTACCCCCGAAGCGGTGGAGCTTTTAAAAGGTGAAAAAGGAGAGTTTTATGAGGGCGATGGGGATGGGATGTTTACGTAGAAGAGATGCGCTGCAGCGCGTCTCTTATCGCGTCCCTTACCGCCTCTCTCAGGTAATATAAAACAGCCTGACATCCTGACCCCCTACATCATAAAAAGCCTCACCGACGATCCCACCAACGCCACAATAAGCACCCAACGAACAAATTTCGGTCCCCAGCTTACGGCAACTTTTGAGCCAAACCAGGCGCCCAGCATGTTACCGACTGCCAGGATCAATCCAATTTTATAGTCGACCTGGTCGTTCAGGATGAAGATCAGCAGGGCCAGCGGAGTGTATGCCAATACCAGGAAAACTTTGATGGCATTGGATCGCAGCAGGTCAAGGCGTTCGGAGAGTACCAGTCCGGCAAGAAGAAAAAATCCGATGCCAACCTGGATAAAGCCACCGTAAGCTCCAATAAAGAAGAAGATAATGAAACTGAGGATTCGATGTTTCGGGCCTTCCTTTCCGGCCTGGGATTTTATCCAGATATCGGGTTTGAAGATGACCAGGAATAGCATGCCGATAAGGACCGTACCGATTATCCTTCGCATGAGTACCTCATTCAGGTTCACTGCGATGAGGGCACCAAAGATTGCCCCCAGGATGGAAGCAACCGCCAGGGGAAGCGCTTTTTTATGATCCAGTACCTTTTTCTGGTGAAAGCTGGCTGATCCTACCGCATTTTGCAGCAGGATAGCGATCCGGTTGGTACCGTTTGCCAGGTTTGCATCCAAACCGAGAAAGATCAGGAAGGGAAGACTGATGGCAGAACCTCCACCTGCGAGCGTATTAAGAAATCCAGCCAACAGGCCTATGCCAACGGTTGCGAGGTAGAGGTACCACTCCATAGGTAAAATTTTTGTAAATATAATAGAATAATCAAGAAGGAATATTGCACCTGCCGAAGCCCAGATACCCGATTGTTGGTGGTTTGGAGGTTTTCGGGTTCCTGGGTAATCAGTTTTTTGGGGTGCTGGATACTTTATAAAGAATGAAGGATAAATAATTGAGATCTGGGCTTCAGTCTTTTGAGGTTACACTTCGTATGGTATACGGAACTAACATTTCCTTTAGCTGACTCCCTGGCAATCAAAATCAGGCAGCACTTCAAATCAATAATTTTTAAGCGCATAAATGACCAGAATAAATACCTGAAATATAACAGGTTATAGGTAAATATTCTGAATAAACAGATGGATTTATTTAGGGTTCACATAATACCAGATCTCCCCGCTTTGTTCAAAGGGGGCGTTGTCTTTGGCGTCAAACTTACTGGCCATGGCTGCCCGTTCAATTTCCTTTTGAATAGTTTCTGAGGTGATGGTCGTGCCTTTGGCACCGGCCACAGCGGATAGTACCCTGCCGTTTTTGTCTACCTTAACAGTAACAACAACCACTCCGGGATATTGAGAATAGACCGATGGGGTTTTCAGGGAAGCTTTTCTTCCGGATAGCGTATGGTGGGGTTGGTTTCCTGAGCCTGCGCCATCGCCATAATAATCGGATGTGGGTGTTCCATGTTCCTTACCCTGGTTTCCGCTGCCGGATGTGATACCCTGAGAGGTGCTGGTGTTGCGGTTGTTATCAAAGCTGAACAGTTCGGATTCGTCCAGGGGTTCTTCCTTCGGGACTTTCTTAACTTCCGGCTGGGGCTTCTGCTCCTGTTCTTTCTTAACTTCGGTTGGCTTTTTTTTCTTTTCGACCTTTGGGGTTGTTACGGCAGGGGCCTTCTCGAAATCCTGGGTAAGGATGCCCTCATCTTCTTCAGCGCTGGTTTCTTCGATCCTTTTCTGTGGCGGCTGCTCTAAGGGTTTTGACACGGAAGCCTTCATCCGGGAAGGTTCCATATCTCCGAGTCCCATCTCGGAATTTCCGAAGTTCACTTCAATACCGCCTGCCTCGGGTGGGGGCCAGGGAAATTCAATGCCGAAAAAAATCAGCAGCAAGGCTATTATTGAGTGAAAACTAATCGTTCCCAGAAGTCCTTTACGGTCAAAATTCATGGTCCTGGATCTCATTCGTTTCTATTCGGGCGCAGTGGCCAGGATTACGGTACATTGATTGTTCTTTGCAATGTTCATAAGCTGGACAATGTTGTCGATGGGTACGAGCTGATCGGCATGTATGGCAAGGATAAGTTTATCGTTTGTTCGCTTACGACGCAAAATCTCATCTTCCAGCTCCTGCATATTGACCCGGGTATCACCTCTGGAATCGGTGATGTAATAGTTTACCCGGTGATTTGGATCAACAAAATTACCTGCCTGATTTAACAGGGGCTCGACACTCACCACAAGCTTTTCGTCGTTCTGTGTTGTCTGACTGTTGCTTCTGGGCAGGAGCAGGTTTAGTGCGTTAGGGGCAATAAGCGTTGAGGTGAGCATAAAGAAGATGAGAAGCAGAAAAACAATGTCTGTCATCCCCGACATGCTGAACTGTACACTGATTTTATTTCGTGAACTGATAGCCATGTTCTCCGGTTTATCGTTTTGCAGGTTCGTTGAGCAGATCCATGAATTCGGTTGTGGTTCCTTCCAGCCGGTAGACGACTTTCTCTACCCTGGCCACCAGGATGTTATAGGCAAAATACGAGATAATACCCACAACAAGTCCGGCTACGGTAGTAACCAGAGCTACATAGATCCCTTCAGAAAGCAGGCTGACATTCACATTGTTACCGGCATTTGCCATTTCAACAAAGGCCTTGACCATACCGATAACCGTTCCCAGGAACCCGATCATGGGGGCACCGCCGGCCACAGTTGCCAGAAGTGGCAAACCTTTTTCCAGTTTATAAATTTCCAGTTTGCCTATGTTTTCAATGGCGCTGCTCACATCGTTCAGGGGACGCCCGATACGCTGGATCCCTTTTTCTACCATACGGGCTGCGGGGTTGTGGAACGACTGGCACAGCGCAAATGCGGATTCCAGTTTGCCGTCATGGATATAATCCTTGATCCGGTTCATAAAGTTGGCGTCGATCTTCGAAGCCTTTGTTATGGCGGAATACCTCTCAAAAAAGATATATATTGCCACAACTGACAACAAAAATATCGGGAGCATCAGCCATCCGCCTTTGAGGGCAAGGTCAATAAACTCCAACTTCTCAGTGCTACTGGCTGCTTTCTCAGCCGTATTGGCATCTAGTGCAAGAAACAAGTTGATCATAGTAAATTTTAAATTATCTTCTAAAGTTATTAAAACGAAAAGAGATCGGAATTATTTCAGGCAAAGAAATTTTAACAATGCTTCGCAATAATTTATTGCTGGTAACTGGTAACTGTTAACTGGCAACTGGTAGCTGTTAACTGGTGATGTGTTACTCTACCCATAAGCCCCAGGGATTAAAAAACTATAAATGAACGTCTAGTAACAATCTTTGAGCCATCTCCAGCATTCTGTCTACAAGCTCTCTTCCTTTCATCTTCACTCTTCCGTCTTCTTTCCGGAAGTTTCCTCAACCGTCTCGGCCTTCTCCTTCCGTTTACCCGTAATGAATTCCCAGTAACGTTTCCATAATTCACCCAGCGAATCATATTCATCCTTAAAAATGATGCCGAAGCCCTGGGTGTAGTCGGAGTCATTGTCGGCAATATTATCGTTGGAATGGTTAAAGGCCCTGAGCCTGACCTTTCCTTTCTCGTTAAGCTTATAGTCTGCGTCAAAATTTCCGGCAAACTTTGCCGTATTCTGTACAGCGGCATCCGACTTCATATCGACACTGCCGTTGATGCTCAGGCGGTCATTCAGGAACTGCGTGGAAAGCATCACTTCCAACTCACTTGGGGTAAGCTCACTCTCCTGTCCGGGGTGGTAGTTAACTTCCACATCGAAGTCGTTGCTGATCTGGGAGAGCCAGTTGCTCAGCTGATTGGAAAGAAGTTCCATAGCGTTATTCTTACCGGCCATCACACTTTCCGAGCCGGCGTTTGATGCAAGCCCTGCAGCCGGCATAAACCTGCCCATCACGAGCAATGAGATAAACTGCTTGCTAAGCTCTTCCTCACCCTGAGTTTTGGATCGTACCATATCCCTGGTTTCCTCGTCGGCATAAGGGAGGTAAATGTCATAGTCGATCGTTGGAGACATCAGCAGGTCGGTGAGGAAAATCCGGCAATCGACATCCACGCGTCCAGGGTCCCTTTCTTCAGTAATCGTCGGAACCAGGTCGGAGAACATAGCATTTGTGTTATATACTGCCGTCATATCGACAATCGCATTATAGGGGTCACCGGTCCATTGCAGGGTTCCTCCCGGGATGATCTTTAGCTTTTTATTAATGACATTCTGCAGGGTGAACAGGTAATCTCCTTTTTCAATGACAAAATTTCCGATCATATCAAAGGTTCCAATGGTGTTAATGGACATTTGGATCTTTCCGGTTCCCCTGCCCTTGATTATATCGCCGATGGTAGGATCCCAGACCATTTGTATCTCAGCATCAGGAGTCACATCCAGGTTGAACTCCATCTGGTAACCGGAAAGGTCAACCTGTTTTTCGTCGGATTTCTTCTCTCTGCTGCTTGTATCCTCATCCTGTCTGACAAAACTTATATACTTATATTCATCAACTTCGATCTGTTCGGTCAGGGGTATATAGATAATTGTACTTTTATCTCTTTTGTTCCTTTCAGGTATGTTTGGATCATTTCTGCCCCTTTCCGTTTTTGCATCCACATCGAAGCGGAGATCGTCCAGCCCGCCGTGGATCTTCACATTTCCGGTAGCATAGGCTGTGCCGTAAAACCAGTCGTTATCTTCAGCAGTTGTGTTCAGACACATGGTCTTGTCAAGGCGTATCCCGATGTTCAGCTCCATATCCCTGAAATAATCGTTGCGAATCATTCCGTTAACGATGGCCGGACTTCCTTCCTGGTCATACAGCAGGGCATTGTTGATGATGATGTTGTTATTGACAAAGTCGACCTCGGTCGTTAGGGTATAATGAGTCATCAGGTAATCCACGGTAAATCCTGCCCGCTGCAGCAGGATCTTTCCGGAAAGTGTTGGTTTTTTTGGGGTTCCGGATAGTTGCAGGTCGCCCGAAGCAAAACCTTCAATATCAGAAAATATGCCTGTAAGGAATGGGTTTATAATGTTGGCTTTCAGTTTATTAAGATTGATAGCGAAATCCATTTTGCCATTATCCTGCGGGTAGTAGTCCCCGAGAATTTTCAGCATGGTAAGTTTTCCCCGGGTGGCTTCCAGGTTGATCGTGAGGGATTGCTTCCGGTTATCCCATAAGGAGGTGATGACTCCGTCACCGAGAGGTTCCGAGTTGATGACCAGGTTTTTGATGGAAAGGGATGCAAAGAACAGGGGATTCAGCGATTTGCCGGTGATGTTCCCGTTCCCGCTCAGTTCCCCATTGAGGAAAAGGCCGTGAGAGCCCAGGATGAAATTAAGATTCTCCAGGCTAAAGTTATCGAAGTTAAAATTCAGTGTGTCTCCCGGGAGGTCAGAGATCTTTCCGCTGGCTTCGAGGTACTCATTTCGCTTATTGATCCGCAGGTTTTCGATGCCATATCCGGCAGTATCGATTAACAGGGCAAATTCGCTGATATTCCAAAGCGTATCGCTTATAACAATGGAAGTAGGGTTAAACTCAAACTTATATATATTCTGGCCATCTTGCTTATCAAAGATGGCCATTCCGGAGATATTGCCCCTGTATACTGCCGAATCCCAGTTAAGCCAGCGGGCATCAAACTGAATCCGGTCCTGGGATATGGAGGTCATAATTGTAAAGTTCTCAAGATCCGCACTCTCATTCAGGTTGAAGTTCCGGCATCCTATCGAAGCCCGAAGCAGGGAGTCTTCCTTATAAATATTCAGGGCCATCCCCTGCATGGTATTTTTCTGGTAGGTAATGCCCGGCGAATACAGGTTCAGCACGATCCCCTTGTCGGTGCCCGGAACAAACTCTCCATTTGCCTGAGTATTTTCAGCAACCATGTACTCCGGGAAAAAAAAGTTGAAGAATGATTCAGTTTGTTTAAACTGCATGTCAAATTCAAGACGGGTATCGCTGTAATGAAGTGGTTCCTCCTCCGGTTTTTTGACCAGGTTTGGAAGATGCTGGTGCAGGAAGCTCATAAAAACAGCGGAGAGATCAGAAATTTTATACTTCCCCCGGATATCTGCATCCAAAACGTCAGAACGGATGGTCATGCGATTGTTCTGATCGTTATTAGCCAAGATCAGGTTTAGATCATAAATCTGGATCTGCTTGTTTGTTTTGAAAAAAAGTGAATTCAACAGGTGGAATTCACCGTTTATTTCATCGAGACTGGGTCCGGAAGCGTTGGCTTTTAGCAAAAATGAACCATGGTATTCCGGATCGGAATCGGAAATATTGAGGGCATACAGGTTGGCATCGATCACATTGACATCAAAATTGTAGGCACTGATATCGGAGCCCATATCGAAGAGCCCCTTAAAGGTCATGATGAGGTTCGGATCGTCAACATTCAGTTCACCGCTGAAGAGTTTATCCGAGATCCTGCCGTTTACCCGTATGTTCTGATAGGGATAATCCATCAGGGTCAGCTTGCTGATCTCTCCCTGAATTTCGGCGTTGAATGGCTTATCATCCGAAAGGTAACCGATAATGGAGGCATCCATCGATACCTCCTTGACATACTCCTCATTGTTGATCAGTTTACCGATTTGGAAATCCGTGGTTCGTATCCTTCCCGAAAGGCGGATCTGGTCCAGGCTATCCGGAGCAAACATCAGGTCGGTATACACTTTTCCCAGGTTTGTCTGCAGCATTCCATTGGCCACAAAGTCGTTGAGGAATCCTGTGAAGTTCCCCTCATACCGGATGCTGGTTATGCTGTTAAACTGTTCGGGAAGCTCGAGAACCTGGTCTCCGGGAAGGTCAATGCGGGAAATGTCCCGGGTATTCGTATTCAGCTCATTAAGGTCAAAAATAATGAAGGTTTCCTCGGGATCGGGTAAGCCGGATATGTTGAACCTCCCTGATATGGATGATTTTTCACCCCAGTTAAGGGAAACATTTCTCCCCTTCAGGTTGGAAAGGGTCCCGTAAATATCCCCGGAAATAAGGATCTCCTGTTTCGTGTCCTTCATCCCGTCGGAGAAATACGCCAGATCCGAAGCACTGATCCTGCTGGGTTTCAGGAGGAGCTCAATATCAACATTCCTATAAAGTCCGTCCCCTCCGAAATCATCGAATGAAGCGTATTTTACCCCTGCCTTTTCAAGATTGATGGAAGTAGAAGGACTATTAAGCGACATATTTTCAACAAACATATAGGTGGGGGCCATTTCATAATATCCCTCGAAATCATTCAGAACAAAACCGCTCCTTTCAGAAAAACTTAGCGATTGGAAATCAATTCCGATAATATCTTCGATGATGGTGATGTTGTCAACACGGGCATTCAGCCGGCTTAGCTGCAGGTTACTGAAGTTGATTTCCTCATCCTGGTTGGCTTCGGCACCGGCCATATACAAGTTGAATTTACAGTTTTTCAGGCTGAACTCTTTAATCAGGATAGGTTCAGATTCTTCTTCATCCGGACTATCGGAACTGAAATAATCAATAATATACTGGAAGTTGAGTGTTCCGGCAGTATCGATTTTTATATTGAATTCGGCTTCCTCAAGTGCCAGCTGTTTAATCATCGGTTTCATCTCATCGCGGTCGATGAAGAAGCTGAAAATTACAGGGACGGTCAGTTCCGTAAGTTTTGAAAAGACGAGGGTGTCTCCGTTTACATCAGAAAGATAGAGATCGTTGATCTTAACCTTGTTGAAGTTAGTAATGCGGAAGGAAGAATAATTGATGTCAGCGCCCATATCCTTTTCAAGGTAGGTGACGACCTTATTAATGGCAAAATCCTGTACTGCCGGCAATTGAAGCAATCCCAGTGCTATAAAAGGGATTAAAATTGCCAGTAAAAGTAAGTAGGTGATAAGCTTACCTGTTTTTTTGATAATTTTACGCACCATCCGGATAACAAAAATACATTATATCTGGATAATTCTGACTCTATGAACGTTATTATTCTTGGAATCGAATCTTCCTGCGATGACACTTCCGCAGCCGTTTTGAGGAACGGGAAAGTAATCTCCAACCGTGTGGCAAATCAGGATGTACACAAGGAGTACGGAGGGGTTGTTCCGGAGCTGGCATCGCGGGCCCATCAGCAGAATATTGTGCCGGTTGTTGAACGGGCGATAGCCTCGGCAGGTGTTGATAAAAAAGATATCAGTGCTGTGGCTTTCACGCGGGGACCCGGGTTGATGGGTGCCCTGCTGGTTGGAACTTCCTTTGCCAAAGGCTTCGCGCTGTCGGCAAATATACCCATCATTGATGTGAACCACCTTCATGCGCACATACTCTCAGTTTTCCTTCAGGAGGAAGGTGAAGATAAGAAAATCCCCCCCTTTCCATTCCTTTGCCTGCTGGTATCAGGGGGTCATACGCAGATCCTCATTATCCATGATTACCTTAAATCGGAGATTATCGGCCAGACCATTGATGATGCTGCCGGAGAGGCATTCGATAAGTGCGCCAAGGTTATGGGGCTGCCTTATCCCGGCGGTCCCCTTATCGATCAGTATGCCGCAGTAGGAAATCAGGAAGCTTTCAGCTTCTCCAGACCTCAGGTCAAAGGATTGGATTTCAGCTTCAGCGGCCTGAAAACTTCCTTCCTGTATACCCTCAGGGACCGGGTAAAAAGGGATCCGGAATTTATTCAGAATAACCAGGTCGACCTGTCAGCTTCCATCCAGGCAACGATCATCGATATCCTGATGGATAAGCTGATTCTGGCAGCCAAAAAGACCCACATTCACCACATTGCAATTGCCGGTGGTGTTTCAGCCAATTCCGGCTTACGTAAACGCTTACGTTCCGAAGGAGAGAAGCAGGGGTGGGAGGTGTACATTCCCGAGTTCCGTTATTCCACGGACAATGCGGCTATGATTGCCCTTGCCGGACACCATAAGTTCCTGAAGAAAGAGTTCGGGAACATTGCCGACCCGCCTTATGCACGAATTAAGCACTAGGGAACCCAAACTTGACGTCGAGGATCTCTTCTGCCTGATGTATGGTCTCCATAAATACCTTCTTCAGGGGAGGATGGCTTGAACCAATCTGTTCTACGACACGTATGGCCCATAGTATATATTGGATCTTGACTGGTTTCGTCCAGAAGTATTTCGTTTGCAGCATGTCACGGATGTTACAGGTCTTGTCAGCAATCTTGATGGCCCTGGCCTCCGGGGAAAGTGAGGCTGCATGTTCAACCTGTAACTCCTTTCTTTCTTTGGAATGAAGTTTCATATCATCAGTGACTTCCAGTACAATGGAGAGTACCGCGTGGCCGAATCGTTTTTCAATATCTTCCTCTGTGGCAGAAGTATCTTCCAGCGTGTCATGGAGTATGGCTGAAACCAGAAGCTCCGGGGATGGATTTTCAAGTGTTGAGGCAATCAGGCTGGCTACTTCTATCGGATGGTTGATGTAGGGAATCCCTTTCGGACCCTTTCTTTTTTGGGCGCGATGCTTGTGCGCAGCAAATTCCAGGGCCTTAAAATAAACCCCGGGTACACCTCTTTTACTGTTGATAATAAGATTATTCATTCTGCTGTATTTTGTATATAATTGTTGCAAGATTTTTACGAGTGGCCCATTTTTGTTGATTTACGTTTTGTATAATCAGTCTAAATTATTGTATTTTTAATTTTTCATGCCAAATTATACCGGTTCATGAACAACCTGGTCATAGAAAGTACAAAAAAAACTCCTGAAGTCAGCTTTAGCATTGATGGCCGATTGAAGATCAGCGGGCGGTCAATTCCGGAAGATGCAACACTTTTCTATGATCAGTTGTTTGAATGGATCTTTTTCTACTGCCAGGAACCGGCTGAAAGCACTACGCTCGACATTGAACTGGAATATTTCAATAGCGGCTCTTCCAAGGCTATTTTACATATTCTGCGGGCACTTGTGGATATTTCTAAAAAGGGCCGTCGCCTAACTGTGAACTGGTACTACGAAGAAGGCGATGATGATATCATGGAGCGTGGTGAGTATTACGAATCCATCCTGGAATATAAGTTTAATTTCTTCGAAACTTAGAAGGAGAGAGGTAGTCGGGGGGTAGGTTGTCAGTTGACAGGTGTTTGAGCTTGTCGGTGCATGCTTTTTCCTCCGTGGCCCTCTGTGTTCCTTTTTTGTTGCACTGATTTACACTGCCCCTTCGACTGACACCGCCGGCACCCGCAAGCCCCTATTCCCCAGTCTCCACCCTTTCATAATAAACCCTTCCCGCAGGACCGCTCCAACCGCTACTGCCACTTGATCCTGAGTGTCCTGAATGTCCGCTTGATCCCGATGGATTGCCGCTTCCTCCACTTCCTCCGCTTCCTCCTGAACCCCCAAATCCTCCGCTGCCGCCATCACCGCCGCGACTGTATGCCTGAATCAGGTCCAGGAAAGGTTCTGCGTATTGCGTATAGTCAATGTAGATATTGCCTCCTGGACCACCATAGCCGCCATGGCCGCCATATCCTCCGTTCCCGCCATTTCCCCCCGGACCGCCGGGTAGCCTGATGGTGATGTCTTCGGTCGTTGAATCGTTCACCTGGACCGTTTTTGTTTCGGTACCTCCATCGTAGCCACTTCCCCCGCTGCCTCCGCTGCCTCCGTGCCCACCATCGCCACCGTCCCCGCCATAAGAGTAAATGGACAGGGAACCGCCATCGGTATTAACCAGGTGCCGGATCAGTTTCTCCGAATTCAGCCTGTTGATCTCAACATACAGCAGCTCCTGCAGGATGATGGTATCGAAATATACATCAACAAAGACTTCAACATCGGGGCCATATGATCCATGATCACCGTCCTGGCCGTCACCTCCGTCACCTCCGTCACCTCCGGTCGATCCTGAACTTCCGGAAAATCCCGAGCTGCCGTCAAACCCGGAGGAACCATGAAAACTACTTACGAAATGATCGCGGTAATCCAGGGTGACACCCAGCGTATCGCCAATGGAGGGATCTTCAATCAGATAAGCCATCAGCATAACCGTATGGTTTCGTATCGAGAAGGGATCCTGGTTGATCAGGAAATTCCCGTATTGCATACTCCCACCATCGGTTTGGTATTGAAATCTTTTCTCCAGCGAACGGTTTGTATAGGGGTTGAATTCTTCTGTACTGCCATCATTAAATTCTGTAATCAGCGAGATATCCACTTTGTTCCCGGGGGCTTTACGGAAGCTGTTCACAGGGTTCATAGTCAGCCTCGTTTTATAATTCAGGGGGATGGCCTGAGTTTTCAGAAGTACTCCCGACTTTCGGTGGTAGACATTGACTTTGATCTCTTTGCCCCGGATGGCAGGTATATCATGATCAATCCGGACCTGTCCGTTGAAAAAATTGCCCCCTTCCACTTCGATCTTATAAAGCCTCCAGCTGGTGATGCCGTCAAGGTAGCCGGATGTCTGAATAAGCTCCCCGCCTTTCAGGACAGCACTGATCCCGATCGGCAACCTGTTGCCACCGATACGGAGAACGTTGGGGTCGTAGCGCACAACTACATCACTGATTTTAGTTACAGGGAGCTTTTTATACTTTTCCCTTGCACCGCAGGGATTCACGGGGATGAAAAGCAAAATAAGAATAGGGTAGAGGAATCGTTTCATAGTCTGAGATTTCACTAAGCATAAAAACAAGAATAGTGCCAGAGTCACCCTGCCTAAACCGGAAAGATTGCGGAAGTTATTCACCGGTAATATCAGGAGGGCTATACTAAAAAAATAGAGACTATAAAGGTTTTTAAGGCATGTTGATATTCAAAACATTATCCCTATTTATAATCATTCTATTTTTTTTGATTTTTTATTCGATTCGTAAACTATTAGATTTACATCAATAATTTTGTAGCCCCTAAATATAAAAACAATCTAATGAGTTCCGCCAGCTGTATTGAGCAGAAGGGTGTAATCGAGCGAATTGAAAATGGTCAGGCTTCAGTGAGGCTGGCTGTGTTCCAGGCGTGTGCGCATTGCCATAGTAAGAGCGCCTGTGGGGTCGCGGATGAAAGTACCCGGAATATCGAGATTGCCCTTCCTGACGAAAATTATTCCATTGGTGAACAAGTGATGATCGGGATGAAACGGCATCTGGGGATACGAGCCACTTTTCTGGCCTATGTTTTCCCTTTTCTACTGGTAATGATTGTTCTGATCCTGTTAACCACTCTCCATCTCAATGAGCTTCTTTCCGGCATTTTCTCTTTGATTTCCCTGGTACCGTATTTTATTTTATTATACCTGTTCAGGGATCGTCTGGACAGGACTTTTACTTTTACATTAAGAAAAGCAGCATAATATGAACGAGACGATTTTATTTACGATATTGTCATTAAGCGGGTTGGGAGCAGGAGCTGCCGTAATCCTCTATATAGTCGCTCAGAAATTCAAGGTTATTGAAGATCCCAGGATCGATGAGGTGGAAGAGGCCCTTCCCGCCGCAAACTGTGGAGGTTGTGGTTTTGCCGGCTGCAGGAATTTTGCCGAAGCATGCGTGAAAGCTGAAAATTTCGATGGTCTTTACTGTCCTGTCGGAGGGAACGATGTCATGGCCTCAGTAGCCAGGATCCTTGGAAAAGAAGCTGTCGAGCAGGAACCCAGGGTTGCCGTTCTCAGGTGCAATGGGAGCTGCGAAGCCAGGCCGAAGACAAATATCTATGACGGAGCAACTTCCTGCGCTGTTGCATCGGCACTTTACGGGGGTGATACTGGTTGTCAGTATGGTTGTCTGGGGTTTGGGGACTGCGTGGAGGTGTGTACTTTCGATGCATTATCCATGGATCCTTTCACTGGGCTTCCGGTAGTGAATGATGAGAAATGTACAGCCTGCGGTGCCTGCGTCAAGGCATGTCCAAAGGATTTGTTTGAATTGCGCAAACGCGCAAAAAAGGACCGGAAGATCTATGTCGCCTGCCGGAATGAGGAAAAAGGTGGCATTGCAAAAAAAAGCTGTACAGTTGCATGTATAGGATGTAGTAAATGCTTCAAGGTATGTCCCTATGAGGCGATTGTCATGGAGAACAACCTGGCATTTATTGATTCAGAAAAATGCAGGCTGTGCCGCAAGTGCGTGACGGAATGCCCGACCAATTCGATCATTGAGATCGGATTCCCGCCCCGAAAGATACAGGATAAGGAAGAGACTGCTGTCGGACCGGAAGGCAGAGAGGAAAAAGATACGAATTCAACTATAAATACGAAGGAGGAATAGACGTGCTTAAGACATTCACAAAAGGAGGGGTGCATCCTCCGGAAAACAAGCTTTCAGCCCGTAAGAAAATCCAGAATCTGCCCCTGCCGGAAACCGCAATAATCCCGTTGGGGATGCACCTTGGGGTACCTGCTAAGTGCCTGGTCAACAAGGGCGACGAAGTAAAAGTGGGACAATTGCTGGCCAGCGCAGATGGTTTCGTATCGGCAAATATCCATTCTCCTTTCTCGGGAACTGTCCTGAAAATCGATAAGGCCCTGGATGCCAGCGGCTATAAGCGCGATGCAGTGTTTATCGGGGTGAAGGGCGATGAATGGCTCAGCACAATTGATACAAGCACGCAGCTAAAAAAGGATTGCCGGCTCGATCCTGCCGAGATTATCCATCGCATCAATGAAGCAGGTATCGTAGGCCTTGGAGGGGCTACATTTCCCTCGCATGTGAAACTGACCATCCCCCGCGGAAAAAAGGCGGAATACCTTCTGATAAATGGTGTGGAATGCGAACCTTATCTGACCTCCGACCATGTGCTCATGCTCGAAAAGGGCGAAGAACTGGTAGTGGGGGTTTCTATCCTCATGCGGGCGCTGAATGTTGAACAGGCTGTGATCGGCATTGAGAATAATAAACCGGATGCCATTGCCCACCTTAGGGAAATTGTTACCGGTTTCCCGAACATAAGCGTTCAGGCCTTACAGGTAAAATATCCCCAGGGAGGTGAAAAGCAATTGATCAAGGCTGTACTCAACCGGGAGGTCCCATCAGGCGGTTTACCCGTTGATGTAGGGGCAGTAGTATTCAATGTAGGCACAGCCGTGGCCGTGTATGACGCTGTTCAGAAAAATAAGCCCCTGATCGAACGGGTTGTTACGATAACGGGGAAATCCCTTACAACACCGGCAAATTATCGCGTTCGTTTCGGGACCCCTGTCAGTGCCCTTATCGAGGCAGCAGGTGGACTGCCTGAAGATACCGGGAAAGTAATCAACGGGGGCCCCATGATGGGGAAAGCCCTGGCCGATCCGGGTGTCCCTGTTGTGAAGGGGAGTTCGGGAATTCTGATTCTTCCTGAACCCGAAGCCGCCCGCAGACAAACGGAACCCTGTATACGATGTTCCAGGTGTGTTTCTGTGTGTCCGATGGGACTGGAGCCCTACCTGCTGATGGTCCTGGGGCAGAAATCGCTCCACGAGCGGATGGAAAATGAAAAAGTCATGGATTGCATTGAATGCGGATCCTGCAGCTATACCTGTCCTTCAAGCAGGCCCCTGCTGGATTATATCCGGCTGGGGAAAGCCGAGGTGGGTAAAATGATCCGGTCAAGAAAAAAATAGAAATAACTACCAAACCGGGCAGTATACCCCGGGCTTTGAATAAAATTAAGTACGAATGAATAAACTAATTACGGTATCTCCATCACCCCATGCCCATAGCGGTGAATCGGTCAGCAAGCTGATGTATGGAGTAGTGATTGCCCTGCTGCCTGCCATGCTGGTGTCTTTTTGGTTCTTTGGAATGGGGGCCATCTATGTGACACTGCTTTCGGTGGCCTCCTGCGTGTTATTTGAATTTTTAATTCAGAAATATATCCTGAAGAAGGAGCCCCGAATTTCCGACGGATCAGCAATAGTTACCGGTGTCCTCCTGGCATTTAACCTGCCTTCGAGCCTGCCTCCCTTTATTATCATTGTTGGGGCCCTGGTTGCTATCGGCATTGGAAAATTGACCTTCGGAGGGCTTGGGAACAATCCCTTTAACCCCGCACTCGTGGGAAGGGTCTTCCTGCTGCTTTCTTTCCCGACAAGGATGACCAAATTCCCTAAGCTGGAAGGTTTTAACACCCCTGTTATCCTCTCGGATAGTAATATCAGCGATGCCACAACGGGTGCCACGCCCCTTGGGATCATTAAGGAAGGATTGGGATCCGGGGAGACCATTTCAAGCCTGATGGAGAAGAACCATCTCGGCTATGCCGACTTCTTCATGGGCAATACCGGGGGGTCTCTTGGAGAGATTGCAGCCTTTGCGCTAATCCTGGGGCTAATCTTTATGCTTGCACGCAAAATTATTACCTGGCATATTCCTGTCAGCATCATAGGGACGGTAATCATTTTTACCGGCATTCTTTTCCTGGCAGACCCAAACCAATATGCGGATCCGCTCTTCCACATACTAACCGGAGGATTGCTACTGGGGGCCATCTTTATGGCAACCGATTATGTAACATCGCCCATGACCCCTGTCGGGCAAATCATCTATGGGGTGGGAATAGCCCTGATAACGGTTATCATTCGTGTTTTCGGGGCATATCCGGAGGGGATATCCTTTGCTATTCTGATCATGAATGCATTCGTCCCCCTAATCAACCGCTATATCAAACCTAAACGTTTTGGAGAGGAGGTAAAAAATGGCTAAAAAAGAATCCACATTTACCAACATGGTACTCACACTTTTCCTGGTGGCACTGGGAGCTTCCGCAGCCATGGGATTTGTATACGAGCTTACCAGGGATGGCATCGCAAAAGCTGAAGCTGCAAAACTGGACCTTGCCATCAAGAGAGTGGTTCCCGAATTTACTAACGAACCCGGAAAAGAATTTTTTAAGCTCACCGATACAGACGGTGAAAACCTGGTGTTTTATATTGCCAAATCGGATCAGGATACCATCGGGTATGCTATTGAAACATACTCTAAGAATGCGTTTGGGGGTATGCTGAGACTCCTGGTCGGACTAAGACCTGACGGGACTATCCACGGGGTTGCTGTTTTGGAACATAAGGAAACCCCCGGTCTGGGTACTAAAATGACGGAAGAGCCTTTCCAAAGCCAGTTTCCCGGAAAAAAATACCCTCCTGAGGTGACAGTTTCTGTTACAAAGGACAGGGGGGATATTGATGCCATAACAGCTTCAACAATAACATCGCGGGCCTACTGTGAGGCGGTGGACAAAGCCATTAAGGCATTTTACAGTTTAAATTCTGATAAAGGAGGTGCAAAATGAGCCAGTGGAAAAATATTACAAAAGGATTTGTCAGGGAGAATCCTGTTTTTGTCCTTTTCCTGGGACTCTGCCCTACGCTGGGAACAACGGGTTCAGCTATTAATGGAATCGGCATGGGTCTTGCCACAACCTTTGTGCTGGTAATGTCAAACGGGGCCATTTCTTTGTTTGCACGTTTCATCCCCGACAAGGTTCGCATACCTTCCTATATCGTAATCATCGCTTCATTTGTGACCATTGTTGATCTGCTGATGAAGGCTTATGCCAATACTCCGGGCCCCAATGGCGAACCCAGTCTCTACGACAACCTGGGCCTGTTTATTCCCCTGATCGTGGTGAACTGCATCGTCCTGGGCCGCGCAGAAGCTTTCGCTTCCAAGAATTCGGTTTTTGCTTCCCTGATTGATGGTTTGGCAATCGGACTGGGATTTACCTTCGCACTTTTCCTCCTGGGATCGGTCAGGGAAATACTCGGTAGCGGGTCCATCTTCAATCAGAAATTCATTGAAGGCGACGGAATGCTCGTATTTGTTCTTGCACCCGGTGCTTTCCTGGCCCTGGGCTACCTGATTGCCATTATGCACATTGTTAAGAAACGGTATACAAACTCGTAATTTGCTATGGAATATATACTGATAATAATAGGAGCTGTTTTTGTAAACAATATACTACTCTCTCAGTTTCTGGGGATCTGTCCTTTCATCGGGGTATCAAACAAGGTGGATACCGCCATGGGAATGGCCGGTGCAGTTACATTTGTCATGGTGATCGCCACCATTGTCACCTACATCCTGCAGCAGTATGTACTTGAACCCCTGGGAATCGGCTTTATGCAGACCGTTTCCTATATCCTGGTAATTGCCAGTCTGGTACAGCTTGTCGAAATCATTCTGAAAAAGGTCAGCCCTTCTTTATACCAGGCACTGGGTATCTTTCTTCCCCTGATCACCACCAACTGTGCTATCCTTGGAGTTGCCCTGCTTACCTTTCAGAAGGAATTTAACCTCCTTGAAGGTGTTGTTTATGCCTTTGCCAATGCCATCGGATTTGGACTTGCACTGGTTACTTTTTCAGGCATCCGGGAGCAACTTGAGCTTGCCGATATTCCGAAAGGGATGAAAGGTGTGCCGATAGCCTTTATCATTGCTGGTATCCTGGCAATGGCATTCATGGGTTTTGCCAATATCGTTTAATAAAAATCAGCCGGATCTTTCCTGGAGCAGTTCAGACTAACTAGTTATTTTCATTTTCTCATGAAGGTTGAAAAGGCACAGGTAAGCGATGCCGCTGAAATCCTGGAGGTCCAGAAACGGGCCTTCCATCAGGAAGCAGTACTCCATAACAAGTTTGATATTCCTGCCTTATTGCAGGACCATAAATCCATTCAGGACGATTTCAATAACTATTCATTCTACAAATTATGCAGCGAGGGTAAAATTGTTGCTTCTGTAAAAGTCAGGTTGCTGGAAGGCAATATCCTGTCGATAGGCCGGCTGGTTGTGCTCCCTGAATACCAGCGGAAAGGCCTGGGGCGAACCATCATGGAGTTTTTGGAAGCCAGTTATTCCGGTGTGACCTGTTTTGAACTTTTCACGGCAGAGAAAAGTGTGCATAACATCCGTTTCTATGAACAGCTTGGCTACCACATTGAAGGTCGTCTGGACGACCCAGCCCATGACGATATTGTTTTGGTGAAGCTGGTTAAGGACAATCGGAAGGGGTGATAGAATGATGAGGTGCTTGCTGGATTGGTGGTGGGATATTAATGTTCGTGTGTTTGTTGGATGATGGTGTTTTGTTTATTTAGGTCTAAAGACTGGGCTTATGTGCCATGGGATCTACTAAAGGGTGGTCCCAGAGCGGGTCCTGAGATGTCAGAAGAAAAGTTCCGTTTAATATCACTCAGATTGCTGTTGCAGTGCTTTTTACAGGGCAGTAGTCATCCTGAGGAATCTCAGGATCTCCCACAAACTTGTACCTTCATCGCAGAGGACTTTCCTTTCCAGGCTTCAAAGTTGTGGCGAAGGCCATAAATAAGCATGTATAAAACAGGAGAAATCCTTAGGAGTGGCACATGGTATACCTAAAAGCAAATTGTTGCCGGAGCCCGGGATTTATTGCCTTGAAGTCCTCAAAGACAAAAGCCCAGAATCCCAATTCTTAATACTTAATTTTTTATTAAACCACCCCGTACCTAAAAATAAGTATACTTCAAGTACAGGTATCCGGAAACCATTGCGACAGATACCAGCATGAGAGGAAATGCAACTTTAAAATACTCACCAAAACGCAGGGGGTATTTTGTTTTCTGTGTGAAACCGGCAACGATAATGTTAGCTGCGGCGCCAACAAGTGTTCCGTTTCCGCCAAAGCAGGCACCCAGGGAGAGTGCCCACCAGATATTGTTGATGTCACCCGAAATACTGCCTGACATATTTTCAATCAGAGAAATCATTGTAGCCGTAAAGGGGATGGAGTTGACAACAGTCGTTGAAAGCGCCGAAAGCCAAAGAACAAATTGTGTTGAGGGGCCTTCCTGGCCTTTAGTCACATCCAGCATGCTGACAGCAACTTTATGGATCACTCCGGTCTTATCGAGTCCCCCAACGATAACAAAAAGCCCCAGGAAGAAGAAGAGGGTTGGCCATTCCACTTCTTTCAGCACTTCTTCAGGATCCTGACGTGTAACCATCATGAGGGTAAATCCACCCCCGATAGCTACTGAGGCCAGGCTGATGTGATGAAACTGATGAGTAACAAATGCGATGATTATCAGTCCGAAGACAATCAGGGTGGAAATAAGGAATTTCTTATCGGGAATGGTTCTTCTCTCATCGAAAGCCAGGATTTTTTTGCTGTCTACCGGTATTTCCATGAGTTTTTTATAGTAAATAAGCCGCAATAAGCCCATGGTTACAATAGAAACCAGGATGACGATGGGAAGGTTGTTGTAAATGAAGTCCATGAAATCCAGTTCTGTAGCACCGCCGATCATAATATTGGGGGGGTCACCGATCAGGGTTGCGGCCCCACCGATATTGGAAAAAAGGATCTCGGAAATCAGTATGGGTGTGGGATTCACCCTGATGGTTTCGCAGACAGCAAAAGTAAGGGGCACGATGATCAGGACCGTGGTGACATTGTCCAGGAAGGCGGAAAGGACGGCCGTGACAATGGAAAGTACCACCAGGATCTTCCAGGGGTTTCCTCCGGTCATCTTGATCCCCTTGATGGCAATGTACTCAAAAAGCCCTGTTTTTCTCATCACGGCCACGGTAAGCATCATTCCGCATAGCAGTCCGATCGTGTCAAAATCGACATAATCTATTGCTTCCTCCTGCGAAACGACATGAAAAATGATCAGGATGAATGCCCCGGCCATGGCAGCAATGGCGTTCGGGAGTTTTTCAGTAGTGATAAACAGAAAAGTCAGGAAGAAGACACTTAGTGTGACCACTATTTTGAGGAGGGTTATATCGGTTGCTGCATTTAGAAACATGCCGGTTAATCGTGTTTATCGTTGTTTTCTTCCTCCGGATCAAGGGCCATGGAGATGATATCGATCTTGGTTATCCATCCTACCTGTTGCTGATCCTCGATCACCGGGAGAATGGTCCTTTTTTGCCTGTTCAGTAGATCAGCAGCATAGGACATGGTATCCGTCGGATTCAGAAATACATATTCCCCATCTAAAAAACGTACAGCTTTTTCATTTAGCATGCCTTTCAGGTGATTTGTGACCTGGTCCATGTTTGCCATGAAGGAAGTATTGTAAATAGACTTGATATAATCGGGAATTGCGATCTTCAGCACATCCCGGGCAGTAATATACCCGATACAATGCCCTTGTTTGTCAACGATAGGTACTGCACCCAGACGGTGGAGTTTCATGACACGGATAACCTGCCCGAGTGTTGAATCTTCATTTACGGAGGTAATGTCTTTGTGCATATAATCCCTGACAAGTCTCATTTGATCTCTTCTACTTTTATTCGGTTTAAATTTTTTTCAATATGTTCCGGATCGACCAGTTCCTTATGAAGGGATTCCACATTTGTCAATCCTGCAGCTGAAGCATAGATCAGTGTATCCAGCATTGAAAGGCTGTTTTTCCCGGCATGTAAAAATCCAGCCACGTAGGAGTCGGCATATCCCAGCATATTTCGAATAGTGAGATTTTCAGGACGCAGGATGTAGCAGGCGGAACGACTGATGGCCACTACATTCTCAATGCGGTGTATGAAAATGATCAGTTCACTTTCTTTATTTTTTACAAGCACCTCTTTACCTACATGCAGGAATTGCTCAATCCCGTCGCAGGGATTGCCCAACATCTGATGATAACTTCTCATATCCGGGACGATAATCTGAGGTGAGGAATCGATAATCGGGTCAAGATGCTGGGGGGATGTATGGATAATTACTTTCTTCTTTCTTTCCCTGGCCATCAGGATCATTTTCCGGTAAATATCCTCTGACACACCAATAGGCAGGGATCCGGCCAGCACAACGGTTTTTACCCGATAAAGCAGCCTCTCGTAGTTTTCCAGGAAGAATTCCTGGTCGGGCAGGGATACATGGTGTCCGTAGTCATTGATCTCAGTAAGGGTTTCGTTTTCCTGGTCGAGGATAGAAATGTTCGTACGGGTAAGCCCCTCGGTGAATATGAAGCTTGTTGTTACGCCCACTCTGCGGAGTTCATCACACAGCAGGTGCCCTGAGTGCCCGGATGCAAATCCGGTGGCGATCACTTCGTCGTTAAACCGGTGGAGGTTGATGGCAATATTCACGCCTTTCCCACCTGCTGAAATGATGCTTTTTTCACTGCTCTCCAGTCGGTGGAGCTTATGGATTGAAAATCGCTTCAGGATCAGCAATTTGTCAATGGCGGGATTCAGAGTAACAGTTAATACCATGCCTTAACCTATTAGCCGCTAATTACTAAATATACAAAAATCATCGCTAATTCGGAAAATCTGCAGGAAATTGTATCTACGAGTTTCATGTGTCAGAATTTGAAAAGCATGTTACACTCTTTTGGCAGTACCCTTCAGACAGTATATTCCCGGCTATTGATTTATCCTGAAAAAGTTTATATCTTTCACTGGATAGACGTCTTATATTCTGCCCTGCCTTTATGCAGGCACTGATACGTAAGGAGTCGCATGCTGTCTATAAAAAAGATTTAACTGGAACCTAACGGAGTGAAGGATTATTTTTTTCATTGCATCCATTGGCACTTACAGGAAAGTTTTGCTCTGAGTAAAAGGAATCCTTAGTCATTCCTGATTGTCGGGTTACCTGTCGGGATCAATTAATAAGAACACACAACCTAAATAAGTAATATCGGAAGTATTAACCTATCTGTTAACCTAAAAAGTCAAGTTATTATGAGAAAATTAATGGTTTGTTTAATCGGAGTAGCCCTGCTGGGATTTTTATTTCAGTCGTGTGAAAAATCTTTCATGGATGACTCCCTTCAGGAAGAAATTACGCTTAAATCAGCTGATTTATCCAGGAAGATTTACATTGTAGTTTTAAATGATGCAGAGCTTGTTACCGAACTTGTTCAGCTTAAAGGCTATGAGAAAAAACAGGCTGCTGTTAAAGCCAGGAGCCGGAAAATTCTCGAAAGGGCCGGTATTGCCGATGGAGAAATTGGATACGCCTACGGAACAGCCATACAGGGGTTCTCTGTAAAAATTGCTCCCGGTCAGTTAAAAAAGCTACAGGCTGATGCCGCGGTAAAATATATTGAAGAAAACCAGGTCGCTACCTTAATCCAACCTGATGTAAAGATCATGAAAAAGCCTAGTCCCACTCCGGTAGGTCAAAGTACCCCATGGGGTGTTGCTCGTGTAAACGGTGGCGTTGATGGAACAGGGCAAGTTGCCTGGATCATCGACACAGGGATTGATATTGACCATGTAGACCTTAATGTTGATGCAAGCAAAGGAGCTACCTTTGTTGCGCGTACTTCCACACCTGATGATGACAATGGACATGGATCTCATTGTGCCGGGATTGTCGGAGCAAAGAATAATGCAGTGGGAGTAGTGGGTGTCGCTGCCAATGCGACAGTTGTCCCCATAAAAGTGCTTGACAGAAGAGGAAGTGGCTCCTACGATGCCATAATTGCTGGAGTTGACTTTGTAGCTGAGAATGGCTCTCCGGGCGATGTTGCCAACATGAGCCTGGGTGGCGGATATTCCGAAGCATTGAATTCAGCTGTGGAAGCTGCTGCTGCCACGGGAGTTAAATTTACCCTCGCCGCTGGGAATGAAAGCACCAGCGCAACGCTGAAATCGCCGGCAAGTGCCAGTGGATCAAACATCTACACGATATCAGCTATGGGAGAGGGTGATGTATGGTCAAGTTACTCAAACTATGATAATCCTCCGGTTGACTACTGCGAGCCGGGAACCTACATTTACTCCACCTATAAGAGTGGCGGTTATGCAACCTTAAGCGGCACCTCAATGGCTGCACCTCATGCCTGCGGAATATTATTGCTGGGCAATATTTCCACAGACGGGAATGTCAGCGGTGATCCGGATGGGAATCCTGATCCGATCGGTGTGCATTAAGAGATCTGCAAAGCTCCCTTCGGGGAGCTTTTTTTTCATAAATGTGCAGGGTGCTATCCCATTATCTGACAAACACCCACTCGTCCTTGCCGGAATGGTTTTCATCATAGAAATATCCTTCGACATCGAATAATTTAAGGGCTTCCACATCCTGAAGCTGATTTTCCAGGATAAAACGGGTCATCAGCCCCCGGGCTTTCTTCATGTATATGGTAATGGTGGTCAGTTTTTCACCCTTAAGCTGCCTGAAGACGGGTGTGATCACCCTTCCTTTGAAATTAGAAAGTTTTGCGGCTTTGGCGTATTCGTTTGAGGCCAGGTTGACAAGTACACTGGAAGCGGTTTCCTGCGCCTTCTCATTTAGCTTATTCAAAATCCGGTTTCCCCAGAAGGCATAGAGATCGGCATGCTTTCCTGCCTGCAGCGCGATCCCCATTTCCAGACGGTAGGGCTGTATCAGGTCCAGGGGGCGCAGGATGCCATAGAGCCCGGAGAGGATGCGTAAATGCTCCTGTGCAAATTCGATGGCACCTGTGCTGAGGCTTCGGGCCTGAAGTCCGTTAAAAACCTCGCCGTTAAAGGTGAATATGGCGGGTCGGGCATTTTCCGGCGATGTGATGCGGCTCCATTGTCTGTACCTGATAAAGTTCAGCTCAGCAAGTTTGGGACTTATATCCATCAGAGCACCCAGTTCATCAGGTGAAAATTTCTTCAGCTTCGATATCAAGGTATTGCTGCTATTCAGAAAATCGGGCATGGTATGGCCCTGATAGTGGATTTCCGAATTAAAATCAAGGTTTTTGGCGGGAGAGAGGATAAGGATCATCTGCAGGTTTTACTATAAGGATTACACAAAGTAAGGTCATTCTATAAAAATATTCAAGGCTGAAGCCCTCATATTAAGGAATACGGCCTCTTTCAGGACAAGTCGGAGACGACTTTGTTCAACAGGGAAACGAGCTTTTTATCCTCAACTTTTTAACATTCCTGTGAAATGCCCGGGGATTATCTAAATTTGGGCTGCTTAAATGGAAGCCATGGAAAAATACCTGGAGAAGATTGCCAAAACAACCCAGCTTGAAGCGGGGAAGATCGCCAATGTCCTGAAATTGCTGAACGAAGGGGCTACCATACCCTTTATCAGTCGCTACCGTAAAGAGATGACCGGAAGCATGGACGAGGTGCAGGTAGCCGAGGTAAGAGACCAGTATCTTAAATTGCAGGAGATCGACAAACGGCGCGAGACAATCCTTAAGACTATCGAAGAGCAGGGGAAACTCACTCCTGAATTAAAGAATAAGATTGAGTCTGCCGAAACGCTCACCGAACTGGAAGACCTCTATCTTCCCTATAAACCCAAAAAGAAGACACGTGCCTCGGTTGCTAAGGAAAAGGGCCTTGAGCCCCTGGCTGCGATCCTGATGAAGCAAAAAGAGCTCAATATCTTATCCAAAGCCGCTGAGTTTGTCAATAAGGATGTTCCCGATGAGAAGGCAGCCCTGCAGGGTGCCCGCGATATTGTGGCAGAGTGGGTAAGTGAAAATAAGCGTGCCCGGGATACGGTCAGGTACCATTTTAACAAAGATGCAATGATTTCCTCCCGGCTGCTTAAGGGTAAGGAAGAAGAAGGAATAAAATACAAAGACTACTATGAGTTTTCAGAGAAACTTTCCCGCTGTCCATCCCATCGCTTGCTGGCCCTTCGCAGGGGAGAGGACGAAGGTTTTCTGAAGGTGGATATTGCCCCGGTGGAAGAAAAGGTAATCGAAAGCCTGGATGAATTATTTATTAAAGGATATTTTGATGTCTCACAACAGGTAAAGATGGCTGTTGCCGATAGCTACGGCCGACTGCTAAAGCCGTCCATTGAAACCGAATTCCGGGCGCTCTCAAAAGAGAAAGCAGACGAGGAGGCGATTCGTGTCTTTGCTGCCAATCTCCGCCAGCTGCTGATGGCCTCACCCCTGGGTGAAAAGAGGATCCTGGCTATGGATCCGGGATTTCGCACCGGATGCAAAATTGTCTGTCTGGATGCACAGGGCAACCTGCTGCATAATGAAGCGATATATCCGCATGCCCCGCAGAAAGAAACCGGGAAAGCATCCGCTAAGATCAGTTCCCTGGTGCAGATGTACAAAATCGAAGCTATTGCCATTGGAAACGGTACAGCCAGCCGTGAAACCGAACAGTTTATCAAGCGGATACGCTTCGATCGTGACCTGCAGGTTTTTGTGGTAAATGAAGCCGGTGCTTCCATCTATTCAGCCTCCAAGGTTGCACGCGATGAGTTTCCGCAATATGATGTCACCGTCAGGGGGGCTGTTTCCATAGGTCGACGGTTGATGGATCCCCTGGCTGAACTGGTGAAGATCGAGGCTAAGTCGATCGGTGTTGGACAATACCAGCACGATGTCGATCAGGGGAAGCTAAAAAAATCGCTGGACGAAGTCGTGGAAAGCTGTGTGAATGCCGTAGGTGTCGACCTGAATACCGCGAGCATGCACCTGCTTAACTATGTTTCAGGACTTGGTCCTCAGATAGCCAAAAATATTGTGGACTATCGCAGTGAGCACGGTGCCTTCAGCTCCAGGACCTCGCTGAAGGAAGTTCCCAGGCTGGGGCCCAAGGCTTTCGAACAGGCTGCAGGTTTCCTCCGGATCCGAAACGGCAAGAATCCTCTGGACAACAGTGCCGTACATCCGGAAAGCTACCATATTGTGGAGAAGATGGCCAAAGACCAGGGGGTATCCCTGAGCCAGCTCATGGATAGTGACGAAGTACAATCGCGGATAGATATCCACAGCTATGTGCAGGGTAAAATCGGTTTACCAACCCTGAAAGATATTATTCAGGAGCTTGCCAAGCCCGGACGTGACCCCAGGACAAAAGCAAAAGTCTTTGAGTTTTCCGAAGGCATTTTCAAGATAGAGGATGTCAAACCCGGCATGGTAGTACCGGGAATTGTCAGCAATATCACCAATTTCGGCGCTTTTGTGGATATAGGGGTGAAGCAGGACGGCCTGGTGCATATTTCGCAGCTTGCCAATCGTTTTGTTAAGGATCCCAACGAGGTGGTGCAGCTGAACCAGCATGTTAAGGTTAAGGTGCTGGAGGTGGATGTCGCACGAAAAAGGATCCAGCTGAGCATGAAGGATGCGGAGTAATTCCAGTGATTTTATTCATGTGTCTGGCCAGGTAATTTTCCCGCGGACAAAGGCAGCGGGTTAAAGCGGATTTTCAAAGGTGGCATAGTACGATCCAAAGGACTCTTCCTGCGCGAATCAGCGTAAAGATCCGTGAACACCTGCGGGCACTTCTTCGCTTACCACCCTCCATTTTTTTATAAAAACAAACTGCGTATTACTCTTTTTACTAACTTAGTACTTACCCCGATATTAGAAACCTTTAAACATCTTGTCCTATGTTACGCAGCTTATTCTATCTTTGCATGCTTCTGCTTGCGGGCAGTTATACTATGAACAATAATTCCCTGGAAACCATGAGAACACCACCAAGAGCTAAAAAGATCCCCCATGCCTT
>JAFGEO010000083.1 GCA_016931575.1 Bacteroidales bacterium | reverse complement strand
TCGCTAACTTAAAATCGATCTCTTTTCCCATATTTTTATTGGTTTAAAATGTTTACTATCACAAAGATACGAAGCCTAAAAATAATGGGATTTGAAGGCCTAAGACAGGGCTAACCTTAATTCCGGATTAGGCATCTATTCAAGCCGTGGGTTGGGAAGTGTCAAGGTTTCCGGTAAAAAAGTTTTTACAGCTTAAATCAATTGAAAGAAAAAACTTTTTTGGCGGAACCCGCAGGGCTTGACCTTGACTGCGGGTGGGCGCTGGCTTATCTTCGACTAATCAGGTTTTAAGGTGGTCATTTATGGAGGGTGCTCCATCAGAAGGGAGCATCGGGCCGTGCGGCTATTTAACATAGTAAGCCTTATACCGACAGCCATCGCCTGCCGTAGCTTCAGCGAAGGCAGGTTTGGTTTGCGCGGTGGCGGCTGCTCATATAAGGTTTATTATGTTAATATAGCTTGGGGTGGTTTTATCTGTGCGTTAGCTTTTACAGCTCTTTGTATTTTATTCTTTACCTATTTAAATCATTCAATTGAAAGAAAAAATACAATGTGCTGTAAATAGCGTTGGGAGAGCAAGACCACGGAAGGGCTGGCCCCGCCGGGTCGGGGTAAACTCCGGGGAGTAGGTAAAATTTGGCGTTGGCGGCAGGAGCCGGTTAATTTTGCCTGCGGGGAATAAAGCTAATTATGCTTTCATTTTGTCAGGATCTTGCCTGGAATCAAAAACATCAGTGATGTAAATGTACTCATCAATAACCCTATAAATTATCTTGTAATGTCCCTCTATCAATCTGCGGTGATCTAACTCCAAGTGTTCCAGGAATGGTTCTTTTTGGCCTTTTAATGGTTGCAAGATCAGGGAGTCAGCGGTATCTAATATTTTATCCCTTATTTCAATTAACTTCTGATAGGATACTTTCGGTGCTATAAATTCCAGTGCTTCTTCCAAACCTTTCAGGGATTGTTCGGTATAGACAAGCTTCATCGACCAATATTATTTGTTCTTTGTTCGATTTCAGACCGGGTAAATACTTTTCCTGAAAGAATATCCTGCTCTGATTTTTTAGCCCTCTGTGTTAACTTCTCCTTTAATGCTTCTTCTTTACGAAGCATCTCATAAAACTCATTGATTACGCTATCATCTGCAATATGCAGATGGCTTTGAATGTAATCTCTTTTTTCAATAGTATTCATAAGCTCCATTGATTTATCTCCTACAAATTTAACGATTAAAACATACTTTAGTTTTGTTCTGCCTATACAAAATTTAGTCCGAAAGCGGATGATACTTTTCTTCTTCGCTTTTCAGTTCCTCCAGGTTATTCATAGCATACCGCTCCGTACTGCTTACATACTTATGCCCGGCCATGTATTGCACCTGCCGCAGGTTGTGGTTATTCAGCCAGCGAACGATCACGCTGCTGCGGATCTGACGGGCATCCCTTACCTGCGGGTTTATCCGCCTTAGTGCCCTGAAAAGATGATGCATGCTGTTTTTAAGGTTTCTGTTTCCTTCACGGCTGATAAAAAGTTGGTCTGTAGGTTCTGTGATTAATTCCGATCTTACCCGGTTTATGTATTCATGCAGATCAAGGATCTGGAATGGTTTTAAGGATAGTTTCCGGCTGTTACTGCGCTTGCTGCCGGGAATATGGATCTTGCCTTGCTGCAAATCGATATGACTTGTCTGCAGTTTCTTTAATTCATCGGTCTTTACTCCCTGGTAAATGTACATGCCCAGCATGATCTTGTTTCGCTTTGTGCGGGCATCAATGACCGGGTAGGCTGCGTATTAATAACTTTTTGATTGTCTTATAAGAACAAAATAAGTCTTAAAAGGCAAAATGATTGTATTTTCCTTCCGGAAAGTTCTTAACAATAAGACTAAGCTTTATCCACAATAAGCGCCTTATTTGGTAAATTTGTAGGTATAATTCTTCTTCAAAGACAATAAATCATGTCAGACCTAGGTAATCGCATACAAGACTTAAGAAAGCAAACAGGACTTACACAGGCGCAACTGGCCGCAAAGATTAGTATTTCACATACACAGCTAACCAGATATGAAAGCAATAAAGTTCAACCACCTGCTGATGTACTCCAACGGCTGGCCGATGTTTTCGATGTTTCTATTGATTATATGGTTAACGGCAATAAGTCTGATAAGGCAGAGCAGACACTAAAAGATGCTGAACTGATCAAACAATTCAAACAACTCGATCAATTGCCCGATGAAGAGAAAAAATCGATCCTGAAAGTACTTAGTGCGCTTATCCGGGATTTTAACGCCAGGCAGGCTTATGCTCTGTAAATAGAAAACCCGGTCTAACCGATATTCAGATACGTCGAACAAAAATGAGTCTAGGAATACTATCTGTTAGTATGATTTTATATTCTGCAGCATATCCATCATAAGTCCTTTTAACAATATTTGAATTTTCATTAGGAAATTGTTCAGGAAAGTCAGTTTCCAATTTATCAAGATTGACAAGCCCTCGACTACACTCGCCATGAACATCTTTATTGAAAACTATCAATTTATCATTAAGAATAAAATAACCCCATAAGCTATCACTTAAATAGAACGGCGATTCGAAAATTTGGACGTAACAGTCATTATATCGCTTTTGAAAATCAACTATATAGATATTCCCTCTTGAATCATCATTGTCATTTATTGTACTTCCATAGGCTATATGATCATTAAGTATTTTCATCAAATCAGCAGATACAATATATAGCGCACTATCCTTCAAACTTAGTTTTGCTTCATTTTTTTTCATAGTATTAATTGGCTTTTCTTTGCATGAAGAAAAGCCAATTAATACTATGAAAATGAAAATTATTTTATGCTTCATAGCTAAAAACCTAAATCTCTATATAGATCATTTGATTTATTGATCGGCCTAATATAATAGTCACCTTTCCATGGTTGGTATAAATACAATGTTTTTGATTGCTTATGATAAACATAATGATGTGGATAAACAGTCCATGTACCATCATATTTAAACCACCATTTATAATATTTCATACCATGTCTCTCAAAATCCTTGTATCTCACAGATGCCCAATACATATCTGTACCTGAACCTCTTTTTGTTCCTTCCCATGTTTCAGTTCCAGGATGATCGTGCATTGAGAATACAAGTCTTTTATCCTCAAATCTATCAAGTTCCGTGGGATCTGTAACTGAGGCATAAAGACCATTAGTTTTATGAGTTACATTATTTGTGCCAATGAAAAATAAATTTTTTGAAGAAGTGCGAAATCCACTAATATTCCACTCAGCTTCAGTATGCTCTGCCATATAATAGAATACTTTAAATGCTTCTTTCTTATTTTTGGTTGTTGAAAAGTGCCCTTCATATTCATCATTATATTCCGCTAAACCTGAAAGAATATCGGTGTCATTTACTTTAAGTCCATCACTTTCACCAGTTTTCCCTTCGTTATAATCAGTTTCTGTAAATAAAATATCATAATCGGCCCCTCCGTATGCATCATCTTTTTGATCCTTAATGGGCACAACAACACCATCATCGTTAACTGTATAGCCTTTAGTTCCATCTGGATCTATAGTAATAATTGGATTATTGCTTACATAATTATAAGGCGATAATGAATAATATTCCTCTCCTAACGGATCCACCACATGCCACCTACCAATAGCAGGATCATACATCCTCGCCCCATAATCCTAACAACTTACACCCAAAAATCAGACTTATTCAAAGAACATTGGTGCTTCTAAAATAGGGGTTTTGTTTTCATTTTTCCAGCTCGCGATTGAGAATTGCTGTTTTTCCCTGGCTGATAGACAGGCACCAGCGAGACGCTGGCGCCATGCGGGGGAACTCGCGGCAGCAGGGAAAAAAATCAAAACGAAACTGGCATATATTTTGCAACACAAATCTCAACCAGATTCATTGAATCATTGTATCGAATTCTATAGTAGGCTTTATGCGGATCCGGTTTTATAGTAACTAGGCCTCTCTGATTAATTTTAAAACCAATGGATCTGATTTGTGAAATATCTCCTACTCGAACCATTTTTGCCCTGCCAACTATCTGATCTGTAATAATAACCTCCTTTATAATAGGCTGCTCATTCGAATATACAATTACAGTGTCATCAATAAAAAAAGCTTCGAAAATGAAGTAGTAATTAAGCGTATCAGACTCCTCATCAATTATACTCTCCTGATTAAAGCAATCTCCTTTAGAAATATCTAATATTGTTTTTTCAGCTACTTGGGCGATAAGAATTCCATTTCCAAAAAAGAAAAAAATCACTGCGGTGAAGAAAAAATTATTCATATAATATTTATCTTATAGTTGGTTCTTTAATATTATTTGGTGTCAAGTTTGATTTCAATGTTCGATTATAAGGAGTAGCATTATAACCATTATTCATGACATGTCTAATATAGGACAATTGATCATATGTAACTTTGGTTCCAAAATATCCCTGATTCATTACATTTTCTCTTTCATTACCAATGTTTACTCCATTTTCATCTACATCATAAACTGGATATGCTGGATGTGTCAAGCCGCCTGTGTGTCCAATTTCATGTGCTGAGACTTTTGCCATTTCCTCAAGACTTGGTCTATTCACCTTTACTTGTATTCTATTCGAACTAAAATCACCAATTTCATCTACTTTACCAACATAATTTGTAGGTGTTCCATTATCATCAACCTGATCAACGAAATCAAAATAAAAATCTCCTTCTTCAACTTCTCCTTCAAAATCAAAAATCAGATTTGTTGTATAGGAAAATGTTCCATCCTCATTCTCACCCTGGAATGTTGATTGAACTTGATTAATAATGGCATCTGTTAGTTCTCCAAGTTCCTCATCGTCAAGACCTGCCGAATTTTTGACTTTAACAGTTATTGTATATTCCATATGAATATTTCCATTGTCATCCGTACTTTCTGTCTTTTCCCAATCCATGCCAGTCGGATCTATAAAAAGAATTGGATTGTTCGCAGCATAATTATATGGAGTCCAACTTAAATAATTTTCTGCATGTGGATCAAGAGTATGAAAACGTCCCAAACTAGGCTCATACATCCTCGCCCCATAATCCAACCACTCCGAATAAATCTGCCTGGTTTTATCAGTTTCCTAAACCATATTCGAGAAATACTTCATGAATTGGGCACGCTCAAAGATGCTTGGATCCGGGATATTCCGGTAGCTCATTTTTCCTCTGAAATCGGCCAGGGTTTTATAATTATGGACTTTCATCCAATCGCTGATTCCTTTTAAGATCGTTGATAGGTAATCGGGGCCGTTTTTGTAGAGTGTTGAACAAACCTGCACGGTTTGTGCCCCGGCAAGGATCTGTTTCACAGCAGCTGTTCCATTATGGATCCCCGTAGATGCACAGATATCAAGTTTCTGAACAAGCGATGATATTATCCCAACCCATCGGAGGGAAAAGCGGATATCCCCCGGACTGCTGAATACTTCTGAAGTCGTGAATGTCAGGGTATCCGTATTGATATCAGGCGCATAGAAACGATTGAAGAGAACCACTCCGTTGGCACCATAAGCTTTTAGTTTGTTGACAAATACCGGAAGGTTACTGAATTGCTGGCCAAGCTTCAGGACAACCGGAATGGTCACTTTTTCCTTTACCTTCCGCAGTATATCATAGTAAAGATCCTCGATGCTTTCCCCATTTGTAAGGGAATTGGGGATATAATAGATATTCAGTTCCAATCCATCCGCACCGGCATCTTCCATACTCCTGGCAAAGGATATCCATTCAGCAGCTGTTGCACAATTGATACTGGCAAATATCGGAATGTCAACGCGCTGCTTGGCATCTTCCATAAGTTTAAGGTATTGATCGAGTGCATTGCTCTTTGAATAGGCCATGATATAATCCATTGCCTCAGGATAGTCGCTATTCTTCAACATGCTGCCCGCCTCCATATTGATCTGTTCTTCAAAAATGGATTTCAGGACGATTGCTCCTGCACCGGCACCCGCAAGTTTCTCTATTTTCTCGATGCTGGAGGATAAACCGCAGCTGCTGACAATGACGGGATTTTTCAGCGGGATTCCCAGGTAAGTTGTTTCTAGATTTGCCATTTGAACTTAAGTATTATAATTTCTTTCACCGAAAATCAGGCTTCCTACCCGGATTAGCGTCGCCCCTTCTTCCAGAGCTATCGGGTAATCGTGAGACATTCCCATGGAAATCTCGCTGAAATCATCAGAAGCTTTAAAGTAGTCCTCTTTTAGTTTTTTAAATATAGTATATAAATTCTGAAACTCCCGCCGCACCTGCTCTGAATCGTCGGTATAACTTGCCATCCCCATCAGACCGGAGATCCGTATATTTTTCAAAAGGGGTAAACTCTCCGATTGAAGCAGGGAAACGGCTTCCTGCCGGGAAAGACCGAATTTTGAATCCTCCGAGGCAATTTTAATTTGCAAAAGGCACGAGATACACCGGTTTGCTTTCTGAGCTTCCTTGTCGATGACTTTTAGCAATTTCAGGCTGTCAACTGCATGGATCAATTGAACAAAACCGGCAATGTATTTCACCTTGTTGGTCTGAAGGTGACCAATATAATGCCACTCAATATCTTTCGGAAGTTCTTCGTATTTATGAACCAGTTCCTGAACCTTATTTTCCCCGAAAATTCTCTGACCTGCACGGTATGCTTCCATAAGGACTTCCAGCGGCATTGTTTTGGACACTGCCACAAGTCGTACATTTTCAGGTAGATGGTCAATTATTTTCTTTAATTCTTCAGCAAGGGGCATTTGACAGCTTTCTTAAAAGTATAAAATTAGTAAAAAAATAGCGCCTTTTCCCCGGTAGGGAACAAATACTGTTTAGGACTGTTCTTTATTAGGAGAATATGTATCTTATTCTGGAATTGCAAGTATAACTGTCCAATAAACGTTAAATTTGCACTCTGGTAAGGGTTAAATCAAATTATTCAAAAACATGCGTGATATAATGAAGATTAGTGTAATTGGGGCTGGAAATGTTGGGGCAAGCTGTGCCGACGTACTGGCACATAAAGAAGCAGCCAGCGAAGTAGTATTATTGGATATCAGGGAAGGTATTGCAGAGGGTAAAGCGCTGGATATCTGGCAGAGTGCGCCGATTGACAGGTTCAATACAAGAACAAAGGGAGTCACCAATGATTATGAAGCCACAGCAGATTCAAAAGTTGTTGTGATCACTTCAGGTCTTCCAAGAAAACCAGGCATGAGTCGTGACGATCTGATCGTTACAAATGCGAAGATTGTTAAGTCCGTTACGGAAAATGTAATGAAGTATTCACCTGAAGCAACGCTTATCATTGTATCCAATCCCCTGGATGTAATGACTTACCAGGCATATCTTTCTTCAAAGCTTCCCCGAACTAAGGTAATGGGAATGGCGGGAGTCCTCGATACAGGTCGCTATCGTGCATTTATTGCAAACGAACTGAAGATCAATCCCAAGGATATTCAGGGAATTCTGATGGGAGGACATGGTGACACCATGGTGCCGCTGCCCCGGTATACCACTGTCTCCGGTATCCCTGTTGATCAGCTGCTCCCAAAAGAAAAACTTGACAAGATCATCGAACGCACCAAATTTGGCGGCGGTGAACTCGTGAAGCTCATGGGTACTTCAGCCTGGTATGCTCCGGGATCTGCTGCAGCCCGCATGGCGGAAGCTATTGCCCGTGACCAGCAGCGTGTGCTGCCCTGTTGCGTGAAACTGGAAGGAGAATACGGACTTAAGGACGTTTTTGTTGGAGTTCCTGTTGTTTTGGGAAGGCATGGTGTTGAACAAATCATAGAACTGGATCTTACAGAGGAAGAACACGGCCTGCTGCAGAAATCTGCTGCTGCTGTCAAAGAAATGATGGATGTGCTGGATAAAATGTAATCCTTCTTCCTTATAAAAAGTATAAAAAAACCGCTGAAAATATCTTTCAGCGGTTTTTCTTTTTCTTAAACAATCTTTATTCGTGCTGAGCTGTTATCGCTAAAATCTGATCGACAACCTCCTGACGAACATCCAGACTCATGTCTTCAAGCATCTCGAATATTTCGGCGTATTCGTTTTCACATTCAAAGGCTGAATCCCTATCAATAAATTCCCCCTTTGCCTTGGATGCCAGATTGTTTATAGTAAAATGAATGGTAGAGGTTTTTGTCATAGGCACTGCTTAATTAATTTTTATACCATGTACAAAACGGTACATGTTACAAATTATTTTCCAAACCTCAAAAAAAATCCGACGAATTCTGATTTACACTATTTCAGGGAAAGGCTCAGGTCCTTTTCCTTGATCAGCCTGCGCAGGTTGATCAGCGCATACCGCATCCTTCCCAGTGCCGTATTAATGCTGACATCCGTCTGTTCAGCAATCTCCTTGAAACTGAGGCCGCAGAAATGCCTGAGAATAACCACCTCACGCTGATCATCAGGAAGTTCCTGAATTAATCGCCTGACATCGCGGGTAATCTGTCCATGAATCATTTCCTCCTCTATGGTAGGTTCCGCAAATTTTCTGGAATTGAAGATATCGGTCTCATAGCTGTCATTCGAAACTGTACTCAACTGCTTCTCCTTTCTGAAATGATCGATCATCAGGTTATGGGATATCCGGATGACCCAGGATAAGAAGCGCCCGTTATCTTTGTACCTTCCTTCGCGGAGAGATTTAATAACTTTAATAAAGGTGTCCTGGAAAATATCTTCTGCAAGATATTGATCCTTCACAACCATTACAATATACGTGTAGACTTTTTTTCTATGCCTATTAATTAAAATTTCGATGCTTGCCTGGTTTCCTTTAATAAAATCCTGAACAAGCTCAAAATCACTGAGGTTACTGAGAGTTTTCAAAACTACCTCCTTCTTATTTTGGTTTTATAAAGAAAGTAGAGTTGTATCTATAGGCATATTTTTTTGAATGAATACTTAAAATCTACTGCAAGTAAGCATTTTTTTTTCTTTATTCAAATACCTTTGCTTAGATTTTTTGGAAAACCGCAATTTTCATGCCATCGGAAGAAAAGAGAAATACTCACATTGAGATCAGAGGGGCCCGGGTCCATAATCTGAAAAATATTGACGTTTCAATCGAGCGAGACTCGTTTACAGTGATCACCGGACTCTCGGGTTCCGGAAAGTCTTCTCTGGCTTTTGACACCATCTATGCCGAAGGCCAGCGTCGCTATGTGGAAAGCCTTTCCTCATATGCCCGACAGTTCCTCGGCAGAATGAACAAACCTGAAGTGGACCTGATCCGGGGTCTTCCTCCGGCAATTGCCATCGAACAGAAGGTAAATACACGCAATCCCAGGTCGACTGTGGGCACATCTACAGAAATTTACGATTACCTTAAATTACTTTTTGCCCGTATTGGAAGGACCTACTCCCCCATCTCCGGAAATGAAGTTAAAAAGGAAACCATCACCGATGTTGTCGACTATATTCTTTCCAGGGCAGAGGGTGAGAAAGCCCTGATTCTTGCCCCCTACGATTCTTTCAGAAATATTGATTTCAAGCAGCTCATCAGCGACCTGAAGCATATGGGCATAAACAGGATTGTGCTGAATGAGGAAGTCCTGAAGCTGGACCAGGTTGAGGAAGACACCTTCAATCAGAGCACTGAGTTTTTTCTGGTTATTGACCGGATTGTTATCAGGCACGACGAGGATTCACTGAGCCGCTTTGCCGATTCCATTCAGGATGCGTATCGCCTGGGAAATGATTATTGTGCCATCCGCTTCCTGGATGCCGGGGATCCCGAAAAGCGGGTATTCTCCAATAAATTTGAAATGGACGGGATGACTTTTGAAGAGCCTTCCGTGCACATGTTCAGCTTCAACAATCCACTGGGAGCCTGTCCGAGATGCGAGGGATACGGGAAGGTGATCGGCATTGACGAGGACCTGGTGATCCCTGACAAAAGCCTTTCTGTCTATGAGGATGCCATCGTCTGCTGGAAGGGAGATAAAATGCAGGAATGGAAAATGAGGCTCATTTACAGTGCTGATAAATTCGATTTCCCAATTCACAAACCCATTCTGGAACTCACTGCGGAGCAATACAAACTCCTATGGACCGGAAACAGTCATTTTATGGGCCTGAACCAGTTTTTCGACTACCTGGAGGGAAACAAGTACAAGATCCAGTACCGGGTCATGATGGCCCGCTACAGGGGTAAAACAACCTGTCCCGATTGCCAGGGCAGGCGCTTAAAAAAAGAGGCATCCTTCGTAAAAATAAACGGCTATACCCTCCATTCGATCGTAGACCTTGCAGTGAGCAAACTAAAGGAGATCTTTTCAGATTTCAAACTCACAGATTATGAGCAAAAAGTAGCCGGTCGTCTGTTGATCGAAATTCAGAACCGGTTGGAATACCTTTGCGATGTCGGACTGGGTTACCTTACCCTGAACCGGCTATCCTCTACCCTTTCCGGAGGTGAATCGCAACGCATCAACCTCTCCACCACCCTGGGAAGTAGTCTGATCGGATCATTGTACGTGCTGGATGAACCCAGCATCGGCCTGCACCCGCGTGACACCCACCGGCTGATCCGGGTACTGAATAAATTAAGGGATATCGGGAATACCATTCTTGTCGTAGAGCATGAAGAAGAAATAATTCAGGCCTGTGACAATATCATTGATATTGGCCCCTATGCAGGAAGGCTTGGCGGTGAAATATTATTTTGCGGCCCATACCAAAAGATGATCGATGAGAACGCCGGACTGACAGCACATTACCTGACCGGAAAGGAACGGATCCCCGTTCCGGTGCGACGCAGGAAATGGAATAATGCCATCCAGATCATTGGTGCTCACGAAAATAACCTGAAGAATATAAGTGTCGAACTGCCCCTGAATATCCTGACCGTAATAACCGGGGTCAGCGGTTCCGGCAAGTCTTCATTGATCCGGAATATCGTATACCCCTCCCTGAGTAAGATCCTTGGAGGCTACGGTGAAAAGACAGGGAAGTTCAGCCAGCTGAAGGGTGATTACCATTCCATTAGCTCCATCGAGTTTGTTGATCAGAACCCGATCGGTAAATCATCCCGATCGAATCCCGTCACCTACATGAAAGCCTATGATGAGATCCGCAAACTCTGGTCAAACCAGGCCTACGCAATAAGCAACGGGTACAAGCCTTCGCATTTTTCCTTTAACGTTGATGGAGGCCGATGCGAGGAATGTCAGGGTGAGGGGTCTATCAAAGTCGAGATGCAGTTCATGGCCGATGTCATCCTTACCTGTGAGCATTGCAATGGCAAACGTTTCAAGGACGATATCCTGGAAGTCAGATACAGGGATAAGAACATTTTCGATGTCCTGGAAATGACGGTAAACGAAGCCATTGAATTCTTCTCCCTGGCAGATAAGGACAACAGCCTGGAGAAAAAAATCATTCACCGGCTCCAGCCCCTTGCAGATGTCGGCCTTGGGTATGTGAAACTTGGACAATCTTCCAGCACCCTTAGCGGCGGCGAAAGTCAACGTGTTAAACTGGCATCTTTCCTGGTGCTGGAAAAGACCTCTCCCAGCCTCTTCATCTTCGACGAACCGACTACCGGATTACACTTCCATGATATCAGGAAACTTTTGGATTCCTTTAATGCCCTGATAGAAAGAGGACATTCCATTATTATCATTGAACACAACCAGGAGATCATTAAATGTGCCGACTGGGTAATAGACCTGGGGCCGGAAGGCGGTGATGAGGGAGGCACTGTGGTTTTTGCGGGCACTCCTGAAGATCTGATCCATTGTGAAGCTTCCTATACGGGGAAATTTCTGCGGAATAAGCTTTAGCTATAAAAAAAGCGTAGCCTGAAGACTACGCTAACCTAGCTTTAATATTTCCCTGTAACCAGCTTACATTGAGCCGGCTACGTAGTTTGGATCATAATTATCCTGGATGTATCCGAATACTTTCTGGATGATATCATCGGCCCATTTGTATGGATCTTCCCTGATCTTTCCCTCTTCAACTCCTACCCGGTAGAAGAGTCCGTTAAGGGCCCTCCTGCAGGAAAACCCGGAAAGGTCTGTGTCGATCGTAGCCGGGAGATTCAGCGCTCCATAAAGTAATTCGTATGCAAAAACAGCTCCTTTCACAAGGGTATTTTTCATAGCCGTATTATACTTGCTGGTCAGGGTGTACCAGGCTTCGTTAGCCGAAAAACCCAAACCAAGGTCTTTACTCAGCGCCTCATTAATGATGGGCAGATAGACCCCCAGTAGATTATTATAGGTCTGTAACCTGAAGTATTCTGTAGCTGCTGTAGAATCAAACCCTGTCGATTTTTCTCCTCCGGGGACTATGCCATTCAGGATATCCCAGGCATCTTCCAGGGAAAGGCTGTCAATGGCATTTTTAAAGATCGGAAAAACATTATCAGCGGCATGCTCTGCAGCACGGTTTACTGCAAGGATCACCTTTTCAAACTGTTCATCCAGGTCAAGATTTACCACGCTGGCAAAATCCTCTATCAAACCGGAACTGGTCAATTTCACCCTTACAGCTTCAGCTTCTTCAGGAAGGGGTATCCTGATAAACTGGGGATGCCCCTGGTAATAACCATTTTCAACTGCCAGTCGGGATGTTGCCGTATCCGTTCCAATTTCCAGTGCTGTTTTTAAACCTTTGACCACTTCATCCTTTGAGATGCCATCGGTAGTATCAAGACCGAGATTTCCCAAAAAGTCACAGGAAGAGACAAGCATAAAGAGTGTCATAAATACCGGAAGGAGTAGTTTTTTCATAATCACCTGTTTTACAGTTTCTACTGTTTAACGTATAAAATCAGGAAATTGATTCAATAATCCTGCCAAAAAAAAAGCCTGCAGGTGCAGGCTATTTAAAAAATATGCTGAATATTTCCTATTCTCCGGTGTCCTTAAAGCCGAACATAATTGATACACACCCCTCCATTGGTTCCTCGGCTGGTTTCGGGCTAACAGGCACTTTAATCTCTATTTTGAGCTGTTGACTGGATTGCATTTTAAAATCCCAGACCCTGCTGTTATTATCTTTGGTATTGTCATACAATAAATTCTTCGCAGCATCATATACCTTGAACTCAATATCGGGGAGTTCTGCTCCTCCGCATACTGCCAGCCTATACTCCTGCCCGGAATAGAATGTTTTATACAGATCCGCCTCCTCTCCCTCAAGCAATAAAGCGGCATGATAATTCCCATCATGGATATAAGGGGTTAACTCAGGCTTGCACATTTTTTTGGCAAATCCCTTGCACTGAGCTGATGCATCAAAACTAATAAAAGTAATGACTATTAACAGGGCTATCAGATGGTAAGTTCTTCTCATGATACACATTTATTTATTGTATAAAGCTGGTTCTGATTTGGTCTACAACTACTTTAATCTGTTCAAAATCTTTCGGTTCAACTTCGACAGTAGTTTTTGACATTATGGTGGAAACCTGATTGGCTCCCTGTACACTTTTAGCTTCTGTAGTTGTAACTTTTACTTTATCAAAAGCTTCTTTAAGAGGCTGCAGTTGGGTCACCAGGCTTACTATATCCGGATTCTGTTTACCATTTTCGTTCTCCAGGTTGTCAGCAAGTACTTTTCTGACAATATCGAAAGCCAGTTTTTGTTCAAGGATCCTGTCAACAAGACTATTCCCCTTAATTGGCTCATCACCTACGAGTTTAGTGGCAAGGTATAAACCTTCTATCCAGCCGCCAACCAGCACGATAGCAGCAACATCTTCTCTTTTATTTTCTTTCAGGTAAGAACTGGAATTAAGAAAAGTCTCCGAGATAATATCCATTACCACATCACGCTGATTAAGATTTTCCTCAAGGAGTTCAAGAGTTTCATTATCAATTGCATCGGTAATGTCAAGTCCTTCTGCCATTGATTTGGCAGCCTTCATATAATCCATCGCAGTCTGTGTATAGTTGAACAGGCTGGCAAAACTCAGGTCGGTAGTATAAATCCCTAAGTTCAGTGCCATGGATTTGGTAGAAGTATACCTCTCAACATTATCATTCGAGTTCAGTAAAACATCATCATACTCAGCACCGGCACTTTTAAGGAGCATAGCTGTTTCGAGAGGCGAAGGGATTGAATGAAAGATCTTTTTGGCCTGCTCAATATCCTCACTTAATTCGTCGTTACCAAAAAATGAGTTATATAATGAAGTATCCAACTCAGTAAGATTCTGATCGTAATCCTGGCCTTTTGATTTGGCCTGGTCTTTTGATTCATCTCCTGATCCGCCGCCTGAGTCACAGCTATTCAGAGAAACTATCACAAAAAGTGCCAGTAAAAAAGGCATGGTGTAGATTTTAAGTATCCTAGTCATGTGTAGACGTTTTAGTGTTCTGCATTTCCGCGAAAACCTGATGTTCGTAGTAAAATTAGTATTTTTTTTTTATTTACAAAATTGACTTTTAATGCTTTGCTAAAGCTTTCTTAATTTAATAATTTATTATGTTATCCGTCAACAAAGTATGATATTTTGGATCAAGATGTGTTTTCCACCCTATTAAATACTGCGTTAACTCCCCAATCGTTAGATCACTCAGGCTTTTAGCATATACGTCCTGCATAATATCTTCCGGAAAATACTCCGCTGCCAGCCTGATCTTTTTCTCATTTCTCCGGTACAATGTTCCGGAAAGGTCTGCAGCACCGAAAAGACTCAGGATATTCTGGGCAATGACTGCAGGGTACTTATAGCTCACAATCGCAAATTCAATATCCTCAGTATCCAGATGGTTCACCGGAAGAGAAATATCATTCCGGTAGTAATTATTCACCATATACAGAAGTGCTATACTTTCCACCTGTTTTTCATCTCGCAGGTGTGCTGCAAGCCTTTCCTTATTCCTTGGATTACGAATTTCCGGTATGCCATCCTTATCAACGATATTGACTTCGCTACCAACAGTACGGGCGATATTGTCCGCCCATTTACTGAGAGCATCCAGTCCCTTGTTGAAAGATGGTGTAGTGGCCGAATTCATTACCGTTTCATACGGTAAATTCTTTCTGACGGTTGCATATTCCAGTCCAATAAAATAGTCAGAAATGATATTTAATTGAATATCATTCGATTTCGCCTGTTCTTCAATCCAGCGAATTGCCAGCTCCATGGAATCGAGGGTCGACTGAATATCGAACTCTGTCCAGGGGGAAGTAGCCTTACTGTCTACGAAGATAAAGTATACCAACACATTGTTCTTTAAGTCTTTACAAACATTGTTGTACATACCGTCCCGGAAATCTATCCGATCGATCTTAAAGCTTGTACTCACCAACAGAACCAGAATCAACGACAGCTTAATGAGAAAATTCATCCAATTCAGGTTTTTCGTCCTTACACAAAGGTAAAAAACACATTGTTAATAAATATAGTGATTCCCCGTGAATAATCAACAGCCATCAGGCATGAGAGTTTTTGAAATAACGGCAAAAATCTTTCAGTCCACAAAGCCCGCACTCAGGTTTACGGGCTTTGCACACATAGCGACCGTGTAATATCAGCCAGTGATGTGCCAGTGGCCGAAGATCTTCCGGAATGTATTCAATCAGCTGCAACTCGGTTTGCAACGGGGTTTTGGCCCCTGTGGTCAGTCCAATTCTTGCAGCCACCCTAAAGACATGGGTATCCACGGCGATATGGGGCATATTGTAGATTACCGAGGCGATGACATTAGCAGTTTTTCTTCCAACACCGGGCAATCTCTGTAGAAGTGTTCTATCTGCCGGCACCTCCCCACCGAAATCCTTTACAAGCATTTTTGCCATCCCTGCAAGGTGTTTGGCCTTGTTGTTGGGATAGGAGCATGATTTGATATAGAGAAAAATATCTTCAGGCTCTGCTTTCGCCATGTCATAAACTGTAGGATATGCTTCAAACAAGGCTGGCGTAATCAGGTTCACACGCTTGTCGGTGCACTGGGCCGAAAGGATTACGGCAACCATTAGTTCGTAAGGGTCGGAATAGTCCAGCTCAGTTTCCGCAAGCGGAAGTTCCCGCTGGAAATACACTATAAATTTTTGATATCGTTCACTTTTTCTCATTCCGTATGGATTGAAATACGAAAATAAAATTTTCAGTACAAATAAGAAGTGTAATTTTGCGGCTTACCATTTTAGAATTTAGAATGTCATCGATTCTTCAGCTAAGGGACATCAGTAAATACATCGGGCATCTTGCCCTGTTTGAGGGAGTTAGTTTCGATCTTAACCAGGGGGATAAAACTGCCCTGATAGGAATGAACGGTGCCGGAAAAAGTACCCTCCTTAATATCATTGCGGGAAATGAGGCCCCCGATTCAGGAGAAGTCACCCTGCTCCCCTCAACCAAGCTTGCTTTCCTGCCACAGGAGCCCGAATTGCCCGGTACCGCCACTGTGATGGAATCGCTGTTTCAAACGGATAATCCGCTGCTCATAGTCATCCGGGAGTATGAAGAAGCCCTGCTCAGCGGGGATGTCAGGCGAATTGAGCTGGCCGGAAACGAAATGGAACGCCTGAAGCTATGGGATTTTGAAAACCGGATCAAACAAATCCTAACCCAACTGAAAATTACAGACTATCACCAAAAGGTCCGGGAGCTCTCCGGGGGGCAAAAAAAAAGGGTTGCCCTTGCCAATTCCCTCCTGAATGAACCTGACCTGCTTATCCTCGATGAACCAACCAATCACCTGGACCTGGAAGTCATCGAATGGCTTGAACAATACCTGCTACGTGCCTCGATCAGTTTGATCATGGTGACACACGACCGCTTTTTTCTAGACCGGGTATGCAATACGATCCTGGAAATCGATCAACGAAGGGTTCACAGCTACCAGGGCAACTACAGCCGCTTCACAGAGCTGAGGGAACAGCGAATCGAGATGGAACAACAGGAAGTTGAGAAGGCTAAAAATCTGCTGCGCAAGGAGGAAGAATGGATGCGCAGGATGCCAAAAGCCAGGGGTACCAAGGCGAAATACCGAATCGATCAATACTATGAATTAAAAGATATCTCATCGCGCAAACGAGACGATAAAAAGCTGAACATCACCATTAAGGAATCCCGGTCAGGTTCAAAGATCCTGGTTGCAAAAAACCTTCATTTCGCATGGAATGATGTCCCATACCTGACAGATTTCAGTTACACATTCAGCCGTTTTGAAAAAATCGGGATCATTGGAAAAAACGGCAGCGGTAAAACTACTTTCCTTGAGATTCTTATGCAGAACCTCACGCCGGATGCAGGCTCAATTGAGATCGGGGAAACGATGCGCTTCGGGTATTACCGGCAAGCCGGAATGAATTTCCGGGAAGATATGCGGGTTATCGATGCCATCACCGATACGGCAGAAACCATACAGATGGCCGACGGCACAACGCTTACTGCGGCTCAATTCCTCAACCGCTTCCTGTTCCCTCATGCCCGGCAGAACGATCATATCTATAAACTTAGCGGAGGTGAAAAAAGAAGGCTCTACCTCTGCCAGGTCCTGATGCAAAATCCTAATTTTCTCATCCTGGACGAGCCTACAAACGATCTTGACATCGCATCGCTGCAGGTGCTGGAAGACTACCTGGCTACCTTCAATGGCTGTGTTATGGTAGTATCGCACGACCGCTATTTCATGGATCACGTGATAGACCACCTGTTTGTTTTTGAGGGGACGGGCCGGATCAAGGATTTTCCCGGCAATTACTCCCAATATTTCGACTCACGCCGACAAGAGGAAAAGGAGCAACAAAAGCAGGAGCACTTAGAAAAACAGAAGGCACAGGCAGCCAAAGGTGTTTCTAAAAGTAATTCTGCCAGGCTCAGCTTTAAAGAAAAAAGGGAACTGGAAGAGCTTGAAGCCGCGATCGATGAGCTGGAAAGCAAGAAAAGTGAACTCGAAGAAGCCCTGAACAGCGGGATGCTTACCCCGGATGAGCTTGTGGATAAATCACAGCAGATAGGTTCTCTGATCCAGGAACTTGAGAATAAATCGGATAGATGGCTGGAGCTGTCTGAGAAGGCAGGGTAAGGTATATTTTCTTCCTGAATGACAAATATTCCAAATTATTTCTATATTTGCATCATCATAAGCGTAGATATGAGAACAAACAACACTTTTAGCTTCTTCTATTTTTACTTTAGCAAATTGCGCTGAAGGGGCTATTAGTATGGATATGAAAAATATACAGAGAAGTCCCGCTAAGCCGGGACTTTTTTTTTGATGCAACTTCAGAACAGAAAAATGAGCACGTCCAAAGAAAAAGTAAAACGCATAGCCATTCAGGGCGGTTATGGAGCCTTCCATGAAATTGCTGCCATGCGTTATTTTAGCGATGAGAACATCGAAATTGTCCCAAGGAACACTTTTAAGGACCTGTTTGCGGCCCTGAAAGCGGGCAAAGTGGATTATGGAATAACGGCAATAGAAAATTCCCTCGCCGGGAGCATCCTTCCAAACTATACCCTGTTGCTGGAGTCTAACATGAAGATCATTGGTGAGGTGTATTTAAGGATCAGACAAAACCTTGTAGCCCTACCTGGTCAGAAAATATCAGATATCAGGGAGGTTTACTCACATCCGATGGCCCTGCTCCAATGCCAGAAATACTTTGAAGATTATCCGGAGATTAAACTCATTGACAGCATTGATACGGCTCTAAGTGCGAAAGAAATTGCTGACAAACAGCTCACCGGTACCGGTGCCATAGCCAGCACCCTGGCTGCTGCAAAATACGGCCTGGATACCCTTGCCGCAAGCATCGAGACTAATAAGAACAACTATACGCGGTTCCTGATCCTGGAAGATAAAAACGGTAAAGGCTATGAGAATGCGGATGCTTTGAAATCGTCCGTGAGCTTTGCCCTTGCCCATGAGATAGGCTGCCTTTCGAAAGTACTGTCAATCCTAACCTTTTACGGGATTAACCTTTCAAAGATCCAGTCGATGCCTATTATAGGCCGTGACTGGGAGTACCAGTTTTATGTCGACCTGGAATTTGATAATTATGACAGGTACCGGCAGTCCGTCAAAGCCATCGAACCCTTTACGAGTAATGTGTGCATCCTTGGTGAATACACAAAGGGAAATGTATATGTGGAATAACTAAAATGGAATTTTAAGAAGAGAACCTTGTCCTGATTAGCGTGTTACCCGGAAAAACACGCTGCCGGAAAACATCTTAGCAGAATAACTAAAAAATTGATCATGAGTATACAACTTGAACTGGAGCCCTTTGTATTCGAAGGAGTCTCAAAAGAGCGCCCCCTGGTCCTGGCTGGCCCCTGCAGCGCCGAATCCGAAGAGCAGGTTATGGAAACAGCCCGGCAATTGAAAGAACGGGGCATTTCCCTTTTTCGGGCCGGCATATGGAAACCTCGTACCCGTCCCAATACTTTCGAGGGGGTGGGTAAGGATGGCCTGCACTGGCTGAAGAAAGTAAAAGAGGAATTGGGCATGCTCACCGCAACCGAGGTGGCCAATGTTAACCATGTGTTCGAATGTCTTAAGTTTGGAGTAGACATTCTCTGGATTGGTGCCCGCACCTCTGCAAATCCATTTGCGGTGCAGGAGATAGCCGATGCCCTGAACGGTGTAGATATCCCTGTTATGGTGAAAAATCCTGTGAATCCGGATGTCGAACTCTGGATCGGGGCATTCGAAAGGCTTAATCAGGCCGGAATAAAGAAACTTGCAGCCATTCACCGCGGGTTCTCCACCTATGGAAAAACCTTCTACCGCAACGATCCTCACTGGCAGATCCCGATCGAACTCAAAAGGCGTATTCCGAATCTGCCGATGATCACGGATCCCAGTCATATCTGCGGAAACCGTGACATGCTGTTTGAAGTATCCCAGGAAGCCATGGACCTGTACTTCGAAGGGCTGATCATTGAAACGCATTGCAACCCTGACAAAGCCCTGAGTGATGCTTCCCAGCAGATTACGCCGGAATCCCTTAAAAAGCTCCTAAGTTCACTGGTTTTGCGTAAAGCCAATGTCGATAATACCGTTATCTCGCACACCCTGGAAGACCTGAGGCAGCAGATCGATACTTTTGATGACAAACTTCTGGAAGTGCTTGGGAAGCGAATGAAAGTAGCTGACAAGATCGGAGCCTATAAGAAGGAGAATGATATTACCATCCTGCAGTCGAGCCGCTGGGACCAGCTTCTTACCAAACGAATTATGGATGGGGAGAAGAAAGGCCTGAGCGAGGACTTTGTAGTGAAAGTGTTTCGGGCCATACACCAGGAATCAATTAACCACCAGACCAAAATCATGAATGAATAGTTTTTAGTAATTTCGGGCTTTAAATTTTTGACTATACTAAATAATGAAGATCCTCAATGTCAATGCCGAGTCGAAACCCTCGCGCATCCTGATCGGTGAAGCACTGAAGAACCTGCCTGAATACCTTGAAGGGAGGCAAACCATCATCCTCACCGATTCCAATATCCTGAAACATTACCGTGACCAGTTGCCTGCCGGTATTCCCATAATTGAAATTGGCCTGGGTGAAAAAAACAAAACCCTTTCCACCCTTGAGTTGATAATGGGTAAGCTGGTGGAATATGAAGCAGACCGAAGTACTTTCCTGCTAGCCATTGGTGGCGGTATCGTTTGTGATGTGGGTGGCTTTGCCGCGTCTGTCTATATGCGCGGAATACCCTTTGGTTTCGTTTCGACAACCCTCCTCTCGCAGGTCGATGCCAGCGTGGGAGGTAAAAATGGCGTAAACTTCGGAGGATTCAAGAATATGGTCGGTGTTTTCAATCAGCCGGATTTTGTGCTGTGCGACAGCAACTTGTTCAAAACCCTTGATAAAGAACAATTCCGGTCAGGTTTCGCTGAGATAATAAAAGCCGGTGCAATCAGGGATGCCGCGCTTTTTGAGTACTGTGGGAAGCATGCAGACAAAGCGCTGGAGTATGATCCTGCTACCCTGACCCATATGATCTATGAATCTGTCAGGATTAAAGCGGCTGTTGTCGAAGCCGACGAGAGGGAAAAAGGTGAACGCAGGCTGCTGAATTTTGGCCATACCTTTGCGCATGCCATTGAGAAAATGAACGGCACCCTGCATGGTCATGCCGTCGCAATAGGAATGGTCCTGGCAGCCCAGGTTTCCAGAGAATTGGGAATGATCCGTGCAGAAGATGTTGAATCCATCAAAAAAACCCTTCAGCGTTTTGGTCTGCCCCTTAGGTCCGAAATCCCAGTTTCAGAGCTTTTCAATGCCATGAAGCAGGATAAAAAACGGGAAGGGCGGGATATTCACCTTGTTCTTTTAGAAAGCATTGGCAAGGCGGTAACCCGGAAATTCAGTTATTCAGAACTTCAAAATATCATTCATGATCTGCGTAGCGATAGCTGATAAAAACCCGGAGGTTTGCCTCAGGATCCTTGAGCAGGTGGAACTGGCAGAGATCCGGATCGACCTGACCGGTTTCGATGAAGAACAGGTTCGTAAAGTCTGTTCTCACTCCACCCCCACCGTAGCCACCTGCCGGGCCGATAATCTGGATGCCGAAATCCAGTATCAGCTGCTGGTAGCAGCTATCGAAAGCGGTGCTGCCTATGTTGATGTGGAAATAGAGGCCGGAAGGCAGCAGATTGACCGCATTGGCGCCGCAGCAAAAAAAGCAGGATGCAAACTCATCGTCTCTTACCATAACTATTCGGAAACTCCTTCCAGTGAAGATCTGAACATGATCATTGAGGAGTGCTTTTCGCTGGGTGCCGACATTGCAAAGCTTGCCACCCGGGTGAATCACAGGAGTGACAATGCACGTTTGCTATCCCTCTACGCCTCTGATAAGCCCCTGGTTATCCTGGGTATGGGCGAAACCGGCAAGATTACACGGATCATGGCTCCTTTTCTGGGGGCTGAATTCAGTTTTGCCGGAATGGATGACGGCAAGATCACGGCTCCGGGTCAGATCCCCTACTCACAAATGAAATCCATTATTGAAAACCTTCAGCGCGAGCTGCAACAAGCTGAATAAATCGAATTGGCATGAACAGTTTTGGAAGAATATTTCGCATACATATTTTCGGAGAATCACACGGCCAGGGTGTCGGCATCACCCTGGATGGCGTCCCTGCAGGTCTGCCGGTGACATTCATGGATTTTGCCGAAGACCTGGGACGTCGAAGGGCCGGTGCCAAAGGTACCACACCCCGGAAGGAAGCCGACCTACCAAAGCTGCTTACCGGAGTGTTCAATGAACGCGCCACCGGCGCTCCGTTGACCATTCTCTTTGAGAACACCAATGTGCGGTCGAAGGACTATGATAAGCTGAGGGAAATGCCCCGACCCGGGCATGCCGATTTTGTTGCTTCAAAAAAGTATGCGGGTTACGAGGATTACCGGGGTGGCGGTCATTTTTCTGCCAGGTTAACCACCGGGATCGTTGCCGCGGGAGTTATCGCAAAGAAACTCATCAGTCCGGTGCATATTGAAGCAAAGCTGACAGAAGCAGGCGGAAATCCGGATATCGATGCGGCCATCGACAAAGCCATGGAAGAACAAAACTCCATCGGGGGAATCATTGAATGCCGGGCCCAGGGATTGCCTATTGGATTGGGAGAACCCTTTTTCGATTCGATGGAATCGCTCCTGGCACATATGATGTTTGCTATCCCGGCAGTGAAGGGCATCGAGTTTGGTTCCGGGTTCGGGGCAGCAAAAATGAAAGGCAGCGAACACAATGATAACATCCTGTCAATGGATGGAAAAACCGGGACCAACCATGCCGGAGGTATAAATGGCGGGATCAGCAACGGTAACGAGCTGGTGTTCCGCCTTGCCATAAAACCCACCTCCAGCATAAGCCTGGATCAACAGACCCTGAATGTAAAGACCGGAAAAGTTGAAACCCTGAAGGTGGATGGACGTCATGATCTTTGCGTAGCTCTGAGGGCCCCTGTGATCGTTGAAGCTGCCACAGCCCTTGTGCTGGCAGATCTAATGATGCTGGAACAACTCACAGTCAGGAGAATCCGGGAATAATTTCCCAAAGAGCATCTGCTTTTCTATTGCACCGACTCAGTACCGAAAAGTTTAAGATTGGAAAAGCTGTCACCGAAGCGACAGCTTTTCTCACAAACACAATCGTTAAAACATGACCCGATTCCGGGAAATACCCTTCATTTTTTCAGATGGAGCATCCCTATTGAGCTCCATATCCTTTAAGGTTCCCAAATAACAGGATGGCATCCTGCCATGGATATTTGTTAGCAAACATGCTTGCGCTGGACGAAATAGTCCCCTGTTTATTCATTCCCATTATCTCTCGCCATTGATTTGCCGGAGAATCAGGATCGAAGTCCACCTGTTCCTTATAACGCGCCGAGAGAAAGGCTTCCAGGTAAGGTTTGTTAAGCTGTAAAGTCTTAGGTATTTCATTCCGGTTCCCGGTGGCACTGGCAAATTCAAGATCCCCAAAATCACCCGCATCGATCCGTAATCGTGTATTGCTGGCAGGTGAATAGTGAAGGTCTTTATCCTTATTTACAAAGAAAAGATTATTGTCCAGTCTGATCCACTCATCTTTATTGAACCGGGTATGATCTATGCCTGCCAGGATACTACCTCCTATGATATTGTGATGGATGTTGTAGGCGCATTTGGTCATGATCCGGATGCCGTATCCCATATCAAGAAAGTCCTTAAGCCGGCTCCAGGAGAACAGGATGGTGTTATTGCAGATCTCCACTTCGCCACACTGATTCATGGTATTTGGCCCCCCTGTACTTGCGCATGTTCCGTAAATTTCAATGCCCGCCATCTTATTTGCTACAAAAACATTGTTCTGCACCAGAAATTTCCCGCTTCGGTGTCCGGCCTGTAAAGCAAAGCTTGCACCATTCACGAATACACAATTCTGAATAGTAACATCGCCTCCGGTAGTAGCGCTCACAAACTGGATCAGGGGCTCACCGACAGTCGCGTTCCCGGTAGAGGGTTTTTCCGTTGGCAGCAACAGCCTGCCACCTTCCACACCTTCAACCACGCCTTCCTTCGAGCTGTATGCATTCCTCTCCCCGCTATCAAAAACTATGTGATCGATCACCGTGCCTTCCACATCCCTGGTGAATTTCAGGAGGGCTTTTCGCGATGAGCGTGCTGTTTCATTGTCGGGTTGAAAACAGGTAGGATGGACTAGCATATCCTGGGCCGTGAAGTCCTCATTCCAGCTTCCGTATAGCCTGACAGGCTTGTCTGTTTCAATAAACCCAGCCTTGAGTGTCCCCATATAACATCCTCCTGCGATGTAAATATCATCCCCGGGAGCGGAGAGTTTGATTGCTTTATCGATATTCTTCAGGGGGCTTCCCTTCGAACCATCGTTACTGTTGCTCCCGGAGGTGATGGATACATAAAAGATCTTGCCTGAGGCTGCCAGGGTGTTAAAAGCAGCCTCAGGGCTATCCACACTGTTTGGATCCGTTAGGTCAACGGCAGGATTCAGATTGTTTTCGGATAAAATATTCTGACTGTTCAGTTTATCAGCAGCTTCTGCTTGTTCTGAAGGCAGCAGGAACAGGCCGGAAAGTAGTATTAAGAGGATTCTGGTTCTCATAGCAGTACTATTTTGGATCAGTTAAGGTCATAGCATTCTGGCCATCGAGCGGAGCATCTGGCTTCTCAGGCTGTCACAGGCTTGTATCACTTCCATCAGACCCTGGATTCCTTCCATACTGTTACAAACACCGTAGGTATTGTTCACTTCGAAAGCGACCTGCTGCCTAAGCATACCCAATTTTTCGTATGCGATTGCCAACTGTCCGTTTAACATAGTCTTTTCAACGGATGCAAGGTGATCAAGAAATTCCCGTATCATACATTCACAATCTTTCATTGTTTTATTAGTTTCAGACAATTCGAAACAAAGTTGAGAGAGATGCGGCAATAAATCAATGAGGGAAATAACTTGTTCTTACTAGGGGATATCCCCAAAAATGATCCGTAATTTCACAGGCATGGATATAAAAAAAAGAATTCCAGGCATTTAAGATAATTATTCAGGAACGGCATCCCTAATCCAGAATAATAATACCATGTTTAATTGCAAACTTCACCAGCTCGATGGTGTTCCTCAGGCTTAGTTTTTCAAGGATATTGTTTTTGTGATTTTCTACTGTACGCGGACTGATAAAAAGCCTTTCACCTACTTCCTTAAAGGACATACCTTCAGAAAGCAGGGAGATGATTTCTTTTTCACGTTCACTCAGGGTTTCTGTGACAGAAGGAACAGACGCCGGATTCTGGATTTTATTCATATAACTCTGGTAGATAATGCCTGATATCCGTTGTCCGAAATAACATTCCCCTTCGGCAATTCTTTTGATCGCGTCGACAAATTCCCTGCCCGAAATGTCCTTGTTCAGGAATCCGGAGGCACCATTCTTGATGGTCTCGATGATCGTTGATTCATCCATTTCAGCAGTAAGGATCAGGATCCTGATATCAGGATAAAGCTTGCTGATCTGCCTGGTAAGTTCGACACCTGAAATATCGGGCAATACCAGGTCGAGGATAAGGATGTCAGGTTGCCTTTCTTTGAGTTGGTCAAGCAATTCCTGTCCGGTGCCCGACTCACCTGTAACCCTGATATAACGATGGGCGACAAGCATTGATTTGATGCCGTCGCGAATGATCTTATGATCGTCGGTAATGAATAGTGTCAGTTGCTTTTCCAATTCAGTTGGCATGTTGATGCAGGTCAGATAAGCTTAAGGGTACAGAGACTGTAAATGTACTACCTTTTTTTGGAGTACTCTCAACTTCTATCCCTCCTCCTAATTTGTGCATCAGTTCGTGGCAGAGGATAAGTCCGAGTCCTGTTCCTTTGCCCTCCGGACTTCCAATAGTCTTTGTATCCACATCGATCCGGAACAATTTGTCTATGTCGTCCGATTTCATTCCCGGGCCTTCATCGCTAACCCTGAAAAGAATATTCCCGTTTTCCTGAAGCTTTTGTATGGTTATTGACCCATTGGCAGGAGAAAACTTAATAGCATTATGAAGGAGGTTTCGCAAAACGGTTACAAGAATATTTTCATCCGTCATAATAGCCTGATCCCCTTCAAGGTCCCTGATCAGCTTAATTCTTACATCCTGTCGTTGCCCAACAGCTTCGCGTTGTGCCCGCTGCATAATTTTTTCACCAGTGGTTTCCCTGAACTCAGGTTGAAACTGTTTCAATTGCATTTTCGCCCAGTCTAGCAAATTCTTCAACATCTCAAAAAGGGAAGCTGATGAAACTGCAAGTTCCCCGATAAACTCCTTAAGCTCGTCCTTGGAGAAGAGCTCAAAATTGGCAGCTATCTCGCCGGCAAGTGTATAAAAGGCAGCTACAGGATTTTTCAGGTCATGGGCAATAATGGTAAAGAATTTATCTTTTGTGGCATTCAGCGTTTGCAGTTCGCGGTTCTTAGCTTCCATAAGCAGTGAATTCTTCCTTCGGATCCTGTAGCGGCTAAACGTGATGATCGCCAGTGCCAGGAAGAGCAGTGCAACAATGCCGATATAAATCGTTTTGTTCTCGCTCTTCTGGAGCCGCAGGTCCCTGATCTCATTCTCCTTGGCATGAAGCCGATCCTGACTTTCCTTGTCCCGGGTCAGCATCAGGATCTGGTTCTCCTTTTTCTCGGTTTCGTACCTGACCTGCAGGTCGGCAATTTGCCCGGCACTCTCCAGGTTCAGGACTGAATCGGAAGCCGCACTGTATTTTTGGTGATATAACCAGGCTTCCCTGAAGTGATGCTGATTTCCGGCGACCACAGACATTGACTGGTAGATGTCCCGCTTCAGGTAGAAAGACCCTATTTCCTCAGCGATCTCCTCACCGCGCTTAAGATAAGATTCTGCCTGCCGATACCTGCCCTGTTCAATAAGAAGATGACTCAGTGCGGCTATAGCTTCACCTTCCTTATCGAGGTAATGGATCGCCCTGGCCAGTTCGAGGGCCTGAATGTACTTTTGTTCCGCTTCCTCTGAGGATCCCAGTCGATGCAGCAGATCACCATAGATACGGTTACAATCCGTGAGCACCAGGATATCTTCATCGTCAGGTGATGCCAGGTCCCCGATAAGCAGCAAAGCACTGTCGAGGTTTGACCGTGCAGAATCATATTCCTCAATGAGCAGCTGACATTCAGCGATGTTCACGTGAAAGTAATACGGCCGCTGGTCAGCGAGGTGTTTTCTCTCAATTTCCAGGGCTGTTTTAAAGTGCCGGATCGCGGCATCAATCCTGCCCTGGCTTCGAAAAACGTAGGCCATATTGCAGTACGTCGCCCATAGCCCCTCCATATCCCCGAGCTCTTCATATATCCTTCGGGCCTGATAATAGTAGCTCATTCCCTTTTCGAGCATGCCCCTGATCTCATAATTCACCCCAAGGTTGCAATAGACTTCAGCGATCTTCTGCCAGTTGTTATCTTTCTTATAGTATTCCAGTTGCTGAAGGAAGTAGTCTGTTGACAAATCGAATTTGCATAAGGAATAGTAACTGTCTGCGTAAAGGCGAAGGGCCAGGAGTATCAGTGAATCCGAGGACTTCTCCTTCCCGATCCGAAGGGCTTCCTCTGCATATCCAAGACTTTTGTCTGCTTTAAAATTCCGGAAATAAGCCGCTCCTATATGACACAGGGTAAACCCTTCTTCAATAGTGCTCCTGTTACCCAACAGGGCTTCCATACTATCTACCTTAACCGTCCATTCTTCAGTTACCGGAACATTTTCCGGCAAGGCCCCTTCAGCGTGAAGTGGCTGAAGGATACATGCAGAAAGTCCAATGATACATAACACGATATTTCTCATTCTGAACTGGCAGATTTAGAACGTATTTCCGGCATGTCCGGATGATTCCGGAATCCCCCTATACGGCAGATAACTTCGCCTGCTCCGGTAAAGCAGCTGATTGACACTGCCAAATCATTCTGATCCCGAAACCTGGATTTTTTCCATAACCTGATGTCTTGCCGTTAAGGTTGAACCTGTGTAAAAATAATCATTTAAGGAATGCTGATAAAAAAAAAGGCACATTCGCTTTTAAACACTATTTTTGGAAAACGATTACCCCGGACGAGTAACGATTATCAGATTTTGTCCGGAACGCATCGTTCAAAAAAAATAAGCCTTTTGAAACACATGAGAAGAATCCTCATTCTTGGAGCAGGACGTATGGGATCGTGGCTGGTCGAATCGCTTTGCCTGGACTATGAAGTAGCCGTTTTTGATATGGACAAAAGTAAGATGAAATACCTGTTCAACAGCCGGCGTCTTCTGAGCTATGATGAGATTACCGAGTTTGCACCTGAGATGGTGATCAATGCGGTCAGCCTTCATCTTACGGTGGCAATATTCGAGGAGGTGCTTCCTTTTCTTCCTGAAGACTGCATCCTTGCCGATATCACCTCAGTTAAAACCCCCCTTCGGGAATTTTACCTGAACAGTGGGCGGAGATTTGTATCCACTCACCCAATGTTCGGCCCGACCTTTGCCAATATTAAGGAACTGGAAGGGCAATCGGCGATTATTATCAAACAATCCGATGAGGAAGGCAAAAAGTTTTTCAGGAATTTTTACTGCTCTTTCGGCATAAAAATCTTCGAGTATACCTTCATCGATCACGATAAAACCATTGCCTACTCCCTGTCAGTTCCCTTTGCTTCTTCCATGGTATTTGCTGCCTGCATGAAACAACAGGAAGCTCCCGGAACCACCTTTAAAAAGCATCTGAGCATTGCCCAGGGACTTCTTTCTGAGGATGACTATCTCCTGGCTGAAATCCTTTTCAGCCCCTATACGTATGATCAGCTCGACAGCATCAGCATGCAACTGGAAAAGCTTAAAAATGTCATTAAGGAAAAGGATACAAAAAAAATGAAAGAGTTCCTGGCGGAATTGCGAAACAATATTTCCTGAAATGACCTGTTCATTTATCCGGACCAGCAACTTATTGAACTTAATATAGAACAATAATGAACACGAAAAAATCACTCTGTCTAATCCTGATTATCCTTTTAGCATTCTCAGAAGCTTTATTCTCCCAGGGATTCAGCAAAGGAGATAAAGAAATTAATCTAAGTCTTGGTTACGGAACCCCCTGGGTTTTCAGGGATGGCTATCAAACCAGTCTTGTACCGGTGGGTATTTCATTTGATTTTGGAGCTTCGGACCAACTAGGGCCCGGAACACTGAGCCTGGGGGCCTTTTTCACCGCAACCACCTACAAGGACGAATCAGAAAATCCATACTGGGAACCTGAGTACGGCAGGAAGGCAAGCTTCATAGGTCTTGCCCTGCGCTCGACTTACCACTATCAGTTTCTCGATGAACTGGATACCTATGCCTTTTTACACCTTGGAGCGGGATACGAAGAATGGAATGCATACGGCGAACCACCATTCATTTATGTTCTCGATCTTGATCCACAGGTACGGTTCCTTTTAGGAGTTGGCGTAGGTGCCAAATACTATTTTTCCGATAATGTATTCGCCCTGGCTGAGATTGGTTATGCCACTGCTTTCTTCAAACTGGGAATTGGGGTAAAGCTGTAAGGGTCCGGTTTTCCAAGCTTCCCGGATGTTAGGATGCAGGTCGCGATACCTCGTATCTGTATGCTTATGCCGATTATTTCAGGCTTTTCGCTGCATTACAATTCTTAGTTGAAAATTCAATGGCCGGAAGGTAGTTTTTTCTAATCGCCCGTTCCATGTAGTAGCAGGCCATTGATATATCACCCAAAGCGTATTCTGCCATTCCTTTGAAATAGTTGGTCTCGGGGTCGACAGGCTGGAGATCCAGGCTCATCGAAAGATCATAGGCAGCCTGCTTATAGGTTCGGGTCTGGTAGTAGGTCATTCCCCGTGCTTTAAGGTAGTCCGCATTTGCACTGTCCTTCTCCAGGAGGCGGTTGTAATTTTTAAGAGCGGAAATGTAGTCTCCCTCCTCATAGGCGATTTGACCTCCCAGAAATATATATTCCGGAGAATCGGAATAACGGAGAATGGTAGATATATCTTCAGCAGCCTGCTCCAGCTGTCCGGCTTTTAAGCCCAGCTGAGCCCTGTTAAGGAGGTGATCAAAGTGCGTATAATCATCACCAACCAGCTTATCAATCAGGGAATAAGCCCTGGTATATTCGCCCATTTTTTCAAGGAACATGACCTTTTTCAGGATGAGGGCCTTATCTTCCGGATTTTCAGACAAGGCATAATTGATCTCACTAAGTGCGAGAGGAAGGTTCCCTTCCCGCTCATACAAAGAGGCATTCAGGGCGTATAATTTTGAATCCCTTAAACCGGAGTGCAGCTTATCCTCAATCGCCCTGTGGGCGGCCTGAAAGTTGTTGCGGGAGGCATAATAATCAGCTTCGGTCTCGATTTCATCTATTTCTGAAGACCTGTCCTGCCAAAGCATTAACCATCCGTCATGCGTGTGCAGGGATTTAAAGCCGGGATCTTTCTTAATGGCTCTGATATCTGCGCCGGGATTGGCTTTCAGGTATATCCCGAGCATCCTGATGGCAGCTACCTCATCATTCAGGGCAGCATAAATTCTGGCATTCCATAAAGCGGCCTCCGGCACCCCTTCATTGCCGGCCTTGGTTATGTCCGTCAAAGCATCCTCGAAATGGCCCAGGTAATACTGTGCGACACCTCTGCCGAGGTAATATTCCGGAAGTGGTAATGCTGACTGGATGAGTTTCCCAAAACTTTCAGTTGCAGCCTCATACTTTTGTGCCCATAGGTATCCGTAAGCATCGAGTTTCAGATCCTTAACAGATTGTGCCTGAAGGTAACTCATACTACAAACTATAAGAGCAAATGTCAGGGGCAGCTTTTTCATTCTTCAAAACTGTTTTGTTCGCCGGCATATACATGTATGAATCCCTTCAGGGTCTTAATAACCCTGCCCGTGATCCTGGGCTCATATACATCACAGATGTAGTAGTAAACGCCGCTTGTGGCAAGTTTGTTGTTGATCATCCCGTTCCAGTTGATGTAAGGATCCCTGGTTAGGTAAACTTCTTTGCCGTACCGATTGTAAATGGTCATATTAACCTCCTTGACATACCCGTTCAGGTTCCAGGAGACATAGCTGTCATTTACCCCGTCTCCATTAGGCGTGAAGACGTTTGGCAACTGGAAAAACGAGCAAACACTGTACACACAGTATGGCAGGCGCTCACTCTCATTTCCGGCAGAGTCAATGGCAGTTACGGCATAACACTGTTCAATAGAGTTCCCGGGCAGGTCCTGATACGTATAGGTGTCCGGTCCGAGGGTATCCAGCACCCTGAAATCGCCAAATAATGAATCCCGGCTATACACTACGAAGGCTATAACATCCTGGTCGTAGCAGGTATCAACCGAGTATTCCCAGCTCAGGTAATTATAAGGGATGGTATCCAGGTCGCATTCCGAGCTTACATAAAGTTCAGGCGGACAAGGAGGAATCGTGTCCATGGGGATGCCTGAAGCCAGGTGTGATCTGTTTTCAGTAAGGTAATCGCTACCAAAAAGCGGCCTTACTCCCTGACCGATGGTATAATACGTATACGTCCTTTCATTAACCAGGCCGGTATCTGTATATTCTGGTTCAATGACCGTCGCTATCTGATCGAAGCTTCCTGAAGGACCCTCCCGAAAAACCTCATAGGCTGTATTATTCCACGGAGCCCTTTTGCTCATGGTAAGAGCCAGGGAATTATCCGATGCCGCAATATGAATATATTGTGAACTGGCCAGTTCGTTTCCCGGAATAAGCTGCCACTCTCCAAAATCATCCTGATAATAGAGGACAACGGAATAAAAATAGGGATATTCCAGTGTATTGATACCCGCATCGGTATAGCTTGTATCCGTAAGGTCTGCCGATGGAATGATGGCAATCGATGTTAATACGGCCTCGCCGGGGGCCATGCGTAGAATTTCGTACCTGTAAGGTCCGTTATCAATGGTGTCGGTCCCCCGGGGAACGGCCCATGCCAGATCAATAGCACCATTTACCTCATCATTGACAGCAACACTAACTTTAAGGATCGGGGGATTGCCCGGCACCAGGGAAGTGCAGCTTTCTCCGGAGGATAAGCTCTCCGCTCCGTCGTTGTAAACTGCGGTAATGCGATAGCAATATTCATTTCCGGGAACGAGACCGCTACCCTTGTTGTCGTCGGTATAATGCGAGGTACTCCCTCCCGCTACGTAATCCAGCAATTGATAACCGGTAGTTTCCGGCACCCCGGTTTCGCAGTAGCCGGGAGTATAGGGTCCACTGCCCTGTTTCCGGTAAATATTATATCCGACAGGCGTTCCGCAGGATGACACTTCCCACTCTACACGAATGGTGTCAGTTCCCGGAATGGCAACCGGTTGGTTGGGGGCCTGGTGAAGGACCTGGATGGAAAAAGTTTCTATGTCCACCAGATTAATATCATCATTCACATCCTCAGTCTTAAGTACCACCTGGTAGGGTTGTTTACGCGCATGGGAGCAGTCCGTCACCCAACTGAAATGAGAGTAGGCATGCCCATAGCCTGAAGAGTCAATTACAAATAAAGAAGGATTATCCACTTCAAACGGGCCTCCCACAATATCCTGCAGCATAAGGTCGCCATCGGCATCAGTTGCATTTGTCACCAGGTAGATAGAATCTCCGGCCACCAGGCAAATATCATTCAGATCCGGGTTCACGGGGGGATTATTTTCCGTCTCATACACATCGATCTGCATATCCCTGGCGATCCTTCCGATGCGGATGCCCTCTCTCCATTCATCTACGCGAATGGCAATATTATACACGCCGGTTTCAGCGGGAGTTACCCATGTCAGATCACCCCTGATTTCATCGATAAACAAGGTATCTGTTACCGGGGGCAATACATACCCTTCAATCGGTTCACCGTTGGCGCCTGAACAGATTGTGATCTCAAAAGACAAGCTATCGCCATCAGGGTCGTAGGCAGCAGGGTTATGGATAAAAACATGCCCGCGGGTTGCCTTATCAATGGGTGGGTTCAACAAGACCGGTGTATTATTGGCCCCGACTTCTGAACCGATCAGCATGCTAGTCTTGATCGAAAAGATCACATTCTCAGAATTGGGGATGTTATCTACCCCGTAATTCCGGTTTGGGTCCTGCATCAGGATCTGGTATACTCCGGGACCCGGATAGGTATGTTGCGCAATATAAATATTCTTGAAATAATCTGAATTTTCAATGACCTGATGCCCTGGCGGATCGACCAGCGGAACGATAGATTCGCTGCCATCACCCCAGGTAACGGGAAGCTCGCTCCGGTTAGCCATGCTAAGGCGATAGGTGTATGTGGTAATGGTAAATTCATAGGTATACCCGCCGATGTGACGGTACGTGATCTCCCCGGCCCTGTTATGCGTGGCATAGGCACCTGAAACATTCAGGAGCATTAAAAGTACCAGTATGTGTAGCTTTCCCCTCATCAAAATATCACATGTTGTGAAGTTTTCCGTTTTGAAAATTCCCAGCCATTTTGCCCCTCTTTTCCCTGTATGATCACCAGGTTGGTCTGATCGTTAAAAATATCCAGCAAAATGATGTTCTTAATCTGAATTCCATTCAATCCGGGATCAAAGCTTGTACGGAACAGAAATGACACAGATTGGTCCTCCATTTTCCACCCCTTAAATTCAGCCATCAGAAGCATTTCATCCTCTGTCAGTATCTGAAAAGATTTTCCTAAATAATCCAGGATCGCTTCCTGCTCCTTAGTGGTAAGCCTGTTTCTTCCTGAAAAATCAAGCTGGGTGTTGTAGCTGTAATTAATCAGGGACTGAAAGTCCTCATAGAACAGACGGATCGAATAGTCAACAAAACCAGAGTCTGCCTGAATCTCCATATTTGTTACAGATATGTGAACAGGATGTGCCCCTGTTGCTGAAACAAGCAGGGTGGTAAACAATATTGAAAATGCCACGGTCTTCATTGCAAGAGTCTGGACTACGAATTTAGAAAAAAGCACAGACTTTCACGGAAGGATAGATCATAAAGTTTCTTAATTGGGAAGAGATAGTAAACAAGTAGCGCCGCGATGCACCGCGGCTCTGTTTAATCCCGTCCGGCATCCTCTATTTTTCAGCGCAGTAGCGTTCAAAAAGATTATCAATGGTGCTGATCTCGATAAAAGATGCACCGTGACTGATCCCATAGTTCCCGCCCAGGATCACGATGGTGTCGTCCATATTGATAAGCTTCTCCTCGTGCAAATGCAGGAGGCTCTCCCTGATGAATCCGTTTGGGGTGTTCGTTTCCAGATAATTAGGGAATACGCCAAAAGACAGGGACAGTTCACGCATGATCCGCTTGTCATAGCATTGGGCAAAGACAGGCTTCCTACCCCTGAACCCGGCAATATTCCGGAGTGTCCGACCAGATGCAGTATCGGCAAGGATAAACCGGGCATTCAGTTTTATTGAAGCTTCTACAGCCGATTTGGAGATATAGGCTGAAGTCTTGCTGCTAAGTACCACCAGCGGCGTTTTATGGAAATCCCCACGGGTTTCCTCAACCTCCAGGGCGATACGGGCCATAGTCTCGACCGCTTCCACCGGGTAATCACCAAAAGCGGTTTCACCGCTAAGCATTACCGCATCGGTCTTACTGTAGATGGCATTGGCGATATCGGTCACTTCAGCACGTGTCGGACGGGGATTATTGATCATGCTGTGCAGCATCTGCGTGGCAATGATCACCGGTTTCCGTGCATCGATACACTTGTTAATGATCTTTTTCTGTATTCCGGGGATTTTCTCATAGGGTATTTCGATGGCCAGGTCGCCGCGGGCAACCATCACACCATAAACATTTTCCAGGATCTCATCGATATTGTCCACACCCTCCTGGTTCTCAATCTTCGCAATAATTTTCACCTGGGATTTGTGTTCATCAAGAATTTCCTGAATTGTCAATACATCTTCCCTGTTCCTGACAAAGGAATGAGCAATGAAATCAATGTCGTGTTCAATGGCGAAATGGATATAGTCCTTATCCTTTCCACTTAAAGTGGGTAGAGAAAAGCTGGCATTAGGGACATTGACACTTTTCCTTGATTTGATAAGTCCGTCATTGGTTGTTTCACAAATAAGGCTGTCATTCTCTTTTCCCCTGACCACGAATTCAATTTCGCCGTCATCGATCAGGATCTTATCCCCGATACCGACCTCCCGGGCAAAATCAGGGTGCGACACATAAATACAATCCGGTGATGAGGGTTTTGATGAGTCTCCTTTGATATGAATACGGTCTCCCTTTCTGAGGTCAATTTTATAATCCGAAGGGTTTGTGCGGACCTCCGGTCCCTTGGTATCAATCATCAGGGCTATTTTTTCTGATACCTTCCTGACATTTTGAACGATCTTTAGCGTATCTTCAAGAGTTTGGTGAGCAGTATTCAGACGAACCACATTCGTCCCTGCATCAAATAACTTCTGAATAAAGTCTACATCACAACGCAGATCGGACACTGTGGCTACAATTTTGGTCTTCTTTCTCATCTTGGTTCTAAAATTTTGATAACCTGATAATTATAATAAAATTAAGTCTTTATGTCTCAAAAAAAAATGCAAATGTATAATTTCACATTCACATGGCAACCAGTTTAATGAAAAAAATGAGCTTTCTGGATGAACAGTTGAATGAGTACAAGAATTTCCTGAAACTGGAGAAAAACCTAACCGGGAATTCTATCGATGGCTACCTTCACGATGTAGGGAGACTGATCAGCTATCTCGAGGCAGAGAGGCCAGGCATCACAGCCGAGCAGATCCGGCTGGATGACCTTCAGAATTTCCTGAACTGGCTTTGTGAATTCGGTATCAGTCCCCGCACTCAGGCAAGAAATATTTCTTCCATCAGGTCCTTTTTTCATTACATGAACTACAGCAACAAGATGGATACCAACCCATCCGAATTGCTTGAGGCGCCGAAACTGGGAAAAAAACTTCCGGTAGTATTAAGCCTGGAGGAAATTGACAGGATGGTTAACGCAATTGATCTGAGTAAGCCCGAAGGACATCGAAACAGGGCCATTATTGAAACCCTTTATGGATGCGGCCTTCGGGTTTCGGAACTGGTAAACCTAAGACTTACGGACATATACCGCAAGGATGAATTCATCCGGGTGAAAGGGAAAGGCAATAAGGAAAGACTGGTCCCGATAGGTTCAAAAGCCCTGCAGGAAATCGACTTCTATTTTGAGAAGTACAGAAATCACCTTTCCATTGATCCTTCAGCATCGAACCTGCTTTTCCTGAACCGCAGGGGAAAAGGGCTAACGCGGGTTATGATCTTCACCATCATAAAAGAACTTGCAACCAGGGCCGGAATCAAAAAAGTAATCAGTCCGCATACCTTTCGTCATTCCTTTGCCACCCACCTGGTAGAAGGAGGTGCAGACCTTCGGGCCGTTCAGGAGATGCTGGGGCATGAATCCATCCTTACAACTGAAATTTACACCCACCTCGACCGGGAATTCCTGAGGCAGTCGATCATTGATCACCACCCCCGCCGATAAGCCTGTTGACTGTTTTTTCAATTCACTCAATATCAATAACTAAACAGGAAAAATCAAGAGCTTATTTAAAGCCATTTCAGATTAGTCAATTCATGAAAATTTCATATTAGTCATTTAGGAGAAAAGAATTTTTATGATACCTTTGTGTTTTTTTTTATAAAGTGATTGATTTTCAACCAATAAATTTTAACTAAAATACAATAAACGATGTCTGACGTAAAACGTGTTTATACATTCGGCAACAAAGAAGCAGAAGGTAAAGCCGATATGAAAAACCTTCTGGGCGGAAAGGGTGCCAACTTAGCAGAAATGAATTTGATAGGCGTTCCCGTACCTCCCGGATTTACTATCACAACTGATACTTGTACTGAATATAACGAACTGGGAAAAGACAAAGTCGTAGCTCTTCTGAAAAAAGAAGTTGAAGCTGCCATGAAAAAAGTTGAGGGTATTATGGGAATGGGCTTTGGCTCAAAAGACAATCCCCTTCTGATGTCTGTTCGCTCCGGTGCACGCGTTTCCATGCCGGGGATGATGGACACCGTCCTGAACCTGGGTATGAACGATGAAGCTGTTGAGGCTGTCGCCAGAAAATCCGGTAACGAACGTTTCGCATGGGACTCATACCGTCGTTTCGTACAGATGTATGGTGATGTTGTTCTGGGGATGAAACCAGAGTCAAAGGAAGATATCGATCCTTTCGAAGAGATCATGGAAGAAGTGAAAGAAGCGAAAGGTGTACAGGATGACACTGACCTGGACGTATCCGACCTTAAAGAATTGGTATCCAAATTTAAGGCAGCCGTTAAAAAAGTAACAGGACACGATTTCCCGGTTGATCCATGGGAGCAGCTTTGGGGCGCTGTTTGTGCTGTATTTGACAGCTGGCAGAACCCACGTGCAAATTATTACCGTGCCATGAACCAGATCCCTGAAGAATGGGGAACTGCCGTTAATGTTCAGGCCATGGTATTCGGTAACATGGGTTCCAATTCCGGAACAGGTGTTGCTTTTACCCGTGATGCTGCAACCGGTGAGAATGTTTTCAACGGTGAGTACCTGATTGATGCACAGGGTGAGGACGTTGTTGCCGGTGTTCGCACACCACAGCAGATCACCAAAGAAGGTTCACTCCGCTGGGCAGTATTAGCAGGTATCTCTGAAGATGTCAGAGCTTCAAAATACCCTTCTCTGGAAGAGTGTATGCCAGCTGCCTACAAAGAGCTGAGTGAAACAGAACAAAAACTGGAAAATTACTTCAAAGATATGCAGGACCTCGAGTTCACCATCCAGGATGGTAAACTGTGGATGCTGCAAACCCGTAACGGAAAACGTACGGCTGCTGCCATGGTAAAAATTGCTATGGACATGCTGAAAGAAGGCGTTATCGATGAGAAAACAGCTATCCTTCGTCAGGAGCCGAATAAACTGGATGAGCTTCTTCACCCTGTATTCGATAAAGCTGCCATCAAATCGGCTAACGTAATTGGTAAGGGTCTTCCTGCATCTCCGGGAGCCGCTACCGGCCAGCTGGTTTTCCACGCAGATGAAGCAAAAAAATTCCCTGTTACCATTCTTGCCCGTATCGAGACTTCTCCGGAAGACCTTGAAGGTATGGACATTGCAAAGGGTATCCTTACAGCACGTGGAGGTATGACTTCGCACGCTGCTGTTGTTGCCCGCGGAATGGGTAAATGTTGTGTATCCGGTGCCGGTGATTGTAAGATCGACGGAAAAGCCCGTACACTGACTGCAGGTGGCAAAACTTTCAAGGAAGGCGACTGGATCTCCCTGAACGGTTCTACCGGTGAGGTATACGAAGGAAAAATTGCAACCATCGATCCTGAGCTGAGTGGTGACTTCGGTGCCATCATGGAACTGGCTGATAAATACAGAACCATTGACGTACGTACCAACGCAGAAACAGAAAGAGATTCTAAAGTTGCTGTTAAGTTTGGTGCCCAGGGTATCGGACTTTGCCGTACCGAGCACATGTTCTTCGAAGGTGAGCGTCTGATCCGGATGCGTGAGATGATCCTTGCTGATGATGAAACCGGCCGCCGTAAAGCCCTTGACAAACTGCTTCCTATCCAGCGTCAGGACTTCAAAGATGTATTCAGCGCTATGGCAGGAAAACCTGTTACCGTGCGTCTGCTGGATCCGCCTCTGCATGAGTTTGTTCCTCACGAAGAAGCAAACCAGAAAGAGATGGCTGATGAAATGGGTATTTCCGTTCAGGTTATTAAGCAAAAAGTTGAAGACCTTCACGAATTCAACCCCATGCTGGGACACCGCGGTTGCCGTCTGGGTAACACCTACCCTGAAATCACCGAAATGCAGGCACGTGCTATCCTTGAGGCAGCTATGGAACTGAAAAAAGAAGGTGTTACTACCTTCCCGGAAATCATGATCCCGCTGATCGGCACAGTAAAAGAGCTGAAGATGCAGGAAGCCATCGTTCGCAATGTTGCAGAGAAAGTATTCGCTGAAAAAGGTGACAAGATCGACTATATGGTAGGAACCATGATCGAGATCCCACGTGCAGCACTGACAGCCGATGATATCGCTGAAGTTGCTGAGTTCTTCTCGTTCGGTACCAACGACCTTACTCAGATGACCTTCGGTTACTCACGTGACGATGCCGGAAAATTCCTCCCTGTATACCTCCAGAAAGGTATCCTGAAGAACGACCCGTTCCAGGTTCTGGATCAGGAAGGTGTTGGACAGCTGGTTGAAATGGGTATCAAGAAAGGTCGCAGCTCACGTCCAAAACTGAAAGTTGGTATTTGCGGTGAGCACGGCGGTGAGCCTTCATCCGTGGAATTCTGCGTACGCGCCGGAATGAACTATGTCAGTTGTTCTCCTTTCCGCGTGCCGATCGCCCGTCTGGCTGCTGCTCAGGCTGCATTGCGCTAGTATTTATCACCATGATATATGAAAGAGCTGCCCGGATGGGCGGCTCTTTTTTTGTTGTAGAAGGGTCTAGGGGTCTAGGGGTCTAGGGGATTATTCATTACGGATTAGTATATTAGGCTTGTAGGGGCGCGATTAATCGCACCTTTACAACAATCTATCAAATGTAATTTCCAGAAGGGGATCCCCAAAAAACACCCACAGTGCAAGGTATTTGCACAAACC
>JAFGEO010000009.1 GCA_016931575.1 Bacteroidales bacterium | reverse complement strand
GGACATCCTGGAAATCGATGCCAATTCGTTCAGCCTGTTGATCTCCAGCGGGTTGAAGGGAAATGCCACGAGGATATCCTGCCAGCCGGCCCGGGCGAAATATTCCGCCATGTCAAAAGATGATACCGTGATCCGGGATACTCCAAAATCCCGGTACCAATTTCCTATCTCTATGGATTGATGCGTTTTAAAATGGGGCCTGAATCCAACATTGGCCCTCCTTGCCCGGTGTGACATCTTTTCAATATTCCGGAGGCACTTTGCTTTGTCCAGCAACAGTGTAGGTTTGGTGATCAACTTATTCCACGACATGCTTTAAGAACGGTTAATCGAAGATGAATGATCATTTGATTCCCAGCCGTTTTTGGATCTCCTCCAGGCTCAGTCCCTTGGTTTCGGGCATGATGAAAAGCACCCAGAGCAGCTGGCCGACCATGCAAAGGGCGTAGAAGGCGAATGTATGGCCTCCCGAAATATCTGCTATAACGGGAAATGTCCATGATATGGCGGCAGCCATAAACCAGTGTGTAAAACTGCCCAGTGCCTGGCCCCTTGCCCTGACCCGGTTGGGGAAGACCTCGCTGATAAAGACCCATATGACCGTCCCCTGTCCGAAAGAGTGAGCCGCTACGAAGACCAGTATGCTGATCAATACCAATTTACCTCCCGCCTGGCTGAAAGCAGTACCATAAGTGTAAAATGCCCAGGCCGTTACCGCAAGACTTACTATATACCCAATGGAACCAACGATCATCAGTTTTCGCCTGCCGAAGCGGTCGATGATGGTCAGTGCCAAAGCTGTAAAAATGACAAAAGTCCCGCCAATGGCTACTGATTGCAGCAGGGCTGAATCACTGCCCGCACCTGCCATCCTGAAGATATGGGGCGCATAGTACAGGACAGCATTGATGCCGGACAGCTGGTTGAATATGGCAATGGCCACGGCCAGCAGGATCGGTTTGATGAACTTGGCACTGAAAAACCGTTCCCTGCTATGATCTGCACCCATATTCAGCGAAGCCCGGATCTCAAGGATCTCATGCTCAATGCTCCCGTGATCCGAACCGCATCTTTCCAGCACCTGTGCAGCCTGGTCATCCCTTCCCTCTGCCACCAGCCAGCGCGGGCTCAAGGGGATGAAAAACAGCAATACGAAGAAAACAAAGGCCGGGATCGCTTCCACCCCGAACATCCACCGCCATTCTACCGCTCCAAGTTCCAGGGTGGCAATCAGGTAGTTTGACAGGTAGGCTATGAGCATGCCAGAAACGACATTGACCTGTACAATGGCTACCATCCTTCCCCTCAGCCTGGCGGGTGTGATCTCTGCAATGTACATGGGGGCCACCACTGAAGAGCCTCCGACGGCAATACCTCCCAAAAATCGGTATATCAGGAACATGATCCAGTTTTGGGCCATGGCACTTCCCAGTGCTGATAGCAGGTAAAGCAATGCCAGGATGAACAGGACATTTCTGCGTCCGATGACATCTGCCGGCTTGCCCACCAGTGCTGATCCGGCAATGGTCCCGAAAATGGCACTGGCTACGGTGAATCCCAGGGTCGCTTTACTGAGCTGGAAGAATTCTTCCAGCCAGTGGGTGGTACCTGAAATCACCGCCGTGTCAAATCCGAACAGCAATCCGCCAAGTGCTGCAACTATTGCTGAAAGTAGGAGAATGGGCTTGCTTCTCATGAAGGGAAGGATTTGAAATAAACCCTGAATATAATCAATCCAGAATATTTCCTTTTACCTGTAGAAGCAAATCAACATTTTCCTGGAAATAATTTGGAAGTATCGGGTTAAATGTTTAAAATATTATCATTAATAATGATTAAATTTTAATCAAAATCCAATTAGCATGGGAGCATATGACAAGTTCTGCCAGAGTTGCGGAATGCCAATGGACAAGGATCCTGCCAGGGGGGGGACCCTGGAGGATGGTACAAAGACGCAGAAATACTGCAGCCTTTGTTATGAAAAGGGTGCATTTAAAGACAATTTCACAACAGCTGACGAGATGGTGAGTTTTGTCAGGGGTAAACTGAAGGAGATGGGCTATTCCTCCCTCAAACGCTGGTTTTTCACCAGCCACATTCCCAAACTGGAACGATGGCAAAGTTGATGTGTTATTTTCATAACCAGGGATGATATCCTGCAAACGCAGCAGACTATTTTTGTTTATTGGATCACGAACCAATCAAAGTCACCACGATCTCATTGCGGCGTTTAAAAAACTGGTAAGGGGGATTGTACCCGAGAAAACGGAAATCATCCTTATTATGAATTCCCCTGGCCCTCAGGATGCCCTTTAGTTCTGCTGTCTTGCGTTGAATGATCTTGTCATTGGCATAGCCGCCGAAACTGATAGAGGCTGTTATGGATGTGCCCGTTTCGCGTAAACTGACTTTTTCACTCTTCGGCTCCGGAAGGTCCTCCATCCGGTAAGCCGAAGGCATGACAAAACTCATGGTGCTGGTTGCATCAGCCATGGCCACATGGACGGGGGCGGTCATGGCGATTTTCATTTTTTCCCTATTTCTGCCAAAAATGTAAGCGGCCAGCTCGCGGAATGCCGCTGAAGACATGCTGCTGTAAGTCCCAGGCATTTCCACCGAGGCCATGATGGAAGGTTCATAGCGCCGGATTTCAAATGCTCCGTCTAAGTGCAGTACTTTGTAATGCTGTTTTTCTGTTTGTGCCATTTGCTATAGAACAGAAAATCCTGAAAATTGTTCAGGGTTCTGTTCCCTTTAATGAATGATCAGGTAACTTTCCTTACCCTGGCATATATCATTCCTATAATGAATTGAGGAATGATGGGAAGCATATAAATGGCCAGCTTATTCAGCAATCCGGGCATACATTCAGGACGGTTCCTGAAAAGGGCCTTTATACCTGCCCGAGCGACTTTTTCAGGATGCTTCAGGACATGTAACCTCCTGGCCAATTCCCGGTCGAATAGGTATTTTTCAAAAAGGGCTGTGTCAATCGCACCAGGCAAGAGGCAGGTAACATTTACACCGGCCGGTTTTAATTCTGTCCTGAGTGCACGTGTAAAGTGGCGCAGAAAGGTCTTTGTAGGTCCGTAGTAGGAAATGATGGGATAGGGCATCACGGCTGAGATGGATGAGACATTCAGGATGAATCCCCTTCCGTTTTTTAACATATTTTCTGAGAATAAACGGCAGAGGAGGGCAGGGGTGGTCATGTGCAATTGCAGGACGGCTTTTACCTGCGCATACTGAACACTGGCAGCTTCCCCGTAAACCAGCATACCTGCATTATTCACCAGCACTTCCACGGGAAGATCATTCTTCTCACAATAATCATACAGGGATCGGGCAGCTTCCTCCCTGGCCAGGTCCATATGGACGGTGTGAACAGGAAGGGCGTAAGTCATTTCCAAATGTTTCTTCAATGCTGCCAGCTCAGCGGGCTGGTTACTGACGGCAATCAACTGGAAACCCTTCTCAGCAAGCAATTCAGAAAAATGCCAGCCGAGTCCGGAAGATGCCCCGGTTATCAGTGCATAATTCCTGTCAGACATTTTGATTCCTCCACTGTGAAGCGTAAAAATAGGATAGCATTCCTGATCAATAAAGTGTCCTAAATGAATGACTATTCCGGATGATTCGTCTGAAGAAATCCACGCAGACAAAAATACGGGCTGCACAGTAATTGGGAACCCGGCATGCGGATATCATAGGCCATTAACATGTTTCCGTGCCGCTGATACAATACCCCGCGATAGATCACTGGGTGGGCAAAATGCTCCTTTGTCCCTTTGCTGATTTTAAAGGAGCTGATTTCCTGCATTTTCCCTTCATCACAGCTCAGCAGTTTCATTTCACCCCGCTGGTTGTAGAAGTACAGCATGCCATCAGCTGCAATGATTGCGCCACTCCCTATTTTCAACGAATCTGTGAGCTGTCCCGAGGTGGCATCAATGGATTTTAACTGTTTCTTCGTCGTTCCGCAGCCATAAATAAAATTACCTATTTTAACAATTCCTCCCATAAAGCTGTCAAATTCCGGATTGCGCCAAACCTCTTTGATCTCTGAACCGTCTTCGGACAGGTCCAGCCTGACACCACCGTTTCCACCGCCAGCTGCATAAAAGATGGAACCTGCATCATATAACACGGTATTCGCATGTATGTCTCCATAGCCCTGAACCCTCATCTCCAGGGGATACTTGTCTTGTTCGTGTGACCACAACAGTTCTCCGGTCCCCGCATCGAAACCCAGTAAATGATAGGTTGTAAAGGTAACCATGATGCTCCTGGAGGGGAGTTGTATCAGTTTCGGGGAATTATAGGCATAGGCTTCTCCAAGTCCCTTGCTGGTCCATATAAATTCACCCGTGAACCGGTCCAGGGCCACAACATTATGTTCCGGCCGGCCGGCGGTCCAGAAAACCCTTTCACCTGCCACCAGCGCAGCTTCCGCATGCCCGAACCGGCCGTGCACACTATCGGGATTGGGTCCAAATTCCCTGGACCAGAGGATCTCGCCGCTTTTCCTGTCGACACCATAAAGACTGCTCAGTCCGGTCCCTACATAGATCATGTCACCGGCGATTGTGGGGGCAGACCTGGATCCGGGGAAGTTGGTCACCCAATCCTTTCCTAATGTAGTCTGCCATTGCTTATCTCCCCCAAGATCGAAGCAGTAAAGGATGGCCATACTGTCAATCTCCCCGGTAATGAAAAACTGTTCGCCTGCGAAAACCGGTGAACCATAACCATTGCCAAGACTGTCTAAGGTCCAAAGCTCATCCGGACCGTTCTCCGGCCATTCCTCGAGCAGATTTGATTCCTGATAAATGCCCGTACGGCCTTCCCCCCGCCATTCATAAACTTTATTTTTCCCTGTGGTACAGGAGAAGAGAAGATAAGAAAACAGCAAAATGATTAAAATTCTCATCTTTCAGCCATATTGATCGGGAAAAGATACCAAAGATAATTTGTCCTGATACAAATGCAAACCTCACGACAGCCTTATTTTCCGAAGAAATGGGAGAAATGTATTAACTTTCAAGTTATGAAATTATTGGAACCGGTTAGGCTGGGCCCCTTTGAATTGACGAACAGGGTTATCATGGCTCCCCTAACGCGTTGCAGGGCCAATAATCCGGGTCGTGTTCCGAATGACCTCATGGCAGAGTATTACCGGCAAAGGGCAGGGGCGGGGCTGATCATTTCGGAAGGGTCGGTAGTATCGAAACAGGGCATCGGTCACGTACATACACCGGGCCTTTATTCGGATGAACAAAGAGAAGGATGGAAGAAGGTCACAATGGCGGTTCATGCTGAAGGTGGAAGGATTTTTGCCCAGCTCTGGCATGTGGGGAGCATATCCCATCCGGATTATCATGATGGTGGTTTGCCACATGCACCATCATCCGTCAATCCAAATCTTCCGGTCAGGACACCGGACGGAAGAAAACCTTCCGTAACACCCCGGGCCATGACAACCAAAGACATACGGCAGACCATTACTGATTTTAGCGCGGCTGCCGTCCGTGCCATGGATGCGGGCTTCGATGGGGTGGAGATCCATTCTTCCAACGGATACCTGTTCCACCAGTTCTTCAGTAATTCTACCAACAGGCGATCCGATCAGTACGGTGGTTCCATTGAAAACCGGACCCGGTTTTATTTTGAGGTGCTGGAAGCCTTACTCACGGTCCTGCCCTCGGACCGGGTGGGGACAAGGCTGAACCCGATGTATCATGGTCGTGCTGCCATCATGTTAAACGATGAAAGCCTGTCAACTTTCGAATATATCGTAGAGCGTCTGAATGAATATAAACTGGCCTACCTGCATCTATCGCGTCCCTTCTTCCCGGTAGAATCGCCCTGGCTGATCAAGAACATCCCGGAGCATTTCAGGCTGCTTTATCATGGCCACCTGATGCTCAATGGAGAATACGATAGAGAATCAGGTGAAGCTGCATTGCAGGCAGGACTCGGTGATTCCATCTGCTATGGGCGGCCATTTATTGCCAATCCCGATCTGCCCGAAAGGATCATGCACAATCATCCCTGGGAAGTGGCGGATACCCGGACTTATTATAACGGTGGGGCAGAGGGCTACATTACTTATCCATCATACAAGGATTGAATTTGAACCCTATGAAAAACCACTTCAAAACACAGCTACGCAGTGGTAGCCGTAAAATACCGCCTTGGCGGTGAGGCCATCTGGCCTGCCCAGATCAATGATTGCAAGGCAGCCATTCGCTGTGGGTCAGGGCCAATGCTGATCAATACAGGCTGAATCCAGATAAAATAGCTGCATGGGGAGGATCTGCCCGAGGACATTTATCTGCCATGGTTGGAACATCGTGTGATGTGAAAGAACTCGAAAATCTTTCCCAGGGTAATCCTGAAGAATCAATTCGGGTGCAGGCCGTGGTTGATTGGTTTGGGCCGACCGATTCACTTAAAATGGATGAACAGCTAAAGGCAAGCGGGGTAAAAAATCCCATGAAACATTCCACGCCTGATTCGCCTGAATCAAAACTTCTTGGCAAAAACCTGGAAGATGCGCCTGAGCTTGTAAAAGAGGCGAATCCCGAAACCTATCTTTCAGCTGATGATCCAGCGTTCCTTATTCAGCATGGACCGGAGGATAACCTGGTAACATATCAGGGCTCGGTTCTCCTTGCCAGGAAACTTGGGCAGGCACTGGGATTTGGAAAAGTATCACTTGAGCTATTCCCGGATATCCGGCACGGAGGTCCTGCCTAAGGAACGTAAGAAAACCTGATAAGGATTTTCAGGTTTCTTGAAAAACATTTGATGCAAAAGGGTATGTAGCTGTCCGGGTTTCTCTATCTCAGTTTTTCCCTGAAGAAATCTATCGTCCTCTGCCAGGCCAGTTCAGCAGCCGGTTTGTCATATCGGGGAGTGGAATCGTTGTGAAAGCCATGGTTCACATCCGGATAGATGTAGGCAGTGTACTCCTTATTGTTTTGTTTCAACGCTTCTTCATAGGCAGGCCAGCCTTCGTTGACCCGCTTGTCCAGACCGGCATAGTGCAGCAGCAGGGGGGCATTGATATCAGGTACTGACTCAGTCGGGGGCTGGCCTCCGTAAAATGGCACGGCAGCAGATAATCCTGGAATTTTAACCGCCATCATGTTGGCAATCCAGCCTCCAAAACAGAATCCAACAACGCCGACTTTACCGCTGCAGTCTGGATGAGACTTCAGATATTCATAGGCTGCTATAAAATCTTCCAGCATTTCAGTGCGGTCGCGCTGACTTTGCAAGGCCCTGCCATCGTCATCATTGCCCGGATAACCACCCAGCGGGGTAAGCGCATCCGGTGCCAAAGAAATAAAACCCCCAAGAGCTGCCCTTCTGCCGACATCCTCAATGTATGGATTCAGTCCCCGGTTTTCATGAACCACTATGATGCCCGGTAATTTAGCCTCAGCATCAGCCGGTTTCGAAAGCAAACCGCGAATTTCACCTCCACCTTTAAGCGATTTGTAAGTTATGAATTCCGACTTCAATTTGGGGTCATCAGATCGAACCTGGATGTTGTCCTTGTAATTGGGCATGATAAAACTCAGCAGGGAAGAGACCGACAGACCACCGACGGCGTAAAGAGATAATTTGCTGATGAATTGCTTTCGGTCAATGCGGTTATGCGCATAATCATCATAAAGGTCAAAAACTTCCTGGCTGATCTGTTCTTTCCTGATATTTTCCATTGACGATCCATATATGTGATGGATGAATATACGATAATAACCGGTCAATTCGCCGCAAGGGACAGAACTTAACATTTCTTTAAGAAATCGGATATATTTTACCTGTAGTGGGTTGCATTATTTTGATATAGATTTGGGAAGGTTATATTGGCGTAAAGTCAATTTCAATCTACCCCATAATAAGAACATTAATGAAACACTCTTTTTGCGGAGCTGCGCGCAGTAGAATGGGTGTTGAATAAAAATATGACTAGAAATCTCACATATCAAGTGGGCTTCGAACATTGAATTTATTTCTATTGAGGACATGTGTGTATATCATAGTGGTTCGAACATCTTTATGACCGAGTAATTCCTGTACCGTGCGGATATCATAACCATTCTCAAGAAGATGCGTAGCAAATGAATGACGAAAAGTATGACAGGAGGCGTTTTTGGTTATCTGCGACTTTCTGATTGCATTTTTCACTTCTTTTTGTAAGAAGCTTTCATGCCGATAGTGTTGCTTCAATTTTCCTGAACGAGGGTCAAATGCTGGTTTCCTGGAGGGGAAAATATATTGCCAGGCCAGTTCTTTTGGAGCACTTGGATATTTTCTCTCCAATGCCTCGGGCATAGAAGCACCTTCAAAACCTTTTACCAGCATATTTTCTTCCAATTTGATCTTTGCTTTTACTATTTGTCTCTTTAACTGTGGTATTAATAAGCGTGGAAGTAACGTTCTCCGATCATTATCTCCTTTACCTGCGCGAACAATTATTTCATTGAGATTAAAGTCAATGTCTTTGATACGCAATCTCATACATTCGGTTAAACGCAATCCGCTGCCATATAACAGTGAAGCCATGAGATGAAATTCACCATGTAGATTTGATAATACATTCTGTGTCTCATCGCGACTAAACACAACAGGTAAACGTTTCCCGATCCTTGCATGATTAAAGTCAAAAGCATCGAGTGAAATCTTCAAGACCTTCTCATATAAGAAAACAAGGGCATTTAATGCCTGGTTTTGAGTAGATGCTGAAACCTTCCTAACAACTGCAAGGTAAGTCAGGAATTGAGCTATCTCATTACCACCCATGTTTTCAGGATGTCTTTTATTTTGGAAGATAATAAACCGATATATCCAATTGATATAGGTTTTTTCGGTACTATAGGTGAAATGGTTTGTGCGAATTACATCCCGGACATGATCTAAAAACTTGGAACCTTTCATTCCCTGAACAGTATTTGTTTTTTTCTATATAGTAATGCAAATCCAAAACATTATACTCCATTTTGCGGCAATTTTGCGATTTGAGAAAGCCATAATCATGTTACTTTTCTTAATGTGGTGAGTTTTCATATATCTGCTTGCACACTATGGATTTTTCGATTATTGATAAATATTCAGATAAACAGAATCAGGGAAATTGATAATGCGTTGGGAAAATACATAAACTATTATGTCTTTGTTCCCCTGACTAATTCCGGAAATACCTGATCCCAAACTCAGTGAAAAACTCTGATAATCTGACAAATAATTTCAGGCTATTATCAATGATTTTGGTTTTGTTAGAGATCGAAATTCTTCGTAATTTCCTTCTACATTCCCGGGAAGAAAACAATGCTTTATGGGAGTGAGGTGGCAAAGCTGTGTAATGCCGGATGCTTAATTTATTTACTACCAATTCAAATAGACTCCCGATATTTATTAAAATATCAATCGAAATACCTTATAGAAAATGCCGGTATTTTCATTCCACAAGAGTACTAAACACTGTATAAGGCAGTAGAATATATGTTCTATACATCAAAAGTTTGTTGAAAACCCCATTTACACAAATCACAAAATCCATCCTCCAGGCTGAT
>JAFGEO010000082.1 GCA_016931575.1 Bacteroidales bacterium | reverse complement strand
CTCACTCTTTTTTTGTAGTCCGTAGGGGAATCGAACCCCTGTTACCAGGATGAAAACCTGGCGTCCTAACCCCTAGACGAACGGACCGTTTCAATTAAGAACTTCCCAAAAATATGCGAACCATAAAATAATTCGTGTTTTGGGTTTGCAAATGTAGATGTTTTTTCAAAAAAAACAATACCTGCCGAAAAAATTTCAACATAAAATTTATCCGATCGTCCGACTTGCTGTAACCCTCCCTGCCTGATCGGGAAGAAGAGCTTAATGCCGGGTGATCAGACTCCAGGATTCCAGCTCATTCAAAGCCATCTTCACTGATCTGCGGGCATCTGTTCTTGATAAATAATACTTTTTTGAGAGTGAGCTGATCATACTTTCCAGATCGATACGCCGGTAGACCAACAGTAATACATCCGCATTAAAATCAGTAAAAACAAACGTCTCCGCTTCGGTTGGGTTATCCTTCGAAAAAAGGCAAACCGTCCCATCGGCTGTCCTCTTTATCTTGTAGCTGTCTTTCAGTTTATAGGTTCTGCCATCAGAAAGAGCAAATACGGTGGTACCTGATAAGAGGAAAATTATGAGTGAAAGGATAATCTTACGGATTACAGGAATGTTCCTTCCTGAATCAGGTGATTTCATCAATTCTTGTTTTTTTGGTTTTAAGCATAACCCAAAAAAAGAAGAAATGTTCGACATCTTCAGGTTAGCCTGTTAGTTCACGCCCAGTTGCTTACCTGGGATACTTTACGGCCTTAAGGTCTTTCCTGTTGAATCAACCAGGGAGACATCCATCAACTGTCATAACGCAATGAATAGGTGATTATGTTGTGAGAAGCATGAGAAGGTGTTTCAGGGTTTCAGGATGCTAATTCTAAAGTAGTTTAAGATTATCTAAGATAATAACGTAATCACTCACCCCATAGTACTCCAAAACAGCTGAAAAAGAAAGTTATGATTCCCAGCTTATCGAAAAAACAGTAACCTCGTCCCCTTTCACAATGGATTTCGGGAATTCTATTCTTACTTGTTTTGCTCCCGAAATTTCCAGCGCCCTCTCCATCCAGCCGGCAATCCTATGCTCAATGACAACATCGCTCTGCGGCATATCAGAAATCTTCAGGCTTACAGCATTTTCTTTTTTGTCGATCACTTCCATTTTGCAGGGCTGGTAATAGGTCGAAAAAACCCGTGTTGCCCTCTGAATAATATAGGCAGGAGACGAGGCCTTTACAAATATTTTATAAATCCCCGTTAAACCTTTTTCAGCGCTATACCGTCCCCCTTCCCAGGCTCCTTTTTCGTAATTGCTCCGAAAAAACAGATCTGCAGTCTTCCGGGTCGGAATAATCCCTCCTTCCTGAAGTGGGTACCACCTGGAAGAATCGATAACACCGGAAAAAATATCTTTTGATGCTTCCGGTAATGTCTCTATCCACTCTGAATATTTTTCCGGAAAATTGGCCTTAACATGATCCCTGATCGCTGTAACGGCCGTGCCTTTTATCTCTATCATACTTCTGACTTGTTATAGGGGTTATTTTCAGTCACTAAATAAAAGAAATTTATAGTATTAAAAAAAAAATTCATTTAACACATTAAGAACTGCCTGATTTCAATTCCGCTGAAACTCCCGGAACTCATAAATGCAAAAACACCTGTTCCGGCCAGATTCTTTCTAAGGTATTCCTCAAGATCATTCCTGTTATCAATAACCTGCATACCCCGTTTATTAAAACAATTCATTAAGAATTCCTTGTCCAACACCTTCATCCCCTTTTTCCTGAGGGTTTCATAACTAAGGTATACAACTGCTTCATCTGCCTTCTCCATTGTCCCTGAATACTGAGGAAGAAATTGTTCACTCAGACTGCTGAAGGTGTGTAATTCAAACAGGGCAGTAAGTTTTTCATCCGGATGCTTTTCGCGGATTGCATCAAGGGTCGCTTTAAGTTTTGATGGGGAATGCGCAAAATCCAGGTATGCAGTATAACCTTTCTTCTCGCAAAGGACCTGAAGCCTTCGTTGCGTTCCCGGAAAACTTGCTATAGCCTGATAGAATGCATCGTCTCCAATACCCAGGGTACGGCAGATTTCCCTTGCCCCGCTAATGTTTTGCATATTATGCCTGCCAAATAAATTCACCGGGACTTTGTCCCCGCTTTCAGTTGTTAAAAACCATTTATTGCCTTCGATCACATAAGGATGTTCAGCATAAACTGCTGTATTTGCCCTCAGTTTCTTTTTTGAGGCCAGTTCAAGGAGAATTCCGTCTCCTTTATAAAGAATCAACTGTCCCTGATCGCTCAATAGCTCCATGAGATCTCTGAATTGCTGCTTATAGATACCAAAGTCCGGAAAGACATTTATATGATCCCAGGCAATACCTGTAATCAAAGCAATGTCTGGTCTGTAGTGTATAAATTTTGGACGTAGGTCCAAAGGTGAAGACAGGTACTCATCTCCTTCAAAAACGGCGATTTCCGAATCCTCATTCAGAGAAACCATATTTTCAAAACCTTCTATCTGGGAGCCAACCATGAAGTCAAACTTTCGCTTGTGAACTGAAAGAACATGGATAACCATGGCTGTCAGTGTTGTTTTCCCATGGCTCCCGGCTATGACAACCCTTTTTTTGTGCCTGGTCTGTTCATATAAAAATTCGGGGTAGGAATAAATCCTGGCTCCCAACTCCATCGCTCTGATTAACTCAGGGTTATCCTTCCTTGCATGCATGCCAAGGATCACCGCTACCTTATCATTTTCTATTCGCCCGGGATACCAACCTGCTTCCTCGGGTAACAGTCCCTGGGCTTTCAAACGGGAATAGGAGGGTTCCGAAATGGCATCATCGGAGCCTGTAACCTGGTATCCCTTTAACTTCAGCGCTATAGCAAGATTATGCATAGCGGCCCCGCCAATGGCGATGAAATGAATTCGTTTCAATTTCTTTCTGTTTTGTAGACAAAAATAACATTTCTATGCACTTCTCATAATCAGGTTTTGCTTTCAAAGTTGAGATAATGGGATGCCGATTGCCTTGTGATCCTTGTCCTATATTCCTGTTTTCATTGGTTAAATTATGTGTACTTTCCAGCATAAAAAGAATGATTTCCAATCTTTAATTAAGAAATAATTGTCAGATTGACCATAACTTATTTTCTTTGTAAGAATTTTCATCAATTCGCCAGTATGTCAAATGATATAATTGATCCCCTGTCAGTCGATTGTGTAATCTTTGGTTTTGAAGATGCCAGGTTAAAAGTACTTTTATATAAGCGATCTATTGAACCTGCATTTGGTGTTTGGGCATTACCTGGTGGCTTTATCCGATATGATGAAAACATCGCCAAAGCCTCAGCTCGTGTACTGGAAGAGGTTACCGGGGTAAAAGGTTTGTTCATGGAGCAGCTGGGAGCCTTTGGTGAAGTAGACAGGTTCCCTGGCCGAAGGGTAATTACCGTAGTCTACTATGCCCTGGTAAAGCCAGGTCAGTACAATATCAACCTGGGGCCAAATGCCAGTGATGCTGACTGGTTTGAAGTAAAAAAACTACCGGATACACCTTTCGATCACTCCAAAATCATTACAAGTGCCCTTTCCAGACTACGCCGACAATTAAAGTATAAGCCAATCGGTTTCAATCTGTTACCTGACAAATTTCCCCTCCTGGCCCTACAGGAATTGTATGAAGCCATTTTCGGCGTAGATTTTGATAAACCTAATTTCAGGCGGAAAATAATGAAAATGAACCTGTTAATTCCTTTACAGGAAAAACAAACCGGTGTTGCCCACCGTTCAGCCCGATTATACAAATTCGATAAAAGCAGGTACGACAGCCTGACAGAAAAAGGATTCATTTTTGAAATGTAATCCAAAATCCTAAGTAAAATCTATGCGTTAGATTCCGGAAATTTACTCCCCGCTGCTTTCTTTTTCGTAGGCTTCGAGAATATCCTCCCAGGATGCGGTGTCATTTCCTCCCTTGTCTGGATTCATATTCACCTCTGCATCAGGAATGCTTTCTCCGGAACTTTCACCCCCAGGTTCCTGTTGCCCGGGGTTTACTTTAAGGGGTTCCCAGTTTGTGAATTGGGTGACAATCACTCCGAAAGCTGCTACGGAAAGGATGAATGAGAAAAGAATAAGGCTGGTTTTTGCATGTGCCTGCTTTGCCTGTGCCCAGGCAATTGAGCTGAAAGTTATCCCAAAAATGGCGAATATTATCCCCATTACGGATTTATCACTGAAGAATCCCAAAAATAAAGACAACACTCCAAGAACCAGTCCGGCAATCCCCAGCCCAAAACCTGCAGAATATCGTAACTTTTCTTTCATAGGTTTTTATGGATAGTAACAAATTTAAAATTTTCCGCTGTATTCGCAGACTTTTGTGCATGCGAACCTAAAAAAAACACTCTTCGGGCAGCTATGAGTGCTTTATTTCACCTGTTAAAGAAAAAAGGAGAGTGTAATACATCTCTCCCTTCTTCATTCCCTTGATATATAAACGAAAAAGATTCTAACCACATTTTGAAGAACCGCAATTGGTACAGGATAAACATCCCTCTGTGTAAATCAGGCTCTCTGAACCACATTCCGGGCATTTTGCTCCTTTCTTCACTTTTGTTCCATTCGGAATATACCGCTTCAAAGCTCTTTCCACACCATTTTTCCAGGTGTTGATGGTGTCGCTGTCCAGATGAAGCGATGTCACCAGACGAACGATATCCGGAATGGGCATTCCGTGACGTAATACACTTGAAATCAGTTTTGCATAATTCCAGTATTCTTTATCAAACATATGGGAAAGACCTCCCAGGGTATTTTTATACCCATACTTATCTGTATATTGAAAGTCGTATCTGGATACCCCGTTCTCATCCCGATTTTTAATGATGACGCCTTTGTTAATGGATTTCGGAATGGGGAACATTTCCTCATCGGCAATACCCGTAAATATTTCATAAGGTCTTCCGTCTTTCAGCCCCACAAAAGCGATCCATTTTTCATCATTATTATTAAACCGGATGATCTCTGCTTCCAGTGTTTTTGGCCTTTTGTAGAAGGTGTCATCATTCCCCTGGTCTGCATCTCCACTCTTCTCCTCCTTTCCTACCAGAACCCCCGAACGTGAACCGTCTCGATAGACTGTTACTCCTTTACAGCCACTTTCCCAGGCTTTAACGTATAACTTTCCAACCAGTTCTTCATCAACGTCTTTCGGGAGATTGATGGTTACACTGATAGAATGATCCACCCATTTTTGTACTTCACCTTGCATTTTGACTTTACTGAGCCAGTCAACGTCGTTGGAAGTAGCTTTATGGTAAGGAGATTTTTCAAGAATCTCCTGTAGTTTATCATCATCGTAATTCTTAATATCCTCAGCATCGTAACCATTAGTTTCAAGCCAGGTAATAAATTTATGATGGAAAACATTGTACTCTTCCCAGGCATCACCCACCTCATCCGTAAAGGCTACATTGGAGCTTGAATCATTTGGATTGACCTTTCTTCTTCTTTTGTAAACAGGCAGGAATACCGGCTCGATACCAGAAGTTGTCTGCGTCATCAGGCTGGTTGTTCCAGTTGGTGCAATAGTAAGCAGAGCAATATTTCTTCTCCCATATTTAGTCATTTCACGGTAGAAATCTTCATCCTCATTCCGCAGGCGTTGAATAAATGGATTATCCTTTTCCAGGTATGAATCATAGATGCCAAATGCACCACGGTCCTTTGCCAGATATACAGAAGACCTGTAAGCCTCAAGAGCCAGGGTTTTGTGAACTTCAACCGAAAAATCGGTTGCATCATCTGTACCATACCGCAGACCTAAACCTGCATGCATATCTCCTTCAGCTGTGATGCCTATTCCTGTGCGCCTCCCTTCCTCCGCCTTGATGCGAATGTTTTCCCAAAGTTTTTTCTCAACCCTCTTCACTTCCTGTTCCTCAGGATCGGAGGTCACCTTTGCCAAAATGGAATCAATTTTCTCAAGTTCCAGATCAATTATATCATCCATCAGACGCTGAGCAACGTGTACGTGCTTTTTAAATAGAGGGAAATTGAATTTTGCCTGATCGGTGAAAGGATTGTCAACATAGCTATAGAGATTGATCGCCAGCAGACGGCAGGAATCATAAGGACATAAGGGTATCTCACCACAGGGATTGGTCGATACGGTTTTGTAACCAAAATCAGCATAACAATCCGGAACCGACTCATTGGCAATGGTATCCCAGAATAGAATTCCGGGTTCTGCGGATTTCCAGGCATTATGGACAATTTTTTGCCAAAGCTTCTGGGCATCAATCTCCTTAGTGTAACTTGGTTCTGAAGAATCGATAGGGAATTGTTGCACATAGGGAGTTTTGCTTACAACAGATTTCATGAAATCGTGGTCAATTCTTACAGATACATTCGCCCCGGTTACCTTTCCAGGGGTTAATTTTGCGTCTATAAATGACTCGGAGTCGGGATGTTTAATTGAAATACTCAGCATCAAGGCTCCTCTTCGTCCATCCTGGGCAACTTCACGGGTCGAATTGGAATACCTTTCCATAAAAGGTACCACTCCTGTGGAAGTGAGTGCACTATTCAGTACAGGACTGCCTTTGGGCCGGATGTGCGACAGGTCGTGCCCGACTCCACCGCGACGCTTCATTAGCTGTACCTGCTCCTGGTCAACTTTAAGAATCGCACCGTATGAATCGGAAGGACCGTCATTCCCGATTACAAAACAGTTAGAGAGGGAGGCAATCTGAAAATCGTTGCCGATGCCGGTCATTGGACCTCCCTGGGGAACAATGTATTTAAAGTCTTTTAGTACCTCATAGATCTCGTCCTCAGTCATTGGATTTGGATACTTCTTCTCTATCCTCGATAGTTCACGGGCCAGACGACGATGCATATCATCAGGAGTTTTTTCATACAGATTGCCAAAAGAATCCTTAAGGGCATACTTATTAATCCATACAGTTGCCGCTAACTCATCTCCCTTGAAATATTGAATTGAACTAGCCAGGGCTTCTTCATGGGTATAAGTCTTTTTCGAAGCTTGATTTCCTGATTCTTTTTTCACTGATTCCTGCATTTCATTCTCGACTGAGGTCAATTCTCTAAGATTAATTTCTTCGGCTTGCATCGACAAAAAGGTTTAAGGTGTTGAAAAACTGATGTTTCTTTTTTTAAAGAAAATCTGAAGTTACTATCGCAATTTATTAACTCAATTTTTCATGTCCTATTTTGGATGAGTTGTTCTTTTTAACATTTCGCCGAAGTTATTAACTTTTACTTCTAATCGTTTGAATCGTTGTATTTTAGAGGGATACAAGATTTTATGGTTTATACAATTGAGCTCAGAAATCCAATTTTTTTGAAGCTTTTTTTATGTGTAAAATATTAACACACGAAATCGTTTTTGTTGATATTCAATATGGGAAAATTGTATGATTTGTTTTCTTTCTCATAATGAAAATCCGAAAAACCCGGATTTCTGAATCTACCGTTCAGGGTATTTCACGTCTCCCTCAAAATACACCCAGAAGTGGGATTAATATAAAGCCCCTGGGTACACAGTTCTATTTACTCTCCTTTATAAAAAGGGACCAGACTCAGAAATCATGTTGTCACATAAGTTTCCAAGCAGAGACATTTCAATGCAAATTTACTAATTATCAGGCAACTAAGGTGATAATAATAGAATTGAGTGAAGTATTGTCATTAAAAAACAATTTATCTATCTTCGCAAACCCAGCAAAACAGTTGGAGTGCATGCCTTAAAAGGGTTCATTCCCGCTAAAGTTCATGCTCATTGCTCAAACTGTTGCTGCTGTTCTGCCCGGATGGCGGAACTGGTAGACGCGCTGGTCTCAAAAACCAGTGGGCTTTGCCCTTGCCGGTTCGATCCCGGCTCCGGGTACTTAAAACAGTGTGAGTGTGAAAGCGAGGTGCGAGCTTGAACATCACACTGTTTTCTGTTTACTCCCACTGTAACTCACTCGGGAACAAATGGCATAACTAACTCATCCGATGACTCTCAGTCATCGGATGAGTTATGCCATTTCCCTAAAAAAGTAAATCGATGCCCTCCGGGGGTTGCGCGAGGATAGCTTTGTGTTTCGCAATCACAATCGGACGATGAAGAAGATTCGGATTTTCAATCAGAATCTGGATCCATTCATCGGAAGTGAAATTCTTCCCTTTCAATTCTTTTTTGAAAATATCCTCCTGCTTTCTAACCAGCGCTTCAGGCTGCAATCCGCTTTTTAAAATAATTTCGTCCAGCATTGCTTTTGTCAATCCTTCTTTGAGGTATTCGACGATCTGAAAGTCAACGGTCTTACTTTTCAGGTATTCCAGACCTTCTCTGCTCTTGCGGCATCTTGGATTATGAAATATTTTAAGCATTGCGCTTTGTTTTTATTCCTCAGGATTCGTTGGCTCATGGAGCTATTTCCCCCCATGCTCCATGAGATAAGCTTTGATAAAATCGTTCAGATCACCATCTAAAACTGCCTGAGTATTACCGGTCTCAAAGTTGGTCCTTAGGTCTTTGACAAGTTTATAGGGATGCAGTACATAGTTTCGGATCTGTGAACCCCACTCAATCTTCTTCTTTTGTCCTTCAATCTCTGCCTTTTTCTCCATCCTCTTGCGAAGTTCTATTTCATAAAGATGAGAACGTAGTATTCGCATAGCATTTTCCCTGTTTTTCAACTGGGAGCGGGTCTCTGTATTCTCAACTGCAATACCCGTAGGGAGGTGTTTTACGCGTACTCCTGTTTCAACTTTATTCACATTCTGTCCGCCTGCACCACCAGATCTGAAAGTATCCCACTCCAAATCAGAGGGACTAATCTCAATTTCGATGCTGTCATCGATAACCGGCGACACAAAAACCGATGCAAAAGAGGTATGCCTTCTTGCATTTGAGTCGAAGGGGGAGATCCGGACCAGGCGGTGAACCCCATTCTCACTCTTTAAATAGCCATAAGCATACTGACCATCAAACTCGAGGGTAACTGATTTGATGCCCGCTTCTTCGCCAGCCAGATAGCTGATTTCCTTAACTTTATAATCATTTCGCTCACCCCAACGAATATACATTCGCATCAGCATTTCTGCCCAATCCTGAGATTCAGTACCACCTGCTCCTGCATTAATTTTCAGAATTGCTCCCAGTGAATCTTCTTCCTCACCGAGCATGTTTTTAAACTCCAGGTCCTCAATTTTCTCAACCGTCAGGGCATACTGCTTATCGAGTTCACTTTCTTCTGCTTCCCCCTCTTCAAAAAAGTCAAAGAGCACCTGCAGATCGTCTAATGAATTTTTTATCTCCTGATATGCTTTTGTCCAATATTTGAGCGTTGAAATCTTTTTTAACTGAATTTCAGCCTCCCTGGGGTCGTTCCAAAAATCGGAAGCCTGAGTCAGTTTCTCCTGTTCCTCTATCTCTTTAAGTTTATTTGCGATGTCAAAGATGCCTCCTCAACGCAAGCTCGCGTCCACTAAGATCTTTCATTTGATCGGTAGTTACCATATCCGGAAATTATTAATAAGCTGTAAAATTAATAAACTTAGGGTATTTGTCTATAAACCCAGGTCCTGGAAACATTGATTCATAATTTCTGGTTCATATCCCCTCTGATTTCCAAATGTATAGAGCCTGGCTTTTTTCTCGAAAGGAGTGCCTGCTTTCAGACTGCCTGCTTTTTTTGTTAACTCATTTAGAATCATCTTCTTATATTCATCCGGATCAAGCTGAACAAGCGCATCCTCTATCAGGGCCTCTTCGATCCCCTGAGCTTTCAGGTAATACCTGATCTTTATTTTTCCCCACTTCCCAAAATTCACTTTATCCCGCGAATAGGAAGAAGCAAAACGAGCCGGATTGACGAAATTTTCACGCTCCAGCTTGTCCAGAATTATGGGTATATCTTTCTCAAGCCCCCATAATTTTAGTTTTGTTTCTATTTCGAAAGGAGATTTTTCTGCCCGGCTGCATAAATCCATCAGGCGTTCCAGTGCCTTGTCAGGAGTGAGTTTTGGTTTCTTAAGTGACATAATCTCATATTAAAATGGTCTATTGCAGGTGAGAAAACGTGAATGCCCATCCAGATCCTTCAGATTTCTTACCTCTGTAAAACCCTTGGTTTGAAATAGGGCGCAAAGCTCTTCTCCAAGGTACTGATTTATCTCGAGGTATAACTTGCCCCCTGGTTTCAGGAATCTTCCGGAAAAGTCTGCAATGGCTTTATAAAATACCAGTGGATCTTCATCAGATACAAAAAGTGCCTGATGGGGTTCGTAGTCGATAACATTCGGATGCATGGCGCTCCGCTCGGAATCTCTAACATAAGGGGGATTGCTCACAATGATGTCGTATTGGCCATAAGCTGACTGTGGCGCCAGAAGATCATCATGGATAAATGTGATCTGCTGCTGATTTTTCCTTGCATTTTGCATAGCCAAATCAAGGGCTATTTCTGAGATATCCGTCGCTGTTACATTTACCCCAACCAGGTTTTTTGCCAGGGATAAGGCAATGCATGCAGTGCCGGTACACAGATCAAGAATAGTCAAACCTTCCTTGTTCTTGTTTTCCTCCAGGATAATCGAAACCAGATATTCAGTCTCCGGTCTGGGAATTAAAACGCCAGGTTTAACGTTTAAATGAAGGTTATAAAACTCTGTTACACCAAGAATGTATTGAATCGGTTCCGAATTAATTAAACGTTTCAATACTTCCTCCATTTTTTTTTGAGATTCCAGTGATGTATTTTTGTTTAGGTTTTGATGAAGGATGATGCGGTCCATCCCCAGGGAATTTTCTGCAGCGAGTTCAAACAGACTGTTTATTTCCTCCTTTGGGTAGAGACTATGAAGGCGTTGTCGGTATTTTGTTCTAATTTCAAAAAGTGTCATCTGGTATTATCTATCTGTGCTCAAAATTACATGCAAAAACAGAATCACCCATACGATCATAAGATTTTCATGCACCGTTGCCTTGAGCTTGCCAGGAATGGATTCGGAAATGTTGCTCCAAATCCTATGGTGGGTGCTGTTATTGTCAGAGAAGGAAAAATCATTGCTGAGGGATACCACAGGAAGTATGGTCAGGCACATGCTGAAGTAAATGCCATCCGATGCATAGCAAACGAAGAAATTTTAAAAGAATCCATACTTTATGTGAACCTGGAACCCTGTGCCCACTCCGGGAAAACTCCTCCCTGCAGTGATATGATCATTCAAAAAAGAATTCCTGAAGTCGTCATAGGAACCTCTGATCCAAATTCACTCGTTGCGGGGAAAGGTATTGAGAAACTAAAAAGAGCCGGTGTCAGGGTGACCACAAATGTCCTGCCTGAATCCTGCAGGGAACTGAACCGGAGATTTTTCACCTACCACGAATATCAAAGACCCTACATTATTCTTAAATGGGCACAAACCCAGGATGGTTTTATTGACATAAAAAGAACTCCTGATACGCCAATTGGCATCAACTGGATCACTACCAACTACGGGCGGACCCTGGTGCATAAGTGGCGGGCTGAAGAACAGGCCATCATGGTGGGAGCCAATACAGTCCTGCTTGACGATCCACAACTAACCCTACGATACTGGCCCGGGGAAAATCCGGTCAGAATTCTCCTGGACGATCAACTCAGCGTTTCAAGACAGGCAAAAATATTTGACGATTCAGCAACAACCTATTGCTATTCCTCCTCCAAGTCAGGGGATGAAGGAAAAACCAGGTATATTATTCCTGCAGCTGATATTTCTGACCTTAAAGAAGTCTTCTCGGACCTGCATCAACGAGAAATCAGCTCAGTTATAGTCGAAGGAGGAAAAAAAGTCCTGGAAAATTGTATTAAATATGATCTCTGGGATGAAGCCAGAGTTTTTACAGGCCGAAAACTATTCCATGATGGTTTGAAAGCCCCTGTCATTGAGAAAGATCCGATATCTGTTACAAATTTCTTTGGTGATACTTTATCTCTCTATAGATCATAATTCTATCAAATCATATACCTCTTTAGGGTTATATTTTCTCATGCCTCCTAAAGCATTGTTAATAAGGTTTTTTCAGTTAATTCAGCTATTATTTTATTTTTATAAATTGCCGTCTAACTTTTACTGATATTGCGGAACTAAGAGGTAAGATTATCGTATAACGATTTACAATATTCAGGTAACTGAATATGAATATGTTGAGATTCGATTAATTAAAAAATAGTATTAAGTCAGTTTGATAAATTTGTATAATTAGTATAAGATAGCAATCCCGGGCAATTGTTTTACGGAAGTTATTCGGAATTGCTCCTTTTTCATGTTGGGTACAAAACTACATATTCCTTCAGGCACAGGACTAAAAAACAGGTTGTTTATTGGTCTGTTTATCCTTTTTTCCCAAGGCATATATGCTCAAACACTATGGATAGAGGATTTTGAGGGAATTGCTGACAATATAACTTCGGATGATGGCTCTCTGGGTACTCAGCTCAATACTGCCTGGGAACTGGATAATTCGCTTTGTATATTCCAAATCGGAGATTACTGTTCCGTGAAATCTAATTCCCTCAGGGGACGTGATACCGATGGAAATGCAGTTTGGACTTCAGAAGAAATTGATCTGTCTGGATATGTTGATATAAACATTTCCGTTGATCTCTTTGAATTTGGTTCAAACGACCTGGATGATCAGATCTTTGCGTACTATTCTCTGGATGGGGGGGCTCAGGTATCGCTTACCAACGGAAATCAATCCGGTGATTTTGGAAGTACTACGGCTACGGCTTCAGGCTTGAATGGATCAAGCCTGCAAATCATCATCATTATAAATAACAACATTGGAGGTCCTGGGACCAATACTTATTACACCGGTTTTGACAATGTTCATGTGACCGGAAGCCCTGTAACACGATACGCAATTGCCAACGGAAACTGGAACAGCGGATCTACCTGGTCATACATATCCGGAGGAAGTACCTGTAGTTGTATCCCGGATGAATACAGTGAAACCTTTACCGATGGATTCGATGTAACGATAAATGCGAATGCAGATACCAAAGATCTTTCTGTGAACGGCGGTATTATCGATTTCTCTGGAAATTACAGTCTGACAATCAACAATAGTGGAACATTATCGATAAGCAACGGGGCAGGTATTGACAGGGGTTCAACCTCTTCGGCTTTGCTCTTTGATAATGGTGCTGATTTTAATCTGGTCGTAAACGATGCTTCTGTCGGATTAAATATTTATGAAATCGATTTCCATAATATCAATACGGTAGCCATAAGCGGCTCGGGAATTATTGATATTTACGATGATTTCGAAATCCAGGGGTCGGGGGTGACCATTACCAATGATCTGAGCGGGACAATAACCCTGGCCTGGGATGTTTATCCCGGTGCAAACATCCATTTTAACGGATGTTCTAACAGTAGTCTGATCAATAATGGCACCATCGTAAATAACAATACTAATTACGGCATATCCTTTTTCACAGGGACAAACAAGATCGTTAATAACGGAATTCTGGAGTTTTATGACCTGGACTTCCATAATCTGCCTGACCTTATTGAGAATTATGGGACTATAACACAACATGGCGATTTTCTGAATATCGACCCAGGAGAGGCTAAAGTACATAATTATGCCGGTGCGGTCTGGAATTTTGAAGGTAGCTCATCTGATATGGATGTCGAACTGTATTGTAATTACGATGCAAATACTTTTACTTATTCACGAAACGGAAATCAGAATATTTTCACCCCTACAGATGCTTACTGGAACCTGGGGACTTCTACCGGTGGCATTAAATATACCCTGGCAGATATTGAGGTTAACCATGATCTGACAGTCGGTGCATCTACAACTCTTAATGGCGATCAGGATATCATTTACCTGGCAGGAAATTTTAGCTTATCTGGGGATTTTAACCCCGGTGCTGGCGAAGTGGTTTTTGACGGTAACGAGGATCAGACTTTTTCAACTTCCTCAGGGACAGAATATTTGAATGATGTTAAGGTGAATAAAACCGCCGGAGAACTAATTCTGGATGATAATCTATTTGTTACGACGAATTTATATCTTAATCAGGGAGTCATTCGTACAGGCGGAAACTCCTTCGTCCTCTCAAACCCTACTTCATCCTTTCTGAACTATACAGATGGTTATATCATAGGCCGCTTTGGAAGAGGTGTAGGATCCGGAACCTATCATTTTCCGGTAGGAACTGTACGCCATAATGGAATCTTTGTCTCGTTCCCCATTTCACCGGGTGGGATTCTTTATGCGGAATTTATTGATGGTGACCCCGGTCAATCTAACCTGCCTGTTGATGATGATGACCAGGGAGACCAGGTCAATCATCAGTTTACGGAGGGTTATTGGACTCTGGATCATTCTACAGGTACTTCAAACCTCCACAATGTTACCCTGGTTACTTCCGGTTTTTCAGAGTATTCTATTGATGCTGCAACGCGTGTAATTCATAAGAGTGGTGGAGTATGGTATGATCCTGTTCGCGGTACTCATGGTGGTTCAGCTATCAGAAACAGTATGGATGAGAGTATTCCGGTTTCTCCTTCCTACGAAATTTTCGGACTTGGTCATCCTATTTGCGAGCTGAGCATCGATTCCCAACCCACCGCTCTGACAAATCAATGCCCCGGATCTAATGTTCAGTTTGAAATTACTGCCAGTGGCGGAGGCACCATCAGCTATCAATGGTATCAGGAGATAAATCCGCTTTCCGATGGATTGGGTATCTCAGGAGCCACAACAAATACTTTATCCCTGACAGGTATCGATGCTTCCGATGAAGGCAACTATCACTGTGAGATCGATAATCACTGTTACTCCGGTACCCTATCTTCCAATGTTGTTGCTTTGGGGCTGGACAACGAGAACCCGACGCTTAGCGCTGCGGGCGATGTTACGGCTAACACCTCCGATGACGCAGCAGGGGACTGCACCGTAGATAT
>JAFGEO010000081.1 GCA_016931575.1 Bacteroidales bacterium | reverse complement strand
TTCTGATCATTTCTCACACCCCTATATTTGGTGTGCTTGAACCTGTTCAGTCGATCAAAATGTGTACCGGTTTAGGGGTGCAGATCATATGTAAAACATGTAGAATCTGAAGATCGTAGCTGATATTTTCGCGAAGATGATCAAAACCCCCGACTTCATCATTTGCGACGATCTCAATTATTTTGACGGTAACACGGTATCGGTATGGCTAATGGAGATGGGGCGGCGTGGAAGGCATCAGTATAAATTAATCTGGTGACCAGTCGCCTTTGTATGATTTTCTTGCAATACCGGTATGAAATTCCAGGCCATTTGAATCGTCCCGGAAGAATAAATCCAGCTCATCCAACGCTTCTTTCAGGGAATCGTCGTTATACTTATTCCAGGCATCCCTGATTTCAGTCATTTTTTCCTGGATCAAGATCAGTTTGAGTTCAAGCCGTTTGGTCTTGTCTGTTTCTGCGATAAAAGCCCGTGAAAGTACAAGTAATTCTGTTTCATTTTTCATTTTGATTGCCATGATATGCTCCTTGGCGGATTTTTTTGATGAAATCAGCAGTATAATACGGAAAAAATCATCTCCGGGTGGCAGGTTTGCACCGGAATATACACATTACAAGGTTTTCTCGATAAAGGCCGTATATAAGCAGCCCAATTCCTTGAAATTCATACGAAATTGACTTCGTGCCTTTATACCTGTCTTCCCTGTTTTTAGCAGGATTACTTTTGTTGCAGGATCATAGACGATTTTTCCGGAGGACATCGCTCTCAGGAACAGTGAAAAGTCTGTCCCTTCTCCAAGCCAGACCGGATCGCGGTATTTAAAACCTGTTTTACCTTCTCTGATTTCACTGTCATAGCGAACATAACAGGCATGTGAATGCTTGCGGCTCCAATGTTTCAGCAATACAGGAAAGGACCATATTGCGGCTTCCGAACCATCAGGGGGAATCAGAAAAATACCACCTGATACATCTGTTATGGTGCCTTTAACGGTGTCAAATCCTCTGATTTCCATTGTCATCGACGTAGTTTTATTGAGAATTCCTGCTTTGTGAGTTCCCGTGAAGTATTTTATGGCATCGGGTGTATCATGTCCGTATTTCAAAACAAATTCCTTTGCTCCGTATTCCCTGTAAAAACCGGAATCAGGTTCAGGAGTCATGAGCGTGATTCTGTTTCCTGTAAAGGCTTTGAGTTCCCAACCCATGAAGTCTGGTTCTGCCCTCCCATTTGGAATTATTCCAAAAAGGGCTTCAAGGGTATATCCTCCACCATTCCTGGCGTTATAACGCATTATATTCCCTTTGCTGTCCATACGACAGGATTCAATCCATCCCATTCTGTTGACTTCTGTAAGTTTTGAAATAAGCTGATCCCGGGAATTGCCTGCCTCTGAACGAAGAGGAAAGCGGAGAAGCGTGCCTCCTGCATTTCCATCCGGAAATCCATCGACAGGAATGCTTCGGGCCACAGGAGAATTCTTGATTGCGAGATACGCATATATTCGCCCTTGATCAGTAATTCCCAGAATCAGGATTCTGCCATCCTTGGAGTTTTTCTCACCTCTCTCTTCTGCTGGAATTGGAGACATATATCCGGAAGGCGCAGTTGTGCATCCTCTCATGAATCCTGATAACCGTACTTCGGGATATTTCGGATACAAGATCAACTGGGCATCTGGTGCTGGTGCAGTCTCACCGTTTTCGTTGATCCACCAGAGTTCAACTGGCGCCTTAAAATTTGGTATTTTCATGTCAGGGTATTTTGTTATTTCTCCGAATGGTAGTTCGGTCAAAAAACTGAAATCACTCCCCATATATATTTGTTGCTTGGAATTATCATTTTCGGAAAGTCGTTTATAAACAGCTCTTTTTGCTCCCAACGAAGCCATCAAGTCAGCAAGTGAGGAATAATCGGTAAATGCCATATAGTACTCCGCTTTTGTTTATTACAAGTATCGGAAGGAAAGTTTTTTCATTTAACCGGATTAAAACACCAAGATACCAGAAAAAAAGTGATTTTATACTTGTGTATGGGGAATATTTATTGCATAATGCAATAAATATTCCCCATAGAGAGGTGCGGAAATGGCTGATACTTATGAAATGGTTGTCCCCGAGATTCAGGAGTTACTCGAACAGGCCATACGGTTATCTTCGGTTACCAGTATTGCCGAGGAACTGAAGGTTGCGCCCAGTACGGTGCACCGCTGGCTCAAGGGAGAAACGTCACCAAAAGCATATATAGACGAAAGTTTACGAGCAATAATAAAGAAACACCAGGCAACGAGCAAGAGCAAAAAAAATGCCTTTACCTTTATTGACCTGTTTGCTGGTATTGGAGGTATACGTAAGGGCTTTGAGCAGGCTGGGGGCACTTGCGTTTTCACAAGCGAATGGGATTCCTACGCACAGAAGACTTACAGTGCAAATTATCCTTCCAGTGAAATAATTTATGGTGATATTACCAAAGTGAATGCGGCCGATATACCGGATCATGATGTTCTTCTTGCCGGATTCCCGTGCCAGCCATTTTCGATTGCTGGTGTTTCAAAAAAAAATTCTCTTGGTCGGGCTACCGGTTTTGCCGATGAAACACAGGGAACTCTTTTTTTTGACGTTGCACGGATAATCAAGGAAAAAAGGCCAAAGATATTTGTGCTGGAAAATGTCAAGAACCTGAAATCGCATGACAAGGGCCATACATTCGATGTAATTAAACGAACACTGCAGAAGGATCTCGGGTATCATATTGATTTCAATGTAATCGATGGTCAGCACTGGGTTCCCCAACATCGAGAGCGTATTGTTATCGTCGGTTTCAGGGAACCTGCTCTCTTCTCTCTTGAAAATATAAAAATGCCGGCGGCAGGAAAGATTAAAATGAGGGATATTCTTCATAAGACTGATGGTTCAGAACCGTTTCTTGAGCATGATGGGGACCGATTTTTCGATTTTATTAATAACCGGGTTCAATCGAAATTTACTTTAACAGACAAGCTTTGGGCGTATCTTCAAGCGTATGCTGCAAAACATAGATCTCTCGGTAATGGCTTCGGATTCGGTCTCGTAAAAGGTGATGATATTGCACGAACACTTTCTGCCCGTTATTATAAAGATGGCTCGGAAATCCTGGTTGATCAAGGTGAGGGGAAAAACCCCAGGCGACTTACACCACGAGAGTGTGCGCGGTTAATGGGGTATCCGGATAGTTATATCATCCCGGTTTCTGATACCCGGGCCTACAAGCAATTCGGAAATTCTGTTGTAGTTCCTCTTTTCAAAGCTGTCGCGTTGGCCCTGAAACCATATCTGTCCGAGTAGTGTCTGATGGATGTGGTCGACCGGAAAACCCGTAGTCGTATGATGAGCGGAATCGGGAGCCGGAATACAAAGCCCGAGTTGTTGATTCGTAAACGTTTGTTCGGTATGGGTTTTCGTTACAGGATTAATGACAGAAAGCTTGTCGGCTCTCCTGATATTGTGTTCCCGAAATTTCATGCAGTAATATTTGTTCATGGTTGCTTCTGGCATGGTCATGATTGTGAGCTTTTCAAACTTCCCGGAACACGTACGGAATTCTGGAAAGAGAAGATAGAATCCAATCGTGAACGGGATGCAAAAGTACTCAATCAGTTGCGATACGAAGGCTGGCGGATTTGCATTGTGTGGGAATGTGCAGTGAAGGGGAAAGCACAGGTCCAAAAAATTGAAGAAACGGTAAACATGATCGCTGATTGGCTGCCTGGTGATACTGTATGGTTGGAACTTAAGAGGAATTAATTTCTTGTGTATCCGTACGTGGTGGGACCATGTGAAGAAATTCAAATCTCGAGAGTATTTTGACTTGGACTTTTAATTTAACTGAAATCAGGTCACGACAGGATTTCTCTCACTCGTTCCACAATCG
>JAFGEO010000080.1 GCA_016931575.1 Bacteroidales bacterium | reverse complement strand
TTTCTTCCTGTTGCTTTCTGATCTCCTCCTTACCGATCTCCAGTTGTTTTTCCAACCGTTCCCGGTCTGCTTTAAGATTCTTTTCCCTCATTTTCCAGAGAAAGAGGATCGTCGTCCCGATAAGCAGGATGAGCAGGGTAATAAACCACCAGGTCCGCCAGAAAGGAGGAATAATACTAAGCTTAATTTCTGCAGGTACCGGGTTCCATTTTCCGTCAGGATTAGCGGCGCTTACTTTGAAGGTATAATCTCCGGCCGGAAGATTCGAATAGGTCGCAAAATTATTCCCCGCTTTCCGGTATTGCCAGTCTTCATCAAAGCCCTCGAGTTTATAGCGAAAGACGTTCTTAGGCGGATCGGCATAATGCAAAGCTGCAAATTCAAACGTGAAGATATTCTGTTTTCTTCCCAGACGAATTCCTTTTGTTACGGAGATAGATTTTTCCAGAATTTGTCTGCCGGAAACTTTCTTCCCTATTGGGACCGACTTATTGAAGATTTTCAAATCCGTTATTACCACTCCGGGCACTGAGGGGTTATCTACAATATCCTTTGGGAAGAAGGTGTTGAAACCATTGATCCCACCGAACATCATTTCTCCCGATTGGCTCTTGTAGTATGCATTGTAGTTGAATTGCTTACTCTGCAGACCGTCGTCGCTGTCGAATACCCGGATATCAGGATTTTCAGGATCCCTGACAATGTTCCCCATTCTTAACAAACCCACATCCGTGCTGACCCAAAGGCTTTTTGCATCATCTTCAAGGATCCCGAATACTTCATAAACAGGATATCCATTTGACTGCGAAAAGCTGATAAAGGATTCTTTAAACGGATCATACCTGACCAGTCCCTTCCTGCTGCCCACCCAGATCATATTTTCAGAATCTTTCCTGATGGCATTTACCGAACCTATCCACTCTTCTTTTTCTATGAATTGAAAACTGCTGTCGGAACGACTAAAAACCCAGAATCCGTTAACTCCGCCGATATAAACGTTCCCTCCCCCATCCTGATCGAATCCGTAGTTAACCGCTTCGTTCAAGTGTATGAACGTTTCCGATCCGGAGGGAAGGATATCCAGGTTGAGGTAACCGGTGCCCTGATCAGTGTTGGTTATAACCCAGAGATCGTTTTTGCTGTCATTCAGCAAGCCATAGATCTTATCACCGGCAATACTTGCCGGATCGTTTATGTCGTGCCTGTAGGCTGTAAACTTCCCGGTTTGAACATCATAATAGTTAAGTCCGCCCTTGTTGGTACCGATCCAAAGATTCCCCTTGTCATCCCATTCCAGGGCTTTAATGTCATTGTAGCTGATGGAGTGCGGATTGTCGGGATCGTTAAGATAATACCTGAATGTATAGGTACTACGCTCAAGGAAGTTCAGTCCATCATCACCTCCTATCCAAAGGTTCCCGTATAGATCTTCAGTCATGCAGTAAATGTTCGAGCCGTTCAGGAAATGATTGTCATCCTTACCGGCCCGGTAATGAACGAAGCCCTTCTTATGCAGATCCGAGTAGTTCACCCCCCCTGAAAATGTCCCGATCCAGAGTGTGCCACTTTTATCGATATAGCTGCAAAGGATAGAATTCTGACTGAGGTTTGAGAAGTTATGACCCTCGTAGGCGTAGGGCATAAACCCATCCATCGAGCCTGTCTGTACATAGAGCCCTCCACGTGTTCCTACAAAGAAATTTCCTTTCAGATCTTCGAAAATGGCGCGTACCCGGGTGGTATAGCTGTTGTTGGCATCGGGTATAATGCGTACAAATGACTGGCTGCCGGGAGTATACTTATTCATGCCGTCATCCATGGTTCCGGCCCAGATGTTTCCCGCCTGATCTTCGTAAAGCCTTTCAATCTGGTTGCCGCTCAGACTGGTGGGATCATCCGGATCCTTTTTGAAACACTTCAGGGTTTCTGTTGACTGATCGTAAACACAAAGCCCTTCCCGGTAGGGAGATATCCAGATATTATTGTACTGATCGGCAAGGAGCTTGTAGATCATAACAGGTGGAAGGCCCAGGGGATTATCTTCCTTATTGCTGAAATAGCTGATCTTTGAACTGTTAAGGTCGTAGGCATATAAACCCGACTGAGCCCCTATCCATAATTTGCCATCCTGATCCTCGGTAATCGCCTCCACATTTCCGATGGGCCATTTGATATCTTTATGAGAGAACCGGACAATATCCCCCTGACTGTAATCATAATGGTCAAGACCCTCCGATGTGGCAAACCATAGTGTACCCCTGCTATCAAGAAACATGGCATTGATCTGGTTGGAGGAAAGTGTATGCGGGTTATCGGGATCGTTTTTATAGCTGATGATACTCTGACCGTCAAATCTATCGGCGCCGTTCTCTGTACCAAACCAGATAAATCCCCTGGCATCCTCACAAATAGCATTTACGCGGTTGTTGGAAAGTCCCTGATCGACCGTAAGTTGTTTGAAGGAATACTGGCTTTGCACACCCTGCTTTGTCTGAGCAGAAACTGAAGATATGCTCAGACAAATCAGAACCCAACCGGCTAATTGAAATCTTTTCATAAACTGTCTGTGATTCTTAAATTTATGAATTATCAGGCAAAAGACCTTGGATAAATATCATATTCTTAGTATTCTTCATGTTAGTGAACCTGAAACCAATCTTATTAATGACTATTAATTAATATGGATTTCTATGCAATTTTCAATCATTAAATCCCGTTCCAACTCTTTTCCATCCACTATCTTCAGTTCCTGACTCTTCGTCAGTTCTATACGGTAATAAAAACCTTCGATGCTGTTGTAGAAATGAATCCTGAAACCTACCCAACAACTTAGTTATGAATAATATGGGTATGAGTTCAGTGAATTCACTTTGTATATTTGCAATTAAACCAGGTTGTCCGGTATAATTCTTTTCCTGGATTTTTATTATTTTGTAAAAACTCAAACTCAGGATGATGAAATACAGCTACCTGCTTTCTCTGCTTCTTCTGACTGGTTTCATAGAACTAAGCATATGTATTTTAGCGTGAAGAAATCAAAATATTAACAAACTGTAATTAAATTTATAATAGACTTCCCTTTCGTGAAGCGGGAGGAAATATCAGCATTGATAGACATACCAGAAGTGGCTTCTGTAAATGAATTACAAAAGATTAAGTATGAAAAATGGTATCTTGATTCTTCTATTTTTGGCATTTATTGCCTCCTCTCCGAATTACGAACGAGATCCTTCCCCGGATGAGAATGCTAAAATTTTTCAGTCTGTCAGTTCTGTTTTGGCTGAAAACACCCCTCCTCCAGCCCCGGGGGATACCTTACGAATAATACACAACAACGAAAGAATTCTTCGTGACCCGGGGAATGGGTATGGCATTGTTAATGTCCGGGTTTTATCAAATTCCATCGTAAGTAAATATGAAAAATTTGAAATCGGGGTTAAGCTGTCAGATATTATAAATACCCGGGTAGGGAACTATAATCGCAACGACACAAGTTCCCGCTCTCAATTCTTAAACCCCTATGATCCCGAGGACATTAGTCTGGAAGCCTACTTTTCAAACGGAACCACCACAAAAAAGATCAATGGTTTCTACTACCTTGATTTTGAACGTGCATGGGTAGGTGGAAAAAAAACCTGGAAGCTACGCTCAACGGAATATCCCTGGAGGATCCGGTTCTCTCCTGACATGACCGGGACCTGGAGCTATTACCTGGTACTAAAAATTAAAGGAACTGAAAATTCTGCTGGTGAGATCAAAAATCCTGAAAGAACGGTGACTACCAATCCTTATTCCTTCACCTGTAAGGAAGGAAGCAATCCCGGATACCTGGAAACAGCCCCTAATAATCAGTATTTGAGGCACCATAATGGCGAGTCATTTTTTGCCATTGCACAAAATATCTACTGGGGGAACATTTGGGGGATGTATTCACGTTGGGTACCCTGGTTATCGACAGGAACCCATTACAAAAACAATGACCTCTTAACCCCATACACTGACAGCCTGTACCTGTACCTGGACAATTTTGCGCTCCATGGGGGAAATTTTGTAAAAATCGGCATGGAGGCTATTGATTTCCAGCTTGAATGGGAAGTGCTGGGGGGATATTATAACAGGATGCCCGCTGCCTGGGAACTGGACAAGGTATTTGAAAGACTTGAAAGACTGGACCTTTATCTTATGCTCGGTGTGCAGGTGCATCATGAATTCCGTCCCTATAAGGAGGGATGTAGCTGGAATAAGTCATTATACTATGGGTGGGAAGGCAGTCCCTATAAGAAACACTACTCGAAAGAAGATTTCTTCTCAAATAATTACCTTAAAAAACTTTACAAGAGGAAACTCAGGTACATTATTGCACGATGGGGGTACTCATCCAAATTAACCAGCCTGGAACTGGCAACCGAAATAAATAATTTTTTCCACTTTTACCAGGCTAATGGATGTGCAATCGATCCGAAGTCTGCCTACTGGACTAATCCCACTCTGATGAGGAAAGTTAATGTCTGGGCTGATGAGATGGCTGATTACGTCAATGCCATCAATAATGGACATCCCCTACTGGTAACCGGAAGCTATACCCAGTTGAATGATTTTGACAATTGGAGGGATAAGCTGATTTTTAATAGTGAAAGCATCGATTTTACATCCTATCACTATTATCATCATTTTGAAAAAACCAACTACCACCGGTTTAAGATCATCAAGAAAATAATGCTTGCTTACCAGAAGCCCTTTTTGCTTTCAGAAGCAGGAACTGCTGACAAAACTTTGGAGAGGTGTACCGTTTGTAATCTTCATAATACCCTGTGGTCAACAGCTCTGTCAGGGGCAATGGGTACCGGCATGTACTGGAATTGGGAACAGATAGAGCATGAAAATTACTATAAGGAATACCGGTATTTAAAAAGTTTTCTTGATGGCGTGGACTTCAGCTCAAAGAAATACATGAGTCGGATGTATCATCAGAATGCTGAAAGAACTGATTATTCAATGCCTGTTTCTGATCCGGATATTGAACAATTTGAACTTATTGATGAAGACCGGGAAGTGCTATTAGGCTGGATCCATAACAGAACCCGCTGGTGGGGCTCGCTTACTGCATCAGCGTTTAATTATCCCTGGTGTAAAAAGGAACTGAGTTCAAAAGCCCGCCAAGAAACGAAACGCTGGCCAACTGAACCATCTGCAAAAAACTTTCGCAAAGATTTAATTATTAGAGATTTAAAGGCAAACAGGACGTATGCAATTATGCTTTGGTCAACCCGGGGTAGGGGAATGCTTGATCAAAGAATTGCAAAGTCGGATCGAAACGGGATCATCACCCTCCCCTCCTGGTTGCTTTTTGATGATACAAACTGGGACTGGGCCTATAAAGCGGAACTAAGGTAGAGCCTGGTGCCGGTGTTTTAATTCATAAATGAGATTCGGGGGCCTCAGTCATTGAGGACAGACTTCAAAATTCAAAAATGGGCGCGTTCAATGAAGTGTTCATCATTCAGACCATTTGCCCACTGCCTCTTGCCTCTTGCCCTACCTCACCATCACAATCGGGAAGTCCTGCCCATAGCCGTACCCCGTTGGGTATTGAGGGGTTAGCATGTATTTCCGGGTAATCTCGGGCACCCGTTCTTCCACGTAGCTTTTAAGCTCATTGACGGTGATCTTCTCATCCTTCAGGCCCCCGTCGGCCTTTCCCTCCAGGGCTTCCAGAATGGCAAAGGTGAAAATTCCGTGCCCCAGCTCCCTGACCTCACTTGAGTACTGAATGGCCCCGCTGGCCAGCAGAAAAAAGGTTCCGGTACTCCTGGCAAGCTGTGCAACAGCTTTCTCCCGGTTGGCACCCCTGCTGTTAAAAGCCATCAGGGCGCCCCCCGACTGGCAGGCATCGAGGACGAACATCTGCTTGGCTGCCTTTATCCGGCGCGACATCTCGAGGATCTCATCGGCGGAAATCGCTTTGAGCTTCAGCTGTTCTTCATTCCCATATAGATTGGTAACGTCGAAGGGGATAATGTAAAAGTCCCCGGACTCAGCGGAGTTCCCCATGCTGACAGCTCCATGGCCGGCAAAATAAAATACAAATACATCCTCGGGGCCTGCTATGGCGGCTATTTCCGTAAAAATCTCCGTGATCTTCTCCTTGGTCGCTTCAGTGTCTTTAATAAAATACTCATTGATGTTATTAAATATGCCGGTGGCCCCTTTCCGGATGGTACGGGTATACGACCGCGCATCATCGACCGCATAGTTCAGCGTATAGGCAGGGTTTTGATACTGGTTTATCCCAACGGCAAGAATATAAAGGTTGATGTCGCTGACCACCCCATCGTAGAAAACCTGTACCGATACCGGTTCCGATTCTGTCCGGTCCTTGTCCAGGGCGATGGCTGTAATTTCATTCCTGCCGGAGAATACAGGCACTTCGACCACTTCCTCCTGTTGCTTTCCTGCCCTGTGACCGGCACCCTCGTATTTTAGCTGCCGGATCAGTTTGCCATTGTTATACAGGCGCAGCTCATCGATACCCCCACCCTGATCTGTTACCGTGACAGACAGGCTGATGTTATCCCTGAACCACTCAACCGAGTCGAGCTGGGCAATATCGCTGACCGAGCTATTGGGCAGGATATTCATTTCCACTACCGGCACTTTGTCAATCAGCTCCCCAAAGTCGGATGAGGAACCGGAAAATATTTCCCCTGAGCGGATACGGTCTATCAAATTTGGTGTATAGTATTTTTCGAAGAGTGAGCCAACCGGAATGGCTTCCAGCCCTGAAACATAGTTGATCTGTTTCAGTGCTTCCGCAGAACCGTCAAAATATCCCTGAGGGGTTTTGGCAAGCCAGTTGTCGCGATCGATCTGAATATAGGTGTACAATTCAAGAAAGGTCTTCAGATCCCATACTTTGATCTCCCCGTCGATGCTGCAACTAACCATGTTTCTGCCAACGCCGCTAAAACTGATCGAAGTCACGGCACCGGAATGCCCGGTAAGTCTGTGCAGTAATTTTCCGCTCCGTGAATCCCAGATATGGATGCTTCGGTCGTTACTCCCGGAAGCGATAAACCCCGATGGGTTTGCCGCCACGGCATAAACGCCCGATCTGTGACCACTGTATTTCATCAGCAGCATTCCTGAAAGCAGGTCCCAGATCTTCACCATGCCATCAAGACTTGCCGTAACCAGGCTCTTCCCGTCCGGGGTAAAGCAGATATCCGCAACCACATCGGTATGCCCGATAAGCCTGCGGAACTCCTCGCCGGCATCAAGCTCCCAGAAGCGGAGTTTTTTGCCCAGGTCTGCGGTGACCAGATATAGGTCGTTGGGTGTGAAACCCACCGTGTAGGGCGATTCATTTTTAAAATCGGTGCGGCGCAGCAGCTCTCTGCTTTCCACATCCCACAGACAAGCGGTGCCGTCCCAGCTGGCGGTGGCAAGATACTTCGCATCAGCGCTGAAACGTACATCAAAAACGAGTTCAACATGCCCGATAAAGGTATGGATCAGCTCACCAGTTTCAAGGTTCCAGAGTTTCACCCGCCGGTCACCGCTGCCTGTTACCAGCCATTTGCCATCAGGACTTATATCCGAGCAAATTACCGCGCCCGAATGCCCGTCAAAACGCCTCTCCACCTTTCCGGTTTCCAGGTTAAGCAGGATGGCCGTGGAATCGATTTTCCCCTTCACCAGGTATTTGCCATCCGGAGTCAGTGATATTTCTGATTTCAGACTCAGGTACCTGATGATGTGGGAATGGTACCAGTTCCCTTCATCGAATTTCATCCCGTCATCATCTGCCCGGTTCAAGTATCCTTTATAAATCCTGGCTTTCTTTCCCGTGGCAATGTTCCATTGTACGGCGGTCCTGTCGGGTCCCGTGGTAAAAAGACTGGCCCCATCCGGACTGAATACCGGGTCACATTCCTGACCGTCAAAGGAAAGCTTTAACACCTCCTTGCCGGTTTTACTGTTCCAAATGCGGGATTCATCGTCAACCCTTACCTGAAAATAGGTGTCATCCGGACTGAATTCCAGCATATCCGTCCAGCTTTCGTCGAATTCAATACTGACAAGCGGAGTCCCCAGCCTCACGTTCCAGAGCACGATCCCTGAGTACTTACTTACCGTAAGCAGATACTTGCTGTTATGGCTGAAAGCAAGAAGGGTTTTACACCCATTGCAGGTTTGTTCCTCATCCGGATCCAGGTGATGCAGTTCCTTCCCGGTGGCCAGGTCGAATAGTTTGGCATACTTCATACTTGTGCTGACTGCCAGGTATTTATTATCCGGACTGATCGCATAGGAGAGTGCTTTCTCGCAGGCAAAGTTTCTGGTAAGCGAAGTGTCGCTCAGGTTCACCAGTTGCGATTCCTGAGGGCTTACCCAGCTCATCACCCATTCGCCATCCGGCGTAAACCAGGAAGGATCAACGGAGGCCTCAAAGCTTTTCTTCAGCACCCTGATCAGCTTCCCGGTGGAGGCATGCCAAACCTTAGTTTCGGTGCGGTCGTTCATGGTAAGGACCTTTGAACCATCCGGACTGAAACAAGCCGCCATCAAACGTTCCTCCCCATAGTCAATCTCTGCCAGCACTGCTCCGGTGGCAATATCGTACACCAGCGCGCGGTGATCGGCGGAGGCAGAAAGGATCTTTTTCCCATCGGGGCTGAACCGTACTGAGATAATCAGCCCGGTATGCTCCGAAAAAGTGCGGATCTCCTTTCCGCTTTTTTCGTTCCACAGGATCAAAGTATTGTCGAAACTCCCCGTTACCAGGTACCTGCCATCAGGACTAATATCCAGGCAGGTAACGTACCGCGAGTGCCCCTTCTGCAGGACAGTCTCTACCGGCGCATCGGCCTGGCAAAGGGCGGAATGGGTAATGATCACTAAAAGACCTGAAAGTATCAAACGGGGCAAAATCCTTTGCATGGCGGGTATATTAATAGGTTTAACTCTTGTATCAAGGGCGATTATTCCAGTCTGAAACCAATGACCAGTATATCATCGATTTGTTCTTCATCCTTCATCCACTCATCCAGGGTGCTTCCCAGGATCTCTTTTTGCCTGTTCATGCTCTCCCCGTGTATCTCCTGGAAGAGTGCCTGAAGCCGCTTGGTCATGAATTTGCCGCCGTCTTCTCCCCCAAACTGGTCGGGGAAGCCATCCGAGAACATATAAAAACAGCTTGGTGATCTGACCTCTATCCGCTGGTTGTGGAAACTCTGATCCTCACTGAAACTTATCCCGATGGGCAGGCGGTCTGCTTTCAACCTGACAGCTTCCCCGTTCTGAATGTATACCAGGGGATTTTTAGCACCGGCGAAGTCGACATATTTCTTTTTCATGTCGATGGAACATAGGGCCATGTCCATACCATCCTGATTGCTGGTCTCTGACTGTTTAAGGCCGTCCTGGACCTCCTGGCTCAGGGCTTCGAGGATCTTCTCCGGTGAGGTGATCCCCTGGTCGTAGATGATCTGATTCAGGTAGGTATTCCCCAGCATGCTCATGAATGCCCCGGGGACACCGTGACCCGTGCAATCGATAGCCGAAATAATAAAGCGGTCGCCTTTCATGCCAAACCAGTAAAAATCGCCGCTGACGACATCCTTGGGACGAAAGAAGATGAAGGCATCTTCCAGAATATCATTCAAACGCTCCACATTCACCAACATCGAATCCTGGATTCGCTTGGCATACTGGATGCTATCCATCAGGTCCAGGTTTTTCAGCTCAATGATGCGTTTCTGTTCGTTGATCTGCGCATTCTGTTCTTCCAGCTGGGTATTTTTCAGTGAGATGATCTTGTTGGTCTTCTGTTTGGAACGGTAAAGGATAAAGATGATCACCACGATCATCAGGACAAGGATAATGGTCCCGATGAGGTACATCCCCATTGAGCGTTGCTTCTGAATGGTCAGCTTATCGATCTGGTTATTCCTCACCAGGATCTGGTTTTCCTGTTCCTTCTTCTCTGTTTCGTATTGAACGTTCAATTCCTCAACGATCTGAACCGTCTTTTCATTCTGAAGGGAATCGGAATAGTCCTTGAAAAGGGTATGGTATTTCAGGGCTTCCTGGTACCGGCTTCGTTGGGAATTCAGCTGGTACATCAGTTTATAGCCCTCCCGGAGGATCTCCTTATCGTCGATTTCCAGTCCGATGGCGATGCTTCGCTGCAGAAAATTTTCAGCACCTTCATAGTTGGCCCGTTCCAGGTTCATCCGCCCGATCCCCAGGCTGGCGAGGGCAAGGCCTTTCCGGTCGCTGAACTGGTTCTTGTGATTAAAAGCAGTGAAAAGTGCCTGTTCTGCCAGGTCGTACTCTTTCATCTGCATGTAGGTAAGGCCCATGTAGTTGTAGCAATTTCCGATTCCGATCCGGTCGCCCAGGGCCTCCTTAACTTCAAGGGCCTGCTGAAAATTCTCCAGCGCCTGCCCATACTTAGCCTGTCGAAAATAGATCTCCCCTTTAGAGTAGACAGTTTCTGAGAGCATGCGCCGCAGGGAGGGGTCGCCGGGCCTTAGGGCAAGCATCTTATTAAACCCTTCTGCTGCGAGGTTGAAATTATTCAGGGCAACATCAGTTTTCCCGGTCTTTAGCAGAATATTCCCGAGGTTGTAGCGTCCAATGGCGAGGTCTTCCGTATTGCCTGCACTGCGACTGATTTCTATGGACTCCTGTGTATAGTCCAGCGCCTTATCGTATAATCCCATCTCCTGGTAAATCAGGGAAACACTGTTCAGCGAAGCCGCAACATTGGCCTGGTCGCCCAGCTCACGGTCCGCTTTAAGGGCACGTAAAGCATATTCCAGTGCACGCCCGTAGGATCCCTGTATCCTGTATATCAGGCTGATGTTATATACTAGGGCAGAGCTAAGCTCAAGATTGCCGGCAGCTTCGGAAAGGGTCAGGCCGCGGGAATAATAAGTTAAGGCACTGTCAAAAGCACTCTGCTGTTGAAAATCAGCCCCTATCAGTTTGAGAAACAGGGCTTGCTGACTGAGGTCGCCTTCCTGTTCAGCCAGTTTCAGCAGAGCTTTTTTTGATTCGATATTTCCGGTGGGGGTCTGGGCGGAGACATGGCCCGGGACAAGGGTCAGGAACAGTCCCAAACAGTAAAGTACTATCCGAAAATGAGCATGCAACCTATCCATAGGCTGCAAGATAGTGAATTCACAGGCAACAAAGTTCGATGAATGTCGTAAAAAACTTCGTAAATTAGAACTATCAGAAAAATTTGGCATTTCCCGGCGGTCCTTCAAGTGAACTGATCAGAGTCAGAAAAGCTGGGCAGGATCGCTTAAAAGAATTCGCACCTGAAAATATACTAAACATGAAGTTGAGAAAAATCCAGATCTGCCTTTTCGTTTTCCTGTTCATCGCGCAGATTTCGTTCGGACAGAAAGACTATTCTGCGATGATCCTGTCCATCGATGGTGAGGGAGTGGTCATCCGCAACTCCAGCGAACAACCCCTTCAGGTGCCACAACGTTTCATTCCCGGCGATGAAGTTTCCGTAAAAAGCGGCAACGCGCTCATTATGCTTTTCTCCGGCGAAGAAGTCCCGCTGTCAGCAGTTTCCTACTATACCATCCCCAAGGAAAAAAGCCCCTCCCACTCTGCAGTCGCCAAATTGGCAAACAACACCGACGACAACATACTTGCCCAATCGGGATCGGCCTACCGCATCCGGGGATTCGGATCCACTTTTAAAGTCTTTCCCAGGAATTCAAAATTAATGGATATAGAAAATGCGGTCCTTCGTGTCGATTATGCCAAATCGGGGCAACTGGACCTCGGACTATCCATTCGTGATGCAAATACCCAGAAAGTGATTTTCACCAAAGAAAATGTCAGTGACACATCGATCTCCCTCTCCGAAGTGCCTTTTGAGGCAGGCCACTCCTACTACTGGACCATTACCAACACCCCTGTCGGTGGGCCGTCGCTCGGAACCATCATCATTCCGGAAGAAGAGAGCAAGGTGCTTCCGGAGTTGACCGGCACCCCGAAAAGCAACTTCGATTACCTCGAGGCCATTTCGGCATTCTACAGCGAAAAATACTATTTCGAAGCGCTGAACCTGATCCTCGAAGCCAAAGCAAAATACCCGGGCGTGGAGATTTATGATCTGATGCTGGGGAATATTCTGGCGGAGTAGCAGGGCTTGATCAGAACCCATGCCATTAAATTTAGGATTTCCTCCTGCTACCCGGGGCAGAGCCCCTGGCTGAAGTATCGCACCCCATCAGGGTAAAACTTGTACTGAACTATTGTCAGCAATCCTTTTAGGGCGCAGCTTATGCTACTGTGCCACTTGATGATGTAGTATAGCCCTCACTCTCAAAACTCCCACTTACCATGCAACCCCACACAACATTCCCCAAAAAATAACGTATGCATAACACACACTAAACCAACCCAAGTATGAAATCTTTACGCACCCTCATAAGCTTAACGGTTTTCCTGTTACTTCTGAACACAGCCTGTGAGCGACATCCCGATATCGTTCCCGTCTATTATGACAGCTACTCCTTTGAGGAGCCTGCCGTTACCGGTCATACATTCTATATCGATCCGGTGAACGGATCGCCATCAGGTGACGGCAGCGCAGAACATCCCTGGCGAACCCTGCAGGAAGTGCTGGACAGCAACCTGGTGGAATGTTTTAAACTCAGCGAAGCTTACCATCCGGAACTGGGACTGGTAATGGTAAATGAAGGTGCCCCCATAAAAGGAGGTGACCGACTGGTACTTCGAAGCGGGTACCATGGCTTCATCAAACTGAGCTATATGATGCTGGAAGACTGGCTGACCATCGAAGCTGCAACAGGTGAAACGCCGGTGTTTTCTCAAATAAACTTTACGGGAGCCTTCAAAAATATCTACCTGAAAAATCTTACTGTCGATAAATCAAGCTATCAGGGAACAGATGCCTACTGGGAAGCAGAAGACATTACCCGGAATACGGATGCGGGCGTATACCTGGGATCAAACGATTTCTGGGGGAATTGCAGCCATATCAAGCTTTACGGACTAAGCGTGAAAACAACAGATCATGTATCCAGATGGACCACCGGTGACTGGGTAGAAAAAGCTGCTGCCGGAATCGGCATCCGCTCCGCCGAAAATATTGAAGTGGTGAATTGCACCATCCGTAATATCCGGCATGGCATCTCGGTGGACTACAATTCAGACAATTCCATCATCGTCAACAACTCGATCATTGACTTCTGCGGTGATGGCAGCCGCATCATCAGCAATAACGTCTTGTTTGCCTACAACACCATCATTGGCTGCCTGAAGGTGGACGATAACCACGACGACGGCATCCAGAGCTGGTCGAGGGGTGAAGACGGCTCAGCGGGCGAAGGCACCGTTACCGGCGTGACCATCCGCGGGAACACCATCATTGCCATTCGCGATCCTCAGAATCCCATGTATGGCTCCCTGCAGGGCATCGGCTGTTTTGACGGCCTGTTCGACAGCTGGATCGTGGAAAACAACCTGATCATCAGCAACACCTATCACGGGATCTCCTTCTACGGCATGCTGAACAGCTCCATCGTCAACAATACCGTTATCGACCAGGTTCCCGGCGACGATATCTCCCCCTGGATCATGATCACCGAACATAAAGACGGCACAGAAAGCAGCAACTGCACGATCGCCAACAACATCGTATCCTCCACCATCAGTTTTTCCGGCGATGAAGTGACCGCCAGCCACAACTTTGCCTTCGGAAAACAGAATTACGACTCAGTTTACGTCATGTTCACCGACCCCGCCCACAACGATTTCACCCTGCTGGATAATGCCTATACCCGGGAAAAAGTCATCGATCGCGGAATGGTATTTGATAAATTGGTTTCTTCAAAGCTGGACATTGAATTAACCAGCCGGGATGAGTTGCCGGATTTGGGGGCATATGAAAAGAGATAGGAATCAGATATCCTGCAATCTTCCGGAAAAACTAAACCGGCATCACTTTCCTGCTGATGAACATGAAGCTTGAGTCAGTATGAAATTAACTACAACTTGACCACCTTCTTTTTGCCCGTATAGAAAATTTCTTTATGAATTCTGTTTTCAAAATTACTGTCGGGCGCAATGAGAACAAGGTTGAATCTTCGTTGTGTCAGCATACCGGGAAATGAACCAGCACGGTCATGAATTGTCAATTCTTTTGTTGCATTGTTCCAGTCAAAGCTGATGGTTGAAAATTTGCCCTCTTCGTAATTATAGGAATCATTTTCATCCTCATACAAGCAAAATAAACCGTCAGCCCCCTCATATATCCTGATTTCAAGCGTATCCAGGGACCTTTCTCCTGCGTATTGCACGACCGGACCCATGGGAAGAATTGCCCCTGCCCTGACAAACAGGGGTATCTTATCCATCGGAGCATCGGTGGTAATGGTCTGACCACCCTTGTATCCTTGCCCGGTCCGGAAGTCGTACCAATCGGTGCACGATGGCAGGTATACTTCCCATTTATCAACTCCGGGTTCCGTAACAGGTGCAATCAGAAATGCTTTCCCGAACATATATTCATATGCCTGGGACACTGCCTCAGCATCCTCCCTGAAATCCATAACCAGCGGGCGCATCAGGGTGGAACCATGTTGGGTGATCTGCCATGCTTCAGAATAAATGTAGGGAAGGAGCTGATAGCGAAGGTTGAGCATGTTTCGTATCATTGCTTCCACGCTTTCCCCATACTTCCAGGGTTCAGTTTCGGACATGAATCCATGAACACGGAAAATGGGGTTGAAAGCTCCCCATTGAAACCATCGGATTAACAGTTCATGGTATTTTTCATCGGTATACTGATTTGCCCCCGACCGGAAGAATCCACCTATATCGGTTGTCCAGTATGGTAATCCCGTGATGGTATAGTTTAATCCGGCGACAATTTGCCGTTTATATGCATCCCAGTTACCACCAATATCGCCGGACCAGTTAATGATGCCATATCGCTGCTGGCCCAGAAAAGCTGAACGTGTCAAAATACAAACACGCTTATCGGAAGTGGCCTCACGCTGACCTTCGTAAACAGCCCTGCTTACCATCAATGGGTAGCTTAATCGGTAAAAATCCCCGGGACCCATGTAGGTCATTTCACCTTTTAAGGCATCATTTTCGGGTTCTACCGCATCCATCCACCAGGAATCCACTCCATTGTCAAACATGTTTGTTTTTAAGGTATTCCAGTATTCTGACCGGGTTTTGGGATTAAAATAATCCAACCATTTTGAATCTCCAATGAATCGCCTTCTGGCCAGGTATTCCTTCCCTATTTCCGAGTTCTTATCCGGATTCGACCAGATAGAGATATTGAAGTGTGCATTAAGGTTGTGTATTTCCCGGATGAAACCTGATGGATCTGCGTAATTTGCCTCGTCGAACTGAGGGACACCCCAGCCCCTGTTACCCCAATATTGCCAGTCTTGTACAATGACATCCACTGGTAAATTTCTTTTTCGAAATTCTTTAACGGTTTCTACAAGCTGCTCGCCGGATGTATAGCGTTCCCGGCACTGCCAAAAGCCGTAGGCCCATTTCGGCAGTAATGGTGCCTCTCCCGATAGTTTGCGGTAGGTTGAAATAACAGTATCCGCTGAAGGTCCATAAAAAACAATATAATCGAGCATTTTGGTTACGGGCGACCGGAAGGTTGTTGTATTCTCTTTCAACTTCCAGGAGAGTTTGGGAGTATTATCTGATTTACAGATCAGCTGTACATCATGCTCTCCGGCTTCCAGGACTACCAGTGTACCTGCTGTAGGAGGCAACCACATATTGCTTTGATCCAGTATGGGCGCACCATCGATAAGCACATAATGACGGTTACCCATATCCCCCAAATCAAGAAAAATGGAATATTCACCATCCTGAGGAACTGTAAATCTTCCGGCATAAAGTGCCTGATTTTGTGAAACCTGGTGTGTTCCGGAGGTAGTAGTAACCGAAGCCAACTGATCAGCCCCTGATCCTTGTTCCTGCTTAATCAGCACAACCTGGCTGTCCGCAGGATTAAAATCAGTCAACCCATACTGATGCCACAGCAAACCATACCCTTTGCTGGAATAAATGAAAGGCAGGGCAATTTGGGAATTCACCTGGACCAATCGCCGGCTTATCCCTTTCAGCTCAAAATTTCCATCCTGAAACTGTCCCTGACCAAAAATTTTCTCATCTTCCGGTGAATCGAATATCTGTTCGGCAAAATAGCATGCCTCCCCCATAATTGAATCGGGTAGGAACCTGCGGCTACCCGTCGTTTCACGCAGGAATATCCTGCCTGAGGGATCAGCATAGGTCAATCTCCCGGTTTTTTTGTCCAAAAATACCTGCATGGCCCTGGTTTTTACTGAGAGCATTCCGGCATCATCGTCAAGCTCAAAATCAGGTGCAGGTTTACCTGCAGTGAAGATCAGTTCGGGCAGGCTGTCATGAGCATTTTCCGAAAATTTTATTCTGACAGCATTATCTGCGATCGGGTAAATGCCCAATGTACCCTCATTCAACTGCACTTTTACTCCGCAGGGAAGCTGTTCATAATTTTTTTGTGCCTGGCATCCGATATAGCTTAGCAAAAGGAATGTGATAAGGGAATAAATTCTCATTTTTATCTTTTTTGGTTTTCAAGGGTAAGGGATTCATTGATCTTTTTCTGTAACGGGTCAGCTGGTATTTAAAAGCCAGGGTTATTCAGGTAGGGATAGTCTGCACGGATCAAAGCTTTTTTTACCATTTCAGCATAGAATTCATCCGGAAGTTCTTTCAAAACCGATTCAACATTTTCCCTTACACGGGAAGGATTTGACGTATTTAAAGAAACAGCACGCACGCCGGGAGGTGTCATACCAAAATGCACACAGGCAACGGAAGGCTCAATACCGAATTTTTCGCAAACGGAAAAGAATTCCGTCCGCCATTGAAATTTATCAGGATCCGTTTGCGGGGTGATCCGCTTATAATCATAGTAATCACCTCCGGTCAGGAATCCTGATTGAAATACCGCCGAATTAATGACCGCAACTCCCTCTTTATCGAGGTCGTCAATAAATTCCAGCAATTCAGGCGGATGGTTCATAATGGTCAGACTATTGGCAAACATGACCCAATCGAGTTCAACATACCCTGAAACTTCTTCTATTATTTTCCAGTCCTTGGCTCCTATTCCAATTGCTCCGGTCTTTCCTTGTTTTTTAAGATCAGCCAGGGCTTTATATGCATCCAGCACGTTGGATAAGCGCTTCTCCCTCTCCTTCCTGTTTGTTGAAAGACCAATGTACTCATCGGGATCGTGAACCGAAAGCAGCTTTGGGAGGTACTTTCCGCCCAACAGTTCATTCCCCTGCTCAAAACATGAGATAATCCCATCATAACTAATTTGCTGAACAGCATCATGATCCAGATCAAACCAAACGCCTTCTTCGAAAGTAGGTTTCACGGTTTTCAATTCGGTTCGAAGCCATCCCAGCTTATTGCTGATGATAACATTCTGCGGGGCTGCATCCAACTGGTTCAGGCATGTCCCCAATGATTCAAGGGCTAAACCTGCCCCATATTTTCCGGCACAGTCAAAAATCGGATATTCAACATATTTTAAGCATTCATGGACGATCTCAAGTTTTGTATCATAGTTATTCGCATGGTAAAGGTTTCCCAAAGCACTTGTTCCAAAAATTATTTTGGGTAGTTCGATCCCTGTATTTCCCAATTGTGAATATTTCATGTCTTATCCTAAATTTTTTCTTCATATGGTAGTTGTCCCAATCGCACCACTTCTCCCTCACTTATGAATGAAAGTCTTGTATTGATGCTATTTTATTTCATCCACAGGAGGTTCTAAAACGGATAGCATCTGTTCTGCATACCGCCTCCCAAATTCCCGGTTTCCCTCCGAGCTAAAGTGCAGCTTATCAGGCTTGCAGGTACATCCGTTTGAAGGAATAACATACGAATTGGGAAGGAACTGCGGCAGTGCTGCGATGAACGCATTCATACCTGCACATTTTCCTCCCTGATCTTCATTTACCGTCTCCCCGGCAAGAAGAGGCGTTTCTTCCGGATCAAGGTGTAAATCGATGATTAAATTGTCATATATCGCCTTTACTTTTACGGACCAAAGAGTATCGTTCGGGTTGGATTCACCCTGATGGAGGAGGATTCCTTTTATTACACCGTCTTCTTGCGCCAGCCTGGCCATATCAACCAGATACTGATAAGGATTTCCTCCATAGTCATTAATCATATTCTTCATCCAATCGGGAGCCGATTCGGCATAGGAAGTAAAATTATCCTTGTCAAACAATTCAATTTTACAACCGGGTACAGATACATTGATAACTCCAACTTTGATGTTATCAGGCAAGTTGTCCACCAGTGTTCTTCCAAAATAATCGGCAGGAGAAAGACCTGACCGGCAGCCGCAAAGTGGCGGTACTGCCGTATACCAATGTCCTTTGATTCTTCCAATTTTAGGGCAGGTATCTGTGCTCATAACCTGAAACCGGGCATTAACCACCGAATCCTGCGATTCCACTTCTCCAGCCCCGGCCATGTTCGATTGTCCAAAGCAAAGGAAGATATAAAAATTCGGGTCCTGGGCTTGTATACCGGTAGTAAGGACTGACAATCCAAGGATAAAATAAATCAGTATTCTCATTTTCAAACCTTTAAACTTATCTCCGTTTATTCCGTTTCAATCTTTACCTCATCAATCTCGGACCGGTTGAGTAAGAGACTGCTATGTGAAACTACTTCGAGTCCCACCAGGTATTCTCCCTCAAAAGATTTCTCCATCGGGACCGTACCCAGTAGTTCCCAGTTTTCTCCATCACGTGATTTAAAAGCAGTAAAATCGTGGCCTCTCCTGGAAAGTTTCAGAAATACCGGCGCGTTTTCAGCCTCAAAATCCATTTTATCACAGGAGGCTCCTGTTTCATTGCGCCATTGCATGGAAATGCCGTTGCCGGGCGTAAGGCAAATCATAACAAACTTACTGTCGGGAGCAGTAGTTTCCCGGAACATCAAGCCCGTTTTGGCCCAGGGATCCGGATCCGTCATCGAAATAATGCGTGCCGAAATGAATGAACTTCCGCTCGTCTCCCGGTATAAATAGGCGAATTGATCGTTGCTGGCCCAAATATCCCTGCCCCCTCCCTCGATAGTAAATTTTCTATTATGATAAACAGCTGAGGATCTGTCATTATCGATATCCTCAAATTTCCATGGTGGAGGAATCGCAGAGGGAAGAACCTTAATTACACAAGTTGCATGGATCTGTCCATCCGGTGTAGTGGCTGTTAGCGTAGATTCACCTTCGTCAAGGGCCGTCAAATGGTATTTGTTTACTCCCGCCACTTTGACAGACACTACCTCTTCATTGGATATTTTTACCTCAACTGGTGCTATGGAAGGCACTACATTTAATGAAACGAGTGTATGATTGCCCTTATTAATTTCAATGGACGATTTTTCGAAATTAAGCTCAGATACCCCTGACTTCTCACCCTCAATTTTCAGTACGACCACACCATGTGCCTCTACAGGGGTTGAATAGCTATCCCTTATTGGCTCAAGGTCTCTTCTTTCCCACAGGTCGCGAAGCTTACACTGCGATCCGTTCTTGAAGCCAAGTTCCTTCAGACTTATAGTCATTTCTTCAGGCTTATCCGTAACGTTGAGCAAAGCAACAGCATACGAACCGTCTGATAATGGTTTCTGCCATACCTGAAGACCTTTATGGTTTCTGATCAGGATCCCCTGCATGCCCAAGGGATCCTGATTGATTGCAATAAGCTCAGGAGCTGTGAGAATATCGCGAATGGTATCGTTCATGGTGGCGATATTGTTGCCGGCAATAAGCGGAGCAGCAAGCATACACCACATGGAAAAATGTGCCCGGCATTCGGTTGCATTCAGGGAATTATTTCCAACTTCCAACATGTCGGGGTCGTTCCAATGCCCCGGACCGGCAAAAGGGGCAAGATCAACATTCTTTTCAAGAATTTTAACCCATCCCATACCACCCCAGTTCCGAACACAGTCGTAGCAGTCCTGTATGTCATTCGTAGTGCGCCACATAGCTCCAATACCTTCAGCCCATTCCCAGGGACTGGAAACACCCCATTCGCAAAGACTTAGTATCATAGGTCTACCGGTGGCCTTTATCGCATCGCTCATAATTTTGTACTGGGTGCGTGTATCAAGTCCATCGGTAAAACACCAGTCTTCCTTAATAAAATCAACACCCCACCCGGCGTAGGTCTGGGCATCAATGGCTTCATAGCCATAGCTGCCCGGGAGGCCTCCGCAGGTCTTTGTGCCGCAGCAGGTATAAATGCCAAATTTCAGTCCCCTGGAATGTATGTAGTCGGCCAGGTATTTTATGCCCTCGGGAAACCTGGTTGAATCTGCGATAATTTGTCCGTTTTTGTCCCGGTCTATCTGCCAGCCATCATCGATAACAATGTATTCATATCCGGCATCGGCCAGGCCTTTGGCAATCATGGAGTCGGCCACAGCCATAACAATTTGGGAATTGATCTCCAGTCCAAAAGCATTCCACGAATTCCATCCCATTGGCGGGGTTTTCGCGATTTCCGGGAATTGCCCAAAAAGGATTACCGGATAAAGTAAGAACAGAAAAAAGATTGATTTTCTCATTGTTAGTCTGGTTTCAAAACTTGTGATTAACTATTAAATTTCCGGATGGTCCCCGGATACTATACCTTCCAGATTATGGACCGGTGGTTCAATATCCTTCGGAATTGCCCTTCTGCTGAATTGCTGGAAATAGAGCAGGCAACCATCCTTCCAAAGCTGCGCATTCAGGTATTGTTCGTTCAGTTTTTTTTGCACCTCTGCAAATCGATCTGAATCAAGAAAAGGTTTTGCTGCATCCCAAATTTTCCGGAACTCATGAACTTTTTGGAATCCTGCTTCATAATGATAACACAACTCATCCCATAAGGTACGTCCACTTTTCATTTTATAATCCCAGGGAAGGTGATGGAACCACAGAAGGTAAATTTCAGGGCAGGTATTCACATCATTAAATTGTGAGCGAAGTGGCTCATGATACTGACTAACGGCATTACTGCCTTTCAGTGTTCTGTCAAAACCGATACCATTAGTATCTGCCTGGTGGTAATAGGGTGGTGTCCAATCCGCTCGTAAACCTTTTGGTGCATACCATGGCCCCGGACCATAATGATCGTAGCCGGCAAAAATATGATGCAGCCCAAGAGGCATCATGTAATTAACTGCCGCTTCCCGACTCTGCAGCATCATCTCTTTAATGGGAATCAGAAAATTTTCTGTCCATTCGGTAGATGATTCTGAAGAAGCACTATTATTGGAAGCCGGCATGTAAAAGGTCTGTTTAATCCATTCCTCGCCAAGTTGATCGCTGGTCAGCTTATTGTTCCATGCCAGGCGACCAAAGGCATACCAGTTGGCCTGGGCAAAATGATGCCCACACCAGTTAGTGTCAAGACCTATATTTGATACCCCGGCAATAGCTGTGTATTTCTGGGGGAATATGCTGCCATCGGTACATCGGGCGACCGTACTGCCGGATCCTTCCTGATAAGTTTCGCTATTAAGAAATTCTTCCCACATGCTTGCCAGGAACACGAGATGTACTTCCTGCCCGAGGTATTCCATGGTGATTTGCAATTCGGGCATGACCGAGGTTTTTTTCATCGCTCCAAAAAGTGGGCTGAAAGGTTCGCGTGGCTGAAAATCTACGGGACCATTTTTTACCTGGATAATCACATTCTCCCGAAACTGTCCGTCGAGAGGCATAAATTCATTATATGCCTGACCAGCTCTATCATCACTATCCGGAGCATAGACAAATGCTCTCCACATCACAATTCCTCCAAAAGGTTTTAATGCATCTGCCAGCATATTGGCGCCATCGGCGTGTGTGCGCCCGTAATTCTGGGGGCCTGGCTGCCCTTCGCTGTTTGCTTTTACCAGAAAACCGCCAAAATCAGGAATAATACTATAAATTTCGTTAACCTTGGTTTGCCACCATTGTATTACCTCCGGATCAAGAGGATCGGAAGAGCTCAGTCCACCAAGCATGGAGGGCGAAGAGAATTTTATGGAAAGGTATATCTTTATGCCGTAGGGACGTAAAACCTCAGCAATGGCCTTTGCCTTTTCCAGATAATCCTTTGTCAACATGGAGGGCGAAGCATTTACGTTATTCAAAACAGCGCCGTTAATTCCTATCGATGCATTCGCCCGGGCATATTCCTTCCACCGAAGCTTGTCATTCTCTGTAACAACAAGCGAATCCTGTCCCCTGCGCCAGAATATTGAACCTCCGGCATACCCGCGTTCTATTGATCCGTCAGGGTTATCCCAATGATTCAGAATCCGGTAGTTGTATGCCGGGTTGCTTATTTTCTCTTGAGTGACCTGATCAGTTTGCTGACACCGAAGAAGTTCAAATACACCATATAATATTCCAGGTTCAGTATTTGCCTGAATGCTGTTTTTGCTGATCCTGAAACCATCGCCGATGATTGCACTATCCTTCACTACGGTTAAAACTACTGTAGCTCCCGCTTCCCCATCCCAGGCCTTCTCCAATTCGCTGCGGGCTATCGCCAGCGTTGGCGAGGTTCTGTCGCAGACCACATTCACAGCTGTAGTACTTTCATAGCGAAGCCAAAGTTTACTGCCGTTTTCAGCAAACAGACTTATGGATGTACAAATCAGTAGTATGACGCTCGTTAATTTTATCATTTTTCTCATTTTTATTTTGTCCATGCTTCACCTTCCGGAGTAAATCGCCAGCTGAAATATGCATCCAGCACTTTCAAAGCTCCTTCGCTGGGAACCGGGCCTGTATGGGGTGCAGCATCTAAATATTGCACCTCCGGATTTGAATCACTAAAGGCAGGCCAATCAGGGACCCCTTCGCCATTGGGGTCACCATATTTGGCAAAGTTGGTCCAGTAGGTCCCCATTATTTCTGCAAGCCTCTGATCTGATTGAGTCGTAGTTGGATTCAGGGTATCCAGATTCATGAAAACATACCCGACATCCTGACCATGAGGGGATCCGTATCCGAAGAAAGGCGAATCTTCGGGATAATCGGGGTGCTGATCAAAATAATAGTAATAGACTGCTGACTTCCCGGTCTTAGACTGCAGCCGTGCCCAGGTCCATGTATGCCAGCCAAAAGCCGCATCGCGAGCCAGATCGCGCGCTGTCTTTGGTACATTATCTTCACCAACCGGATAGGCTGCTATCAGCGTATCCGCATACTTGCCATAGCGCAGTTCAACATTGCTGATGTATTCTTCCGGTGTTTCTTCTCTGGAAAAACTGGCTCCCTCATCGGAATTATACCCGATGAGTACCGGAACATCGTTGTAATTGCCGGCCTCGTATAGCTTATATTGATCATCCGGGATCACATAGCCATCGATGATGGGCCATGCGCTGCCCATTCCCCAGCCCCCCGGGAGTTTTTCGGCATCAATATCTCTTAATTCCTCAACAGAAGAAACTCCGGCTTTTTCTGCAAAGGATAGACCCTCTTTTTCAGCCATCGCAAGTGTTTTCATATTTTCTCCGGGATAAGTTGTGGGTCGCGTTGGTCCAAATGACCCCCCGCTCTGCGAGATGGCAGCCTGAAATAATCCTTTCGCCAGGGGAGAGGCACATAACATACTGACTGAGATCCCGCCGGCCGATTCACCAAATATGGTAACCTTATTGGGGTCGCCCCCGAATGCAGCAATGTTCTTTTGTACCCACTTTAGTGCGGCAATCTGATCGAGCAAACCATAGTTTCCTGAAGATTTTGCAGGACTTTCCTTGCTCAGCTCAGGATGGGCCAAAAAACCCAGAGGTCCGACACGGTAAGCAACACTGACAAGGATTACCCCTTTCTGTGCCAGTTTTGCCCCATCGTATACCGGTTCAGAAGTTGAACCAAAACTAAACCCACCACCATAAATCCATACGAGTACCGGCAGTTTTTCATCGGCTGATTTTGCCGGGGTCCAGACATTCAGGTAAAGACAATCCTCACTCTTCCCTGAAGGGGGATTCCCTCCCTGGATTGGTGCCGGACCAAAATGGGTAGCCTGCCGGATACCATCCCATTTCTCAACCGGCTGAGGCTCAGCCCAGCGTAGCTCTCCGATGGGAGGGGCAGCGAAAGGTATACCCTTAAAGACCCTTATTCCATCCAGCTGTTTCCCCTGTAAAATACCTTCTTCAACGTTAACCAGATCTCCCACCGGTTCACCAGAGGCTGCCAGGGAAATCACCATTGTTGCGATAGCAAAGAAAAAAAATCTCATCTCACGTATTTTTATCAACGAATTATTGAAACAGCCTGGGAGCAAATTGATAAAATCCCCGCCGCCAGCTTTGCCACTCATGAGCCGTTAGTGGAGAGACATAAAAATGAGTATTCATTCCGGCTTCATTTAAAGCTTTTGTATTTTCAACGGGATCGCCCCAGAGTCCGCTTCTGGGATTCTCCAGTTCCCTGCTGCCATAACTGACGAAGACCAATTTTACATTTTCTTTAAACCCGGGTGCCTTGTCGACATCATCGGGACTGATACTGCCGCCACTAAAAATACCAACATACGAGAATACATCAGGATTTGCCAGGGTTATAATGCGGGTTTCCATGCCACCCATAGACAGACCTGCCATCGCTCTGTGATCCTGATCAGCCAGCGTTCGAAAGTTGGCATCGATCATAGGGATAATATCTTCCAGCATAGTTTTCATGAATCCGTCGGCCCAGCCTTCAGGAGGCCATGCTTTTGGCTTTTCCTCCTGTTTGGTGGTATCATTGGGAGCCGGGCGGGTGCGTTCCGGCATATGCCAGTTTCCGTTATCCATTACAATGATAAATTCTTTCGCCTTGCCCTCAGCGATCAGATTATCCATGATCAGGTTCACCCTTCCCTGGTTTGACCAGCCGGTTTCATCCTCCCCGCCGCCATGCTGCAGGTATAGAACAGGGTATCGCTTTTCAGTATTTTTATCATATTGGGGAGGAGTGTATACAAAACAGCGGCGCATAGATTGCGTGCTTTCGGAAAAGTATATCAGCTCCCGCACCTGGCCGTGGGGAACATTTTTCATGGCATAGAATTCCTCGTCCCCGGCCGGAATTTCGATCCCGCTGCCCCATCGTCCCGCTCCGTAGAAATAGAGGCTGTTTGGATCGGGGACCGAGGCTCCGTCTATATTTAACTGGTAGTAATGAAATCCCTCATCCTGCGGGGCTGATTCACCGGTCCAGACACCCTGAGCATCTTTTACCAGATCATACTTAACTGCACCGATGTCGAGTTGAACCATTTTAGCCTCCGGAGCTGAGATCTGAACGCGAACTCTTCCTTCCGAATTAACCTGAGGGTATTCCTTTCCGGGCTGATTCAGGGATGAAGGTTTAAAATCCCCGACTACCGGATTCTGAGAATTTATGTTACTACTTCCTAAAAAGACAAATGCTGCAAAGAGCATGTATGTTAATCGGTTTCTCATTGTATATTGTGTTATAGGTTTATATTCTATTTTAATCCTTTACTTTGGATGTGAAAGTAATCAAAAGCGACCTCAAACGGGGTATCAGGTTTGCTTGTATCAGGATCGAACCAAAAAGTGCTTTTCATATTTTGGGTGATTGTTCCGTCACAAGTCATTAACCCTGCTTTGATATCTTTCAATAAAATATCGGCAAATCCCAGCGTTTTAAAACTTTCACCCTCCAGCGCATAACTGGCCTTATAGAGGCTTCCGTTTTTTTCTAATTTAAGTTCTAAAGAGCTGCCACCGCTTACCTCACTTTGAAGATTGAAGCTGGCCAGCGATTTTGTAATGCCATTTTGCTCAATGATAAGATCAATTGTCCCCGGTTGGATATCCTGCACCCGGGTTGTTTTAATGGCTGCCCTGAACATCAGTTTTACAAAGTTATCATCATCTTCGTAAACCACAATAGCCGCATTTTCAGGCTGCGACGGACTTCTGGAACATCTCAGCCGGGTCTCGATGGTCCAATCGCCATTGGCACTTTGAAGGAGTATATTCCTGGCATTATTTGTTGTCTCGGATACATCTCCCGGCTGGCTGGTAATCGTTAACGAACCCTGATTTTTTGAAAGACTGTGGGCGGCAGGGTCCTCTCTTCTCCATTCCCATTGTTCCCCGGGCATCGCAGCATTGAAATCATCACTTACCGGTTCAACATCGAAATGTATATAGAAGATATTTTTTTCATGTGTTATTTTATCGACAAAGCTGACAACCGCTGTGCCGGGCACGGTTTTAGCCTGTTCAATCTCGACTGATATTCCTTTATCCTGGGCGGAAGCAGTAACTGCAGGAATATGCAGGGTATTTTTAAGGAGATAACTGTATGCTTTTACCTCATTAGAAAAACCTTTAATACTTTTCCCTTCTACCTTTATAGATTTTGGGGTGAGATCAGGCATAACTTTAATCGGATAGCTATCGGACAGGGTAATCCCATCAACGGTAACATAGGCATAGATCGAGGCAACCCCCACCCCTTTTGCGGTTACTTTCCCATCATCATCGACCCAGGCAACCGATGGGTTGTTGCTTTTAAAGGCAACTACGGCGTTGGTAAGGTCATAAAAACTATCGTCGGACATGGCTGCCGTAACACTGGATTGAACAGTATTTCCAGGCTGGAGAATGCTTCTGGAACTTTCTGCAACCAGCGTTGCCAGCCGGGGTTTATAGATACCCTCCATCACCGCTTCTGCCTGTCCCCGGATGTCCCTGGAGGATGCCCCGAACTCAAAAATATAGGTGCCCTGATCATAGCTTACTTTGCCTTTTTCCGCATCCCAGAACCAGAGATCTTCACAGGCGATGTCAATGGATACGGTTTTAGTCTGTCCGGCAGGGATCGTTACCCGTTTAAACCCTTTCAATCTCCTGATCGGTCGTTCAAACGATTTCGGGCTATCCGGGGTCCTGACGTAGATCTGCACCACCTCGTCGCCATCAACTTCCCCGGTATTCCGGATATCCACACTAAGGCTTACCTTATCATTTGGTGTGATCTTGCTTTTGCTGATGCTGAAATTATTGTATTCAAAGGAGGTATATGAGAGTCCGTACCCGAATTCGAAAGCCACATCCTTGTCGTAGTACCAGTATGTCCTTCCGTTTGTGCCGTCACCGCGCAGGGTATAATCATCAAAACCGGGAAGATCATTTACCGATTTATGCCAGGTAACATTAAGTTTTCCTCCGGGATTTACTTCTCCAAATAATATCCGGGCAATAGCGGTTCCCTGTGCCTGTCCATTATAACCTGTCCAGATCATTCCGGGGATATTCACATTATTTTTGTACTCATCCGCTTCCACCATTCCCATAGTCTGCATAACAAGAATGGTATTGGGATTAACTGCTGCCACTGCCTTGATAAATTCATCCTGGTCGCCCGGTAATTTTAAGGAAAACCTGTCCGATTCTTCTCTTCCGGTTGATTGATCGGTCCCGGCAAAAATCAATACTACATCCGCAGAAGCTGCCAGTTCAAGTGTTTCCTTATCGGTTGCCGGAACTTCCGGTTCACGGTACACAAGCACAAGAGTTCCCGGTCCGTTGATCCCCAGAGTTTTAATTTTAACCGGTATAGTTCTTGGCCTGACGAACCAGGGATTTCCCCCGACCGCAGGAATAACTTCGATTTTTTCGGAGGCCAGGAGATTACCTGTTGCCGATCCAAACCTGACTTCCAGAAATCCACCTTCACCGGAAACCGTCATGTTGAACCGAATAGAATCCAGGTTTGTCAGGTCGATATTATTGTATGCTGTCCAGTCACCATCTTTGATTCCCCTCACCGATTTTTGTCCCCATCTTTCTGACACGATCAAACCTTTTGAAGATGCGTCAAACTGAGTGGCATCAAACACTTCAACAGTACCGTCCATCGAGACGGCAGAAAACCCGATCAGGGTAAAAAAATCTGTTCTTTTTTGGGTATTTGCTCCGGATCCGGAGACCACTTCCACATCAGGCTTATGTTCCTTAACATAATTAAGTATCCCCTGTAAGGGAGAAATTCTATACTCTGTTTCAACAGGACCTGAATAATCGCCCAATTCAACCTGATCTGCCTGGGGACCCAGTACAGCGATTTTCTTTATGTCATTCAGGCAGATCGGCAAAGCTTTTTCACCGGTGTTGGCTGCTGTCCCGTTTTTGAGCAGTACCGGAGTTTTAGCAGCCAGTTCAATGGCCAGTTCATTGTGGGAAGGGTCATTGATAACATCCGGATTTATACCTGCAAAAGGAACCATTCCCGGCGGATCAAACTCTCCCGTTCTCATACGTATTGTGAAAACATGAATGAGGGCCTTATCCATATCGCCCTGGGAAATAAGCCCCTTCTCAAGGGCATCAAGGCCATGATTTTGGTACACTCCCCCACAATCGCAGTCAACCCCTGAGATGATCCCCAGTGCAGCTGCTTGAGTATTGTCTTCTGCGTAGTGGTGTCCCCCGACCATGTCATCGATGGCGCCGCAGTCCCCGGTGACATATCCTTTCAGACCATAGGTTTTACGGACAATGGTATCCACCAGGTATTTACTTGCCGATACCGGCACTCCGTTGACAGCGCTGTAGGCTGTCATAATTGACGGAAGCTGGTAATCGCGGATGAGGGTTCTGTAAGGAAGCAGGTAATACTCCCTCATATCCCTGTCGTCCATATCGGCACTTCCGGTATGGCGGTTATACTCGGTATTGTTTGCCAGGTAATGTTTACCACAGGGAACCGTTTTAAGGTAGACCGGGTGGTCACCCATCATTCCCCGGATAAAACCTTTTCCTATCTGAGAAACCAGATAAGGGTCCTCCCCGAAGGTTTCCGCGGTTCTTCCCCAGCGGGGGTCCCTGGCAGGTTCAATTACGGGAGACCAGTACGTCAGGGTGAAAATAAGGTCATGATTAAACCCTCTGGCTTCCGTGGAGATAACTTCGGCTTCCCGTTCGATCCATGCAGGGTCCCAGGTAGCTCCAGCTGCAACGCTGTTTGGGAAGGAGGTAGCCGTCATGCCGCTGTTATTATTTCTACCCATCACACCATGCAGGGCTTCGCCCCAGACATTATAGGCATTTACACCTAAGCGGGGGATGGGGGCCATCGTATTGCCCAACTGACTCTGTTTTTCATCGGGGGTCATCCGGGATACCAGGTCGGCAGCCCTTTCTTCGAAAGAATAAGAGGTGTTCAGATAAATCGGCATCCTGGCACCATCATTTCCTGACACGAAGGTTAAGGGAATAAAAGTAACAAGGAGCAGGAAACTTAATTTTAGTGATTTTAAATTCATGCTATTTATTTACAATATTATCGATTATTCAAAATCCATTTTAAAAACAGTCGCTATTTCGTCTATATCCCGGGTATCCGGCTTATTTGTTGACATTCAGCTTATGGCTGAATTGGTCGAAGAGAAGCTGCAAATCCGCCCCGTCTTAATAATTTCACTTCAAGATTACTCTTGTTATCGACCACTTCATAGCGGGTCTCCAAAGCTTTATCATGTTCTCCGTCTGAAACAAGGGTAAGCTTATAGCTGACCCCTTCCTGAAGGAAATCCAGGTTTACGTTTTGAATTGTCTCGTTTCGCCAGGCACTGCTTATTCCAGCTATATACCAGTTATCGCCCTTTCTCCGGGCCAATACAATGTCACGACCAGGATACCCGCTGATGAATTTTGTCTGGTCCCAGCTACAGGGTACTTCCCTTAAAAAATTCCTGGCTGCATCAGGTAAGCCGTAATAACCCTCAGGTCTGTCGGCCATATGCTGCAAGCCTGACTCAAAGACAACGCTCAATGCTAATTCATGCCCATACGAGGTAGTATGCGGAAACTGTGAATTCGTGAAAGTCACGGGGGTATAATCCATGGAACCAACCACGTTGCGGGTAAAGGGCAAGATGGTGTTATGTTCGGGTGCAGATGCTGTCAGATCTGGCCCGTTATTATACCATTCCGCTCCGCGGACGCCCTCATACGTCATAAGATGAGGGTAAGTGCGGGCCCATCCGCGAGGTACCAGGCAGCCATGAAAATATACCATAAGTTCATAGTGTGCCGCATCCTCCAAAATATCGAGATAGTAGTCAATCATGTACTGCTTCTCGCTGAGAAAGAAATCGATTTTTACACCTGCGAAACCCATTTCTTTAAGTTTCCTGAATTCTTCCATTCTGCTTTCATGGGTTTTCATCCGGTCAACCGGTGTTGCCGTTATCCATTTAAACATCCCTGAATTGTACCATACCAGAGGTTTAACTCCTTTTGACAGAATGTATGCTGCAGCATCTTCTATACTCCCTCCGTTGCCCATGGAGTCCCATTCCCAGTCGAGCAAAGTATAGGGCCAATCCATGTCCGCAGCCAGGTCGGCAAACCTGCAAACGGTTTGATAATCTTTGGTGCCATGATTATCGGACCAATAATTCCAGGACACCAGACCTGGTTTGATCCAATCCGTTTCAGTCAATATGGAAGGCGTGGAAACATCATCCACGAGGGTCGACTCAACAATATCTGCAAGACTACCCATCATGATGACCCTCCATGGCGATTTCCAGGGCAAATTAATGGTTGGCAGGGCTTCACCCTCGCCTTCTTCCGGATGGGGAATGGCTAGCTTGTAAACCGATCGCTCACCGGTATTACTTAGTTTGGTAGCACAATAGCTACGGTTTACATCGGCTTCATGCAAAAGAAACCAGCAAGCAGTATCGGCTACGCTGAAAAGAGCCGGGTAACACCAGTTTTGTTGCTGCGAGGCATCATTCATTGCGATATACAGCCCCTCATTGGAAAGGTCGAATTTCTCGAGCCACCTTCTCGTATCCTCAGGGATTAAAAATGAAGTCAGTTCATCTTCGATCAGAAAAGAACCTTCATCTTCGGGGAATTCGTACCGAAATGTTACGCCATCAGTATAGACCCTGATTATAAGGTTCATTTTAGCCTTTCCGGGATTTTCAAACGAAACCACCGTTTCATACGCTGTATTGTAGCACTGTGAACGTTTGCCATGGAGGTTTTGATATTCCTCCCGGATCAGAGAGGGTTTCCCGGATTTAAGAAATATAAGATTATCTGCAAAATCCTGGTCGCTACGCGAAAGGCCCAGGTTAATTCTGGGTATCACCTCGATGTATTGGCCATTATGCCTAAAATCAAGCTTTAAATACCATGTGCCCATATCCCCGTTTTCCTGGTTAAAGAGCCCGACTTTTATTTTATGATCAGGCGATTCAAAGCTCACCTTTTGCGAAAAGGCAGGAAAGGTGATGAGCAAAAGAAAGCTGACAACAGCAGAAAATTTCATAGGTTGGGATTTATATCTTAATGATGTACATTCAACTATCCGGCTTTCCCTTCGGTAATCTCCCGAAGATGACATCCGATATTACTATTTGGACCTTTTTATTTGCTCAGCCAGGATTCAAACCAGAAGTTTTGAATCCTGAAGATATTACATACTCCTGAATTATCCTTAAACATCCGAGCCGGATTTACTGAAATTATGAATGCCATTGATCCGATTGATCAACGGCATTCATAAATTTCAGTAAATTCACCGATTACCATTCAGGATTCTGCTCAATGGAACCTTCATTTTTATTTATCTCATCGGTTGCAATAGGCAGAAGGTACATCCTCTCTTCAAAAGTTCTTTCCAGCAGTTGCACCTCCCGATAGATCGTATCACCGGTATTTATGTTCAGGATGACATCCATTCCCATGATCGGTTTATTTTCAACCTCCATGGCAATTTTCCATCTCCTGACATCAAAATACCGGTGCGACTCAAATGCGAGCTCAATTCTTCGTTCATTATAGAGGCGTTTTCTGAGTTCTTCACCGGATACATTGGAAGGAATTGGGGGCATCCCTACTCTTTCTCTTATTTTAGACAGATATTCACGGCAAACATCCTCATCGCCAAGTTCAAACATAGCCTCCGCATAGTTGAGGTAAATTTCTCCCAGGCGGAAATAGATCCATGGATTTGTATAGAATTCCTGCCAGCTAATAACCACATCATCTCCGGGCATGAATTTTTTAAGTACATAGTTGGTTCGTGGATTATCACCACTTTGCTTATAGGAATCAAACCCCCAGGTTTTTCCATCAGAAGCTACCCACATTTGCATGGTGTCACCATGATAAATCGTCAGGTTATGGGTTACAGTAGCCTCGAACCGGGGATCACGGTTTTTCCACGGATGATCAGGATCATATCCTGACGCAGGATTTAGCGTTTTCTCACCGTTCACATAGATGAAGGGAGGCTCACCATTGACCATGTCATAATCGTCCACCAGATTCTGAGAAGGCCCATTACTTCCCCACCATCCTCCATAGGCACCATAACGTCTGTTTAAATTATGCAGGGGTGCCTGATGCCCATTGGTGACCGTGAAATTTCTGGTAAAAATCAGTTCGTTATTCTCCGACCCGCCGGGCATCATGAAAGCTTCCCTGTAATCCGGGTAGAGCGTATAATCGCTGTTCAGCAAAGCTTCTGCGGCTTCGGCAGCTTTCTGCCATTTGTTCAGGTCATTTGCTGGATTGAACAAGGGAGAAGCAGCATACAGTAATACGCGTGAGCGCAAGGCTTTACAGGCATCCTGAGTTCCCCTGCCAAAATTGGCATCCGTTGAAAGATACTTTTCAGGAAGGACGGCCATCGCTTCATCCAGATCCTGTTCGATGAATGCAACACATTCATCAAATGTATTTCGCGTAAATGTAACCTCCCCCAGATCATAAGGCTGGTTAACTATCGGAACCCCTCCAAATCTTTCGATCAGATTGAAATAGATAAAAGCTCTTAAAAATTTTGCTTCGCCCACCAGTTTATCCTTATCTTCAAATTCAAAGGAGGTTTCGTCCATTTTTTGAAGGAAAACATTTATTTTCCGGATATACTCGTATCCCCGGTTCCAATAGTAAAGATATCCTCCCCAGTAATCACCTTCGCCAACATTCGTTATGTTATCAGCCGTATAACCGGACACAAGTGTACCTGCGCCCCATCCGGTAGGTGATGAGTTATATGCTTCATCGGTATATTTGGAAAACATGTGGATATAAAACCCATGCGGAATAGCATTGTACAGAGAGTTCGAATACGCCCTGATGAGATTCTCATCATTCCAAACAGCATCATCAGCAATTCTGTCTTTTGCTGTAATGTCCAGTATATCATCGCTACAAGAGGTACAGACGATTACTATTGCAGCTAGTATCAGTAGATTTTTCATAGTAACTTCTTTTAGAATTTTATGTTAAGACCCATATTGATAATGCGTTGCTGTGGATAAAAAACAAATTCACCACTCAGCTCTGGATCGGACCACTTAATTTCCTTCGCCCAGGTAATCAGGTTGATCCCGTTTGCATAAAACCGCATACCCTTCAACTTGAGTCTGGTTACCAGGTTATCAGGTAAAGAGTACCCAAGTTCAAGTGTTTTGAGCCTGACAAATGTCGCATCGTATAAAAAGAATGTTGAAGCTCCGGGTTCGAAAAAGTCTGATCTGGGCATGGTGCCATCAGGATTGTCGACCGTCCAGCGGTCTTCAGCCCTGGCCACTACCGCATTGTCAAAAGCTGTGTTCCCTAACTTGGTAAATGCCCCATCATAATTATAGGCATTCGTCTGTCCCTGGAGGAAAACATTCAGGTCGAAATTGCGGTAGAGAAAATTGAACGTCAATCCAAAAACGAACTCAGGCGTTGCGGTATAATCGAACCTGAACTGATCTCTGGCGTTAATCACGGAGTCTCCATTCAGGTCAACAATCTTGACATCCCCGAGTTTCGATCCGGAAGGATGAGGATATTCATCCAATTCTTCCTGTGTATTAAAAATTCCGTCTGCCTGATAGTACAGAGAAGTTCCAATTGGGTGCCCCGTTTGATTCTGATAGATTTCTACCTGAGGTGTTTCATCCATGAACACGATTTCATTCCGTGCAAATGCGAGATTAGCTTCGACATTGTATATCAATTTCCCCAGAGAGTTTCTATGCCGCAGAATCACTTCATAACCCAGATTTTTTACTTCCCCGAAGTTTTCACTTGGCAAATCAGAAAACCCATAAATACTGGGTATGGAAAGATTACGTTCTGCCAGGATATTGGTGCGATATTCTCTGAAAAATATTATTTCCAGGCTAAGCAGGTTCTTCCAGAGTGCCGCCTCAAGAGCCACATCTGTTTTCTCACTCACCTCCCAGGTAATGTTCGGATTGGGGAGTGTATTTGCATAGATCCCCGGTACATCGCTCACACCAAAGACATAATTATCTCCAAAAGAGAAGGACTGAAGATACTGGTAGGGATCAACCCGATCATTCCCGACCTGTCCCCAGGAAGCCCGTAACTTCAGCTGGTCAATGAATGAAAAGTTATCCTGAATAAAAGCCTCTTCCGACAGGCGCCATCCGGCTGATATTCCCGGAAAGAACCCATATCGTTTACCTTCGGGAAATATTTGTGAACCATCGTAGCGAAATAAGAATTCAACCAGGTATTTCGAACTGTAATCGTAATTAAACCGGCCGAAAAAGTTATTGTATGCCGTGGCTGAGGATGATCCTGAATTGTTTTTATCTTCCGGGTCCGTACTCCCTGCGTTGATCTGGTCAATCGCTGAACTCACAAAATTCTTTCTGTATGCTTCTGCATACTGAAAGGTATTTTTCTGTTGTTCCTGTCCGATCATAAGTCCCACATGATGCTTCTCAAAAGTTCTGTCATACACAATTCTGATATTATACATCATGGTGGTCCACTTCCTGTAAGTATCCCAAAGTTCGACGGTCGATGCCCCGGTGCCCTGAGTTTTCATATATTCCTCCGTATTGACATCATATTCATAATAGTAATACGGAAGGCTGAATCTTTTCTCAAACTGGTTGTTTATATCGTAGTTGAATGATCCATCGATTCTCAAACCGCTGATAAAGGGGACCTTATAGGAAGCTGTAAAAGTTGAATAAATTGGCATGTCATCAATTTTGTCAGTTCCCCTCTGATCCAGCAGCAGCGGGTTTTCACCTAATCTTCCCGGAGCAATAAGCCCGTTTGGATAAGTCGCTGGTAAGGTCGGATTCGAATGCAGGATGTTATAGAAATTCACCCATGTGCCGACAACGGAATAGGTCCGGTTGTTCAGGATGGCATAGACATTCATTCCCACAGATAAATTTTTTGTAATATCCACATCGATTTTTGACCTGAGGTTAAATTGTTGATATTCGGTAGGATTATGCTCATAATTCCCATCCTGATAGAGGGAGCCGAACGAGAACAGATATTTCACATCTTCAGTACCCCCATTGACCTGAAGGTTCATCCGTTTAACCATTGAATAGGGTTTAAGTACCTGCCCCATCCAGTCTGTGTTTGGGTATAACACAGGGTCAGATCCATCCCGGAAGGCCTGAATGGCATCATCGGAATAAAAGGGGACGTAGGTATCCCCTGTGGGTCTGCCTTTCCGGTACCAGTCGCCCTCATTAAATGCCTCAGCAAAAGTAGCTGCATCCAGCATATCCGGAATTTTGGAAGGCTGTTGTATTGCATAGTTATAGGAGAAATCGAAAACTGGTTTGCCTTCTGTACCACTTTTCGTAGTGATGATAATAACCCCATTTGCTGCCCGTGCTCCATAGATGGCCGCTGAGGCATCTTTCAAAACAGAAACACTTTCAATATCATTCGGATTCAGCCGGCTCATCATGCTACGGGGCACCCCATCAATAATAATCAGAGGTTGATTTGCCTCTCCTAATTTTGAGGGATCCGAAACAAATGTTCCGGTCCCCCGGACCAGAATACTCGGATCATCTCTTCCAGGTTCTCCGGAACGCTGATTAATAGTTAGCCCGGGCAGCTTCCCCGCCAGAGAGCTGGTAAGGTTTGGCATCGGATTCTTTTTCAGTTCACTGCCTGAGATATTGGCAACCGAACCTGTAAGGGTCTCTTTTTTCCGGGATCCATACCCCGTAACTACCACTTCAGACAATTGAGTTAAATCTTCCTCCATCTGAATATCCAGATGAGTTTGATTTCCCACTTCAATTTCCTGATTCACATATCCAATAGAAGTTACTACCAGAACAGTGTTATTATCCGGAACCATCACTGAAAAATTACCATCAATATCTGTGATGGTTCCTGTGGTTGTCCCTTTTATAATGACATTTACTGTTGGCAATGGCGCATCCTCATTGTCAACAACGGTGCCAGTTAAGGTCCTTTCCTGTGAAAAGAGCATTCCTGTCTGCAGGAAAGAAAAAAACAGGATAATTGTTCCTTTCAGGAACCAATTATTCTTTTTTAACTTGTTTGGTTTACAAATTCTTGTCATAAGATTAGTGTTGTTAGGTGTTGTTTTATAGTGTATTAGGGTATAATAAAATGCATGCTGCCTATTCTTTATGGATTAAAACATATTCATTCCCTTTTTCAGTTGAGAAATCATAAAGCAAGGTGGAGTGGACAGTTGGCAGGTTTAGTTTCCCCGGGTCAGCAATTATGGGCGATTTGACCTGGTGAATGGAAAAGTATGGATTACTATTCTCCCCCAGAGCCTTGTTAAGCTCCGTACCATCAGTGAAGGTCAGTTCGTTGGGTACGCGAATGCGGCAATTTCCCCCCAGGTTTGATTTAATAACTAATTCTTCGATTTCGCCGTTTTTCCATGTAAAACTCAGCTCAAATCCTCCCGGAGCTTTAAGACCGCTTATTCTGCCGGTATTCCAATTATCCGGCAATGCCGGTAATATCTGTATCGCACCATCATAGCTTTGCAATAACATTTCTGCAATTCCTGAGGTGCAACCGAAATTACCATCAATTTGAAAAGGAGGATGCGCATCAAACAGATTTGGATAAGTTCCTCCCCGGGGACCCCATCCTCTTGTTGGGGCAGGTGTCAACTGGTCCGTAATAAGTTTACAGGCATGGTTTCCATCCTGCAGCCGGGCCCACAGATTCACTTTCCAGCCCATCGACCACCCGGTTGACTCATCGCCCCTGGCCAGCAACGATGTTTTTGCGGCAGCAAACAATTCCGGGGTGCGGTACGGAGAGATCTGACCGGATGGATAGAGTCCGTATAGATGTGAGACATGCCGGTGTTTATCTTCCGGGTTGTCCCAATCTTCCATCCATTCCTGCAACTGTCCCCATTTTCCTATTTGCATCGGAGGCAGTTTTTCTAACGCCAGCTGTATTTCGTTAACCAGCTGATCATCCACCGCAAGGATTTCTGCTGCTTCCCTGGTAATGGTAAGTAAATCGAAAACAAGCTGATTATCCATAGTTGTGCCGGCGGCCAGTGACGATTCAGGATGTACGGCCGGAGCATTCTCCGGCGAAATTGACGGAGCCACCACTAACCATTGATGCCCTGGTTCTTCAATAAGAAAGTCGAGATAAAAACGAGTGGCTTCTTTCAGGATGGGATAGACAGACATTAAATAGTCCTTGTCACCATGATACCTGTACCTTTCATAAACATGTTGTGATAACCACGCTCCCCCCATTGGCCACATTCCCCAGAATGATCCGTCGATCGGGCCCGTCATTCTCCATATATCTGTGTTATGATGCACTACCCATCCCCGGGCACCATACATGTCCATGGCAGTTTGTCGGCCCGCCTCCGCCAGCTCCCGGATCATTTGAATGAGTGGTTCATTCATTTCACTAAGATTGGTGATCTCAGAGGGCCAGTAATTCATTTCCGTGTTAATGTTCACGGTGTATTTACTATCCCACGGGGGTGTAAGCTGATCGTTCCAGATCCCCTGAAGGTTGGCTGGCTGGCCCCCGGGACGGGAGGAAGAAATCAGCAAGTACCTTCCATATTGAAAGTAAAGTGCGACCAACTGAGGATCGTTGCCGGATGCAAAGTCTTCAATGCGCTTATCGGTAGGATTATCTATGGAATCAGTGACTCCCAGATCAAGCACCACCCTGTTAAAATAATTTTGATAATCAGTAATGTGATCATCCAGAAGCTGATTATATGTTTTTTTCAGGGCATTCTTCAGATAGGTGGCAGACCGCTCACCGGCATTTGCGCTTATATCCTTGTAGTTGTTGAAATTTGATGCGACTGAAATATACATAGTAGCCTGATCGGCTTCGCTGATATTCAATGAGGTATCGGTGGCCGTGATAGTCCCCCCTTCGGTTACTATCTTCACCCTTGCCTGAAATTGAACCTTACCAGGCACCCCCTCGAAATCGCTTGTACAACCGCTCAAGAGCAATGTATTTCCAGAGATCGTCGAAACCTGTGCACCTGAAGGCCTGTCCATTGTGGCCGAAAAATTTATGGACCCGGGCTCATTGGCCTCAATACGGGCCACGATAATCTGATCAGGATAAGAAGCAAATACCTTTGTGCTATAGCTTACATCTCCTACTGAAAACCTGGTTAAAGTTGTGGCATCCCCGATATTTAACTCCCTGTAATACCCGGAATAGTTATCATGTGCCGGGAAATTTAGTTTCAGGTTCCCGACAGTCTGGTAGGGCATCCCCTGAGAAGTTTTACTAATGAACCTCGCATTGACAATGTCCTGGGCTTCATTATATTTTCCTTCAAAAATGAGTTCCCTGACCTGAGAAAGGTATGCTTTCGCTTCCGGATTATCGTTCCGGTTGGGTTGTCCAGCCCAAACCGTGTTTTCGTTAAGCTGAATCGTTTCCGTTAGCGGATCACCATAAACCATAGCGCCAAGGCGTCCATTACCCAGAGGCAGAGCCTCAACCCAACTTCCCGCGGGTTGATTGTACCAAAGTTTCAGATCCTGCTTATCCTGTGCATATAACGAGCTGACAAGACCCATCAGAATGCAAACTGCCTGAATTTTTCCCGATGTCTTAATTTTTTTCACGATTTGACGCTTTATAAGTTTCCTAATTAATCTGTTTTGTTATCACTTGCATATTCGACCTTCTTAAAAGTTCCAGGAACGAATACACACGTGTGCATTAATGGATAAAATTTTATTTCTCAATAATACTCGCCGGGAGCATCTTCGTTTCTGAAATGGCGGCATCAAAATTTTCAATCCTTTTAAAAATTAATTCAAATACAGTACTCGCTATCAAGGCATCTGGCTGGACAATGGAAATCATTCCGGGATTGAAAGAATCAATATAAGGATTATCCCCAAAGCCAACGATTCCGACATCTTCAGGGATTTTCAGCTGCAATTCCCGGATTTTAAAGATGGCCCCCAGGCTCAGAAGATGTGAGTCGCACAGCAGTGCATCCGGTCTTGTTTTTTCCATGAATAAGGAAGCTGCTGTCTCCTTCCCCTGATCAATCGTAAATCCGGATTCAATTCTCACGATTCGCTGGTAATCGAGTCCGTGTTTCTTCAATGCCGATAAATAACCAGCCTGTCGGTCTCCAAAGACATTAATGTGACTGGGCCCACTGATGTGTGCGATATGCCTGTAACCCCTCTCAATGAGTATTTCAGTCGCTGAAGCAACAACTTCCTGATTGTTGACCATGACCTTAGTTACCTCCAGATCAGGGCAAACCCGGTCAAACAAAACCAGGGGGATCCTGTACTTGCTTAGTGCCCTCAAGTGACCCGAATCCTGGGTTTCCATTGAAACAGAAGCGACAACTCCGGCTACATTGTTGCGAATCAGCATTTGCACAATTTCTTTTTCCTGCAAATAACTTTCGTTCGATTGGAAAATGGAGACAACAAATCCTTTCCGGAAAGCCAGATCGGCAACCAGGCTTACCACATTCGAGAAAAAATTATGGTAGATATTCGGCACAACAATAGCGATCATATTTTTCAGACTACCCCGCAATTGCAATGCATTCATGTTAACCTGGTATCCAATTTCCCTGGCATATTCATTCACCTTTTTTCTGGTATCGAAGCTCACCGTACTGCTACCCCTCAGTGCACGGGAAACCGTGGAATGATGGATTTTCAGATCTCTGGCAATATCTTTTATGGTGATTCTTTTCACTCTGATGTAATGAATAAAAATGGTTTGGTTTACATTTTGCACTTCAAATATAAGGGATTTGCACACGTGTGCAATAATTTGGCAGCTATTTTTAATAAAAGTTATTTCATTTATATCCGGGAGCCAGATTCTTTCGGAAAGGAGAAGCTTTTATCAGAGAGTATTTCCAGGCTTGTACCTTTCGGCCTCCTCCGGTTTTTCAAAGCTTGAGCAAGGAGCTATCGCACCTGAATTTGTCAGAAGATCCGGAAATAGCGTGATCCATTTTCTAAAGGAGTATCAAAAAATGACGAAATTCTGTAGA
>JAFGEO010000079.1 GCA_016931575.1 Bacteroidales bacterium | reverse complement strand
GAGTTTTCGCAAAGACGAATTCAAGGTGTTATTTCATTCGTACAAATGCGAAGATACAGGCGAGCAGTTTGAGGATGATGCATTTGCTCAATTGAATTACAATCAATTAGTAAATCAATATAGGGTAAAATACAGCATCCCCTTTCCTGAACAAATTAGTTCAATTCGGGAAAAATATAATCTTTCGGCAGCAAAAATGTCCGAGATATTAGGGTTTGGCACAAATGGATATCGAATATACGAAGGTGGCGAAGTACCAAACCAGTCAAACGCAAAACTAATCCAGTTAGCCGACGACCCACATGAGTTTAAAAAACTGGTTAATTACTGCACAACTCTTGACCATAAATTTATAGAAAAAATACATAAGACAATTGATAATATATTGGAAGAACAAAAGAAGAACAAATTTGAAAAACAATTGGAAAATTACTTCTTTGGCACATGCCTTCCGAACAATCTGACAGGATTTAAAACCCCTGATCTTAGAAAATTTTCTGAGATGGTTGTGTTTTTTACCGAGAAACTTGAACCTTGGAAAACTAAGTTAAATAAGCTTTTGTTCTACGCAGATTTTATCCTGCATAAACAATCAGGTTTTTCAATGAGTGGCGTTCAGTATCGAGCCATTCCAATGGGGCCAGTGCCTAATAATTTCAATAGTATTTTTGAATATTTGGACAATAAAGACGAATTGGATATTTATTATATCAATTTTACCAATGGTGGCACAGGAGAACAATTTAAGCCAAATCCAAACAAGACTTTTGATAAGGAATTATTTAACGAAAGTGAATTGCAAATATTAGAGACAGTTGCAGAAAGATTTAAAAACACATCAACAAACGAGATAATTGAAATCAGTCATAAAGAAAAAGCCTGGATTGATAACAATGCAGAAAGAAAGTTGATTGATTATAATTATAGTTTCGAATTAAATTGAAACTCCAGACGCACACCCTCCCTTCGCTTTCAGGCACATCCCGCAAAAGCTGCAAGTCAGCCCACAGACCAAATTTGCGGCAAGAGCCTTCAAGCCCGCCCCACTCAAACACACAGACTGAGAGGTACAGCAAACATAAGAATATGGACAGAATGAAAAAAGGCCAGCTGGCAATCGAATAGGCGGCTGACGGGATTATAGCCCCGCCAGTGCACCTTTCACACCACTGTATCCCGCAAAAAAGCGGGACAGGCTCTGGGAAGGTGTGTCGCAATACTTAGGGCTGAATACCTTATTAAAGCCATGAAAGAGTGCTGTTTACATCATTTACACCTGCTAAAATGGCTGATTTTAAGCCTGGTTAAAGAATAAAAAGTGTATGCGCTGAAAATCAGTGTCTGAGAAATGGAAAAAATTAAGCAGTCTGAACAAACGCTTAACCAACTTAATGCCTATATTTATTTTGCTGAAACGGGTTTTTGCACAACTTGTCCCGCCCTCCAGGAAGGAGACTCACGTTGGCAAGCATAAGGTCATAGCAGCAGTGCCAATAAATTGATATAAATTATAAAAAGAACAATACTCGAATAAGAAAGGAGAAATAAATGACTAAAATTGGAATAATTATTTGTGGACGTTACATAAACTGTGCTGGAGGCAAATGTCTTAGAGCATTGAAAGATCATGTTGGAGGATTTGCAAAATATCCAATGGAAGAAAATTTGGAGCTGGTTGGATTCTCAAATTGTGGCGGCTGCCCAGGTGGAAATATTGAATACGTACCTGAAGAGATGATTAAAAATGGAGCAGAAGTAATTCATTTTGCGACAGGAATGGTTGTCGGATATCCTCCATGTCCATACATAAATCAATTTAAAGAATTCGTTGAGTTACGATATAAAATTCCAGTTGTAGTAGGGACACACCCAATACCATTGAAATATTATGATACACATAACAATCTTTCTATCTGGAAAACAATGAAAATGGACGAAATATGTAGCCCATTAATGTCTGAGGACAAAAAGATTATGGAATCTTATAATTGAGCGTAAATAATTTATAACAGTAAATAAGATGAATAACAGAAATATTCCATTTCAAACGATTGATTGGACAAACATACCAAAAACTGAACATACAGGTGAAACAGGTATTGCTTATTGGCAGACCATTCAATTTGAAGGACTAAGAATAAGATTAGTTGAATATTCAAAAGGCTATGTTGCTGACCACTGGTGTACAAAAGGACATATAGTACATTGTCTGGAGGGCGATTTTGTGAGTGAACTCAACGATGGTAAAAAATCTACATTAACAAAAGGAATGACCTATGTGGTTACTGATGATCTGAGTTCTCATCGTTCAACTACTGTTAATGGAGTAAAGTTATTGATAATTGATGGAGATTTTTTACAAAAGATAAATGATTAATAAAAATCTGCACACAATACACAGGAACATGAGCGTTTTGCAGTACCGCACTGATTCCCGCACCTTATAAAGAAAAAGCCCTGTAAATCAACTATTTACAGGGCTTTTCAGTGAACTTGGAGGGACTCGAACCCCCAACCTCCTGATCCGTAGTCAGGTGCACTATCCAATTATGCTACAAGTCCGTATTTCAGTTTGCTTCTTTTAAGCCCCCTTTCGCCTAGGCTATGGCGGGCAAAGCGAGTGCAAATATATTAATATTATTTATTCAAATCCAATTTTTGGATTCAAGTTTTCGCCTTTTCTACACCCGGCAAACTTACCCTGAAAGTAGTGCCCTTCCCCAGCTCACTTTCAACCTCAATGGTCCCCTTGTTCAGGTTCACAAATTCATGAGTCAGGATCAGCCCAAAACCCGTTCCGGGTTCATTGTCGGTGCCGGGTGTTGATGATATGGTGCCCGATGTAAAAAGGGACTTCCTGCGCTCCTCAGACAACCCAACCCCTGTGTCACTTACTTCAATGTTTACCTTCTCCCTGTCCCCAGCTACCTTCAGGACAATTTTCCCTCCCCTGGGGGTATATTTTATCGCATTGGTGACCAGGTTCCTCAAAATGGTCTGCACCATATTACTGTCCGCATATACCTGCGTCTCATCATGCAATTCCTCCGTGCATTCCACTTCCTTGTTGATGGCCTGCTGACGGACAAAACGCAGGATATCTTCAACAAGCTCCTTCAAGTCTATTATTTCGGGGCTGTGTTTTATTTTCCCGGTCTGTATCCTCGTCCAGTTCAGTAAATTATCCAGGAGACTGTGTGACACTCTGGATGAATCGACGATGTTAGTGATAAACTCCTTAACATCTTCATCGCTAAGGGACTCATACTGACTGAGTAATATTTCACCCAGACCCATAATGTTGAAGAAGGGTGTTTTAAGGTCGTGACTGATCACTGATAGCAAGGTGTCTTTGGTGGCATTCAGGTCACTGAGCTCCCGCTCCCGCTGCCGAAGCTTAAGGTGGGTCCGTACCCTGGCTGTCAGCTCAACAGGGTTAAAGGGTTTGGTGATATAATCAACTCCCCCGAGTGAAAAGCCACGGCCGATAGCATTCTCATCCGTCTTGGCTGTGAGGAATATTACAGGAATGTCCTTTGTTGACTCCGAAGCTTTGATTCTTTCACAAACCTCAAAACCATCCATTTCAGGCATCATCACATCCAGCAGAATGAGATCAAACTTGCGGTTATTTACCTGTTTCAGAGCCGCCTCACCATTTTGCGCAAAAAAAAGTTCATACCCCTCGCCGGTCAGGAATTTGGCAACCAGCTGGATGTTTTTCGGGACATCATCCACAATTAATATGGCGTAATTATGCCTTTTTGTCTGCTCGTGATCGTTTTTCGATTTCATCTCTTATCCATTTAAAAATCGCCGGGAATTCGGTAATCGAATGATTAATCTCTTCAATATCAAAGTTCTTTGAAGCTGTCAGGATCTGCCTTGCAGTATCGCGCAAGATAGAAATATCGTAGTTGTTTGCAAAAGTCAGCACATCATTGGCATAGTCCCCGATCTCATTGAAGGAGGAAGAATCCATGATCTGCTTTTCGGTATACTGGAGTTCCTCAATTTTCTTCTTCATAATTTTGAGTTGCGGCATGCTCAATCCATCCAGAAACTGCACTCCGGCGCCATTCTCAGCAGTGACCTCCTTTACGGAGACAATTTCCCTGTACCTGAGGTATTTCTTAAGCTCATTGATCAGGTCGTATACGTCGAAAGGTTTGGGTATAAACACATTGAACAGTTTCGCCCGCTCCCTCTCCTTCTCGGCAATTCGCGTTGCCGAGATGGCAATAATCGGGATGTCCTTTATGGTATTGTCCTGCCGGGCTTTTTCAGCGACCTCAAAACCATTCATCTTAGGCATATTCAGGTCGAGCAAAAGTATGTCAGGATGCTCGCGCCTCATACATTCCAGGGTTTCAACACCATCAGCTGCCTCAATAAAGCGTATTGATGTGCCTTTAACTATTCCCTTCAGCAACTCCCGGTTGATGAGCAAATCATCAGCGATCAGAATCTTTGCGTTTTCAAACAGGACCCTTCTGTCATCATCGGGCCTTAAGGGTTCAGACGCTTTCCGTTCCCCTGCCCGGATTTTTGGTAACCAGATGGTGAAGGTACTGCCTTTCCCAAGCTCACTCTCCAGCTGTATCTCACCCTCCATCAGTTCCACGATCCGCCGGGTAATTGCCAGACCCAGTCCCGTGCCACCATACTTGCGGCTATCCTGTTCATCCTGCTGTTTAAAAGCTTCGAAGATCATCTTCTGCGATTCACTTGCTATACCAATACCCGTATCAGACACCCTGAGGATCAGATCAACATAAGCATTCCCGTCAACCAGGATCTTTTCATCGATCTCCAGCTTTACGACGATAGCCCCCTTCTCCGTAAACTTATAGGCATTCCCGACCAGGTTGATCAGGATTTGACGGAACCTGAGCTCATCAATAAACAGTGCTTGCGGTACATCATCCATAATATCCATCTCCAGCTTCAGCTTTTTCTGTCGCATCTTCAGCCAGAATACATCCCTGATCTCAGAAAACAAGGTGGAAGGATTGACCAATTCAGGTTTCAGGGAAAGCTCTCCCGCCTCAATCTTGGAAAGGTCCAACACATCATCGATCAGACTTAGCAAGGTCTTGCTACTCGATTTTATCGAATTCAGGTATTCCATAAGGTGCGATGACTGCAGCTCTTTCCCCAGCAACTCGGTAAATCCAATGACGGCATTGATGGGGGTACGGATCTCATGACTCATATTGGCAAGGAAAGCACTTTTTGCCGAGTTGGCCTTCTCGGCTTCCTCCCAGGCTCTTTTAAGCTCCATCTCATTGGATTTCAACTCAGTAATATCGCGAATAATGATGAGCAATTCATCATGCCCACTCATGATGATCCTGACCTCTTCAAAAAGTATCTCCCTGTCTTTTTTGTAAGAATAATCAAATGTGATAATCTCACGAGTAGTAAAAGCTTTTTCCAGCTGCAACTTAAAATCCTTAATTACATTTTCAGGAATTACTGTGATCAGTTTTTTCCCCAGCATCTCTGAAGGTGGAAGGATCAGACGGGACGGTTTATCGGTATAAATATCTGTTATAATCCCTTTACGGTCTACCACAAAGATGAGGTCGGGAATGATCTTCAGCAGGGCAAGCTTCTTCGATTCGCTGTCCTTAAGCGCCCGTATTGCACGCATCCTGCGGGTAATATCCTGGATGATGGTAAAGAGCAGCACCTGATCCCCGATGTCAATCAGCGTCGGATACACGGAAATATCTTTGACCTGTCCCCGTTTCAGCTTTTGCTGCATATTGATCAATGCCTTTTTGCCTTTCCGGATTTCCTCAAACCATAGCGACTTTTCTGCCTCATCACCTACAGCCATCTTGTAAAAATTCATCTTCCTGATCTCCTCCTTTGTGCATCCGTAAAAGGTAAGCGCTGCGTTATTGGCATCTTCAATCTTCCAGTTTTCAGGATCGATCAACAGAATGATTGCATTGGTATCCTCAAAAAAGGACCGGAACTTCTCCTCGCTCTCCTTCAGAGCTACTTCTGATATTTTACGGGTGGTAACGTCCCGGGAAACACCAATCAGCCCGTTAAACTTATTTTCGAGCGTACTAACGGGTTTAATCTGTGATTCAAGCCAGATTATCTCGCCGTCTTTCCGGATCAGCTGTGATTCCCACTTCTGATCAGCTACCTTGATAAATTCCGTGTCGAGGTCCTTTCTAAGACGGTTGAGCGCCCGAAGGTAGGCAAAGGGCAAATCGGGCAGGTACTTCCGAATGTTCATTTTCATGATCTCCTCCGGCTCGTATCCGGCAATTTCCCTGACACTGGGACTGATAAATGTAAAGCGGAGATTCCTGTCAACGACCCAAATGATGTCGGCCACATTTTCAGCAAGCAGACGGTATTTTTTTTCACTTTCACGAATAACCTCACGGGAAAATACTACCTCGGTGATATCCTGAAGAATCACAATAGCTTCGTCAACATTCCGGTTCCGAATGATCGGCGCAATGACTACATCGAAATACAGGATCCCCTGGGCCGGATGATTCAAGGTGATCTCAAAGCTGGTGATGATCTGGCCTTTAAAACATAGAGCTACATTTTCACAGGCGATGGAATGGTACCTGTCATCGATAAAACTATAAACAGGCTTACCGATCATCTTATCAGGAAAAAGTCCCTTAATTTCCTTGTTCATGTAGATAATTGTGCCCGAATCATTGATCTTAAGGATCACCACCGGACTGTGTTGGGCAAGGATCCGGAATTGTTCTTCACTGGCTGTCAGGGCTTCAACTGCAAGTTTCCGGGTAGTAATGTCTTCTTTTGTGCATACAAAATGAGAGATTTTCCCCTGATGGAACACCGGGACGATGGTGGCTTCCTCCCAGTAGAAGGTATTATCCTTTTTCCGGTTGTAAAAAGTACCCTGCCATTCCCTGCCGGCTGAAATTGTCAGCCACAGCTTTTTATAGTATGCATCATCGTGATAATCGGATTTGAAGATTCTCGGGTTCTTGCCTAACACTTCTTCGGCAGCATAGCCGGTAATTCGCGTAAAAGCCTTGTTGGCGTATACAATAGTCCCGTCAGGTTCAGTAACCACAACAGTTCCGGGACTGTTCTCGACGGCTAGTTTGGCGATCTCAGGTAATCCGGTCAAAATACCTGCCTTACCCGGATGAACCTCCTCATCAGGCTCCGGCTCTTCAAGTCTGTCGTGTTGATACGACCCCTTTCGCAACCTGGAGGCAAAATTATTAACCAGAAGCAATATGCTGGTTGTAAAAACTAAGTATAGCTGCGCAAAAAACAGGTCATAAAAATAGAGGAGTCCCTCCTGCCCCCTGATATTCCGTATGGTCAGCAAAGTTGTTAATCCGGCAAGAACGATCAGACTGCCCAGCGTATCCCTTACACTGAAACGAAATGCTATCCAGAATAATAATGGAAGAAGGATATAGCTGATCTTTTCTGCATGCCTGCCCTCCAACACAAAAAACAGGGTGACCATAGAAACGATAAGCACAACAATCAGCAGATACTCGATGAAGGTCACTACATGGTTCCCGGATGCATAAGGTTTGCTCAAACTAAGAATAAAAGGAATGAAGATGACAGCCCCAACCAGCTCAGCCCCTGCCCATGACAGGAGCAATTCATCTCCCAGTCCCGACCCAACCATGCCAGGCTTCAGTGGGAGCGCAAGCAACAAAACGGAACTGCTTACAAGGATAAATACCAGCTTGAAAAAAGAGGTTGGAGATGTCAGGATAGTTCCCTGCCGAATAAACCACTGCACAAGAAAATAACGGACAGCCACCAGGATGATCCCTGTGAAACTCATTCCCAAGGCAAGAATAAGACCGGAAGAAAAGCCTCCCGGAAAAATTGCTGCATAATCGAAGATCAGAAAGGATAGAAAAAGACTGGCAAATACCGTGAACAGATGCTTTCGCCCATATACCAGCAGCAAGCCGGCTGCAATCCCGTATACAGGCCACACCGGCATTGAAAACTCCAGGAAACGCAGCGATTCATAGCCTATCCATGCCCCCGATAGTACAGAGAAAAAAATCAAAAGGACCTCTACCAAATAACGACCGGTCGTTACCCAAACCTTCCCCGTCTTTTTCATAGAAAACATAAATGACAAATTAAGATACTTCATTTTAGACGATCTGACAACAATTGCCCGGTAAAGAATTTACCATCAACCGGTTTCTCAGGATAATACCGGGGATTTATTGGAGTGATGGGTTGAGAAGGTTGAGTTTAGGAACTGAGGAATTGAGGAACTGTCTGGGCTTAATTGCCAGGTTTTCAGCTAAAAGGATAGACTGGCTATACCGCTAAAGGCAAAACGACTATTCTTGCGTGAGGGTTTGGGCTTAGTATCTGATTTGCTCATCAGATGTACTATACGTAACATTTCCGTAGATTGAGGGGAGGAAGAATCTCCAAACACCGCAACTTGCAGAATAACTATAAAATACCCTGTTGTGTAGAAAGAATTGATCCTCTTCCCTGAACTTTTCATGGTTTCTTTTTAATTTTAGGAAAACAACTAAATCACTGTCCAATGAAAAAGGCGTCGAAATTCCGGAAGGCCATAAAAATTACGCTGATCGTATTTGCAGGGCTGCTTCTACTACTATTCATAACCCCGTTCCTGTTCAAAGGAAAGATTATTAAAATAGCCAATGAGCAACTGGCGCAAAACCTGAATGCAAGGGCATCATTTACCGATGCCAGCCTATCACTCTTCAGGAACTTCCCCAACCTGGGCGTCAGAATTGAAGGACTGACAATCATCGGGGTGGAAGCTTTTGATGGCGATACTCTCCTGTATGCCGAAACCATTGATGTTGCCGTGAATCTTTTCAGTGCAATAAAAATGGATGACATTGATGTAAAACGGATTGATATTAATAAGCCGACTCTTCACATCATCTATTCAGAAGACGGACAGGCAAACTGGGATATTATGGTTGGTGACGATGAAGAGGAAGCTGAACCTGAAGAGGAGACCAGCTTAAATATTGTGCTGAAACGTTTTAGCATGACTGACGCATACATCCGTTATTCTGACTATGGATCGGACATGTTCGGTTCGCTCAGACATTTCAATATCAGCATGAAGGGAGACCTTTCCGAAGAAAATACCATGCTTGAATTCACCTCCGACGCAAAAAGCTTCAGCTTCAGCATGGACCAGTTCCCATACCTGGTGAATGCAGCACTGATCTATGATGGAAAACTTGATGTTAACCTCAAAGACTGGGTATTTACCCTGAAAGAGAACAAAATGAAACTGAATGATGTCGACCTGGAATTAAAAGGGAGCATCATCATGCCGGAAGACGATATTACACTCGACCTTAGTTTTGGGACGATCAACGCAACCTTCAAAAAATTTCTTTCGCTGATACCTGTTATTTATAAACACAGCTTCAGCAGTCTGAAAGCAGATGGAGATATAAAGCTTGCTGCAACAATGAAAGGAGTGATCACAGATTCAACAAATTCCGATTTCGATGCAAAACTTAAGATCCTGGATGGTTCCTTCAGTTATCCTGACCTGCCGAAATCTGCCCGGGACATAAATGTCGATATTGATTTCCATTATGATGGCAGCTACTATGACAGTACGACCATCGATGTGAACAGGCTGCACCTCGACCTGGGGGGTAATACGATCGATTTAGGGCTCAGCTTGCGAAATCCCGACACCGATCCTTTCTTCAGCGGACAGCTCAGGGCTGATGTCAACCTGAAGACCCTGCAGGATGTGATCCCGCTTGAAGACACAAAGCTTTCCGGAAAGATCAAGGCCGATGTAGACTGGACGGGTAAATATTCTTTTATCGAAAAGGAACAGTATGAATCCTTCCAGGCAGATGGCTCGATCATCATCAAGAACCTGGTGTATGAAAGCCCTGATGTGCCGAAAGACCTTTATGTTAGCAGTGCTGAATTGTATTTCTCTCCAAAACAGCTCAGCGTAGCTGATTTCGATGCAACACTCGGTTCAAGTGACATCAGGCTGAATGGCAGCGTCACCAACTATATCCCCTACATCCTTAAAGATGAGACTATAAAAGGTGAGTTAAACCTCAAATCCAACAAGCTGGACCTGAATGAACTCCTGACTGATGAAGAGACTGAGGAAACAGGTAGCACTGAAACCGAATCCGCACCGGTTGAAGTAATTGAACTTCCAACGAATATCAACTTCCATTTTACATCAAGCATCGGGAACCTTATGTATGATAAAATGGACCTGAAAGATGTCGAGGGAGATATCTTCCTGAAAGAAGGCGTGCTTGAATTGAAGAATCTGAGCATGAATGGCCTGGATGGAAAACTGGCAGTTTCAGGAGAATATGATACCCGCGATATCACTACCCCCTGGATGAACCTGAAAGTGGATGCCACACAGATCGATATCATGCAGGCCGTAAAAACTTTTGAAGTACTTGGGAAAATTACCCCGATAGCCAATAAGGCAAATGGCAAGGTCACCCTTGGCATTAACCTCCGGAGCATGCTCCGGCAGGATATGCGGCCGGTTCTGGAATCCATCGCTGCAAGCGGAAAGCTTGCCTCAAGCAAAATTGGGATTACGGGATCTGATATCTACAAAAAAATTGGCGATGAGTTGAATACAGATGCCCTGGACGACATGACACTGAATGATATAAACCTGGATTTCAGTATAGTTGACGGCACCCTGCATGTCAAACCCTTCAATACCAAAATGGGCAAGGCTAACCTGAAAATTGGGGGTAGTCACACCTTCAGTAACACCATCGATTATGACATTGACCTCAGCGCCCCCTCCTCGCTTCTGGGTGTTGAAAACCCAACAGTAAACAGTCTCTACCGCAAAGCTGCAGCCCAGGGCATGGAACTGACAAAGCCTGAAACGGTAGATATTCTGATTAAGGTAAGCGGAGACCTGCTGGATCCGAAAATCAGGCTCGACCTGAAACAAATGGCCGGTAAAACTCTGGGGGGAGTCGTTGATGAAGCAAAAGAGAAGGGCGTTGAACTGGTTAAGGAAAAAACTGAGGAGATTAAGGAAGATACCAAAGCCAAAGCCCGTGAAGAAGCAGATAAGATCCTGAAAGAAGCTGATCAGAAAGCTGCTGAAATCAGAAAGAATGGTAAAAAAGCCGCAGACCAGGTACGGGCTGAGGCAAAGAAAAATGCCGACAAAATGGTGGCTGCTGCCAAAAATCCTGCCGAGAAAAAGATTAAGGAAGCAGCTGCTAAAAAACTACTTGCAGAAGCTGATGAAAAAGCTAAGAAGCTGGAATCTGAAGCTGATGCACAGGCAAATAAAGTTCAGGCTGAAGCACAGAAACTGGCAGATGAAAAACTTAAATAACAAAGCACGCATAACTTCCGGGAATTTGAAGTTTTCCGTATTCGTTATTTTGGATCCGCGGAAAGTCTGAGAAAATGGGTTGATGGGTGCTTTTTGGATGGGTGGTGGGGTATTGAGGTTGAGAGGTTTGTTAGATGTTGGTGTTTTGTTTAGGTGTTTAGGTGTTTAGGTGTTTAGTTGTTTAGTTGTTTAGGTGTTTAGAAGTACTGCCTGAGCTAAAGTGCCATGGGATCAGCAGAAGAACCGGCCTCTGAGTTGATGGGTTTATAGGCTTGACGAACTGAGGAATTGATTAACTGAGGAGGCGAAAGTTATGATTGGGACTAAAGGCAGGATTCAAGGGCCATCTGGTGACTTGTGGCTTGTAACTGTTAACTCAACTATGCCTCCCCGACTTTTAGGACTGATCCCAAAAACTGCGTTACACCTGCCCTATGGGCAAAAAAAAAGCCTTCGGTATGAAGGCTTTTTTTTGTATGATCACTTTAGAATCTTTTTTCCTGAATTCTGGCTTTCTTACCGGTAAGTTTACGCAGGTAGAAAATCCTTGCGCGACGAACACGACCTCTTTTGTTGACATCAATTTGATCAATAGAAGGGGAAGCGATAGGGAAAATTCTTTCTACACCGATGTTTCCGGACATTTTCCTTACGGTGAAGGTTTCTTTGACCCCTGTTCCTTTCCGCTGCAGCACAACGCCACGGAAATTCTGTATTCTTTCCTTGTTTCCTTCCTTAATCTTATAATGAACAGTTATCGTGTCCCCTGCACCAAAGGCCGGAAATTCTTTTCTTCCATCAAACTGTGCTTCAGCAACTTTCAATAAATCCATCCTGATTGTATATTAAATGTTCTTAAAATCCTGATTTTTCAGGTCGCAATATTACGAATATTTTTTCAATACACCCAACAGGAAACCTTAATAATTTCCGCATTTGCCAAATTATCAGCCGATAAATTGCAAAAGAAACCGATTAAGGCTGATTTATACTCCCGGTGGATACCGAAAAGGCTTTCCGGGCTTATCTGCTGCAGCGAGCCTTTCGCTATAAAATCGGGGTATGCAGCCCTGCTGACCAGATAGTAAATTAGTGTCCTTCCCCTCCCGGGTACAAAAACTTATCACCGGTTTGTTCGATAACTTTCTGATACCAATCCTCGCTGTAGCCAGGTTGTTCAAGCTTGGGATTCAGTTCCCCCTGAACATACGTTTTCACATTGCCGTCCATGAAACGTGTGAAAAGGAACTTATAAAGATTTTTCCATTCTGTCAGTGTCTGCTGCGACTTATCCTTTGAAAATGCCGTTAACTGCTTATAGAATTTTCGTTTGCTGGAATGGTAGAGGTCTGTCAGTTCTTTGTCTTTCTTGGTAAGCTCGTTGATAAATTGTTGTTCCAGTTCGGCTTGTTTCTCCCGGATAAAAGGAATCATCAGGTTGTACCGGGTATAGGCGAGATTTGAAACCTGGTTGAATACCCAAAAAGCTGCATCCTCTTCGAACTGCATGATCGCACCATTTCCCACGGCAAATTCCTTCGGGGCCTCCCGAATCCCACAGTACATTGGTGTATAAACCGTACTGTATGTGTCATCGACCCCAAACCAGAGCACACCACCCACCGGATCAGGTAACCAGGACCGGCTCTGGGCAACAAATGAGAATCCCGTTTGCTGGGTGGAAATTGCCCGTTCATTGAAGTAGGTTTTACCCTCAACTTCCCAGGTAAGCGGACGCCACCTGACAATACATCCATTGGGGCCTGCACCAATATCCTGTGTCATATCCATACTTGTTCCTTCGAAATAATCACGCATCATCCCCATAACATCCTGCAACGAGAGTTTTTCATCAGGCTTGATCCAAAGCGGCATCCTGTTATGAAGGTTGTATCCCATGGCATAATCCTCATACTGATCCATGGAATTATTCACCTTTCTGAAACCCGACCATACGCGTGCTTCGCAAAACCTTGCATTGCCAAAATCTATCGGACTGTAGGCATCCGCGAAACTGAAATCTTTATCCTCCCCCTTAAAATAACCCCTGGCACGGGCCACATCGATCACATCCGCAGCATAAAGGCAGTTCTCAGGATCATCCAGCGGAAAGGTAGTGATCCTGGCTTGATTGGCATGCCCGCTGATGTAACCATCAGGAATCCTTCGTGCCACCCAGACAGCACCGGTATTGCCCGGTCCTTTTCCAATAATTTCCATTATCCAGACTTCATCCGGATCCGAGATCGAAATGGACTCCCCCGTACTGTAATAGCCATATTCCGTAACTAAAGAAGTCATCACCTCGATGGCCTCGCGAGCCGTTTTGGCACGCTTGAGCGCCAGGTACATCATGGAGCCATAATCGATGATCCCCGTAGTATCCTGAAGTTCACTCCTCCCTGTGAAGGTCGTCTCCCCGATGGCCACCTGATATTCGTTCATATTCCCTACTACCTGGTATGTTTTCTGAGCCTGGGCAATGCGCCCAAGTTTATTTCCTGTATCCCATTCATACACTGTCAGGGAATCCCCCGGCTTATAAACCATCGCCGGATAGTAATACAATTCCCCGAAAAGAACATGTGCATCCGCAGCATAGCTTATCATGGTCGATCCATCCACTGTAGCCCCCTTTGTGATCAGAAAATTAGTGCATGCATGTGAAATTTCAAATGCGAATAAGCTAAGTATCAAGATAATCTGAAATTTTTTCATGGCAATTTTTTAAGGATTAAAAGTAAAAAGTCAAAATATGATTTTAAATATAATATCTTCTATTATTTTTTGGTTATTAAATTTCAATCCGTAAGTGTTATCAATTTATTAATAAATATTTAACATTTAAATTAGGCCGTAAGCTGAAATGTTCGTATTTTTGTACCTGCACATTAAGGCAACAATTAGGGTTAGTTAATGTCTTTGGGTTAATTTAGGGTTTAGTTAGTAATTAGATTGTTTTTTGTTAGGGTTGAGCCCCGGGTCGTTCCGGGGCTCATTTTTTATCAGGACTCCAACAATGGAATCCTCAAAGGCCCCGGTTACAGAAGCATAGCAATTCACCCGCTCTTCCATCCTCAGTAATCCCAGGAAGGCAAAAATGACCGCTTCTTTATAATCGATCAGTTGACGATCCGGGACCTGTATCTTGGTTTTCGTTTCAGTATGCAATTTATTCACAAGGTAAGTATTCAGGGCCCCTCCTCCGGTAATCAGAACAGACGATATTCCGTATTTGTTTAATACCTGAAGGATCTGCTCTGTAATATGTTGGTAAACAGTGGCTGCCAGGTCTTTTGTTTCGATACCCCAGGTTTCCAGCAGGGGTATTATATTTTCATCCACCCACTCGCGCCCAAGCGATTTAGGATGTTGCCTGGAATAGTAAGGCAGATTGTTCATTGTTTCCAGTAATTCAGAATCCACCTTCCCCTGGCGTCCCAGTTCCCCGTCCCTGTCAAACGCATGCCCTGTTTTTTCCGCGAGGTAATTTAACGCCAGGTTTACCGGACAGATATCAAAAGCAATGCGGCTCCCCCGGTAATCAAAAGAAATATTGGAAAAACCACCCAGGTTCAGACAAGCATCATACTCCCTGAAAAGCAGCTTATCGCCAACCGGAACCAGGGGCGCCCCCTGCCCACCTTTCAGGACGTCGAGCGTACGGAAATCATAAACAACCGGCAGGCCGGTCAGTGCAAACAACCGCTCACCCGACCCTATCTGCCTGGTTATTCCTTTTTCCGGTTCATGAAAAACGGTATGTCCATGTGAGGCTATCAATTCAGGTGATGCACCTGTTTTGTCAATGAATTCCTTTACCAGTGTGGCCAGGTAATGGCCATACTCCTGATCGAGTGTATCCAGCGCATCCGCTTCCAGTAAATGAGCAGATCCCAGCTTCCTCTTCCATTCATCAGGGTATGGAACCGTATGGGCATCAAGCAATAGGTATTGCCAACCCTCCGCGCGCTCCTCAAAGCTGCAAAGGGCCAGGTCAACTCCGTCAAGACTAGTTCCTGACATCAGCCCGATTACGCCAACTCTTTTAATCATGGTTTAATAGGTGAAACTACCGATGTACGTTGCCTGATTGCCTTTTGAATCATTCACTATCACTTTCATCTTGTGCTGCTTCCCCTTCTCCAGCCGTTCTTCATCCACAGTGTAAGCGAGTCCTCCCGATTTGCTGTCGAAGCTGAAGAGCGCCCATTTGCCATCAATGTAACCCTCATAATCACGTATCCCTGAAAATTCGTCTGTGATTTTCAGATTTATGGTTTTTGCTGCGGCATCGTATCCGTTCCAGGTTATTTTCGGGGGAACAGTATCCATGTATACCACATACTTCCCGAAATTTCTGGTCGTCAGCGTTAGCACCCCGTCAGCATACTCGCCTCCACCGGCAACCAGCTGCTTATCTCCGTTGATACGTCCAAAGAGCAATTTATCACTCAAACTGTCGACAGGAGGTTCAAAAGCATAACGGATCGTAATGCTGTTTTGCAGGCCCTCGCTGTCCTCATGGATCTCCAGACTGTCGTCAAACACTCCCTCCCCCCCTTTTTTCACAGAATAATTAAAATTAATATCCTGGTAAAGCGCCCGGGGAGGTATATCGATCCGGAGACCATCCTCCTCAAAGGATCTCCCCTTGTCCCAATCAACCAGGTATTTGATTTCGGGCACCGAAATCTCATCGGCTTCTGCAGGCTTCCTCCTGAAAGTGAAGCTCAGGGTACTCTGATTGCCATAGACATCTGCAGCCACGATTTTTGCTTTATGCGGTCCAAAATCCTTCAGGGGATAAATCCCTTTTCTGTCGCTCGACTGATAAATTGAAAGTTCATTATGAGGAAGCCCAAACAAGCGGTGGACACTTTTCCCCTGATTTGTTTTCAGATCATAATCCATATGGGCATTAACATACCTTGAAACTGAAAAAGAAACCCCATCGATCGAAAATCCATAATAAAACTCATCATCGATATACAACTTCATGGAATACACGCCGCATTTGTTAGCAGAGCCATCCAGAAAATCATAAATCTCTGCTCCCACACCAAGATAAGTTCCATTAACAATCACCTGGTTTTTAAGTGTATAACACGTATCATTTAGTTTTTGAAGCGGATTGATCATGGTCCTTTCACATTGGATTGCGTTGGCCTCTGCATTTCTGTATGCATAACACACCAGGGCCCGGAATTCGGGAGAAATATTATCTGTGATGGGGAACTGAAACATCAATGCGTTCAACGGTTCCTGGTCGCTGGTGTTCCTGATTTCAAAATGAAGGTGAGGTCCCCCTGACCGTCCGGTATTTCCGGAATATGCCAGTAAGTCGCCCTGTTTGAAAACAAACTTGTTCTGCGGCAACATCAGATCAACTTCATAGCTCTGCTTGGTGTATTGCTGTTCCCTGACATATTTTTCAATTTCAGGGATAAAATGATCCAGGTGGGCATAGACGGTAGTATAACCATTTGGATGCGTCAGGTAGAGAGCCTGGCCGTAGGCTCCCGACTGGATTTTAATCCTCGAGATGTATCCACCGGCACTGGCAGAAACGGGTTGACCGATTTTCCCCAGCGTCTTGAGATCAATTCCGGCATGAAAATGGCCTGCCCGAAGCTCACCAAAATTACCCGACAGAAATAAGGGGATTTTTAAAGGGGATTGAAAGTCCTTTTGCTCAGAAACTTGTCCCTCAACCGACACAATAATGAACAGGAATAATGATAGATTTGTTAGGAACTTTAACATAAGTTTTTTAATTTTATAGAGTACTGAAATCGCTTAAATAGCTTGAATTTTGGTAAAACTAAGACTTATTTTAGAAGTCGAGAAAATGAATGGATAAATTTTTATATTTGTGCGTTCGAACTAACTTTGAAGAAATTATTTTTTAATGCAAAATAAGAGTGACGATATTATTGCTTCACTGAGAAATAATCTAAAAAGAATTATTCAGCTTTATGAAGTAAAAAAAGAGGAAATCTCCCTTTTGCAGCAGAAAAACGATGAACTGGTTAAGAAGGTTCACGAATTGGAATTGAAGAAAACAGAATTAATTGAGAAAAGTAACAATACAAATTTAGCTCAGGCTTTAATCTCAGCATCAGGATCAAATCACGATGCAAAAATTAAAGTGAACAGGATTGTGCGGGAGATTGATAAATGTATTGCTCTTTTAAATAAATAGTCCAACTATGGATGAAAAGCTTTCCATTCGGGTGAATATCATTGATAGGTATTATCCCCTGAAAATTGACCGGAGTGATGAGGAGAAGATAAGGAAAGCAGGAAAGATAATAAATGACAAGGTTCTTCAATACAAACAGAAATATTCGGATAAGGACGTGCAGGACTTTCTGGCAATGGCCACTCTGCAATACGTAACCAGACTTATAGAACTGGAAGATGTCCAGGATCCGGATAAATTCCTTGAGAATGTCAGGGAATTGAATGAAGAGCTTGAAGTTTACCTAAAAGAGGAAGAGTAAGAAACGTTCTTTACATAGTATAAAGTATAGCCCGCATAGTTACTTTAAACATTTGTGAAACTCAACACTTACTACATTGGAGTTTTGCTTGAGGCGTCAAAGGCAGGCCTTATCCCGGTCTTGTACCGGGAATTCGGGAAACCGAATCGTTGGAAACCTGAAATGCTGCAGCAGCTCCACCCATGTCGAGATGGGGTTTCAATGAATTTTGAAGGATTATGCGGGTTTTTTAATTTTTAAAGATCAGACATATGTTAACATTTATAGTAGAAGCAACAACCAGTATCGTTAAACTGGCCCTCTTTGGCGGCGTTGGCTTCATTGGTGGTGGTGTTATTGCTTATTTTATCTGGAACCTTACCCTTAAAAATAAAAGTCGCACAATCATTAATGATGCAAAAAATGAAGCTGAAGTCATAAAAAAGGACAAGATCATTCAGGCAAAAGAGAAATTCCTGGAGCTTAAATCGGAACATGAAAAGTTTATTAACGACCGAAATAATAAACTTGCCCAGGCTGAAAATCGCTTTAAACAAAAAGAAACCGTTCTATCCCAGCGTATGGAAGAAAATACGCGCGCTAAAAAGGAACTTGATCTCATCCGTGAAAATCTCAATGCACAGATGGACCTGATCGAAAAGCGGGAGGAAGAACTTACCAGGGCACACCGGCAGCAGGTAGAACAGCTGGAGGCAATCTCCGGGATCTCCGGTGAAGAAGCCAAGCAACAGTTAATCGAGTCGCTGAAGGAAGAAGCCAAAACAGAAGCCATGTCTTATGTAAATGAGATCATGGATGAAGCCCGGATGACCGCTACCCGTGATGCGAAGAAAGTAGTTATCGAAACCATCCAGCGGGTGTCAACCGAAACTGCCATTGAAAATGCCGTCACCGTATTCACCATTGAAAGTGATGAGATCAAGGGACGAATCATAGGCCGCGAAGGAAGAAATATCCGGGCACTTGAATCAGCCACCGGAGTTGAAATCATCGTTGACGACACCCCGGAAGCAATTATCCTTTCAGCTTTCGATCCCGTACGCCGCGAGATAGCCCGCCTGGCATTGCACCAGCTGGTTACGGACGGACGTATCCATCCTGCGCGGATCGAAGAAGTGGTTTCAAAAACCCGCAAACAGGTGGAAGAGGAAATTATTGAAGTGGGTAAGCGTACTGCTATTGACCTGGGGATCCATGGCCTGCACCCCGAACTGATCCGCCTGATCGGAAAGATGAAATACCGCTCATCCTATGGCCAGAACCTGCTGCAACACTCACGCGAAGTAGCTAATCTCTCGGCCATCATGGCTTCAGAACTCGGTCTGAATACTAAACTGGCCAAAAGAGCTGGCCTCCTGCATGATATCGGAAAGGTACCGGATGAGGAACCTGAAATCCCACATGCCATCTATGGGATGAAGCTTGCTGAGAAATTCAAGGAAAAACCTGAAATCTGCAACGCTATCGGTGCCCACCACGACGAAGTGGAAATGAACAGCCTGATATCCCCCATTATTCAGGTTTGTGATGCCATCTCAGGGGCTCGTCCGGGTGCCCGCCGTGAGGTTGTGGAATCATACATCAAACGATTGAAGGAGCTGGAAAATCTTGCACTCTCTTATCCAGGTGTATTAAAAACCTATGCGATCCAGGCTGGTCGCGAACTCAGGGTAATTGTCGGCAGTGATAAAGTTTCTGATAAGGAAGCAGACTCTCTCTCCTACGAGATCGCCAAACGCATCCAGGATGAAATGACCTATCCCGGCCAGGTTAAGATCACCGTGATCCGTGAAACCCGTGCCGTGAACTACGCGAAATAAACAAAGAAATATACAGAATTCTATATGCAGGGGCTGTCTCAATGGAGACGGCCCTTTTTCTTATAACCAGAAGAAATTCATCAGGTTCTCAGTTGCCCGATAGGTCATTGCAGAATTCATTACTTTGACTCATTTAACCGGGACACAAAGAACCACTAAGAAAAGGCAAGGTTCAGTAAGCTTCAGGAAAAAATCCTCATTAATTCCTGCAGGCGGGCAATCTTATCGGTAAATCCAAGCTTCTCATAAGCAAGGATGAGGTTGTTGATCAACCTGACTACAACAGCCTGGTTAGGGCACGACCTATAGAAGGAAGGATCGGACTTAAGCTTCTGCTGCTCAATAAAATAGTCAATTTCTTTTTTCCCTAATATCGCTCCACGGTTATAAGGATTTATATAGAACAAAATATCCTCCGTTTCATCCGCGGCATCACGATGACGAAGGTCATCCTTATAGGCAAGGATGAAATTCTTGGGGAGGTTGACCCCATATACCGGCAGGTTCAATTTGTAGGCAACTGCCATGTATATAATTGCAAGAGATATAGGATTTCCTTTTTTTGTTTCTATAACCTGATTAATGAATGAATTCTGTGGAGAATAAAAATTATGGGTATTGCGTGTAAACTTATGAAGATCAAAAATCACATAGTTCAGCATTTTTACCTTCTCAATGGCCGAAAGCCTGGTATTGATCTCAAGCCAGATATCTTCCTTTATTGTTTCGATCTTGTCGTCAATAACCGAAAAACTGAGTTCCGGGAACTGAAACTGGGCCAGGTAACAAGCACCCTCCAATACACTGACCGCACCATTCCGGCTCCATTCTGTCAGATTGCTGCGGGTAGTCTCAAACTGGATGTCATGGATTACCTGCTCCAGGCGCTCCTGAAGCCGTCCATCCGGAGTTTGCTCCCAGGCCTTTTCGAGTTGAGGCACAATGGATATCCCCTGCCTCAGGAGATTGTCAGTAACAGCCACCAACACCTCATGATCAGTATCGTCAAGAAGCGATATTAAGGCATCTATTTGCTCTTTTTCCATGAATTGGGAATTGATAAATTAAAATTACAATTTTTTTTTTTAGCATTCAGAGGTGTTTATCAACCGCAGGAGTTTGTGATTTTCTGAAAGAACTTCCCAATTATTTTATTAAGTTCAGGCCGGAAAATTTGTGAGTATCAAAAAAAATCATTAGACTTGTAGTCTATATGACTATATGGACAATAATGACTATCGCACAAATCCTTAGCATGTTTTCCCCGGGATGATTCAGTTTGGGTTCATAACAGCCAGAAAAGACAGACAGGTTCGGATTCATCATGTTATGTAACCGGAAACCAGATCTTCGGATCTTTAGAATGACATAAAAAATTAATACTTTTAACAGCATGATTCTTTTAGGTATAGACGTTGGAAGTTCAAGTGTTAAACTTTCACTTCTGGATGCCGGCTCAGGCAAGAATATTGCCTCTGCCCAGTATCCCAAACAAGAAATGAAGATCATTTCCCACCAGGCAGGATGGGCGGAACAAAACCCGGAAGACTGGTGGCATAATATACGCTATGGCCTTCAGGAATTAAAACAAAATAAGGATGTTGACCTTTCTCAGGTATCTGCCATAGGCATTACCTATCAAATGCATGGCCTGGTTTGTATTGATAAGGACAAAAACCTGATACGCCCATCCATCATTTGGTGCGACAGCCGTGCTGTTGAGATCGGAAACCAGGCCTTCCGCGACCTTGGTGACAAGAAATGCCTGTCGGCGCTGCTTAACTCACCCGGTAATTTTACGGCTTCAAAGTTAAAATGGGTGAAAGAAAATGAGCCTGGCTTGTATGCAAAGATCTATAAGATCATGCTCCCCGGCGATTACATTGCCATGCGCCTTACCGGAGAGATCAATACAACCGTGACCGGACTGTCAGAAGGCATCTTCTGGGACTTCCCTAATCACGATCTGGCCGGCTTCCTGCTTGATTATTACGGCATTTCTCCTGAATTCATTCCTGAAATCGTACCGGCTTTCGGCGATCAGGGCAGCTTACTTCCGGAAATAGCTTCCGAAATCGGTCTGAAGGCTGGCATTCCCATTACCTACCGGGCCGGCGACCAACCAAATAATGCTTTCTCGCTGAATGTTCTGAATCCGGGTGAGATTGCAGCTACTGCCGGCACTTCCGGAGTGGTATACGGTGTAACCGATCAATACTCGTATGATCCGAAATCCCGGGTGAATATTTTTGCCCATGTCAACCATCAGAAGGATAATGCCCGACTGGGGGTTCTTTTATGCGTCAACGGTACGGGCATCCTGAACAGCTGGGTACAAAAAAATGCAGGAACTTCAAAACTCAGCTATGCCGAAATGAACGAGGAAGCATCGCAAATTCCCATCGGATCCGACGGATTGGTAGTTATACCGTTCGGAAACGGAGCCGAGCGGGTGATCGAAAACAGAAATACAGGATGCCAGATCAGCAATCTCAGCTTCAACCTTCACAACTCCTCACACCTTATCAGAGCAGCCCAGGAAGGTATCGCTTTCTCTTTTAAATACGGCATCGACATCATGTCTGATAATACCGGCTTACCCGTGAACCTGATCCGTGCAGGACATGCCAACATGTTCCTGAGCCCTGTTTTCCGTGAAACGCTGGCTACCATCAGCAATGTACCCATCGATCTTTATGATACTGACGGCTCTGAAGGGGCTGCACGCGGAGCAGGAGTCGGATCTGGTATCTACAACTCATTCGGGGAAGCCTTCTCGAACCTTAAAAAGCTTTCCACCGTTGAACCTGCTGCTTCAAGGTCAGACGAATATAAAAATGCATACCGGAACTGGTATGAAACGCTAACAAAAATGTTGAACTAAAATAACCATAAGATGAATGTAGTGATCGGGAATAAGGAACACTTCCCCGGAATTGGAAAAATTAAGTTTGAAGGCAAAGAGTCTAAGAATCCCCTGGCTTTCAAATACTACGATGAAAACAAAATCGTAGCAGGCAAATCCCTGAAAGACCATTTCAGGTTTGCAATTGCTTACTGGCATACATTCTGCGGCGATGGCTCAGATCCTTTTGGAAATGCCACCATGAACTATTCCTGGAAAGATGGCGCTGACGCTATCAGCAAAGGAAAAAATAAAATGGATGCTGCATTTGAGTTCTTTACTAAAATCGGCGCCCCATTTTACTGCTTCCATGATTTTGACCTGGTTGGCGAAGGCAGCTCCATCGCTGAATCAGACAAAAATGTTCAGGCTATCGTGGACTACGCCAAAGAAAAACAAGCTGAATCAGGCGTAAAACTCCTCTGGGGAACTGCTAACGTCTTTAGTAATCCCCGCTATATGAATGGTGCAGCAACCAATCCTGATTTTGCCGTTCTGGCCCAGGCTGCTACTCAGGTGAAACGCGCACTGGATGCTACCATCGAACTTGGTGGACAAAACTATGTTTTCTGGGGTGGTCGCGAAGGCTATATGTCATTGCTCAACACCGACATGAAACGCGAAAAAGATCACCTGGGAATGATGCTTTCAAAAGCCCGTGATTATGCCCGTGCCAATGGTTTCAAAGGAACTTTCCTGATCGAACCAAAACCCATGGAGCCTACAAAACATCAGTACGACTTCGACTCGGAAACTGTTATTGGATTCCTGCGCCACTATGGCCTTGATAAGGACTTCAAACTTAATATTGAAGTGAACCATGCCACCCTGGCCCAGCACACCTTCCAGCACGAATTACAGGTAGCGGCTGATACCGGCATGCTCGGATCCATTGACGCAAACCGCGGTGACTACCAAAATGGATGGGATACCGACCAGTTCCCGATCAACATTTATGAATTGATTGAGGCTATGCTTGTTATCCTTCCTGCAGGTGGATTCACCACTGGTGGTGTAAACTTCGATGCCAAGCGCAGAAGGAATTCTACTGATCAGGACGATCTCTTTATCGCTCACATTGCCGGCATGGACGCTTTCGCACGTGCACTGCTGGTTACCAATGACATCCTCGAGAAGAGTGACTACCTGAAAATGCGCAAGGAACGTTATGCTTCCTTTGACGCCGGTCAGGGTAAAGCTTTCGAAGAAGGCAAAATGGGTCTCGCAGAACTTCGTGATTTCGCAATCAAGAACGGTGAACCCAAAGTAATAAGCGGTAAGCAGGAACTTTACGAAAGTATCATCAATCAATACTTATAGTAAATGGCGTATACTGAGCTACGTTTTAAAATTGTAGAAGAAAGGTCAGAAGGCATCCTCCGGTATAAATTGCTTGACAATCATACCGGAGAGTATGTCTCTGTTCTGCCGGAATATGGAGGGGCCATCAATGGGATGGCCCTTCAACATAATGGAGAACTCGTTGAGATAATGAGCGGCTATAGCTCAGAGAATGAGCTAAAGGAGATCCTTAATTCATCGTTCAGGGGCAGCAACCTCTTCCCATTCCCTAACAGGATCCAGGATGCAAAATACACCTTTCAAAACGAAGTGCACGAGCTCAACATGAATTTTCCGCACGAAAACAATGCTATTCACGGCCTGGTGTTCGACAAGGCGTTTAAGGTTGTCGATGCGGAAGATGGTGAAATCGCCTGTATCCTGATCCTCGAGTTTAACTCAAAACCTATGCCCGGATATCCTTTCACCTACCTCTTTAAGGTGATCTACAGGCTGAATGAAGGCAGTGGATTCGATTGCATGGTTAAGATCTCAAACAATATGGACCAGTCGATCCCTGTTGCTCATGGATGGCACCCGTATTTTATGGCAGGCATTAAGCAGGTAAATGGAATATCGCTTGAATTTCCTGCCGATGTCATGCTTGACGTTGACGACCGAAATATCCCAACCGGAAAAGAGGAAAAATACAGCGAGTTCAATACCCTGAAACAGATCGGCGAAACGCAGCTCGACAACTGCTTCAGGCTGATGCCGGGAAACAATATTGCATCAACCATCCTTAAAGATGAGCAGAGCGGTTTTGGCTACAGAATATGGCAGGAAACAGGAAAATACAAGTATAACTACCTCCAGATCTATACACCTCCTGATAGAAAATCCATCGCTATTGAGCCCATGACTTCCGCACCGAATGCCTTCAATAATGAGAAAGGGCTTATTGTCCTGGCACCCTTTGAAAGTATCGATGCCTCCTGGGGAATTTCTCACCTTTCGTAAGATCTAAGTTATTCTTCAACTTTAAAAGACCGTCTGTTGATGCAGGTGGTCTTTTTTTTTTCAGTAGAGAATAATTGGGAATTAGCGTGTTTGAGGTCTGAAAGAATCTGCTGTTTCAGGTAAAGAATCTCCTGAGTCATGCTTTTTGCAGGCGATCAGAACGTAAGGAATAAGGACTTCTTATCCCAAGCTGCACCATAAAAAACTGCCCCAGGAAATCCTGAGGCAGCAATCTTTCTCGTATCACTTATGGATTCAGGCTTAAGATTCTTTTAAATAGGCTTCCACCTGGTTAAAGACATTTTCTGCGGTATACCCCAGTTTCTCATCAAGCACCTTGGCAGGAGCTGAAAAACCAAAGCTTTCCATCCCAACCACTTTACCCCGGAGACCTGCAAGGCCCTGAAGGGTTACAGGCAATCCGGCTGTCAATCCGAATACCGGCTTATCAGACGGGATAACTTCCTCCTGATAAGCTTTGTCCTGAAGACGGAAAAGTCCTTCAGAAATTACAGACACAATCTGAATTTTATACCCCTTCTTTTCTCTCAGCAGTTTTGCTCCACTGACCAGCGTTGAAACTTCAGATCCGTTTGCAACCAGCACAACATCAATGTCTCCCTCGTCTTTCTGGACGATATATCCTCCTCTTTCAGCCTGTAAAGCTTCAACATAGCGGTCCATAACAGCAGGAACATCCGGGATGTTCTGACGTGACAGCAGAAGGGCAGTTGGAGTTTTCGTATTTTCCAGTGCCATTTTCCATGCCACAGTAGTTTCATTGGCATCAGCTGGTCTTAGAACAAGCATACTGGGTTTGCCCGAATGGTTTTTCAGGTGTTCCAGGAGTCTGATCTGAGCTTCGTGCTCTACCGGCTGGTGAGTGGGACCGTCTTCCCCGACACGAAAAGCATCGTGCGTCCATACATATTTCACAGGAAGCTCCATTAATGCTGCCAGTCGGGCTGCAGGCTTCATGTAATCAGAAAATACAAAGAAGGTAGCACAAACCGGGATCACACCACCGTGGAGGGCCATTCCATTGGCAATACCTCCCATGGTCAGCTCAGCCACTCCAGCCTGAAGGAAAGCACCGCTAAAATCGCCTTTGGTAAACTGTTTGGTCTTCTTTAGGAAACCGTCAGTTTTGTCGCTGTTCGACAGGTCTGCGGAGGCGACGATCATATTTTCAACCTTCTCTGCCAGGAGACCAAGCACTGCACTTGAAGCAGCCCGGGTAGCAACATTTGGTTTCTGTTCCAGTCCACCAAAATCGATTTTTGGTATTTCACCCTTAAAGAATTTTTTGAGTTTCTTCGCCAGCTCAGGCTTGTCATTTTCCCACTGACTGAACTCTTCCTTTTTTGCTTTGGCATTTTCAATTTTGTTCCTATTGACCTTATGCCAGTATTCTTTCACATCGGGGAAGATGGCAAATGGTGCTGCTGCATCACCGCCAAGGTTAATAATTGACTTCTCAAAAGAAGCTCCTGCTTCAGAAAGTGGCATGCCGTGGGTGGCCGATTTTCTTTCATAGCTGGCTCCTTTATCATCCAGGGCACCTTTTCCCATAATGGTCTTTCCGATGATCAGGGTCGGCCTTTCCTTCTCCGACTGGGCAGCCTGAATGGCACTGCGGATTTCCTTTGAGTCGTTACCATTGATGGTCACCACTTTCCATCCCCAGGCTTCATATTTTTTTGCCGTATCTTCAGTAGTTACGGCATTGGTCTCCGTTGAAAGCTGGATGTCGTTAGAATCATAGAACATGATCAGATTATTCAGGCCCAGGTGTCCGGCAATTCTTCCGGCACCCTGACTGATCTCTTCCTGTACCCCACCGTCAGAAATAAACGCATAGGTCTTATGAGCAACAATTTCACCGAAGCGTGCTACGAGAAAACGCTCGGCAATAGCTGCCCCAACAGCGTTTGTATGTCCCATTCCAAGGGGACCCGATGTATTTTCCACACCTCTGCTGAAATCGACTTCCGGGTGTCCCGGGGTTACACTACCCCACTGACGGAAATTCTCGAGATCATGTAATGAATAATAACCGGCCATGGCCAGGATTGAATAAAGCATGGGGGACATGTGACCCGGATCAAGGAAAAACCTGTCGCGGGCAATCCAGTTGCCATCGGTTGGATCGTAATTCAGAAACTCTGAAAATAAGATATTAACAAAATCTGCACCACCCATTGCTCCGCCAGGGTGCCCCGACTTAGCTTTTTCCACCATTGCTGCCGAAAGAATCCTGATATTATCAGCTGAACGCTCTAAAACTCCCTTCATAATGTATTGTTTAATAATTAATTAACTGACTTATTTAGTCATCTAGACTTGAAGAAATGCAAAAATAGTCAATAAAATTAACATACGCATTCCTGAACGGCATTTCACTTATAAACACAGGAAAAGTTTCTCTGAATAGGTGTAAGACTGAAAGTATATCTTCGGTATGTAACTGAAGATGCTTATATTTGTGGCTCAAAAATTTGTAGTATGCTTATAAGAGTTCAAACCGTATTCCTTGCCCTGACATTGATCCTGACAGGATTGTTTATTAAACTCCCATACTCCGGATTCGGCGGCAAAAAACTTGTTACCGTAACTGAAGTTGTCAATCCTGAAATCAAAGATTCCGCCATTCAGAATACCGACTCCCTGATGGCCGAAACCGGATCAGAGGCCCTGGCAGATTCAGTAGTACTTGCAGATTCTGAAATCTCAGGCCTGGACAACCAACCCCTTACACGGCAGGTTACAAGGCTGAAGGTTGTACACCTGATGCTCAACTTCAGGGGACTGCAAAATCTCTATGATACGGATACAGTCTACAACAATACCTTTGCGCTTACCGCACTGGTAATCATCACAGGTTTACTAAGCCTGATAACCATCTTCCTTTTCAATAACCGCAAGTTACAAATGAGGCTCTGTGTCTTTAATATCCTTCTGACGCTGGGTATTTTACTGGCTATCGTTGGGTATTACCTGCTTTTTAAAGCCGGGATCGGCCTTGAGAAGGGCATGAAAGTTTTTGATCCCCATCTCAGGTGGACGCTTATCATTCCCCTGGTGAATGTGGTATTATTGTTCCAGGCTTTCCGTTTTATACGCCGGGACGACATTCTTATTAAGTCGTACGAAAGGCTCCGCTAAGTACAATTACAATATCTGCATGTGCTCCTTATCGGTCATTTTCTCACAAAAATGGCACCTGAGTTTCATTTGCTTTTTATCCAGCACATGAAATCGCGTCGGTACCTTTTCGTGGTTGGTGACACACATTGGATTGACACATTTAACAATGCCGGTAATCTCATCAGGGACCTGCACGATCCTTTTCTCGATCACCTGGTAATCTTTTATAATATTCAGCTTGGCATCCGGCGCGATCAGGGCGATCCTGTTGATATCCTTGTCTTTGAAAAAGACATCGGAAAGCTTGATAATCGCTTTTTTTCCCAGTCTTTTGCTGGGCAGGTTTGTCCCAAAGGTGATCATCCCTTCAATTTTCTGCAGACTCAGGATGGATAATACTTTGAAAAGGCTGTCGGCAGGAATATGGTCAATGACGGTTCCGTCTTTCAGGGCACTGACTTCCAGTTTTTTATCTTTCATAAGCTTTCTATTTCAAACCAAGAATTAACGAAATAATTGCCTGACGTATATATACCCCGTTTTCAGTTTGCTGAAAGTAGTAGGCCTTTGGATTGGCATCTACATCGGGATGGATCTCATTGACTCTGGGCAGAGGATGAAGCACCCGCAGGGTATCTTTTGTACCACAAAGCATGGAATCTTTTAATACGTATGCGTTCTTTGTTCTTTCGTATTCAATCGGATCTGAAAAACGTTCCTTCTGTACCCTTGTCATGTAAATGATATCAGCTTCCCCGAGACTTCCTTCGAGTTCCTTCGACTCGTAATATTTAAGACCTTTTTTTTCCAGGTGTAATTTATATTCAACCGGCATTTTCAGCTCATCAGGTGCGATAAAGTAGAAGGTCGTATTGAATTCCGACAGTGCCATGAGCAATGAGTGGACCGTCCTCCCGTATTTCAGGTCGCCAACCATGAAAATTTTCAGGTTTTCAAGGGTGCCCTGGGTTTTTTGAATGGAATATAAGTCGAGTAAGGTTTGCGTGGGATGCTGATTGGCACCATCGCCTGCATTGACAATGGGTACCCTGGATATCTCACTTGCGTACCTGGCACTTCCTTCAAGTGTATGACGCATGACAATAAGTTCAGCATAATTGCTGATCACCCGGATGGTGTCATTCAGAGTCTCCCCTTTAGTAACTGAGGTGGTCTGCGAATCGGAAAACCCGATCACTTTTCCGCCTAAACGATTGATTGCGCTTTCAAAGCTCAGCCGCGTTCGGGTCGAGGGTTCAAAAAAAAGTGTCGCGATAACTTTTCCCTGAAGGAGGTTCTGATAGGAGTTCAGCTCAAAATCTGCCGCTACTGACAGTACCTTCAGATACTCCTCCCGATTAAAATCTGTAATGGATACAAGACTTCTATTCAGCATATTTCAATGGTTTATGTAGTAAATTTAATCAACAATCAATCTAAAGTAAACTATTGTTAACATCTATTTTAAAACTTGATCATCAATCTGTATTTCAGGTATTTTACCTAGCCTGCCCATCACTTTTTCATACAAGGGAAGGGGGATATCCAGCATCATGGTACAGCGCTCCATAAAGGTCTTCTCCCCATCGCCGACCCCTTCTTCCGAGAGCACACGCATGACCAGGTTCAGCTGAGAATAGTCAAACCCGATCCTTACCCCTTTGGTAAGAATATATTCGGTGATAACGGCCTGCCTGAGGCAATCTTCAGCCGCTGAACGATAGGCATTGATCAGTCCCGGGGTACCCAGCAGGGTACCTCCGAAGTATCTTACAACCACGATAAGGGTATTGGTTACATCAAATGAGAGAAGCTGTCCGTATATGGGTTTCCCTGCTGTTCCGGAGGGTTCTCCGTCATCATTCATCCTGTATTTTGCGTCCGCAAATCCAATCCGGTATGCGTAACAATGGTGCCTTGCGCTGTGATGTTCCTTCCTGAGCTTTCCGATAATTTCCTTAACTGACTCCTCCGATTCAACAGGATAGGCATAGGCGATAAATTTACTTCCCCGGTCTTTGAAAATTCCTTCTGCTTCCGCTTTTAATATTTTGAATGTGTATCGCTCCATTCAGGTTCAGCTATGAGCTAAAAAATTCAAAAAAAAACCCCGATAAATCGGGGTTAAAATTTCAGTTTCTTTTCAATGTCTTCGATCTGGCTTTTAAAATGTTTATCAGTGTCCATCAGGTTATTGACGGTCTTACAGGCATGGAGCACCGTGGCATGGTCCTTCCCTCCTATCTGAGCGCCAATGGTTGCCAGCGACGATTTGGTCAGGTTTTTACTAAAATACATGGCCACCTGCCGCGCCTGGACAATCTCGCGCTTCCGGGTTTTAGACTGTAACATCTCAATGCCGATGTCATAATAGTTACAGACAACCTTCTGGATATAATCGATCGAGACTTCTCTTTTGGTATTCTTGATCAATTTGTCGATCATTTCCCTGGCAAGATCCAGCGTAATTTCCTTTTTGTTGAGTGTCGATTGTGCCAGGAGTGATATCAGGGCACCTTCCAGCTCCCGGATATTATCTGTAATATGTGTCGAGATGTACTCGATCACTTCATCCGACATCTCAATTCCATCCTTATAAATTTTCTGCTTCAGGATGGCAATACGCGTTTCAAAATCCGGGATCTGCAAATCAGCCGAAAGTCCCCACTTGAAACGGGATAAAAGCCGTTGCTCCATTCCCTGTAATTCAACGGGTGGCTTGTCAGATGTCAGGATCAGTTGTTTTCCCGATTGATGCAGGTGGTTAAAGATGTGGAAAAAAGTGTCCTGGGTTTTTTCTTTCCCGGCAAATTCATGCACATCATCAATTATCAGCACATCAATCATTTGGTAGAAATGAAGAAAATCGTTTTTGTTGTTGTTCCGGATGGATTCAACGAACTGAGTCTGAAATTTGTTGGCATTGACATACAGAACAGTCTTATCCGGAAACTTCTCTTTAACCTCAATTCCAATGGCCTGGGCCAGGTGTGTCTTTCCTAATCCGGAATCACCATAAATCAATAAAGGATTAAAGGCAGTACCGCCAGGATTATTAGCTACTGCAATACCTGCAGAGCGAGCCAATCGGTTACATTCTCCTTCAACAAAATTGGTAAAGCTGTTCTCCGGGTTTAACCTCGGATCAATGTCCAGCTTTTTCAATCCCGGAATGATGAACGGATTCTTAATAGTTTTTTCGTCAGCATTTAAGGGTACAGATACAGGATGGTTCTTGAGATCCCTTTGGTTCTGAGCAGGCAGTTTTACGGTGAGCGGACTGCGCTTCTCAGCGGTGTTATACTCCATTACGACACTGTATTCAAGCTTCGCATCATAACCCAGCTCTTTACGCAGGGTTTTACTGATGATCTCAATGTACTTTTCCTCCAGGTATTCATAAAAAAAAGGACTGGGCACCTGAATGGTCAGTATATTGTTTTCCAATCTAACGGGTACAATAGGTTCGAACCATGTCCTAAAGCTTATTGATGGTACATTATCCTTAATTACTTTGAGACAATTGTTCCAAACTTCCCTGTGCATGTTAAGTATTATGTTTAGTTTTAGGTAATTAGGTTTATAGGGCACTGTTAATTTTAGAGTAAGCAATTTTGTGAAAAAAATCCTAAAAAAAAAATGAATTTGGTATTGACTTTCTCAAATAAAATCTATCCATTTTAATATCAGATTATTAAAAGATTAAAAATTATTAAAATAATTCAACTTATTGATATTCAGTCTTTTAACTTTATTTCAAACGTATTCGTCTGTTAATTAAACATTTGGATAGAATTAACTTAAGCTTAAATTCGGGTGTATGATCTTACAGTTCAATCCGACACTGATTTTGAGTTTTTTTTGTTCAATTCGTAACACAAATTTGGCATTTGTTAATAACTTAAACCCGGTTCAGTCTGTTCTCTTCTGATGTCAAAATTATATATCATTGGTTCAGCAGGAATTCCTGCACGCTATGGAGGCTTTGAGACCTTCGCCGAAAATCTTGCCGGCATAATGAGCAAAAAAATGGAAGTGTATGTTGCCTGCAGCACCCGGCTATATGCTAAAGAAGAGCGTTCCCCGATGTTCGGAGAGGCTCACCGTTTTTTCATTGACAGCTACCCAAACGGCATTTCAAGTCTTTGGTACGACCTACGTTCCATCCTGTTTTCCATCCGGAGGAGTAAACCAGAAGATACGCTGCTGATCCTGGGCATTGGATTAGGGATTTTCTTTCCGGTGCTGGCTCCCTTTTTTCGTGGAAAGATTATCGTCCACCTGGACGGCATGGAATGGCAACGCTCAAAATGGAATGCTTTTGCCAGGCTGTTTCTGTATATCAGCCGCTGGTTGTCTCTCTGGAAAGCTGACATGCTGATCATAGATAATTCCGCCCTCTGGGATAGCATCCCCGGTCGGTTCACCAAAAAAACCGCCCTGCTTGGTTACGGTGGCGACCACATCCCTGAGAATGTCCTGCCCCCTCCCGGCATTAAGGATGAGTACGCCCTGGTGATTGCCCGTGCCGAGCCTGAAAACCAGCTTGGACTTATCCTGGATGCCTTTTGCGAACTGCCCGATATTCCCCTTATTGTTATCAGTAATGCCTCCCAAACCCGGTATGGCAGATTTCTCCTTAAAAAATACGGCGGCAAAAAGAATATCATGCTCAAAGAGGCCATTTATGACAAGGGCCTCCTTCAGGCCTATCGCTCCCACTGCAAACTATACCTTCACGGACATATGGCAGGGGGGACGAACCCCTCGCTCGTTGAAGCCTTGTACTCCAAGCTGAAGATCATCGCTGCAGATAATCCATTTAACCGGGTTACAACCCATGATTCGGCCTATTACTTCAATGACAAAGAATCGCTGAAACAGCATATCAGAAAGATTTTCAACAACCCGTACAATCCAAAGGGAAACCATAGGGAAATTGCGGGGAATCCGGAACTTACCTGGAAAAATGTTGGTGAAGAATTCAATAGATTAATCCAGGTTTAACAGAAGGAAATCGAGACTCAGCTAATTTTACACAGCACATTTTATTATTTTTAGATTTTAAAAGCTAACAGCTCATGCAAACAAATGAAGAATACCTGGTTCCCTCTTTAGGTAAATGCACCGTTCAATCGCCCCTTAATCTGTCAAAGGAACTTGGCGACGGCGTCTTTAATTACGTCCGGGATGATGAACGGGTACTGATGGATGCCAGTCTGCGTCATTATAATGAACTAATTGAAAATCATACTACTCCAATTTCCTTTGAAAAAGGGGGGCCAAAAGAAAAGATCTATTTTGATCCGACAAAAACAAAGGTGGCCATCGTTACCTGTGGAGGTTTATGCCCGGGGCTGAACAACGTGATCCGCGGATTGGTTATGCAGCTTTACAACCGTTACGGGGTCCAAAGGATCATCGGGATCCGCTACGGATATGAAGGGTTCATCCCAAAATACGGACATGAGATCATTGACCTGGTCCCGGATGAAATTGAAGAGATCCATATGCATGGCGGCTCTATCCTGGGCTCCTCACGGGGACCACAGGATAGCGGCGAAATTGTGGATGCCCTGGAACGTATGAATATTAATATCCTGTTCACCATCGGCGGGGACGGCACCCTGCGCGGGGCACAGAAAATCACCGAAGAAATTACACGTCGCAATCTGAAGATTGCCGTAGCCGCCGTCCCAAAGACCATCGATAACGATATAAACCTGATTGAAAAGTCGTTTGGCTTTGAAACGGCCTTCACGATTGCTGCCGATATCCTGCGGGGGGCCCACAACGAAGCCAAGGGCGCCTATAATGGCATTGCCCTGGTGAAACTAATGGGACGCGATTCAGGTTTTATCGCTGCCAATGCAGCACTTGCTGTACAGGAGGTAAACCTGGTACTGGTACCCGAAATGAATTTTGAGCTTTACGGGCCACAGGGTTTGCTGAAATGGCTCAGGAAAAGGCTTGAAGCAAAACACCATGTACTTATCGCTGTGGCAGAGGGGGCTGGTCAGCATTTGTTCACAGAAGACACCCACGATAAAGATGCCTCCGGAAATGTTAAGTATAAAGATATCGGCATGTACCTCAGGGATAAGATCAGGGAAGAATTCGACCACCAAAGTTTTCCCTACAGCATGAAATACATCGATCCGAGCTATATTATCCGCAGTGCCCCGGCAAACGCTAACGACAGCCTGTTCTGCAACATTCTGGCACAAAATGCCGTGCATGCAGCCATGGCGGGCCGAACCGGCTTCGTGGTAGGCTACTGGAACTCGAGGTTTACGTTGCTCCCTATCCCCATGACTGTTAAAGACCGCAAACGAATCTCCCTGGAGGGAGTCCTCTGGAACAATGTCATTGAGACTACCGGGCAGCCGAAAAAGTTTTGTAACTGACAAGAACTTGAAACTCCTGCATTCACCCCAGAGACCATTCCCTGGATAAGCAGATAATTAGCAGGAATTTTTCCTTTTTTCACGCAACCTTTTGCCACTTTTTAAGTCTTTATTCAAATTATGAACAGTATCCCGTAAACTGCTGTTTTTATTTGAAATGGACAGCTTTCGGGGACCTTAACGAAACAAACCAGCATGAAAACAATCCTGTCTGTCAATACTCAGAAAATCTTCGCGGTCATACTAAAACTCTTCCCGGTTCTGGTTCTTTTAGCGTTGGCCATGGTCTCTTGCGATTATTATGATGGGTATAAAGATTATGAATATGGGGCCTATGAGAGTTACATTGATATGCCCAGTAATAGCTATGAGAACTATGAAGAGTACGAGGAAAATCCCTTCGTTGATGTAAAGGACCAGCCCGTCTCAACCTTTTCGGTTGATGCAGACGGGGCATCCTATGCCAATATGCGCCGTTTCATGAGCCAGGGAAGCAAGCCTCCTGCCGCCTCGGTGAGGATCGAGGAATACCTGAACTACTTTACCTTCGACTACAAGGAGCCTATAACCGGGGAAAACGTTTCCCTGGAATCGGAAATTTCAACCTGCCCCTGGAACGATGAACACCACCTGATGCGGATCGGCATGAAAGGGATAAGCATCGCGGAAGATAAACTGCCTTATGCTAACTATGTCTTTCTGATCGACGTTTCAGGCTCTATGGATTCCCCTGACAAACTGGATATTCTAAAGGAAGGCTTTACCCGGTTGGCAGAAAACCTTCGCGATCAGGATAAAATTGCCATCGTCACGTATTCAGGTTCTACTGAAGTACTGCTAAACTCAACCTTCGGTGATGAACGCAGAGCCATTAAACGGGCAATTGACGACCTGGAAGCAGGCGGCTCAACAGCAGGAGGCGCAGGAATTAACCTGGCTTATGAGATCGCTGAAGAGAATTTCATTACCGGTGGCAATAACCGCGTGATTCTGGGTACCGACGGTGATTTCAATGTAGGTCTTTCTTCAACAGACGAACTGGTGGAACTTATCGAAGAGAAAAGGGAATCAGGCATCTACCTGACTGTATTGGGTGTTGGTACCGGAAACCTGAACGATAATATGATGGAACAAATCGCCGATAAGGGTAACGGCAATTACGAATATATCGATAATGCCGCGGAAATCGAAAAGGTGTTCACGTATGAGCTTTCTAAATTTTATACGGTAGCCAAAGACTCCAAGATCCAGATCACCTTCAATCCGGCAATGGTGGATTCCTATCGTCTGATTGGTTATGAGAACCGGATGCTGGAGGAAGAGGATTTCGAAAATGACACTACCGATGCCGGTGAAATCGGATCAGGACAAACCATTACAGCCCTGTATGAACTTATCCTGCTTGATCCCGTGGAAGGTGAAGAACACGCACTCTTTGATTTCCGGTATAAAAAACCTGAAGAAAGCGAAAGCCGGCTGCTCCACCATAAAATTGCAGGAATACCGGTAAGCCTGGAATCAGCCTCAGAGAATATGCGGTTTGCCGCCGGCGTTGCAGGCTTCGGATTACTTATGCGAGATTCAGAATATAAGGGCAGCAGCTCGAAAGAAATGGTGCTTGATCTGGTCAATTCAGCCAGGAATTTTGATCCATACGGGTACAGGGCAGAATTCTCCGGACTGGTTTCGGAATGGGATGAATAGGGCAAACACTTCCAGAAGGAGTGCGTGCAACTAAACGCGGTAATTTGATGTAATTGGGAAGAAAAAAAAGACTAAGCTGAGAGGCGGGATTTCTGTAAATTATAAGGTAGTACCTTAGTCTGAATGCACTTGCCTGAAAAGAAGGGTTTATGCCGGAATAACCCTCCAGCCTTCCCGCAAAGCAATTTTTTTCAATCGCCATTTAGGATACACACAAACTGGATGGCCTATTGCATATAATACCGGTAAATCGTCTGTAGAATCTCCATAGTAATAGGCATCCTCTTTTGAGTAGTGGATATTTTCCAGGTATTCTTCCATCCGCCTGAGCTTGTTTTCCCGAAAGCAGAACTCTCCGTCCGGCTTGCCCGTGTAGATCCCTTCTTTTATGTCAAGCTCAGAACTGATGACTGCATCCATACCGAAATGTACAGCCAGCGGGTCACATACCGGACGAATCGACGATGAAAGGATCACCAGGTGGGCACCCCGGTCTTTATGTTCCTTAATCTCTTTTATCATTTCAGGACGCAGTGCGGGAATATGAATCTCATCAGTCAGGATCCTGCAAAATTCCCCAAATTCATCAACATGCCAACCTCCGACCCATTCGGCGAACTTGGTCATGATCCTATAGGGATTTGCAAGTTTTATCTTGTAAAGTATTGCCAGACCAATGGCGTGCACCATACGTAAAACCGGAAGCTGACCTTCCCTTCGTGCCTTTCGTAAAACCCCTTCTCCGCTATTAATCTTCAACAGGGTATGATCTACATCAATAAAAACTACATATGACATACTTCAATAATCAGGAAAGATTAAAAAAATGATTCCCTTCCGGGTTAAAAATAATATTCACTGCACCTGGCAAAATACTGATGTCAAAATTTCGGGCGAAATGCAGTTCCCCATCCAGGTGAAAAGGCACTTCATGCTCAAATTCTATTTTTAGCCCGGGTGTTTGGTAATAATGCACCTTCTTATTCTGAATATGGGTCCCCTTCGGCACTTTGAGCAATATTCCAAAACGTTCCGGAACGCTTAGTTTCTTTATCATACAGACATCCAAAAGCCCATCATTCGCGATCGCTTTAGGTGTCAGGAAAAAACCTCCGGCAAAGCGGCGGCCAATGGAGACCGTATTGATGAAACAGTTCGTGCTCTGCATTTTGCCTTCCGATACCACAGACATCATTCTTTCCTTATAGAGCAGGATGGTTTTGATGATGTGGTAGAGGTATTTGTTTTTACCTCCTCGTTTCACTTCACCGGGTTCAACATAATTTTCGGCTGCCACCTGTGCGTCGAAACCAAGGCCCATCCCGTTAAAAAAGGGTAGTCCATTGCAGATCCCGGCATCCATAGCAGCCAGGTGTTTTTCAAAAAAGATCTCCCAGTGTTTATCTTCAAACCGATCCGGAAAACCAAGGATCTGAATGAAGTCATTTCCGGTACCGGCAGGAATTAAGCCTAAAACAAGGTCCTTTCTTTGAAGATTTGCTGAAGCTATCTCATTCAGGGTACCATCGCCTCCGACACCGATAATAAACTTTACGCCCTGATCAGCATAGTGGGCAGCCAGCTCGGTAGCATGGCCTGACCTTTCCGAGAAAATTACCTGAGCATTCAGCCCATGCCTGTCAATCATTTCTTCAAGCTTGGGTACCAGACTGCCAGCATAACCATTCCCGGCAATCGGATTAACAATAAAAATCCAGCTCTCTTCCTGCGATTTCTTCATCTTATTCTCTTATAAAGCGGGTTGAACATAGGCCGATTCAATGACTTGTTTCATTTCCTCGGAAATTTCGTCAGCAGATTTTTGCGCCAGCAATCCGGCATCAATAGGTTTACTTATAGTAACATTTAATTTGGCATTAAAGTTAATGTGAAACCTGTTTTTAGGTTTCAAAGTATAAAATCCGTTCAGGGTAATAGGGAGTACATCTGCCTGGGTAGCCTTAAGGATGTAGGCGAATCCCCTGTAAAAATCGCTAAGATTACCATTTAAGGTCCGGGTACCTTCCGGGAAGATGGCAATGGTGTGGCGCTTCGACTTTTCAATCACGCTGTCCAGCATTAAGCGGGTCTGTGCTATGGTACCCTCCTTCATAGGAATGTAATTGAGCATTTTGAGTATCTGCCTAAATATCGGCACCCTCAGTAGATACTCCCTGCCAAACCAGGCTACACCCGGGTAGACTGCCATAATAGCCATGATATCAAATAGGCTGGCATGGTTGGCGATGATGATGTACCGTTTACCCGGGTCAAAGTTTTCTTTTCCCCGGATCCGAAGCCGCCTGATCAGAATCCAAAAAATAGATTTGGCCCAGAAACGTACCATCAGCCTGACAATGATTTTAAGGCGCAGGTAGGCAAAAGGAAGCGTACAAATCACCATGACCGCAGTATGAACGTATAGCACCGCAAACACCGGGAAGGATAAAAAGCTGTAAAATCGTTTCTTCATCAAAAAAAAAATCTTCGCAAGATACATTTTTTCTTTTTATTGAAGGAAAGGATTTTTACAATTGCTCCCTGTCTGAAGGATTGCCCTTTTTTGGTAGCGGATCTTTCAAAAAAAAGTACTGAACTGCATAAAATTCCCTTCGGAATAACGTGAGGATAGTTTGAAATCCAACTCAATTTTGTATAAATTTAATAGATATTCAAAGGATCTAACAAGATTGCAGGAAATGAAATATGGCAATGAAGTTGTAATGTTGGTTTTCACGCTGGTAGGTTTCATTTTTATCCTGATCTATCTTCGTGATTTCAAAAAGGTTAAGGGTTTTTATTACTTATTTTCCGCTTTCCTGTTTTTCCTCGGCGCTTGCATCTTCACAAATATTGAAGGACTTTTCCTGGAAAATATTTTTAACTTCCTGGAGCATCTGTTCTATGCCTTATGTATGATCACCCTTCTTCTCTGGCTTTATCGTGTCACCTTGTCAAAAAAAAGCCTGACCTGATATGGATAAAATTGTTTTACTGGATGACATAGCCACGCTCGCAGCATTTTTAAGTATCGTAATAATCCTTTTACGATGGAAGAAAGGCAGGGATCTTCCTTTACAAATTATGCTCCTGACCCTGGTCATACTTTTCACGATCTTCGGAACCTTTCTTTTCATTGAATGGTCAGGCTATTCTCATCATTTTGATCCCATCGAGGACCTGATCGGAGCGATCATACCGATCATCTGGATAAATATTTTTTATATCATCCTGAACAAACAACATACTATAAAGCTGAAGGAAAGTGAAGAAAATCTGACACTTGCGATCGAAGGGGCCAAGCTGGGTACCTGGGACTGGAATATTCAGACAGGTTATATCCTGATTAACCGGCGCTGGGCAGAAATCATCGGATATCAACCGGAGGAGATCAGTCCCGACTACAGGACCTGGAAAAGTCTTATTCATCCCGATGACTTTCCAATTGTTGAGTCGAGCCTGGAAGACCACTTCAATAAAACCACTCCGTATTATGATGCCGAATTCAGGATGAAACACAAGGATGGAAGCTGGAAATGGATCTCATCCCGGGGAATGATGGTTGAAACGGATAGGGATGACAGGCCTCTCAGGGCTGTCGGTATCCACCTGGACATCACCGTCACCAAGAATATGGAGCAGCAACTACGAAACTCCAACGAAAAATACCTCGCAGCAAATAAGGAGCTTACTGAAAGTCTGGCGCATATTCGCGATATCAATGCCGAACTTGAAGTAGCCAAAGAAAAAGCAGAGGAAAACGATCGGCTTAAAACTGCTTTCCTTGGCAACATGAGCCATGAGATCCGGACGCCACTGAACGGCATACTAGGTTTTCTTGAACTTCTGAGAACTCCATCCCTGGAGGAGAACAAAAAAATAGAGTACATGGCAATAATCGAGGATAGCGGAAAGCGCCTGATGAATATCATCGATGACCTTCTGGATATCTCGAAAATTGAGAAAGGACAGGTATTCCTGAATAAAGAGACCATCAATCCGGCTCAGATTATTGCTAAAATAGCCGATATGTATGAATCCAAGGCATCACAGAAGGGACTGAAAATATCAACAATCAAAGACTCCACAGCAGAGGGATTCACCTTTAAAGCTGACTTCCATAAGCTAATGAGGATACTCAACAACCTCACCGGCAATGCCATTAAATTCACCCACCAGGGAGGAATACAACTCGGCTATATGACGACTGATGAAGGCTTGAAATTCTTTGTGAAAGATACCGGAATCGGAATACCCCCAGAGATGCAGAAAGTGATTTTTGAACGTTTTCGTCAGGTAGACACATCCCTGTCAAGAGGCTATGAAGGTTCGGGACTGGGATTGTCAATATCTGAAGCTCTTGTGAAATTGCATGGTGCCGAACTGAAAGTCGAATCGGCACCCGGAAGGGGATCAACCTTTTATTTTGTACTGCCTTATGAATATAGAAAAAGCGAACAGCCCATGCAGGTAAAGGAAGCGATTACAAAGCAAGCGATTGATAGCAGCAAAAAAATTTTAATTGCTGAGGATGATGAAATAAGCTTCCTTTTCCTTCAGGAATTACTTAAGGATCAAAACCTTACTATCCTTCATGCTTTCAACGGTGAAGAAGCCGTAGCAATGACGGACAGTCAGGACAATATCGGACTCATCCTTATGGATATAAAAATGCCAAAAATGAATGGGCTGGAAGCTACCCGTAAAATCAAAGCGAAACACCCCGGGATTCCCATTATAGCTCAAACTGCCTATGCCTTAATCAATGACAAGGAAATCGTGAAAGAAGCCGGTTGTGACGACTATATTACAAAACCTATTTTACCGGATACCCTGAATAAACTGATTCTGCAATATCTGAAATAGCTATTGCTGTTCCCCCAGGCTCTTCCCTGACCATCTGAAAGCCATGTCAATTATACAGGTTTTTAAGAACTTCCGATTGGATTGTATGGGGGTTAATTTGGTTGCTGGCTTTAACAATGCTTCATTCAGGGAAGTTTTTATCTGAACTTGGTTCAGGATCTCCCAAGAGTTTACACCTTCATCGCTAAGTACTACCCTTTCAAAGCTTCATAGTTTGCTTTGAAGACTATAGTTAATTGAGAAAGTGCATTCAAGACAAGGCCAGAGTGATTCCTAAGAGGCCAAAAACTCATCTTCTCAGACAGCAGGTTCGACTAATATATAGGTTGGGTTTACGGTGTGATCAATAATTATCCATGAAATGTGGAACCTGATCATAAAAAAGGCCCGGGGTTTAGAGTATGCTTCCCCGGACCTGTATCAGCTGTAACTTTCAGAATCAGAATTTTTCAAACTCATCATCTTTATTCTCTTTGGAAACCCGGACAGGTTTGGCAACTCCCGGATTATAACCATCTGGTACAGATTTCTTTGCAGAAACCTGTTGCACTCCCCGCATGCTTCCTGAAGCTTTCCCTAGATTTTCGATTTTAAAGAAGCCCACCAGGTCCTTTAATTGCTCTGACTGGCTGTTCATTTCCTCGGCACTGGTAGCTAGTTGCTCACTGGCAGCAGCATTTTGCTGGGTAACACTGTTCAACTGCTGAATAGCACTATTTACCTGATTTGCACCATTATTCTGCTCAATACTTGCCGCAGAAATTTCCTGGACCAGTTGCATTGTCTTGATAACATCGGGGAGGATCTCTTCCATCTTTTTCCCGGTGTTTTCTGCATGATTAAGACTGTCTGAGGCCAATTGAACAATCTCTTCGGCGGCTGTTTTACTCCGTTCGGCAAGTTTCCTGACCTCAGCGGCGACCACTGCAAATCCTCTCCCCTGCTCTCCTGCCCTGGCGGCTTCCACCGCAGCATTCAAAGCAAGGATATTGGTCTGGAAGGCGATATCGGTGATAATATTAATTTTTTCGGCAATTTGTCTGTTGGCCTGGATGGTCTCCGCAGAACGTTTACTGACATCCTGGATACCCATGCTCGCGCTGGAAGCAATCTTCTCTGTCTCCTGGGCATTATCCGTATTCTGCTGAATATTAGAAGCAATTTCCTCCATGGTCGAGGATACTTCTTCGACCGAAGAAGCCTGTTCATTTGCTCCCTGACTAAGCTGCTGGGCAGAACCACTGATCTGGTGACTTGCGGAAGCAATATTGTTGGAACCTGAAATAATATGGGTCACGATATCTTTTAGATTGATCGTCATCTTATCCAAAGCGCGGCTGAGGTTTCCAATCTCATTCCTGCCGGCATCACGGATCTTAACATCCAGATCACCCTCAGACACTTTCTGGGCGAGCAGCACACCCTCGGCCAGAGGTTTTATGATGGATTGAATAATAAACACGGCAAAAACAAGACTGAGAATTGCGCAGAGGAGGAAAATACCTATTAAAAGAACGCGGGTCCTCATCTGGGTATTCTGTATCTGTTCAAATTCAGTCTCGGCATCTGTGGAACTGATATTTGTAAACTCATCCAAAACATTACGAAGGACTTCAAATACAGGTTTGTACTCAGCTTTATAAACAGAGTAAGCATGTTGACTGTCGTGAATTTCAGCCAGGTTGATCACCTTTTCCGAGACTTGCAGCAACTTGGCATATTCCTCTTCAAATCTTGTCTCAAGATCCTCCTTCTTTACGCTCTCCGATTTGGCGTAGGCATTCAGAAAAATGTTATAGCGCTCCTTCACCTGAACTAAATTCTCAGCGACTTCCCCTGCCAATACTTCCTGCTCCTGGATATCCAGCGAATCCTCGATGATGATCTGGTTCATGGCCAGGTTGGCTTGGTAGGCATCCCTGTCTGCCTCAACCAGGTTCTGTATCCCCAGCAACCGGATGTTGTAAATTGCGTCCGAGTTATTGGTTATCTTGCGGATGTTAACCAGTGAACTAATAAATATCACCAACAATCCCAATAAAAAGAACACTAATAATGCTCTTAGTCTGAATCGAATACTTGTATTTCTCATAATTCTTTAGTATATCTTAGTTTTACCTAAGTGATTAATGGATATTATTACTGACTCTCAAAAATGTTCTCATCAGTTTCGGGATAACGATAACATCGCTTGAATCAACTAATAATTTTCAATCCAGCTTTGGAAGGTTTATACTAAAGTTAATAAAAAAACTATATACCTCAAATTTTTAAAAACTAATTCATGATAATCAGCAGTTGGTGATCCGGCTTCAGGAAAGTTCGGTTTTTTGCTTAGCAAAGGGTTTGCAAACTTTTTGATACATTGTTAAATACCTGATTATCCTGCAATACTACTCCTCAGGGATCCTAAGAAAGTTCCGGGCCATACGGTAAGCCATGATCTGAAAACGGGTATACCCTTCAAGTTCTTCGTAACCTGCCTGCGCATACTTAAGAAACTGGAAAGCCTGTCCGTATACTGCCGGAAGAATCAAGAAAACGTACTATCGTTTGGATCGTGGGAACTTTAATCAAATCACCTTCCGGCTGAATCCATTCCTGAAAGGGATTCACATTAAAGGATTTACCAGGAAAAGATACTGCATCCGGCTTTCTGTCAGGAAGTGCACTCAAAAGAGGCTCGTAGATAAACTACTTATCCAGCTCTCTGAGCGAGGATTGCGATTCAACAGCCAGGTCGATATGGTTATTTTTACGGCCTTTCACTTAAAGAAAGCTAATTGAAATGATGTTGCCTTCGATCAGAGCATATTCGAAATAACTAAACATCTGACAAATGAGAAACATTCCGGACACTCTTCATTGAGCAGGAAGCTGATTCAATGATGACGGCGAGCCTTTTCGGAAGTCTGAGCGACCGATATCAGGGCAAGGGATGGAACTGTAATTCTCTTCGGATGAAGATTCGCCCCGGACATCTCATTATTAAATGTTTTTTTTTAATTTTATATGTAACATCGTATTAAAAAATCCGTTTTTGAAAAAAACAATTTATGCATAAGGAAAAAGTTCATTTCGAAAAAAGGAAACTAAAGCGTTACCATATCCCTGTCATCGGTCATTTTGCGAACAAAAGTATCCGCTTTAATTCCATCCTCGAAGCCGAGGAGATTACCGGGATCTCCTATTCCCTGATTTTTGAAGCCTGCATTGGAAAAATCTATAAGGCCAGGAATGTTTATTGGGAATTTGAAAATGGAACGCATTATCTCAAATACAAATCACACTATCTCAGAGCCAAAATGAAACTCGAGGAAGAAAGTACACTCAGTCCCAAAGAGCAACGAGCGCTTAAAAAGCAAAAGAAGCTTCAGCAGAGTAATTAGTTTACAAAATTTTAAAGCCCAGTTTCCGTAGCTTCCTCTTATCTGTCTCATCCATATTCTTTGCTTCGACAGAGTATGCATGAAATTCACGCCGTATTGGATAACTACCCCGGTATGCTTCGAATTTTTCCGGGTCCTCTTTAAGCCATTGACTTTCTCCGGCAATACGATAGGTCTGCAAAACCAATTCTGTCAGCACTTCCTGAAAAGACTTACCTATGGGATCCACATGCAACAGGGGATTTTCAGGTTCAGGAAGATCTTCAGGCTCCCATTCATCGATTCCGAGATCAAAAAAACGACTGAGAGCCTGCACTGACATTTTTGTGCCATTGGCTTTCCCATCCACACTATACCCGGCAATATGCGGTGTGGCAAAATAGCATGCCTCCAGCAGACCGGGATCAGGCCTGGGTTCATTCTCCCAGACATCCAGAATGGCCGAACTGGCTTTACCGTTTTTCAAGGCACTGTAAAGGGCTTTTGTATCAACCACCTCTCCCCTTGAGGAATTTATGAAAAGTGTCTTGCGGTTCATCTTTTCAAAAAAGCTGCTATCAGCAAGATGAAAAGTTCTATCCTCCCCTTGCATGCTCAAGGGAACATGGAAAGTAATGATGTCAGCTTCCCTCAGAATCCCATCAAGGGAAAGGTATCCGCACGGCCCCTCAGCCCTTGCACGGGGCGGATCATTCAGAATAATCTGCATTCCCAGGGACTCACCGACTTTCAGAATTTTGCTGCCAACATTCCCGACTCCAACGATTCCCAATACCCGGCTTTTCAGGTCTATCCCATTTTCCCTGGCATAGGTAAGCAACGCGGAACTGAAAAATTGCATGACTGATCCGGAGTTGCAGCCCGGCGCATTTTTCCAGGTAATCCCTGCTTTCCTGCAATATTCAACATCAATATGATCAAAACCGATCGTAGCAGTTGCTATGAATTTAACCGCTGTCCCCGACAGCAGTTCTTCGTCACACCTGGTCCGTGTCCTGATGATAAGGGCGTCAGTATCTTTCAGCATTTCGCGGCTGATGTCGCTTCCGGGAATATATTCGATATCCAGAAAGGGTTCCAGCTCTCCCTGCAGAAAGGGGATTTTATCATCTGCAATTACTTTAAGTGTCATATCCTGCTATTTGCTTTATAATCGCTGTCATTTGGTTATTTCAAGCGTAAAAATCAGTTTTTTTTCTTCCGGACGCAACCTTTCCTGTACAAAATGCATCTGAGTGTATAAAGTTGAAAAAAATAGGTTAGTTAATATTTTCCTTTTTCACAGACTGTCCAAAATGGATGACAATTACCCTTTGGATAGAATAAACCCAACGTAAACCCCTGTCTAACCCGGCAGGGGTTTTTTAAGATCAAGCATATTTTCTGGTGCTTTGATCTCTTGCGAGCTATATTACATTGAAATTGGCAAGCACCATCCGGAAAACTTATGATACACACTCCAAAAACCCATTGCAGGTATTCCTGAATTTTTAGATTTCCGGAGAAATCTGCCGAACCCCGATCAGGGATCCTTTTTAACCCCAAGCTAATGCCTGGGGCCCAACACGGATCGGCGCACCTGGCTTTAACATGGTTCCGGTTTATTAAGATTCAGGAGAAGTTATCAACAACTGTTTTTCTTCTGTCAAAAAACTGAACCATATTTCGTAATTTTCGTAGAATTACGATATTCGATCTGACGAAAGTGCCATTTTACATCAGATTAAGTTACCATGACTCAAAACTAAATGAATGTTATTCTTCAAATTATCCCTGTTGGAATTTTATTCCCAGCAGTTTTAGCATTTCTCATTGGGGTATCCGCCACGTTTGGAGGCCTTCTGATCTACCGCTATATCCACAGAAGAAAGCTAAGAGGGATTTATATTACCGCCGAGAGCATTTTCGACGAGAGCGATCAGTTAAACATTCTGATTAACAACAGCCCCGACGGAATATATATCAAGGATAATTCGATGCGCTATGTTTTGAGCAATAATCGTTATGCAGATTACATTAAAATGCCCTCTCCGGAAGAAATCTATGGAAAAACCGATGAAGAACTTTTTCAGAATGCTGACAATCAGGATCAAATCGATGAGGACATTCAGATTCTGAACGGGATCAAATCCTTCATTAAAAAGAAGGTTAGCTATGATCTGGATGGCTCAACCGGAACGATCCTGGTAAAGAAAGTCCCTGTGAAAAATAAAAAGGGCAGGATCCTTGGAATAATGGCGACCTGCTCCGATATCACGGAACAGGAGATAGCATCCACCCTGCTTGAGGAAAAGAATTCCACCCTTGAAAAAGAACGTTCACTGTTCCGCGCCCTGATGGATAATATGCCGGATACTATCTACATAAAAGACACTGAATGCCGATTCCTGGACGGAAATATCTGCCAGGTAACAATTACCAAGGCCGGAACACATCAAAACCTGCTGGGAAAAACGGATTTTGATTTCTATCCCCGGGATATCGCTGAGATATTTTATAAGGATGACAAGCATGTACTCGAGTCAGGTAAACCAGTAATAAATAAAGAAGAAATCGGATTTGATGCCGATGGGAACATCCTGGTTAAATCTACCACGAAGGTCCCATTCCGCGACAGTGAGGGCAATATCATTGGCCTGGTAGGCATAGGAAGGGATATTACCCGGCAAAAGGAAGCAGAAGAAAAACTAAAAGAACAGGCTCAGAGCCTTCAGGAGATTAATGTACTCCTGGAAGAACGACAGGAAGAAATAAACCAGCAGTCCGATGAGCTAAGCACTCAAAATAAAATGCTTGAAGAGGAACGGAACCTTCTCCGGACCTTCATTGACAGTATCCCGGATTATGCCTATCTGAAAGACACCGACGGACGTTACATAACCGTCAATAAGAAGGAGATGGGAGTCCTGAAAACTAACGACCTTGATCTTATCATCGGCAGGACCGTTGAAGATTTTCTACCGGCGGATTATGCAGCCAGGCACCACGAAGCAGATATCTCGGTTCTGCGCACCGGAATTGCACAGTATGAATTTGAAGAAATCGGCTTTGATGAAAATGGAAACTTCATCAAACTGCTCACCTCCAGGGTACCGTTCTTCAATCCGGAAGGAGAAATTGTCGGCATGATAGGCATCAGCAGGGATATCACCGCTGAGAAGGAGACTGAAATCAAGCTTCAGGAGCAGGCCGAACACCTGAAGGAAGCTAATGTGCTGCTTGAGGAACGACAGGAAGAAATCCAACAGCAGGCCAGTGAACTTGCATCTCATAATAACCTGTTGGAAAATGAACGCAACCTGCTCCGAACCCTCATTGACACTCTGCCTGACTTTATTTATATCAAAGATAAGGAAAGTCGGTTTATTGTCGCAAACAAGCAGGTACATACAGTAATGAAAGTGCCTGAATTTGAACAACTTGAAGGGAAAACCGATTTCGACTATTTCCCGAAAAAAATGGCTGAGGAGTTTTATAAGGATGAGCAGAATATCATAAAAACGGAAAAACCGCTCATCTCCAAAGAGGAGTTGGGAATGGATATTGATGGAAATGAAAGGATCATCCTGACTTCCAAGGTCCCGTTTTACGATGCGGAAGGCAAAGTTGCCGGTATCGTCGGCGTGGGCCGGGATATCACAGATATTAAAGCCTATGAGGAAACTCTCAAGAAACAGGCTGCCGATCTGAAGAATAACAACATGCTCCTTGAAGAACGCCAGGAAGAAATTCAAAAGCAATCTGAGTCCCTTGGCGAACAGAACAAAATTCTTGAAAGCGAGCGTACCCTCCTGAGGACCCTCATCGACAACATGCCCGATTACATTTATATTAAAGATATTGAAAGTCGTTTCCTGACAGTTAACAAACGGCTTCTCAATGTGATGAAATTTAATAATCTGGACATGATTGTCGGAAAAACGGATTTCGAAACCGCACCTTCAAAAGAAGCCGCGAAAGTCTATCTTGAAGATGATAAAAAAATCATTGAAAGCGGAAAGCCCATCATCAATAAGGAGGAGATCGGCTACGATGAAAACCTGCGCGAGAGGGTAATCTCCACAACCAAAGTTCCTTTTCGGGATGCCGACGGAAAAATATGCGGGATTGTAGGGATCGGAAGGGATATAACCAAACAGAAACGTGCAGAGGAACAGCTGCGTGAACAGGCCCAAAACCTCCAGGAAGTGAATATCATCCTGGAAGAGCGGCAGGAGAAAATCCAAAACCAATCGGAAGAAATTAACAAGCAGGCCCAAATCCTTAAGAAAACAAATACGCAGCTTGAAGAACTTAATGCTACAAAAAATAAGTTCTTCTCAATTATTGCCCATGACCTGAAGAATCCTTTCCAGGCCATCTTTGGATTTTCGGAGTTGTTGATGCGGAATTACGATGAATTCGAAAATCCTCAGAAAATGGAGCTGCTGGGCATGATAAAATCTTCTTCGGAAAGTGCTTACAACCTCCTGGAGAATTTGCTTCAGTGGGCCAGAACTCAAACCGAAAGAATAAAATACAATCCGGATACTATCAATATTGGTGAAATTATCCAACAGAATATCGAGCTGAGCCAGGCAAGTGCCGAAAATAAACACCTGGAACTGGTATCCGATGTCCGTTGTACAAAACAGGCATATGCCGACCGGAATATGATCAACCTGGTTATCCGGAACCTGCTGAGTAATGCGATTAAATTCACCAGTGAAGGGGGCATCGTCACGATTCATTGTGAGATGGATGAACAGAATAGCGATATGATATCCATCTCAATTGCCGATACAGGCGTCGGCATCGCTGAGGAAAATATTCAAAAGCTTTTCCATATTGATGAATATTTTTCTACCTCGGGAACAGCGGGCGAAAGCGGAACCGGTCTTGGTCTTATCATCTGTAAAGAGTTCGTTGAAAAAAACAAGGGCACCATCACCATTCAAAGTGAAGTGAACGTAGGGACTACCTTTATATTCACACTTCCGGTGGCCGAATAAGGAGGGTACTGAGTATCTGACCGAAGCCTTTTAGCCGCTTAACCTACCTCTTACTCATCAAGCATCCGCTGTCTTCTGAATGCCGAGCGGAATGGGTCGGTAATGCGTTGCAGCAGGGAACGATCGCCCGTGATAATTTCTGCAATTCCCTGCATATTTTGCTGAAATTCAAGTTCCTTTCCATAGTTGGTTATCAGCCTGTTGCTATCCAGCCGGATTTCTGCCATATAAGAGCCCTCTACAGGGACCAGGGAGATGGATGTCACTGTGCCGCTGAGCGTGCCAAATTCCATGTAGGGATAATTTGCAAAGCGGATAATGGCTTTCTGATCTGCTTTGATCTTCCCGATGCCTTCCATATCGAGCATGGCTTTCCCAAGGATATTCCCCTCTTCAAGGGGCAATATGGTCAGCACTACATCTCCCTGCTGAACATTCTGGGACTCGCTCCAAATCCGGATAAAGGATGCCTTTCCGCTAAATGGAGCCCTGAGAATATACAGGTCTTCCCAATCGGCCAGCTGTCCGATAAGCGCCTCATAGGCTTCCTGGAGAGCTTGCTGCTGCCTGCTGACAGCCTCTTCATATTCCAGTTGTTTAGAGAGCATTTGTTGCTGCAGATTTGATAGTTCTATATCTGCAGTGGATAATTGCGCCCTGGCAGATCTCCAGGCCCTCAGGGTCTCAAGCATTTCCTGCTCCGATCTTTCAACTTCAGCCGGAGCAATGCTTCGTGGAGACTGCACCATCAGGGTGGAATCCCTCATGTATTTCTTTCTGGCCAGACCGTAAACCTGTCCGGCTGCTTCAGCCTCAGCCTTTTTATCCCCGACCAGTCGGCTATATTTGCCTAAATTACCTTCATAGAAGCGGATCATCCGCCTGTAATTATCCTGTTCAATAAAACTCAGATTCTCCTGTCGGCGTTTCTGAAAGCCCGCATAACTTTCCTGCATCATCCCCAGCTTGAGTTTATCAGGAAAATTTGTGACAATCAAGGAGTCATAGATAAAACGCTCCCCAAGCAATTTCCTGAGGTTTAAGGCATCGCGGTAATCAGCAGAAGATGTCAAAACAGCCAGCAGCTGTCCCTCTGCTACCGGTGACTTATCATCAACCAGCAGGCTGCATATTTTGGATGTCTTTTTGGCAATAAGCTGGACAGGTGGAGTCTCGGTTGTGAGAACCAGCCGGGCGGCAATTACATCGGGATATCGCAGCAGGGCCGAACCAATAAAAAGAACCAGAATGATCAGGAAGATCAATACCGTCCCATAGCGCACGATCCAACGCGGCACCTGCCCAAGGATATCCCTGAGCTGCTCGCTGCGCAGTTCAACACCCTGCGCTTTTTCCCGGTCCTTATCGCTTATGATCATCCCTTTCATTATGTACCCAGTTCAAGTTGATTCCTTACCAGGTTATAGTATGCTCCCTTTTTCCCTGTCAGCTCCTTATGATTTCCCCGTTCTATGATCTCCCCCTTTTCAAGCACAACAATCTGATCGGCATTTTTAACCGTACTCAGACGGTGCGCCACAACTACTACCGTCCTTCCCTTAAAAAACTCAAACAGGTTTTCCATAATTACCCGCTCATTATTGGCATCCAGAGAATTTGTCGCTTCATCGAAGAAAAGGAAAGAAGGATCTTTATACAATGCCCGGGCAATAAGTAAACGTTGCTTTTGTCCCTGGCTGAGACCTAGTCCGTCGGGACCAATTTTAGTATTGTAACCCAGGGGCAGGCTGCCGACCATCTCCTGAATATTGGCCATCCGCGAGGCATAAACCAGTTTTTCTTTATCAATCTGTTCGTCAGAAAGTGCAATGTTCCGGGCAATGGTATCCGAAAACAGGTAACCATCCTGCATGACAACTCCGCATTGCCTGCGCCAAAATGCCGGACTGATTTCCTGCAGATTGGTGTCGCCTACAAAAATATCCCCTTCTACGGCTTTGTAAAACTGAAGCAGCATTTTCACAAGGGTGGTTTTACCACTTCCACTAATTCCCACGATTGCCGTAACCTTATCCTGAGGAATAACCAGGTCAAGCCCCTTAAGAACAAAAGGGGAATGGGGTCCTTCATACTGAAATGAAAGTCCCTGAACTGTGATAGCATGAGCTGATGTCAGGCTGAATAGGGGACTGCTGTCCACATTTTCTTCAATTTCCTTTTCATGGATCTCAGCCAGTCGGTCAAGACTGATCCTGGCATCCTGTGTTTCATGAAGGAAATCGATCAACTGGTCGATAGGACCTGACAACTGACCGATAACATATGAAATGGCTACCAGGCTTCCCAATGTCATCTGTCCATTGAATACCATCACTGCAGCGTACACAACAATGAGTACATCTTTGTACTGATTGAATATTAATGCCCCGGCACGCTGCTTCTGCTGTAAAGAAAGGCTTTTCAAATTTATCCTGAAGAGCCTGGCCTGGATATCTTCCCACTCCCAGCGCTTACGTTTCTCACAGTGATTGAGCTTGATCTCATGCATTCCGGTCAGTAGCTGGATCAAGGAGCTTTGATTATCAGAAAGCTGTGCAAACTTGCGGTTGTCAAGTTCCCGCCGGAGTTTCATGAATCGCAGGGCCCATAGCAGGTATAGCACACTTCCTGACAGAAAGATCAGGAAAATCCGTATATCGAATAGTGCCAGAACAATGCCCATAATGCTTATGGAAAACACCGAATGGAACAACTCTATGGTGGTCTGGGTGAGAAATTTTTCAATCCGCCTGTGATCAGCGACCCGCTGAAGCAAATCGCCCCTGTTCCTGCTGTCAAAGAAGGATACGGGCAACTGCATGAGCTTGATCAGAAAATCAGATACCAGAAAGATATTCACCCGGGCTCCCAGATGCAGTATGATCCAGTTCCGGATCAGTTCAAGCGAAAACCTGCTTGTCACCAGGATGAGTTGGGCTATGAGTATGGTGATGATCAGCGTGAGGTTGGGTACGATCACCCCCTTATCGACAATGGTCTGAAAAAGAAAGGGGAAAATGACCTGCAGCAATGCTCCCAGGATAACACCCAGCAGGATCTGCCAGATAAGTTTTTTGTATGGTTTCAGATAGCGGACAAGGAACCCGAGGCTTTTCCGATTCACCTGTTCCCCCAGTAACTGGTAAAACTCAGGACCGGGCTGCAATTGCAGGCAAATCCCCAGCGGTTCGCCATCCTCTATGGTGGATGCCCAGCATTTCAGGAACTCTGCCCTGCTGTGGGTGATGATACCAAATGCCGGATCGGCTACCACCACCTTTTCCTTCCCTGCACGAACAACCACAACGAAATGCGACTGATTCCAATGAACGATGCAGGGTAACTGTATATCCTTCCTGAGCTGTTCAAAACTCAGCTTTAGTCCCCGGGTACGAAAACCGATAGACTCAGCAGCATCACTGATCCCCAACAGGGAAACCCCCTGTCGGTTGATGAACGATTTATCCCTTAATGATTCAAGGCTGTAAGTTCTGCCATAATGTGCAGCGATCATCCTCAGGCAGGAGGGTCCGCAATCATTGGCATCACGTTGCAGGAAAACAGGGAATTTAGGCATCGACTTACATTGAGAGCATTTCTGAGTGAAACTTAAACGAAATTCTATATAAATGCAAGTTTTATCCTGAAAACTAAACGATCACTGACCTTTTATACAACCTCTCGCTAAGGATCAAATCCCTGGTGATCACTGTCTGTCTCTTTCGTCTCTTAACGTAGACAGGTTGGTAAGGAATTGTGAAATAGAAGGTTGTTCCCTTCTCTTTCAGGGATTCATACCAAATTGTGCCACCCATCTGTTCCACAATACTTTTTGACAGTCCCAGGCCCAGACCAAGCCCTTCCTGTTCCTCACTGACATCACCCTTCTTGGAGAAATTTTTGAAGATCGTCGCCTCCAGACCCTCCAACCCGCCAATTCCGCTGTCCTTAACAAAAAAGAGCAGATTCTTGTCTTCCACAGCACAACCTATCTCCACAACCCCCTTAAAGGTGTATTTGAAGGCGTTGTTGATCAGGTGCGTCAACACCTGGGTAAGCCTGAAAATATCACAGATCACCTCAGTTTTCTTTAGTTCCCCCGGAATACTCAAAAGGAAGGCAATATGTTTTTCAGTAATGTGTTTGTGAAGTGAAAAATAGGAGTGAATCTCGCTCATGAGCTCATGGAGCCGGCACTGCTCCTTCTGTATCTTCAGAAGCCCTGCTTCAATAATGGAGGCTTCAATGATGTTATCCATCTTTCGCAAAAATTCACGACTGCTTTCACGAATGTGCTTCACATACTCATCCTTTTCATGACCCCTGATATTGTTTAACTCAATGAGGTCTGAGAACCCGATAATAGCATTCAAAGGAGTTCGAATTTCATGGTAAAGGTTTTTCAGGAAACTTGATTTGGCTTTTTCAATACAGTCGTTCTTTTCTTCCAGGAGCTGTTCCAGAAAGATCACCCGCTTATGAAGATACTCGAGTTCAACATCTTTCCCCGTATCCGGCTTTTTAATAAAAGCATGACGCAATTTCTGAAAAGCCCCCGAAATAGAACCTGTAAAACCCATAGTCCTTTTTTTTTGGTTTTAAAAAATTCCTGATCTCACTCCTTCGTTTCAAAATCTTGTAAATCAGGGAAAGGCAAAAATTGCCTGTTCCCTGATAACCCCGTTGTGATAATGAAAGCTTTATTCAAGTAAATTCAAAATACGCTCCGCATCAGCCTTATAATAGCTGCTTCCGCTGGCAATATTCTCGAATACCTGTTTTGATAATTCAACATCTTCAGTTTTCAGATAACACAGCCCAAGGTACCACTCTGCCGATTCAATGAATGCATTGGACCTGTCATCGATAATTTTCCTGAAACTTGTATTCGCTTCAGTATACTCTTCTAATTCCATGTGAGAAATTCCCGAGTAAAGGTTTAAGCCTATCCGGGAGGCATCATCGCTGAGAATTTTTTCAAAGAGTAAAATCGCCTCTGAATATTCCTTCCGATCATAGAGTTTCATAGCCTCCCTGAGCTCACTGTCAACCACATCACCGGCCGCCCTGAAACTCATGCTCATTTCAGCCGGTTGATAGTAGGAGGCATATAAATCCAGTGGGGAAGAAAATTGCAGCGCAAGATCCTCTGGCCGGTTAATCCAATAACTGGCCGCAAAATAGATCATAAGGGATGCAACAACAGCTGCCGCACTAATTGCAACTGTCTTCCTTTTGATCTTTGCAAACCGGGATACGGGATTGTAGGTGTTTTTGTAGATGGTATTCAGCTGGTCTTCCAGCTCAATAAGTTCCCTTTGGCTAATACTCTGGTTTAGTTTAGATTGAAACTCCAGTTCCTGCTCAAGGAAGGAATTCCCCTCAAGCTCCTTTTTAAACCATTTTTCTTCTTCAGGGCTCATAATGCCATCCAGGTACCTATCCACATACCCTGAATAGTCCATTTCCTGTTTCATAGTATAAAAAATTATTTAATATTCTTTATATGGGTAGTATCAACTACCTTTTCGATATTCTTCTCCGGATAAACAGGATATACCTCTCCCGCTCTTCCTGTCGAAGTTTTTTAAATCCAGGTGTACAAGCTTATATATTTTAACGCTTCTTCAATATAACCCGGCTACACGCCGGTAAATGTCCGTTTACAGTCCGTTACCATAAACCTGCCGGACTACGGCAGATCAACTCTGATTCAACAGGCCATCATGACCCGTAATGTTTTAAAAAAAAAGGAGGCGAGACAAAATCCTGAAAAGGATAGGAATAGAGATTGTGTGCCGTATAAACCATTATTTATCTCGCCTGGGGATCCTTTTTTTGCTTTTTATATTTTAATTTATCTCTTGTGTCTTCTACAATTTTTAAGTCAGGCCGTCACTGGCTTCACCTCCCTGATCGTCTTTTCCTTTTTCACCACCTCTGACAGCCAGCATGTCGTTATAACTTAATTCCTGGTTAGCGAATAATTCATTATTCATTTTTAAAACTGTTCTTTTAGCGTTTTTCATTTTCTCGGGGTTTAAAGATGTTGTATATATATGTTCCACTTCCCCCCAAAATGTCCCCGCTTTTTTGCAACTTTTTTTAAAAAAAATTACATCATATTGTTTTTCAACTACTTACAGATGTGAAAATTTTGATGAAATTTTCTATTTTAGAGGCTCCGAGCCCCGATACTCATGACCCGAACCGGAACTTTCATGCGCGCCCTTTTTTTAATCCTGCTTTTCGGGGCTGGAAGAACCATTCCCTTGCATTCGCAAACCTCACCTCAGGATTCCATACAGACCCTGCTGGAGTCGGCAAAAAATTCGATGGCAAGGGGAGATCAGGAGGAATCGCTTCGCCTCATCCGAAAGATCCATGGGATCCGGAAAAGGCTGTATCCGGAAAATTCTTCCGAGATGGTCAGTAGCTACGTCAACCTCGCAATAGGGCATATCCAAACCTGGGAGTACGACTCATCCCTTTATTATTTACAAGAGGCTGAAAGGAATCACAAAAACTGTCCGGACTGCGATCCGTTAATTTTAGCCCATTTATACACCTACATGGGAAGGACCTATATCAACCTGGGGGATCACCTCCAGGCGGGCATTGCGCTGAAAAAGGCCCGGCAAATCTATTCGGCAACCAGCGATCCTCCGGTTGCACGGGTAGCCGCCCTAATATACAGAATAGCAGAAAATGAATGGTATCAGGAGAATTATGACCTCGCCCTCTCCTATTATACCCAGAATTTAAAGTATGCCGACCTGACAGGGAATCATTTCTTACGCTACTCAATTCTGTCGGGCATGGCGGATATTTATGCCAAAAGGGGAGATCTGCAGAAAAGCATTATGCTCCAGGAGAGTGCTTTAACTGAGCTGAAAAAAGACCCCGACGCGAGCACCAAAAGTATAGCGCTTACCTATAACAATCTGGGGATGGATTATATCAAAACCGGAGAACTGGAGAAAGCAAAGCAATATCTCGAGTATGCCCTGTCAATCTATAAAAAGACAGACACAGAGGGCTTATTCTCAAAAGCATACGTACTGGACAGCTACGGCTCTTTATTACTCAAACAAGCGAAATACCAGGAAGCCCTAAGCTATTATCAGGAAGCACTTACGGTCGCATCCCCGAAATTTTCCCCCCAGGATGTATTTGACAACCCGAAACTGGAAATTATTGACGATCAATTAATTTCCATTACCATTCTCAAATCGAAAAGCAAATGCTTCCTTGAACTTTTCTCAGGCAGCGGGGATGCCAACTATCTTTCAGAAGCCCTGGAGTGCGATCTGCTCGCACTGGAAATCATAGAAAGCCTGCGTAACAGCAAACTTCACTATGAAAGTAAGATCAGAATTGCCAGCTACCAGTACGAGATATTTAATAACAGCCTGGATCTGATTGCATTGAGTTATGACCAGCTGGACAGAGTTGACCTGATCCGCAAGGCTTTCAACGTGTCGGAACGCTCAAAATCAGCCATCCTGCTCTCCACCCTGCGTGAACTAAATGCCAAAGACCTTGGAGGAATACCGGATTCCCTGCTGAGGAAGGAAAAGGACCTGGATACCCGTTTGGGATTATATAAGGCCAGTATCTATGAGGAAAAGCAAAAGGGAGTTCCGGACAGCCTCAGGCTTGCCGAATGGGAATCCCGCTATTTTGAAGCCTTCAAACAGTATACCAGGCTTGTCGATCTGTTTGAAAAGGAATTCCCAAAGTACCATCAACTGAAGTATGACCCCAGCGTTTCCGGGATTGCAGACTTACAAAAACACCTGGGAAATGAGTATGCTGTGCTTCAGTATAACCTGACCGATACAGCGCTCCACACCTTTTGTATCACGGGAAATTCCATAGACTACTGTGCACAGATGGTCCCAGGGGAATTTGATACTATCGTCCGGGCATACCTGGATAATTTTCATCATTTTGATTTCAGCCGGCAGTCGGGAAAAGATTTCAGCTTGTTCTGCGAACAGAGCCATTACCTGTATCAATTATTGATTGAACCCTTTGCCAGCAAGCTTAAAGCCACCCACCTGATCGTAGTTCCGGATGATGTACTCTCCTACCTGCCCTTTGAGACACTCATCCGCAGCATGCCCTCTGCTAACGGATACACAAGCTATAAAAACCTCGATTACCTGCTGCTTGATTACAATATCTCCTATGCCTTTTCTTCAACTCTGTATATTAAGGGCATTGAACAGCGGCCAAGGAAAAATGTCAACAAGCTGCTGGCCTTTGCTCCCTCGTATGGATTATTACCCGAAGAGGTTCAGCGGGAGAAATATACACAACGTTCCGCCCTCGAATTAAACCTTAAGCTCAATCCCATCCCCGGGGCACTGAACGAAGCCAAGATGCTTAAGAAAACCATGAAGGCTGATGTTTTCTCCAGGTTCAGTGCCACCGAGAAGACCTTCCGCGAAAAAGTTGCACAATACGATATCATCCACCTGGCGATGCACGCGATCCTGGATAATAAGAACCCGCTTTATTCCAAGTTGATTTTTGCCCCGGAACCAGACAGTCTGCATGACGGATTGCTAAACACTTATGAGGTATTCGGGCTTGACCTGAATGCCCGGATGGTAGTTCTCAGCGCTTGCAGTACCGGCGAGGGTGAATACAGTAAAGGGGAAGGTGTCCTTAGTCTGGCAAGGGGATTCGCATACGCAGGTACCCCCAGCATGGTAATGACCATGTGGGAAGTTGAAGATTTGTCGGGATCCCTCCTGATGGTCGAGTTTTATGCACAATTAAGAAAGGGTAAGTCCAAGTCTGAAGCCTTGCGTCTGGCTAAGCTCAAGTACCTGAAGGAATGCCTGCCTGAAGCTTCGCATCCCTTCTTCTGGTCTGCATTTTCAGTAGTGGGCAATCCTGACCCGCTTTATACTGAAGAACCTGAGGACTCAAATTGGTGGATACTGGGAATATCGGCTCTTTTCCTCGCAGCCCTTGCAGGAATTGCCTGGTACATCCGAAAAAGAAGAAAGCTTACTTTTTAAGCCTGGCGGCAATCTTCTGATACTCCCGATCCGACTTTATCATCTTCATCAGGACTTCCTTGCATTTATATTTCTTGTTCCGGACAACTTTCTCATTCTTATATCCCATTTGCTTAGCGATCGTCTCATAGGGAACTTCCTCAGAGATCATTGTAAGGAGATCCTGGCATTCCTTACCCAGTTTAAGGAAATACTTTCTGAACAAGCGCATTTCCAGGTCCTCCTCCATCAGCTCATCATTCTCATAATAGCCCACCTCGGGTTCTTCGAGCTTAACGATGTTACGGTCATGAATATCCCTGTTTCTTAGGATTTTAAGCCACACCATTCTGGCAATTCCATAGAGATAAGCTTCGAAGCCGGTAGTAATTTCAACCGAGTCCCTTGATATTTTCCTGAAAACGATGATCATGGATTCCTGGAACACGTCCTTAGCGTCTTCCTGGGTTCCGCCATTGGCCATCACATAGTATCGGACAACGGGAAAGATTTCCTTATAGATAACCGACAGGACAGCATTATCCCGCTTTCGGATACCTTCGACGATTTGCCCTAAAGTTAGTTTTTTCACTATGTGTATATGTTTCGTAATGAAAATGCATAAAAATGACAGTCGCACTTATCCGGTCTGTCAAACGAAACATCTTTGAAAACCCATTTCAAATATAGAAAAAAAAACGAACTTGATTAATCTTTGATTTTTTGTGAGATATTACGAATACTTAAAGTAAAGCTTAATACCTGTGCAGTTCATTCACCTGTAGATGCCTGTGCTTCAGCTTACCTGCTTTTGTATTGTACCCTGCGCAGCCGGAACATGCTGCTGAGGCGCTGTCCTTGCGGGAAAAAGAGCTAATTACCTGGTAAACAACCCGAACCAGCGCCAGTACAATAATTATGTATACCACTATATCCTGTATCATAGCTTTTTCATAATAGTATAGTAAACAATTTTCCTGTCTGAAAGATCATCAGCGATACCAGGTAGGCAAGCACTGTTGTGTATCCGATCATCAGAAAAGCCCAGCCAATATTCCCGGTTTCTTTCCTCACGGCTGCAAAAACAGCGATGCATGGGAAATAGATCAGCACGAAGACCAGAAAGGACAAGGTAGCCAGGGGATTGAACACGAGCTCCCCCTGGTAAGGCCCTTTAACATACTTCTCGGATCTCAGCTTTTGTGCCAAATAAAGTTCCTCCCCGTCTTCTTCAACATCTTCGTGGTACATCACACCCAGTGTGCTGACAACAACCTCTTTGGCAGCAATACCGGCCAACAGGCTCACCCCCATCTTCCAGTCAAAGCCCAGGGGGCGGATTGCCGGTTCGATAAATTTTCCGATACGTGCTATATACGAATTTTCCAACTGTTCAATCCCCGGATCAGCCTCCTGGTCAAGTTGTACGTTTTGACTGCGATTGGACGCATCAGGGTTCGTGCTGACAGTCAGCATAATTTCAGTAGTCTCTTCCCCGGCAGGCTCATCCTTTGGTCTGGGGAAGTACCCCAAAGCCCACAGGAGAATGGAAGCAAGGAGGATTACCCCTCCCATTTTTTTCAGGTACTGCGAGCCCTTGCCCCACATATGCTTGGTAGAGGATCGCAGTGTAGGCAAACGGTATGGAGGCAGTTCCATCACAAAAGGGGTCCCTTCGGTCTTGAATACGAGCTTCTTGAACAGGATCGCTACCCCAATAGCTATAAGAATGCCCAAAAAGTACAGTCCAAAGAGAATGGTTCCCTGATATGCCGGGAAAATGGCCCCGATCAAAAGAAGGTAAACCGGTAAACGTGCCGAGCAGGACATAAAGGGATTAATCAGGATCGTCAGAATGCGGTTATTCCTGTCCTCAATGGTACGGGTAGCCATAATGGCCGGCACATTGCATCCAAATCCCATAATGAGGGGAATAAAGGACTTACCATGCAGGCCAATTTTATGCATCAGCTTATCCATGATAAATACCGCGCGGGCCATGTATCCCGAATCTTCCATAAATGAAATAAAAAGGAACAGGATCAGAATATTAGGCAGGAAAACGATTACGCCCCCGACCCCACCTATAATCCCCTCGGTGAGCAGGTCACGCAGGGAACCCTCTGGCATGATATCATGAAGCAGTTTGTTTAGCTCCAACACCCCGCTTTCTATCCATCCCTGGGGATATGCCCCCAATTTAAAGGTTGCTGTAAACATCAGCCACATAAAAAAGATAAAGAAAGGAAAGCCAAAAAGTTTATGGGTCAGCAAGCTGTCGAGGATCTCCGATGTCCTGACCTCGTACTGCTTATTCCTTTCAAATGTTTCATGCAGCGCGCCGCTGATAAAACCGTAGCGCTTTTCGGTCAGCAGCGATGCCATATCTTCGCCTATCAGGTTTTCCACGCGTTTACGTTCCTTTTCTGCAAGGGCAAGGATCTCATCATGATTGGGTGCAGAATCAATGTACTGGGCCACATGGCGATCTTTTTCCAGCAATTTAATCGCAATAAAGCGGGAAGAAACCCTGTCAGTTATTTTAAAGTTTTCAGGAACCTTTATCAAATCCTGGATCCTGGCAATGGAAGCTTCTATTTCCTGTCCGTAATTGATATGGATATGGCGTGTGTAACTGTCTGTATCGTTAAATACTCCTGCGATTTTTTTAAGGAGATCGTCAATCCCTTTTCCCTTCGAACCTACCGTGGGCACAATGGGAATGCCCAATAATTTTGAAAGCATTTCGCGGTCGAGGAGATCATCGCGCTTCTCAAGCTCATCGTACATATTAAACGCCAGAACTACGCGAATATCCATGTCAATGAGCTGGGTTGTCAGGTACAGGTTTCTTTCGAGGTTTGATGCATCGACCACATTTACAACTACATCCGGTATTTTATCAGTAATGTACTCCCTGACAAAAAGTTCCTCCGGAGAATAGGCCGATAAAGAGTATGTCCCCGGTAAGTCGGTGATGTGATAGGTATGCCCGAATTTTTTCAGTACAGCAGTCTTGGAATCAATGGTCACCCCGGAGTAGTTTCCGGTATGCTCATTTGACCGCGAGGTAAAATTAAATATGGATGTTTTTCCTGCATTTGGATTTCCGACAAAAGCCACATTGATTGAATTTCCCAATAAGGGTGCCAGGATTCGTTCGGATCGCTCATTTCGAAAAAAAATATCTTTCACTTTCGTCTCTTCAGTCATGACATCCTGTCTGACCTCAATAAGTTCGGCTTCGGATTTACGCAATGATACTCTGTATCCCAAAAGCTCATATTCAATAGGATCTTTCAGCGGAGCGTTCTTTATTACCCTTACAGTCTTACCTTTAACAAACCCCATTTCCATTATCCTGCGCCTGAATGCTCCCCTACCCCTGATTTTGCAGATGACCCCCTCTGTTCCCGTCCTTAATTCTGAAAGTTGCATAACTGTTGAATTTCAGCAGCAAGTTTATACTTTATTTTTATGGTTTCCTATACCAAGAAATGGGGATTTGAGTTATTAAAATAAATGAGGAATATTATCAAAAATAAATTGTGATTCGTTTCAGTTTTTTCTATATTAGTTATTTACAAAATCTTGAATATCAACAATTGTGAGAGCGACTGATACCCTATACGACCTGCTAAGCGAATACCTTCAGATTGATGAAGACAGCATCAGCCTTGTCGATCAGCAGATTGATAATGATATCCAGCTGGAATATTTTGAGTATTCAAAAAACCTTGAGAGCCAGTTAAGCGATGATGAAATAATCCGGAAAAAGGATTTGATTTTTGATGAACAGATCTCAACCGATGAGAAAAAAGTCCTGCTGGTCCAGCTAGCCAGTCTGAAGAATGTTGAAGCATACAGAACGATTGAAAAATACCTCAAAAGGCCCAATAATAAACTTTACGACTGGGCCTACCTGGCGCTACTCGAAAACCGGATGCGCCTTGAAAGCACGTTGCTGAACGAAAACAAAGCTCTGATCACCACCGGCCTGGGAGGCAAGGGCAATAAACTCAGGTATTTTATAGTATTTTTCACCGACGATGGCTCCCCCATCACCAAGCTGCAAAAGAAAATCATTCTCAGTGAGTTGAATTATGCATTCAAACGAAATGGTGCTGAAGTGGAAGAAATTATCTTTGAGGAAGGTTTTGCTTCATTTACCACGGTGATCCCTCTGCACGTTCCTGTTCAGGATCTATTTAACAAAATCGTGAAGGAATGCAACGAATTTGGCGGTTTTCTGTTCGATGATTACATTATTACCAATATCAAAGTCCTGGACATGGATGAGATCCAGGAGCTACTTGCCCTTAACAATATAATCTGAGAATTAATAAACTCACTGGTGAATGTTTCACTTCAGATCCTGCCAGCTTCTGAGAGCATATCTCAAAATCGAAGCACGCAGGGATAAAGCTGTAGGTAGCGAAGATAACATGAAAAAATACGATATGGGCAAAACATGCCCCTTTCTGGTATGATATCCAGATAATTAATCTTCGTCTTCGGCAGCAGCAGAAGCAGCTTCAACCTTTTCAAGGTCTTCAAACTCCACATCGGTATAAGAGCGGCCAACTTGCCTTTCCTCAATTATTTCATCGAGTAATTCTTCCGGGCGGTTGTCCTCAATGTACTGAATGGCTTCCTGTAATCCATCAGCGAATTTTTCGAAATCTTCCTTGTAAAGAAAGATCTTGTGCTTCTCATAAAAGAATCTTCCGTCTTTGTGATAACGCTTTTTGCTCTCAGTAATCGTCAGGTAGTAATCATTTCTTCGGGTAGCTTTTACATCGAAAAAATAGGTTCTCTTCCCTGCCCTCACAGCCTGTGAAAAAATTTCTTCACGGTCTGAGTTGTCTATACCATCCTTTTTTTCTTTACCTTCTTCCATCATATTGTTTTTTTCCGGTTCTACTCACGTCAAAAATATGAAAAAAATTATAATACGAAACTTTTACCCCACATTTCTAAAGGGTTGAAAGTCTAAAATTTATCTTTCATATTGATTCCTGCTTTTTATTTTTAATAACTAAATGACATTTCAAAAAAAACAACTTACTTTGCATCCCAATTTGTTTAGGTTCTTTGCGATATGATTAGCAGAAGAATATTGAGGATAAAGATAATGCAGGCCCTGTATGCCTATTATAAGCACAATGGGGGATCATCGTTGAAAAATTCGGAGAAAGAGCTTTCTCTCAGCATTACAAAGACTTATGACTTGTATCATTACCTGTTGCTGCTCATCATAGATGTCAATGATTATGCCCGCGCACGCATCGACCTCGCACGAACCAAGAAAATCCCCACTCAGGAAGATCTGAACCCCAACACCAAGTTTGCCGATAACCTCATTGTTGAACAGCTCAGAATTAATAAGCGCCTCCTGGACTATGCCGAAAAGCGTAAGTTGAACTGGAGTGATTCCCCAGAGCTGATCCGTGGGATTTTTTTATACCTGACCCAGAGTGAAGTGTATAAAAACTATATGGCATCGCCAACCCGCTCTTATAAAGAAGACAGGGATTTCATCAACTCGGTGTTTTCCGGAATCATCTCAGGGTACGAACCCCTGAGTCAGAGCCTTGAAGAACAGAGCATTTACTGGAATGATGAACTGGAATTTGTCGTTGGGATTATCATTAAGACACTTAAGAAATTTAAAAATGAAGAGGGTGAAGACGCAAGCCTTATGCCACTCTATAAAAATCCTGAAGATGAAAATTTTTCGGTAAGACTTCTGCGCAAAGTGGTCCTGAAATACGATGAGTACCTGCCGATGATTAAACAATTCAGCAAGAACTGGGAAATCGACCGGATTGCCTTCCTCGATATACTTCTGATGGAAATGGCCATTGCCGAGGCAGTTGAATTCCCTCAAATACCGGTAAAAGTAACCCTTAACGAGTATCTTGAAATTGCCAAATTCTATAGCACGTCAAAGAGTAATGTCTTTTTGAACGGGATCCTCGACAAAGTATTTAACCACCTGAAGGAGAACAACAAGATTGTGAAAACAGGCCGGGGCCTAATTGGAGAGGAATAGTTTTGACTTTCGGAAGTTTTGTCCTTACTTTGCAATTCGCGAAAAAATGAACATTCAAAATAATAAACAATGAACAGTATTTTAAATTTAGTCTTAATGAATTCCCAGAATGGTGGTTCAGGAGGAAGTGGTCAGTTCCTGATTATGATGGCTCTGATGATCGTAGTTTTCTATTTCTTCATGATCAGGCCTCAGGTCAAAAAACAGAAAGAATTACGCAATTTCAGAGATGCCCTTAAAAAGGGGGATAAAGTTATCACCACCGGAGGTATCTATGGTAAGATCAATAACATGGCAGAAAATGTTATTACCATCGATATTGGCAACAATGTCACCATGAAAGTTGACAAGAACGCTATTCTGAAGGATAATTCAGACTTGGGACAACAGAAGTAAACGAAATCAACCTGAATTTAAGCATGCTTAATCTTTTTTTAAACATGCTTAAATTTTGATTCTAAGACCTCCGGATAAGTTTCAGAGGCCATCCGGCAGCGGAAAAGAAATTTACGCAGATGAAATATTAGGAGTTTGAGGTATATTTGTACTACTTCAAACTCCTTTGTTTTGGAAAACAACCCTCAAAAGAAACAGTTAAATACCCTGATCAAATGGCTGTGGAATGAGATACGGAATCTCTTTCAGAAGATCCGGCACAAACACCTGGCATTTTTATTCTTTGTGGCTCTTGCTACAGTAACATGGCTACTTAGGGCACTCAGTGACGTATACGTTGCAGAAATTGAATACCCTGTTGAATTTATCAACCTTCCCCAGAACAGAATACTGACCCAAGCCCCGATTAAAACGCTGAAACTGCAGGTTAAAGCCGACGGTTATACCATTCTCAGTAACCGAATGAAATCCAAAAAAGCACTCAAGTACGATGTAAACACTTTTGCATTGTATTCCAAACTCAGGGATTCAACTACCTTATTCGCACTGACAGGTTCACAAACAGCGCAGCTATCAAGCGAACTTAGCCTGGAAAACAGAAATATGCAGGTCATCGATATCAGTCCGGATACACTCGTTTTTCATTTTGCCCGGATCCGGAAAAGGCTCCTGCCGGTTATTCCGCAGCTTGCCAGTAACCCGGATCGCTATGCCGACCAATGCATGGCAAACGGAGAAGCCTTTGCCACTCCCGATTCTGTAGAGGTGTCAGGTCCTGTTTTTCTGGTCGACAGTCTGAAAGGGGTAAAAACCCAGGTCGTTCAGTTTCACAACCTGAAGAACGACGGGGTCAAACAGGTAGCCCTTCAACCTATAAAACAAGTAAAAATTTCTCCCACAAGCGTTAAGGTTACTCAGCCGGTCGATGAATTTACAGAAGCTGAAATCATGGTTCCCATCATAAGCAGGAACGTCCCCGATTCGCTCTCCCTGAAAACCTTTCCACGGACAGTTAAGCTGATCTACCTCATTACCCTGGATAAGTACGACAAGATAAACGAGGAGATTCTTGAAGCTTATGTTGATTATAATGCCATTGATCCCAGTTTAAACAAGAAACTGAGGGTTGAGCTGGGCCCCATACCCGACTATATCCACAACATCAGTATTATACCCAGAAATGTTGACTTCCTCATTGAAAAGTAGGCCGATAAAGGTGGGTATCACCGGGGGGATCGGCAGTGGAAAAACACTGGCCTGCACGATTTTCGGCAAGCTCGGCATCCCTGTGTATTCTGCCGATGACAGGGCGCGTCAGCTAATCCATTCCCATACGGACCTTCGCCGGTCCATCCTTCACGCATTTGGTGAAAAAGCCTTTGTTGATGGGGTTTATAACCGCGGCTACATGGCCGAAGTTGTATTCAGTAAGCGATCAAAACTTGAGGAGCTGAATAAGCTGGTGCACCCTGTTGTTGTTGCTGATTACGGGGAGTGGCTGAAAAGTCAGGATGCTGCTGTCTACACCCTCCATGAAGCTGCCATCCTGTTCGAATCGGGGCTACATCACCTGATGGACTATACCCTTTATGTTGATGCCCCTGAAGAACTCAGAATTCATCGCGTAACCGAAAGGGATACTACCAGCAGGGAAAAGGTGGTATCCCGCATTCGTAATCAGCTTTCCGCCGACAAAATCAGGTCAATGGCCGATTGGGTCATCAATAATGATGAGAATGAATTAATTTTACCCCAAATTTTAAGGATTCACGAGCAACTAATAAATATCTCTTACACGCATGGCTAAATTTGGAAAATGGATTGGTGCAGGACTTGGATGGGCTTTTGGCGGCCCGATTGGGGCCATTATCGGCATGGGCTTAGGGTATATGTTTGACACCGCGGAGGGAGGCGAAACCCGCAGAGCCTATAGTAATACCACGACAGGTGATTTTGCCGTAAGCCTGCTGATCCTGATGGCTGCCGTTATGAAAGCTGATGGTAAAGTACTGAAATCTGAACTTGATTATGTAAAGAAATTCCTGGGTACAAAATTCGGAGGACCTTCGGCAACTGAGGCCCTGAAGCTCCTTCGCGAGATCCTGAAACAAAATATTAACCTCCAGGACGTATCGTTCCAGATCCGTGACCGGCTGGAATATCATTCCAGATTGGAATTGCTGCACCTTCTGTATGGAGTTGCCAGGGCAGACGGGCAAATTCACAAGAGCGAACTCGATCTGATCACACAGATAGCCTATTACCTTGATATCAGCTCCAGTGACCAGCAATCGATCCGAAACATGTTTATTGAGGATACCGATTCCGCCTACAAAATCCTGGGGGTCGACAAGAGCGTTTCAGATGAGGAACTTAAAAAAGCATACCGCAAACTGGCTGTTGAGTACCATCCTGATAAGGTAAGCTACCTGGGCGACGACTTCAGAAAAGATGCTGAAGAGAAATTCCAGAAGATTAACCAGGCCTACGAAAAAGTCAAAAAGGAACGTGGCATAGTATAGATCCTTTGGAGGGAGACGAACCGCTCATTTATTCTTCAGACAGCCGCAACAGCAATTTTATGTAATTTGTCGGATGAATAGCTTTTTTTACTAAATTGAGATTGCTATTTTTGTTCGCTAATTTATTAATTCGTGCACTATGAATCTTAAGGACATCCTGGCCATATCAGGAAAAGGCGGGTTATTCAAGTTTATCTCTCAGGCTAAAAACAGCATCATCGTAGAATCGTTTACAGATGGCAAACGAATGGCAGTGCATTCCAGCGCCAAAGTAAGCGCCCTGGAGGATATTGCCATATTTACGGAGACGGAAGAAGTTCCGCTGGGAGATGTATTTTCCAGGATTTTTGAGAAAGAGGGCGGGAAAGAGACAATCAACCATAAATCATCCCCTGAGGAACTCAAAGCTTTCCTTGAATCAGTACTTCCGGAGTATGACCGCGAAAGGGTGTACGTTTCTGACATGAAAAAACTGGTGCAGTGGTACAACCAGCTGGTAAGCCTGAATCTGCTCATTCCCAAAGAAGAAGAGAAGAAAGAAGAAGAAAAGGCAGCTGAAGAACCAATAGCTGAAAAAGAAGTAAAAAAAGCCCCCGCTAAAGCCGCTGCCGCGAAACCTGCCGGCAAGAGCTCAAAAAGCAACTAGAAATCTGAGCATGAACCGGATCAGGGCAAAGGCCGCGGAAAACCGGAGTTTTCTACCTAAAGATCTGATATTATTAACATGGGGAGATATTGAACCCTATGTTACTGAATTGCAGGAAGCTTCCCTGGATACCGAGGATGACCTTCACTCCTGGCTAAAAAAACGCAGCGAGCTCGACGCTGTCATCGAAGAAGACAAAGCCTGGCTCTATATACGTCAGAGTTGCCATACGGACAATCCCGAATATGCCTCGGCATTCGGAAAGTTCCTCAGCGAGGTGGAAGAACCCTATGCCATTGCCGGAAACCAGCTTGACAAAAAACTCCTGGCCTATTGTTCACACTCCCCCTATCCGGATAAATACGAGATTTTTCTCCGAAACATGCGGATGCAAACTGAGATCTTCAGAACGGAAAACGTTTCGATACAGGCGCGTCTGGAAGCTGAAGAGCAACAATACGGCACCCTGACAGGTGCGATGACCGTTACCCTGGACGGGAAGGAGCTTACCCTTCAGGGCGCACAGAACTACCTGAAATCCACAGACCGGTCTGTCCGGAAAAAAGCTTTCGAGCTGATCTGGAACCGCAGGTCAGCGGACTATGAGAAACTGAACCTGCTGCTGACCTCCCTGCTTGAAAAGCGACAGGAGATGGCAAAAAATGCCGGATTCGATAACTACCTCGACTACCGGTTTGTACAGCTGGGACGCTTCGATTATTCACGTGAAGACTGCCTGACCTTCCATGAATCGGTCAAACAGCATATCGTCCCTGTCATGAACGAGATCCATGCCCACCGTAAGGAGCAGCTTGGTCTGTCCACCCTCCAGCCCTACGACCTGGATGTGGATCCCGAAAATAAGCCTGCCCTGGTGCCATTCAGCAATGTATCTGAACTTGTCGGGAAAACCCTGGCCTGTTTCCGGGAGATTGACCCGGAATTTGAGGGTTTTATCCGGCTTATGCATGAAAATGGCTATCTCGACCTTGATTCCAGGAAGGGTAAAGCACCCGGCGGCTACAACTACCCGCTCCACGAAAGCAATGTACCCTTTATCTTTATGAATGCCACCCATAACCTCAGAGATATGGAAACCATGATGCATGAAGGTGGCCATGCCATCCATTCCTTTCTCAGTAAGGATCTGGACCTGGTATATTATAAAGATACCCCGGCTGAAATTGCTGAAGTAGCCTCCATGGCCATGGAGCTTATCAGCATGGAGCACTGGCAGGCATTCCTCCCCAACCGGGAAGAGCTACACCGCGCAAGGATTAGTCAGCTGGAAGGAGTGCTTGCTGTTCTGCCCTGGGTAGCAACCGTTGACAAGTTTCAGCACTGGCTTTACACAAACCCTGCAAGTGCGGTTGAAGACCGGCTGAATGCATGGCAGGGCATCGAGCAGGAATTCGGAGGCAATGGTATCGACTGGTCAGCCTACCCAAACCACCACCGTCACCTCTGGCAGAAGCAAATCCACATCTTCCAGTTCCCCTTGTATTATATTGAATACGGCATTGCCCAACTCGGGGCTATCGGAATCTGGAAAAATTACAAATCCCGGCCGCAGGAAACCCTGCAGGCATACAGGAAAGCCTTAAGCATGGGCTATTCAGCTACGCTTCCCGAACTCTATGAAGCTGCGGGTATCCGGTTCGACTTTTCTGCTTCGTATATCAGGGAACTCAGTGAATTTGTCCGGAAGGAACTGGACACCCTCAGACAAGGGCTCTGATCAGGAAAAAAATCACTGAAGGAATATCCATTCATAAAATTCAAACCTTATGCCCCGGTTGTTTTCTGCATCAGCCAGGATTACCCTGCATATTAAATCAACTGTGTATCAAAATCTTTCAGGTCCTTCGCATCTGTTTTCCGAACTTCTAAATTAACTATCGCTTATCTGATTTCTCCGGGTACCCTCCGGAAAGCCTTAAAATACCCAAATATGAGCCTGTATCCTTTTCTGCTTCACCTAGGAATTACCAAAAAATGTTTGTATTTTTCCGTTCGGCTGACAAAAAGCCGCAATACCAACATCTAAACGTCGTGGAATGAAGAAAATATTCAGAAGCCGGTCAATAATGTGGGGAATCCCCGGAGTGTTATTGCTGATCGTGACTTCGTGCCATAAACCCGTTGAGAATACCTACCTGATCCCGGAAGACGCGAACATCGTCGCGATCGTGGATATGGAATCCCTGATCAGGAAGGGCAGGTTATTCAACATGTCGGGTTATTACTTTGCCCAATCGCAGAAAGACTCCGCCAGGTACGTAAAACTGGCAGAACTGTTTGGACAGATTTCCCGCAAACCTGGGAGTATCGGACTAAGCTTCACGGAAGATGTGGCAATGTTTATGAATGTCCGTACTTACGAACCTGAAGAACAAAAAGATCTTGGCTTACTAAATAATGAACCCGAGAGAAAAAAATACACCTACCTCGCACAATATGAAGAAGAGAACGGTGATGAGTATAATTATTATGATGATGAAACCTGGGAGGATGATGCCGATTGGGAAGACTGGGAAGAAACCGGAAGCGATGGTGAAGGTGATGAAGACTGGGACAGCTATAATTATTATGATGAGTTCGAAAGCGGGGAAGATGATGCCGGATGGGATGACCTGGAAGAAGGCACCTCCGGAGATGACGGTTATCAATGGGATGACGGGGGCAGCTACTCAGATGAAAACCAGGAGATGGAGGTTGTATTCCTTGGCATTACAGCAAATATCAGCAGCAAGAAGAAATTTTCAAAATTTGTCCGGCAGCAACTGGAAGGTATCGTTTCTGAAATCCTGGAGGATAAAGATTTCGAGCTTAAGGTAAGTGAATACGAGGACTATGCTATCTGTTTTGCAGGAGATGACCTGGCCCTTGCCTGGGATGACGATAAAGCACTCCTCCTGCATACCCCCTGTGTTAAAAATCAAAAGGTTCTTGAAGACCTGGCTGAGGAATTGTTTAGCATGAAAAAAGATGAAAGCCTGCCTACAAAGGGGGAATTTCAGGATTTCTATAAAGCCAATCAGGATATCAGCCTGTTTCTGAGCTCCGACTTCACCGGGGATAATGCTTCGATTCAATCCTGCGTGAATGATGTCAGCCTGGAGGAAAATCCGCTCTCCTTCCTATTTGATCTGATCGATATGGTTTCGGTTTTACCAATGAAAGACAAGCACCTTTTCGGCTACCTCGATTTTGATGAGGGAGCCATCCGCTGGACGACCACCTTCCACATGAAAAGGGAGGAGATGAAAAAATTTAAGGAGTACAAACTCTGGGATAATACATTCAATACAAAACTCCTGCGGTCGTTCCCTGCAGAAAATATGGTTGCCGGAAGCATGGCGTTCAATCCTTCGGGGCTGTACAAGATGATAAAAAATACCCTTACCAGCGGAGATGAAGGCAGTGGATCTATCGGGGGTGAGATCGACTCGTTTCTCAAAGATCTTTTTAACTCTATGGATGGCAGCATTTTGATAAGCCTGATGGACATTAAGAACCTGGCCTACGAAAAAACCATTCACGAAAGGGTTTACAATCCGAAAAAATCGTGGCATGTTCCTTACAACAGCAGCGACACCATCTACTATGGCGGCTACGAGATGATTAGCCGGGTGGAAAAATACGATGAGATTACGCCGATTTGGGGCGTTGCCATTGGCCTGAAGGACCGAAAGAAACTTGAAGACTTCGTTTCCCAGTTCTTAAAGAAGCAGGACGGCATCTACACCCTTTCTGAAATGCTCTATGTCGGCTTCAGGAATGATGTGTGCTTTATCACCTCAAACATTCAATCGCTGGATTTGCTCACAGGCGAGCTATCCGGAAAGAACCTGGGAACTTCAGAATTCGCAAAAAACATCGAAGAAAGCAGTGTTTATGGTTATGCCGACCTCAATCTTGCAGCCATAGCAAAAAAGGCCGGAGTGAAATTCGATTACGATCCGATAAATACCTTCTTTGAGTCCCTGGAATTCAAAATGGTGGAAGACAATTCAGTTGAATTCATTGTCAATCTGTCCGAGAAAAATAACAACAGCCTATATACCTTATTAAAAGTCGCTGATCGTGAATACCGAAAGCAGGTAGACGGCTTATAAGTTTATGAAAATACGCATCAACAAACTTAAACCCAGATACATGTCAGAGTCCGAAATTGGGGATTCTGACATTTTTCTTAAGCAGGAAATCGTTTTCGAAAAGCCCGGAAGGTATCTCATCCGGGCACAATCAGGAAAGGGCAAATCATCCGTGCTAAATTTTATCTATGGATCGAACCTGCACTATGATGGGCAGATCAGCTATAGCGCTGACTTTGAACTCCGGGATCCCGTAGACCTGAAACAGACAAAGTTAAGCTATGCCTTCCAGGATTTTAAGCTCTTCCCCGGGCTTACCCTAACCGAAAATATTGAACTGAAGAACAAGCTCACCCATTACCGTTCGCGGGAGGAAATCGACGGGATGGTTGAACGTGTCAACCTGGGACACCGCAGAGATTCCCTGGTACAGAAACTTTCCATCGGACAGCGCCAACGCGTGGCTATACTCAGGGCATTGTGCCAGCCTTTCAGCTTCCTGCTGCTGGACGAGCCATTTAGCCATCTCGATAACGAAAACATCAGGATCATGACCTCCCTGATTGATGAAGAGCTTAAAAAGCAGCAGGCCGGATTGATCCTGACCTCTCTGGAAAGCTCCTATTATTTTGATTACGATAAAATTCTCAATCTCTGATCATGCTCTGGAAACTCCAACGTAAAACACTTTTACCGGTTCAAATATTGGGCTATGCCTTTACCCTGTTTATCGGAGTTGCCATCATCCTGATCACGATTCAGTTTTACCTCGACCTGCAGCCATTGCTGGTAAAAAACACTGAACTCTTCAACAAAAACACTGCGGTGCTCAGCAAGCAGGTAAGCATTGTTCATGCCCTCGACGGTGAGGCCGTTGACAGTAAAAAAACCGTGTATTTTACGTCGAATGAGATCCGTGAGCTTGAAGAGCAACCTTTTATCAGGAAGGTAGCCCTCTTTAACCATGCCAGGTTCCAGATCCGTGTCGAGATCGACCAGCAGCAAATGGGAAGGATCGGAACCGAACTTTTCTTTGAGAGTATCCCCGATGAATACCTCGATGTTAAGCCTGAATCCTGGAAATGGGACCAAAAAAGCAATTTCATTCCGATCATCATTCCGGAAGACTACCTCCAACTATATAATTTCGGATATGCTCAAAGCAAAGGACTGCCGGTAATCTCTAAGCTTATGGCCACCAGTGCCCCGCTTAAGATCTGGATCGAAGGAAGAAGCAAACCATTCTCAGGAAATATTGTGGGATTTTCCAACAAGATCAATTCAATACTCGTCCCGCAGGATTTCCTCAACTGGGCCAATGAATCTTACGGCATAAGCCGGCAAAGCTCAGCAAGCCGGCTGCTGATCGAGTTCACGGATCCCACCGACGAGCGTATCATGCGCTTTTTTAAGGCACGGGACTACTTCATCAATGAGGACCGACTTGAATTCAGCAAGCTGGTTTTTATCTTTAAATCGGCATTGGCATTCATATTTTTCATTGCGCTGACAATTGTTGTCCTCTCCTTCGCATTTATCCTGCTTAGCATCAACCTGATGTTTGAAAAGCATAAGGAAACTATCCTGAACCTTTACTATATCGGGTATGGAAATAAACAAATTGCCAGGTTCTACCAGATCGTGATCAGCTCCTTCACCGGGATCTCACTGATAGCAGCAAGCCTTGCCGGACTAGTCATCAGAAATTACTACGTAAATAAAGTGATCAACAACTTCTTTATCGAGGTGAACCGTAACTGGATCCTGCTCCTGGGAGTAATAATCCTGGTGGTGCTGTTAAGCCTGTATAATATTCTTGTTGTGCGTTCGATCAGGAGAATCAATAATCCTGCGAATACCTAAGCCAGACTTTCTGATTTTATCCATAAAAACATCAGAAAATTACAGTACTCAGTACAAAGCCATAATTCTTTCGCGGATTTAATTTTCCCACGCCTGGTTCCGGCCTCAATGCCTCTCAGGATAGATCCTGCATATTCTACAACAACTCTTCCGGATGTTGTAAAATATGCTTTACATAGCGGAACATTTTCCCTCCATGGGAGGCATCGGCAATGCGGTGATCGATCACAGTGGTCAGGCTCATGATCCGCCGGATCACAATTTCATCATTAACGACCCATGGCTTTTTGGATACGCCACCCATGACGAGCACAAAGGATACATTCGAGCTGGGCATTAGTGCCGGAAAACCCTTATCCAGCCCAATACTTCCGATGTTGGTGAGTACAAAGGAACCAAAAGAGTTCGGAGAGGTACCCAAAAATGGCAGGGACAGTCCCCACTTAAAGGTTAAGGTGGTATATAGCTTGAAAACCCAGTTCCTGAAGGGCCAGGGTACAGCAGTAAGGATATTCTTTTTCTGGTTGAGCCCTTTCTCATCGCTCCTGCGGGAACTCTGGATTCCTTCACCCAGCACTTCCACCGCCTGCTCGAGGTTAAGCTGATCGGCATGATGCACCAGGACAGATCCCATACCACCGTCGGCCTGAAGGATGCTTACCGCAGCATCGATGGATGGACGTGGAACGATCCTGCCACGTCTGAAAAAAGCATTAAGCTCCGGAGCCTCCGTCCTGAGTCCGCGGGCCATGATCAGAAGGAATACATGGGTCATAGTTACTTTCAAACCCTTCCTGCGCTGTTCTGAAATAAAATTTTCCAGGTGGGTAACATCGATCTCTACTTCCCCGAATATCTTGGAATCTACGGGTTTCTTGTAAATGGTCGATGCAACTTTCCTCCAATTGGTCGTCAGTTCCTTCGATGTCTTCATAATTTAAAAATAGTGTTTTTTAGGAAAATGGAACGCGCGGAATGCAAAATCTCAGTACTGTGTTTCTGGATATAAGAAATCATCGGGGGGCAATGACAAGCTGCTGCCAGACAATAATTGACAGAAAGCCGGGTTATCTTTGAAGTAGAATAGACAGCTATTTTGTGACCCGCATGCCAGCAATTATGTAAAGACAATATTGCTATATTTGCAGCAGCCATTACGCGTGAGGCTGCACGAACAGAATCCTGAGTCTTTGCACCTTAGTAAAGATTTCTAATTCAGACAGATTTATAAAACTTCATTTGATGAACCTGTTTTTATTTTCACTCCTGATTATCAGCTGTACAAGGGAAACTGAGATCGGTGAATGTTCCGGGGAAGGCTGCATTAATCTAAGTGAGCTGAAGACAAAAACAGACTATCCTGTGAATTCGCGTCTGCAACTGGAATCTGTACTCGTCCAGCGCGCAATGACCGGTGGCCAGCTGAACTATTCGACTACCACCATAAAGAACAGCATATTCACTGATTTCCCGGACGATGGCAGTGTTTACCAGGATACAGATAATGATGCGCTTTACATCGATCAGTCAACTGTAAGCAACGACAGCCTCAAATTCATGTTCACCAAAAACGATGGCCTTGATTCCGGCGGCGGTAAAGGTGGTACGGTAAGCGTCACGAACTCCCTGTTTGAAGCCTGCTTCCATGAAGGAGCGGCACTCTCCGGTTCAAACGATGTGGAAAAAATTTATACCTTTGCGCACTGTAAGTTTAAAAATTGCGGTCAGGGGCTGGAGCTGGGGTACAGCAGTCCGAACCATACTGAATGGGTCACTGATTGCAGGTTTGAAAACAACGGGATCGGAATCCGGTACGGAGATAATTATGACTATTCATCGGTTGAAGGACAACTATTTGTGGATACTACCTACCGACTGTATAATGTCCGGGAGGTCTGGAATATGATCCGTAATAACTGCACGCCCAGGACAGAGAATATGCATCTTGAAAATGTTGTTGTATCGGTCGCTGATCCCAATTATCCTGAACTTGTAGTATTAAAACTTTGAAATTTTCTGCATGAAATTCTCAACGAAAATTTTTCTTCTCATACTATCCCTCCTCCCAGGTTTATTTACCCAGGCACAGGATTATAAGGTGATCCGTGATCTCAGGCTATATACAGGACTGGGCATTGAGAAATCGTTTGGAAAGCGATGGGACGTTGAGTTTGAGACCACCCTGAAGCTCGAGAAAGATGCCACACGAATCGATGAACTGGATTTTGATCTGTATGGCTCATTTGAAATTTTTGATTTCCTTCAGGTGGGTGCCGGGTACCGTGTGGCATTAAACCAGAAGTCGGATGGAAGCCATGAATGGAGGCAACGTTACCTGGCAGACGTAGAACTGAAACATGTTTTAAGTCGTTTTACCCTGGAATACCGTGCCCGATATCAAAATGTGGATGACGACTTCTTTCTCTATGAAAGCGGGGCGACTCCAAAAAATATTCTGCGCAACCGGCTGTTAATGAAATATGATATCCGGAAATCAAAGTTCACACCCTACCTTTTCTCTGAACTATATGGCCGGCTTGCCAGTAATTACCCTTTCCCTACGAAATTAAAGACAGGTATTGGAGTTCGCTACAATCTGAAGAAATTTGGGGCTATCAAAGGCTTCTATCGTATCGACCGCGAGTTGAGCATGCCGGTTCCTTATATTTATTATACACTGGGCATTGGCTATTCCTATGATTTTTAAACAGCGTGAAATAAAGTACAGCCTGTGGTCCCTCCTCCTGTTGGCAGTCCTGTCCTCCTGTTATGAGGAAGTCTACATGCCTTCCGAAAACACCACAAGGTATAATTACCTGATTAGCTTCAACAATGTTGAAGTGGGGGTCGATACTGCATCGAACTTCCTGCTATATACCGTAGGTTCGTTGAATGTAGAAGATCTTGAGGTAGAAATCCGGTGTAAACCCGTTGAAATTGTCCGGATCGAAGGAAATGACCTGAAGCTGAACAATAGTTACCACTTCGAAGATATCAGCTTCAGCAAAGCTTACCCGGTAGAAATTCGTATGGAAGACGGAACCATTGAGACGTATCAGTTGCATTTTAGCCCTCTCCCCGTCATTCAGATCTATCCTGAAGAGAGTATCAAAAATGAACCCAAAAGCCTGTCCTGGACCTCCGTGTCACGTGCACCGGATCAGGGTGGTATGATTTCCTGCTATATGGGCATTGAATACCGTGGAGGATCAGCTATGGGAAATCCTAAACTTTCGTACGGGATCGAATTCTGGGACGATATGTATGAATCAGGGCACCGTGATGTCAGTTTTTTCAACCTCCTTGCAGATGATGACTGGATCCTCGACGCGATGTATGTTGATAAAGCACGTTTTAGAAATGCCATCTCGTGGGATATCTGGAACGACCTGCAGCTGGAAACCCCGAACGTGAACGCAGACAAAAGCATGAGCTGCCATGGGGGCTATGTCGAAGTCTTCCTGAAAGGCCAATACATCGGGCTTTACAGGCTATCCGAAAGGTTCGACCGTAAGCGCCTGCAAATCAGATCAACGGAAGAGGGCAATGCGGGATACCTGTACAAGTCTGAAGGATGGGATGAGAATACACGATATGTCGGAATTGTGGAAACCCATGACAGCTACATTTGGGGAGGCTGGGAACTTAAATACCCGAAAGAGCCGCGGGCTGAAGTATGGCAGCCCCTCTACGACTTTGTCAGTTTTGTGATCAATTCCGATGACGAGGAATTTCAATCGCAGATCTTTCAGATGACTGACCGGGATAACCTGATCGATTACCTGATCTACATCAACATGATCAAAGCAACCGATAACTACGGCAAGAATGTGATCATGGCAAAATACGATGCAGAATCCAAATTCTATCACCTTCCATGGGACCTGGATGCCACCTGGGGAAGAAGCTGGCTGGCAGAAGAGGAATCGGAGGAAGGTATCCTCAGGAATGTATTTTACATGAGACTCTTTGACCTGAATCCAGGAGAGATGGTACCCAGGCTGCAGGACAGGTGGGAGCAGTTGAAGGCAGGAATTTATTCCCCTGAAAATATTAACAAACGGATTGATGCCTACGGAGAATTTCTTGAAGCTTCAGGAGCCATGGAGAGGGAAATTAACCGGTGGCCGGAATGCGAACTAAACCTCAGCGGGGAACTGTCGTACCTCAAAGATTGGTATCAGCGGCGCTACGATTTCATGGACGAATTCTTCACCTCCCTTTAAGGAATTGTTTAGTTTCCCGGAAAACAGATTCAGATTTTTTTGTGAGAAGATCCGGGCATTACTTCACAACAATCCCCTCAATATAGAGCTTGGTCATCCCCCCCTGCGCATTACTATAGACGTTGATGGTCTTTGCAAAGTAGCCTTCTTCTTTAGCGTCGAAGGTTACCTTGATTACCCCGCCCTTTCCTGACATGATCGGTTCCTTTGGAAAATCGGCCACCGTGCATCCGCAGGAGGGTTTCACGTCGGTAATCATCAACGGCATCATTCCTGGATTTTTAAACACAAATTCAGCAGTAATGGGTTTATTATACTCGATTTCGCCAAAATCAATGCTTGTCATGCCCCACTCAATTGTAGCGGAAGGAGCATCCCCCGTGCGGGCGGCAGTAAACACCATGCTCATCACACACATCAGAAAAAGAACTTTTTTCATGCCGTTACATTTTTTCGTTCTACGAAAATACACTATCCAGGTTGTCAAAAAACATGCCGGAACTCAGAAAATTGTTAAAGGAGTGTTAAAGAAAGCTTTTTTAGGATCAGGAGGGATGTGGTATAGGACAAGTGGCAAGTTTTAAGTCGCAACTTGTGCGGCTGAAGGCACAAGGTAGAAGGAATCGCACTTCATCAGCATGAATACCTGCAACAAACCACCGGGGACCCAACAGCTGAAGCATTGCACACAGCCATCTGTGTGATTCACGCGTTTTTATCTGCGGAAATCTGCGAGAAATTTAGCAGGGCTTTTATCAGGTTTCTGAGGACTTGCTCTGGCGCTGTTTTATACCCATTCCAAAAAAAATCAGCCAGCCCTCCCCGCTTTTATTTTTTGAAAATTGATAACTTGCGCCCATGAATCGCAGAGAGGTGGTTAGTATTTCAGGGAAGAAGGGGGCATTTCAAAACGTTATGGATGCCCTGTCTCAAATAGATCTCACGCCCATACAGGGAAAGTCGGTATTGATAAAGCCTAATATCGGAAGGGCGGCATCCATTGGTAAAGGCTATAATACCCATCCCGATGCCATTGCTGCCGTGATTGAGTCGATGAAGAACGCAGGAGCTTCACACATTGCGATTGGTGAGAGCCCCCTGGTCGGTATCGACACCATGGAAGCCTTTAAAAAAGGCGGCGTTACGGATGTGGCGGAAAAATATGGAGTCGGGCTGATCGATTTTGACGCCCACAAACCGATTAAAAAGGACATTGAGAATGGCAGGGTGTTAAGCAGCACCCTCATCTGTTCCCCGATCTATGAGTATGACATCCTGGTCTCGGTTCCGGTAGCAAAAACCCACATGCATACCGGTGTGACCCTCGGAATCAAGAACATGAAGGGATGCCTGTACAATCATGAAAAGGTCAGGTACCACCAGGTAGAATACATGGATAAGGAATATCCGGAGAAAACCCTTGATTCAGCCATTTCCGACCTGGCAAGCATTCTGCTGCCCGACATGACGGTTATTGACGGCTATATTGGGATGGAAGGACTGGGCCCTTCGGGAGGGGAAGCTATCCATTCAGATTTTTGCGTGGCTTCCTGGCACCCGATGGGAGCAGACATTTACGGATGCCTCCTGATGGGACTGAACCCGGCTGACATTCCCCACCTCCGGCTTATTTCAGAGCGACTGGAAATGCCATTTGAGCCGGAGGCCTATGAGGTAAGGCCCGCAGATTTCCGGAAGTTCGTGGTTCCCTACCGGGTTCCGCCAACCAATATATCCCTGGAATTTGATAACGTACAAATCTATGATAAAGAATCCTGCAGCGCCTGTCTGTCTACCTTAATGCTTTTTCTGAAGCGCTTCAAGGACGACATGTCCCAGTATTTGCTGCACGATGGAAAATTCCATATAGCAATTGGTAAAGGAGTTACAGATGCGGAAGAGGGTACTATTTTCGTTGGAAACTGTACCCGCTTAAACAAGGAAAAGGGAATTTATGTTAAGGGATGCCCTCCTGTTCCAACCCGGATTTATGAGGCTATAACGGGAAGGGAGCCTGATGAGAATGAACCTGAAGTACAATGATCCGCAACTTTTTACCAGACATTCGAAAAAGGTACATTACTTTTGGAATTATTTTTGCGCAGTAGTAGAAAAAGTGCCTGCTAAACATGAAACGAACTATTGTATTCCTGCTGATCTCCATGCTGTCATGCCTGTATCTTTTCTCCCAGACTGATACAGATCCTAAAACCTATAAAAAATACCTGAACGTTGTCGTCTGGGGTAACAAAACCAAAGCCCAGCGCCTGATTGACAAGGGGTACAATCTTGATGCAAAAGATTCCGATGGAAAAACCATCCTCATGTATTGCCTGAAAAGTAACAACACAGCTTTTGCTGAATACTTTATAGATCAGGGAGCCAATGTGAACGAGGCGGACTCCTTCGGAAATACCTGTCTCCACTATGCCCTTGAAAATACTAACAATAAGAACATCGTCTACAGGCTTATTGATAAAGGGGCCAACCCCGATGCGGTGAACCACCAGAATTATTCCCCTTTTCATTTCAGCATTTTGTTTGCCTGCGGAAAGTTGCCTTTCTATTTTATTGAGAAGGGTGTTAACTATAAGCGGATCACCGCGCTGAACGAAAATGCCCTGCACCTCTCGATCGAAGCCGGGTGCGACACCCTGACCCGGTATCTTCTGAAACAAAACATTAACTTATACCTTCAGGATGTTAAGGGTATCACACCCCTTATCCAGGCCTGCAGGTTCAGGCAGGCAGAAACTGCCATTGAACTGATTAAACTGGGTGCCGATGTGAATAGTAAGGATTTATATGGGAACGCTCCGCTGAACTATACGATCTGGAATTTCGATACCCTGGCATTTCGTGCATTGCTGGCCCTGGGTGCCGATGTAGACAATCCCTCTTTTATCAAAGCAGCAGCTGAAATGGAAAACCAGACGTTTATCCGGGAGCTGCTACTGAAAGGTGCCAGTGATTCACTGCCCGGGAAAACTCATGATGACTTATACAACCTGGGGCTGGTTCACTATGTAAAAGCTGACATCGATAGCACCAAAGAAGCGAAAATTAAAAATCTTCAGCAAAGTATGTCTTGCTTTAAATCTGCCCGTCTATACTATAAAAAGAGGGAAAATGAGCTGATGCTGGCCTATACCGGTGAAATTCTGACGCAGATGATCGAGGCAGCCCTGACTGGCTATGTGGCGGAAGACGAATCGGAGGTAGAACGCGAGTATAACTACATGAGCCGGCAGATTCAAAAATGCGGAAACTGGATTAAAGTGGTAACAGCCACGATTGAGAATATCGATCTCGAAAAGGCAGGAACCTGATCAGAGATCAGATCGATATGTAAATCTGGAACCTGGCCATCATCCCGACATACCAACGGGGATCAATAAAGACACTGCCATCGGGATCCCGGTCCTCTTCCCTTTCCCTCATCTTAAAATTCAATCCCATATCAAAATTGAGCCCTACATAATTATTGAGTGGAAATTCATACCCCAGGCTGAGGTCCAGGTAGGAAATTTTATAGATCCTGATAGTTGTCATTTGCTTTGAATAGGTGTAGGCTTGCCGGGTATACCAGACAGGGCGGTTCGAATAGTAATTATTCTTTCCAAAGTGGTACATGTGGTCCAGGGTCAGGGAATTGATAATCTCAGGCATGATCCCCATATCCCCTCCATAGTATAAACCTGCCTGTGCACGCTCACCATACTGGTAACGGATGCCTCCGTGCAGATACTCCGGATAGGCTATGCCTCCGACAAAGTCGACCCGCGTTTTAATGATTTGTGCCTCAGAAGGTAGCGTAATAGTGCCACAAAGTGCCAGTATTGTACAAAGTAATAAAATTCCTCGCCTCATGTTGGGTTATGGTTATTTCGGGTCGTATTTTTTAGCCTCCTCCCAGATCACATTCATCTCATCCAGGCTCATATCCCGGAGTGAGCGTCCCTTCTTAATGGTTTCGCTTTCAAGATAGTTAAAGCGTTTTATAAATTTCCTGTTCGTTTTTTCCAACGCAGTTTCAGGATCAATATTGTAAAGCCGGGCGGCATTAACCACTGAGAATAACAGATCACCAAATTCCTTTTCGATTTCTTCCTGGTTTTCAGCTTTCACCTGCTCTTCCAACTCGCTCATTTCTTCCCTTACCTTCTCCCAAATCTGCTCACGAACGTCCCAGTCGAAACCAACAGCCCTCACCTTTTCCTGTACCCTGTTTGCCTTTATCAGGGCAGGAAGACCTTTAGGCACCCCTGACAACACACTGCGGTTCCCTTCCTGCTGTTTAAGATCTTCCCAATTTTTTACCACCGTATAAGAATCACCCTTAACATCCACATCACCAAATACATGAGGGTGCCGGAAGATCAATTTTTCGCAGAGCGAATCGATAATATCGGCGATATCGAAAAGCTTCTGCTCATCAGCAATTTTGGCATAAAAAACGATATGGAGCAGCAGGTCTCCAAGTTCTTTGCGTATCTCCGTGTTGTCTTTCTCCGTAATGGCATCGACCAGTTCATAAGTTTCTTCAATGGTCAGGTTACGCAGTGAATCAAAAGTCTGCTCCCGGTCCCAGGGACATTTCTCCCTGAGTTCATCCATTACTTCTAATAAACGATTAAATGCTTCCAGCTTTTTTGAATTTGTCATCCTCCTGTTAATGTGAGTTTTGAGTCAGGTTTTTCATCATAGAATTTTATCCGAATGGCAGAATTCACACTTAAGTTCAGTAACTCAGCAGCATTACCATGGTTGATGGCAATTTCCAGTAAACCGACTGAATTAAAAAGTCCAAGCAGTTCCCCCGACAGGGAATCCGAATAGCTTTGGTTAAGCCTGTCGATCTTATAATGATTACTCTGAATGTAAATCTCAAAAGCTTTGTTATTACCGACCTTCATAAAGGTTTCCTTTGAAATGTTGGTAATGGCATTTGAGAAGGAATCAATATAGATAACACTACCATTGATCAGGTTCTTATCGATGACCGGACGGTAAGGAATTTGTGACTCATACGTATCGGTCCTCTCACAAAATGACTGCAGATCCTTTTTCCCGATCAGATTGAAAGCCGTTTCGATAAAGATATCCAGGCTCAGGAAATTTTGCTTATCGGGCCTTTCCGAAACACGGTAAACAGCATCGGGTTGCCCATGCGTCAGCAGTCCGACGAGACCATTATCACTTGTAATAAAATATTGCCCCTTGGATTCAATGATCAACAGTGAACGCTTCTGCGACAGAGCGGCATTTATGGCAATAATATGGATGGTCCCCACAGGAAAATCAGAGCAGCAATTCCTGATAATAAAGGCAGCCTGCATCAGGTTGAAAGGCTGAACCTGATGGCTTATATCAACAATTTGTGTCGCCGGATCTTTTGTCAGGATTTTCCCCTTAACGGAACCCAGGTAATAATCGCTTTTATTCCAATCGGTTGTGAGGGTTATAATGGCCATCTGGTGTGATATACAGCTTCTATTTTAAATTGAAATTCTTAAAAAAATAAGTTTACTTTGTACTGGCTAAAAGTACACATTATTGAGTAATTTTTATGATCGAGAAGTCGATATATTTAGAAGGAATTGATCCGATAAACCTTTACGGTGCAAATAATGTACTTTTAAACAAGATTATCTCCGGTTTTCCGAAAATCCGGATCGTAGCCCGTGGAAATGAAATATTCACCATGGGGGAAGAAAGTCAGATCGTTATTTTTGAAGATAAACTTGAAAAGATCATTGCCTTCTACAACAAATACAACAAGCTTACTGTTAATGACATTGAAGAGCTCCTTCATAGCGGCAATGAGGCATGGATCAACCGAATGAATGAGAATAAAGATGTTCTGGTATTTGGCATACACGGCAGGGAGATCAAAGCTACATCGATAAATCAGCAAAAGCTGGTCGATGAGTATGACAGGAACGACATCCTCTTTGCTCTCGGCCCGGCAGGAACCGGTAAAACTTATACTGCCATTGCGCTCGCCGTAAGATCTTTGAAAAACAAGGAAGTACGTAAGATTATTCTGTGTAGGCCGGCTGTTGAGGCCGGGGAAAGCCTGGGTTTTCTTCCGGGCGACCTGAAAGAAAAACTTGATCCCTACCTTCAGCCGCTCTATGATGCCCTCAGGGATATGATCCCCCCGAAAAAGCTACTGAGCCACATCGAAGAGGGGATCATTGAGATCGCACCCCTGGCTTATATGAGGGGGCGCACCCTGGACCATGCCTTTGTCATCCTTGATGAAGGGCAGAATACAACGGTCAATCAAATGAAGATGTTCCTGACCCGCATGGGCAAGAATGCCAAATTTATCATCACTGGCGACACCACGCAGATTGACCTGCCCAGAAAGCAGCAATCCGGATTACTGAAGGCCCTGGAGCTGCTGGGCAACATCAGGGGAATCAGCGCCATCCAATTTGATATGCGGGACGTTGTCAGACATAAGCTGGTAAAGAGGATCATTGAAGCTTATGACAAGGATAAAACAAACGAAAATAATTCTAAACCATAACAACATGCAGGCACTAACGAAAACGGACTATTCATTCAAAGGACAAAAAAGTGTTTATCACGGTAAAGTACGTGATGTATATAATATTAATGATGAATACCTGGTCATGGTTGTTTCGGACCGTATCTCAGCGTTTGACGTGGTCCTCCCGAAAGGAATCCCCTATAAGGGGCAGGTACTCAACCAGATTGCGTCAAAATTTCTTGATGCCACTGCCGATATCGTCCCCAACTGGAAAATTGCCTCGCCCGATCCGATGGTAACGGTCGGACATCTGGCCGAACCTTATAAGGTCGAGATGGTAATCCGCGGTTACCTGACCGGACATGCCTGGCGCGAATACCGTGACGGAAAAAGGAGCCTTTGCGGAGTAAGTCTGAAAGAAGGGATGCGTGAGAATGAAAAATTCGATGAACCCATTATCACGCCTACTACCAAGGCGGATGAGGGACATGATGAGGATATTTCGCGCGAAGAGATCATCAGACAGGGATTGGTCTCCGAAGAAGAATATAACAAACTGGAAGATTACACCCGTAAGTTGTTCGCCCGGGGAACAGAAATTGCTGATAAAATGGGTCTGATCCTGGTGGATACCAAGTACGAGTTTGGTAAAAAAGACGGAAAAATCTACCTGATCGATGAAATCCACACCCCTGATTCTTCAAGGTACTTTTACAAGGATGGCTACCAGGAAAGAATTGAAAAGGGCGAAGCCCAGAAACAACTCTCCAAGGAATTTGTGCGGCAATGGTTAATAAGCAATAACTTCCAGGGGAAAGAAGGGCAGCAGGTTCCTGATATGAGCCCGGACTTTGTTCAGGAGGTCAGTGACAGGTACATCGAACTCTTTGAACATATTACCGGAGACCGCTTCCTGAAAGCCGATCTGGAAAATCTTGAAAAAAGAATCGAGCAAAATATCCGTTCATTTATTGCCGGGGTTTAATTCATGTCAAATACGTATATTTACTGCTTTCTTATTTTCAATGATTAGAAACCTGCTTATAAAATTCTGTTTTTCGGCCCTGTTGGCCCTGTTGCTGACTTCCGTCACTCAGGGGCAATTTCAGCCTGCACCGGTTGTCAAATCTGAGCAAATTATTTTTTATCAGGGTGCCAGGTATTACCTGCATTCAGTTTTACAGGGCCATACGCTTTACAGGATCTCACTTGCCTATGAGGTTTCCAGGGAGGATATTGCAGCTGCCAATCCGGATATTGTGCTGGATCCCTTGCCGGTAGGCATAGCCCTGAAGATCCCTGTCAGGGAGGAACAGGCCGCAGGACCCGAAACCGGGAGCGGTTTTATCCTTCACACCGTAAAGCCCCAGGAAACTGCTTTTTCCCTGATGAGGGAATACAATGTGCCTGTTGAAACCATTTACAAATACAATCCCGGCTCCAGGGAAGGAATTAAAATCGGAGAAGTGATCCGAATACCAAAGGAAGTAAAAACAAGTCACCAACCTGTTCCGGGAGGAGCAATACAGCAACCTGTTAAGCAGAATATCAACCCTGCCGGACAGGATCCGTTCCTGAGCTATATGGTTAAACCCGGCGATACCCTGTACCGCATATCCAAACTGTACAACATCAGCATCAGCGACCTTATAGCCCTGAATCCGGATTTGCGCTGGGGATTAAAAGCAGAACAGGTATTGAAAATACCCAACCAGACATATTTCCCCGGAGGATACAGTTATTATGATGAGCATGTGGACACGATGGTAACGGTAATGGACTTCACCGCTTTAACAAAGTATCAGTGCGATTCCATTGAAAAGAAGAGTTGGTCGATGCGACCCGTAAAAGTGGCTGTGCTGCTGCCGTTCTTTGCCAGGGAAATGCTCTCTCCGGGAAATATACCTTCAGACTCTTCCACTCATACGGATAAAGGTGCCACTTCTGTTTTCAAAGGCCGTGTGGCTGCTGAGCTCTACGAAGGCCTTCTGCTTGCTGTGGATTCACTTGGCAAAGAAGGGTATAATATCAGCCTGGCCATTTACGATACTGAGGCTGACACCAATCGTGTTGCCGCAATATTATCCAAACTTGATATTTTTGAACCGGACATCATCATTGGCCCTCTGGCACCGGAGAACATCGCCCTGGTATCCAGCTATTCTTTCGAACGAAAAATCCCCCTCGTAACCCCGCTGGCAACAGAAGATTACCTTTTCTCCAATAATCCCTTTATGTTCCGGGTAATCCCTACGGAGGAGTATAAAAAAAGGGCACTGGTAGAATTTCTGGCAAAGAAAGCAAAAAACCGAAACCTGGTGCTGGCATACAAAAACAGCCTGAAATACAAGGAAGAAATCGATCAGTTCAAAGCTATTTACCTGGCAGAATTGCTGAAAAATCCCATAACAGACACCCTTCGGATGGCTGAGGTACATATCAATGACAGCCTTCCCTATCAACTTGGTAAAGCACTGCATCCTGATAAAGAAAACCTTGTATTGATCTACTCCGAATATGAAGGGGATGTGATCAGTGCACTTTCACAACTGCATTCTCTTAACCAGCAATATAGCCTCCAGATCCTGGGCCTTCCCGTCTGGCAGAAATTTGAAAATATCAGGATCGACGTGATCCACGAATTACAGGTCACCCTGCTTACACCCTTCTTCATTGATTATAATGACAAAGCAACCAAAGAGTTCATTCTGAAATGCCGGGAGAAACTATCCTATGAGCCTTACAAGACTACGAGCAAGGGTACCGGCATAAACTACACGTATCTGGGCTACGACCTGGGAATGTATTTCATTCAGAATTCGCTCAGGTACACCCGGAAACTTTGTGACTGCGCCCAGTATTCACCGATGGACCTGCTGCTTTCAAAGTATGAATTCAAACGCGATGCCGGACAGGGAAGTATTGAAAATTCCAGCTTTGAATTTATTAAGTACATGGAAGATTATACCGTGCGTATTCTGGAAAAACCGAAAGCTGATGCTTCGGACATAATACTTTACAATCCCAACTAACTGTATTTCAGAACTGCCCAGACCAGCAGGAGGATGCTCCCAGCCATGGATATCAAGGCAGCCCGATAGCTTGCCAGATGTTTTTGATCTTTTATATAAGCCAGGGATAGTTTTTCAATCCTTACCACAAGCCTGTTCAACCCGGCTTTACTTTTGAGAATATAGTCATAGGCTCCCATCCGTAAAACAGATACTGCAGAACTTAAACTGCTATCAGATGAAAGAAAGATAAAACGGGTATGCCGGTACCTGGTGTGTCCGTATTGTCTGAAAAACTCAATGCCGGACAGGTGTTTGTCGCCCCCATTGGTATCCAGAATAACAATCTGCGGAATCCGGACCGAGCGCAGGGCCTCATCCGGATGGGTAAACGTCTCGATATCAGAATAGCCCAGGGTTGACAGACATTCCTGAATGACATGTCTGTAGACTTTGTTCCTGTCAATAATACAGATCAAAGGTTTCATTGAGCATTAGGTTTCAGGTGTGTTTCAGGCTCTAAAAGTAAAATTTAAGCAACAGGCGGACGAATTATGGGGCTTCTATTTGATCAAAACAGCCTTTCAGAGGGTGAATGAAAGATGGAAGGCAGGTGTATGAATGAGAAAGCCGGAAGCGTAAAGGATAGCGAAATCGCAAGGATATGGGATTTTGGGTTGATGGGGTGATAGGTTGATTCGGTGTTAGTGGGATTCAGGAACTCATTGATTGAGTAACTGATTAACTGATTAATCGAGGAACTGACGGTGGTGACTGGGCTTGATTGGCAGGGGGTTTACCAAAGGAAGATCACTAAGTTGATTAGGCGATAAGTCGAAAGTTCTGATCGCGACTAAACTTAGACGGGAAGCCGGATGCCAGAGGTATCACCCCGCTGCACAATAATGCTTATTGTGTGCATGTTCATTTTCACATAGTCATTCCTCCGTCAATAGTTAATACCTGGCCAGTGATATATCTTGCTTTATCTGACACTAAAAATAATACAGCATTAGCAACGTCCTCTGGTTTTCCATAATATTGTAGGGGGATCCTATCAAGCATATCTTTATTTGCTTTTTCAGATAATTGAGCTGTCATGTCAGATTC
>JAFGEO010000078.1 GCA_016931575.1 Bacteroidales bacterium | reverse complement strand
TTTTATTTTTAAAAAAAAAGCCAGTGGATTATCCACCGGCTATTTCCCTAATAATTTATCTACACCTAAATTAATTTGCCATATTTAAAAGGGCACGGCTGACCTCTAAATTTTGCTGTTTTGCACGCTCTTCATTGATGCGGAAGCCTAATTTGTCATCTTTTAGCATGAATTCAACGGTTGAACCCGATGAGATCGAACCTTCCTTCTCGCTAACGATGAGGCATGAACGGTTTCCAAGCTGGCTTTTCAGTCCGGAGATCTTTCCACTGGAAGATGTGGGGACAAATACCAACTGACAATTCAATGCTTCATTATCTGAATTAATGCGGCGAACAACTATCGGCTTGGTACCGACTCTTCGGTTTTTTGCATACTCCTGTAACTGATTGAATACCGGGCTGTTTCCGTACACTCCAATCACGAAATCATTTCCTGCATTGCTTTCAGGCCAGTTAATGTGGCGAAGAAAATTGTAAATGTACATTGCCTCCACATTGTGCAGATTTCCTGAAGCCTTCACACTCATGCTGATACTCATGCCAAGTACCAGCCCAATCAAAACAATTTTTCCCTTCATTCTCGATATATTAAATGTATAATTTACTTTTTAAATCCTCTACCTATACGGGCGACTTGCTAAAAGGTTACTTATAGTCTAAAAAACTATAAGAAAAATTTCAGCTAACCCATCAGGGTTTTAATTTATAGTTCATGAAGGTGCGTTGAGCATTCATATTGTCTTGTTGCGACCGGATAATGCCAGGTCAGGAGGTGTGTAGCCTGGGTATGTCTTTTCTCTTTTGAATGTCATACCTTTACAGGTGTAATAACCAGCTATCAGAAAGAGCATGCGAATTGTAATTGCACCGGATTCTTTTAAGCACAGTCTCCCGGCACGAACGGTATGTGATGCCATTGCCAGGGGAATCGAAAACCTGCCCGGGGAGTGGGACATTATCAAAATCCCTGTTGCTGACGGAGGAGAGGGGACGGTCCGGGCACTTGTCGATGCTACAGGAGGTGCAATATACCATCAGCAGGTGCTGGACCCCCTTAAGCGGGAAATAACAGCTGAGTTTGGGATCCTTGGCGACGGAAAGACCGCCGTCATTGAGATGGCAGCTGCATCCGGGATTGAACTGCTAAAAGATGAGGAGCGGAATCCATGGCTGACAACAAGCTATGGCACCGGGCAGCTGATCAGGGCAGCCCTGGATAAGGGATGTTCACGCATTATTGCCGGCATTGGGGGCAGTGCCACCAACGATGCCGGGCTGGGCATGGCCATGGCGCTAGGTGCCAGGTTTCTGAGCCGCGAAGGCACTCTTGGGGAACAAGGGGGTGGTATGCTTGATCAGGTTTCAGGGATTGACCTCTCCGAACTGGACCCCCGTATAAAGAATACAGAATTTATTGTGGCCTGCGATGTCAGCAATCCTCTATGCGGACCAAAGGGAGCCTCCTATGTGTATGGCCCCCAGAAGGGTGCCGATCCGGAAATGGTCAGGCGCCTCGATTCGAACCTTGAAGTTTTTGCGGCAAGACTCGAGGCTGAACTGGGTGCCGATATTAAGGATGTCCCCGGAGCTGGCGCTGCAGGCGGACTTGGCGCCGGTTTGCTTGCCTTCTGCGGGGCTCAGCTTCAAGCCGGTTTCGAAATAGTCGCCAGGGAAACCCACCTGGATGATGCACTTAGAAACTGTGACCTGGTGATCACTGGAGAAGGGAAGCTGGATGCTCAAACCCGGTATGGAAAAACCCCGATGGGTGTGGTGAAACATGCCAAAGCATTCGGTTTGCCGGTAATTGCTATTGGAGGAACTCTCGGTGAGGGTTACCAGGAATTGTATGAGATAGGATTTGATGCGATTTTTTCGATACTTGACAAACCGATGTCGCTGCAGGAAGCCCTGATCACTGCAGAGGAAATGCTGGTGCGGACGGCAGGGAGCGTGATGCGGACCTGGATGGCTGCCAGGTAGAGCAGATTCTGTAACACTTATCGGGAGTGCGACTGGGAGTTGCGCCCCCGATAAATGTTCTCCATCACAGACTACTGCACCTTCCCGAAAACTACCTTAGAGGGGTACTCCTTCGAGCGGTATATTGTGATGGTGGCCTTCTGGAAATCCTTTTCCTCTGCCTCACAGATGTTCATGAATTTTTGCGGTTGTCGACATTAATCCCTGTTTCCCACCAGACGCAACAGGAAGTAAACCAGCATGGCAAGCGATGAGAGCGCAGCCACTACATAGGTGTATGCAGCCCATTTCAGTGCATCCTTTGCCTGGGAATGGTTGTTATAGTTGGTAACACCGGCATTACCAAGCCAGGCAAGTGCACGCTGGCTGGCATTGATCTCCACGGGTAGGGTCACAAAAGCCACCAGGGTGAATACTGCGTAGGCTGCTACGATGACGATCAGTCCAATCTCCATGAAACTGCCAATGAAGAAAATCCCAAGGAACATCAGGGTGAAGATCGTATTCAGGATCTGTGCACTCACATTCTGCAGGGGCACCAGGGCCGAGCGCAGCCTCAGCGGGGCATAAGCCCTTGCATGCTGAACAGCATGACCACATTCATGGGCAGCCACTGCTGCTGCGGAAACATGCTGACCGTAATATACATCGTGACTCAGTGCCACAGTCTTTGTTGCCGGATTATAATGGTCGGATAGCTGTCCATTGGTAGGGATAACCCGTACATCCGTTATGCCGTTATCGCGTAACATTTTCTCTGCCACATCTTTTCCGCTTAAACCGCCGCCGAGAGGGATCTTTGAGTACCTTTTAAAGCGCGATTTCAATTGAGAACCGATCAGCCAGCTGATCAGTGCGAAAACTCCAAATATCAGGAGGTAACCAATATCAAACATTGTTGTAAGTTTTAAATCGTTTCCCTTCCCAGTACAAAATACCTACCAAACCGCATTTGGCAGAGATTTATGCCAAAGTGTCAGATGAGACCTGTTTGAAAATTCAATAGAAATACGTAAATTTACGACGCGTAAATAAACGACACGTAAAAATACGAATACTATGTCTTCACTGAGCATCCCGGTTAAGAATCCTTTTCAGTTTGGAGTGGTCGTTGACGATGCTGCCTTTTGCAACAGGAAGGATGAGATTAGTTTCCTGAAGGATCAGATACGCAACGGGTACTCAACCTGGTTGTTTTCACCGCGGCGTTTCGGAAAGACCTCCCTGGTTGAGAAAGTATTCAGGGAGATGGATCAGGAGGTGACCTGCATTTATTTTGATCTCTACAATATTTCGTCAAAAGATGATTTTTGCAGAAAATATGCCCGGCAGGTGGCACATGAGCTGTTCAACTGGAAAGAGGACATTAAAAAATTAACGAAAAGTCTATCCGAAGCTTTTCGTAAATTATCTCCCACTGTATCCTTTGATGAATTTGGGAATCCCTCCTTCTCGATAAATCGTCAGAAGATTGAAAATCAGGAAGATATTGAGACGATCCTTGAGGTTCCGAATCGAATTGCCGAAAGAACAGGACAACGGATCTGCATTGCTTTCGATGAGTTCCAGGAGATTGGCAGGATAGACCCTTTCATCCTGAACTGGATGCGGTCTTCTTTTCAGCGCCACAGGGATATTGCGTATGTTTTTTGCGGAAGCAAGCAGTCATTAATGGAAGATATATTTACGGATCTTCATTCCCCTTTTTATGAATTTGCGATAAAAATGAACCTTTCGGAAATCGGAAGGGAAGACTTATATCACTTTGTGTGGAATAATTTTGAGCGGGCAGGACTTACCATTGAAAAGAGTACCATTGATACCATTCTCGATAAATCGGAAGGGCAGCCGCATTTCACCCAGTTTTTTGCCTCAGTAGTATTTGATATGCTCCGCGCAGGGGCAGATCAGCACGAACCGGATTTTGGTGACACCTGGCTCAGCCGGATCCTCCGTTCGCAGGCTGATATCTTTCAGGATATTTTCGACCAGCTCACTAATATTCAGCGGGCAACGCTTCTGGCATTGATCAGGTTGGGTGACACAGGCATCTATTCGGAAGAGGCAAAGAAAAAATTTGGTTTGCCGGCAAATTCTTCGATCAACGAAGCGCTTAAAGCACTGTTGAAGAAAGGATTGATTCATAAATCAGGCGATGTGTTCCGCTTGTCAAACCCTGTATTCAAAGCCTGGCTGTTGAAGCTGAGTTCCTGATCTAACTATGGATGAAATTTCTTATCAAAGAATTTCTATTAAAAATTGTTTTGCATCCCCTGATTTATTAAGTAATTTAGAGGTATTCAGCATAGGCTGCGTGTATTTATCTGTTTAATTTATAACTGTTCACTTATGACTACTATTTTTCAGGACGATCAGGTATGTGTAAGCTTTGATGAAACTGTTCCATGTGTTATCTGGAGGCAGGAAGGATTTATTAAAGGAGAAAAATTCAGAATTCCCTTTGATAAGGGAATGGATTTTATGGAAAAAAATATCGGGAAGTATCCTTCGATGGGCTGGATGAACGATACCCGTAAGCTTAAGACAGTGGGCCTTGAGGATATAAAATGGTTAAACCAGACTTTTAATGCGCGAACCTTGAAGCTCAGTCATGCCAAGGTCTGTTTTGTACTTCCCGAAAGTGCGTTTGGCCGCCTGGCCATCAAAATGTACGTGGAATTTACCAACAAGCGTTCCAACAACAACCTTGAGATCAAGGCATTCAGAGAGATTGACACTGCCCGGAAATGGCTTGCCTCAGCCACTGAAACCGTTGAGGGAGAGGCTATTTAAGGTGTGTAGCCTCCGGCTTAACCGCCGGGTGATCGTTTTTTTGATGAAAATTTTCCCATATTGTCGTGCAGGGGCATAAAAGTCCTGCTTAATTTTTGCAGTCCAAAAAACTTGTGTATATTTGCCATCCCATTAGGGAAAACGTTCTTTTAACATAGATTAACTAGTGATCTGCCTTTGCCAACAGCCGTCGCCAGAGCCTTTGGCCTCGGACGAAGCTATGGCAGACAAACAAAATACATTGCGGGATGGAGCAGTTGGTAGCTCGTTGGGCTCATAACCCAAAGGTCGTAGGTTCAAGTCCTGCTCCCGCTACTAAAAACAGAGTGAGAGTGAAGAGCGAGAGCGATGAACTCCACTCTTTTTTTTTCGGCGTCCCCGCTGAACACTCTCACACTCGCACTCACACTAAAAACAGAGTGAGTGTGAAGAGTGAAGAGTGATAATACTTTCTGCCTGCAATAAGAAACCCGATTATATCGATTCAATAAAACCGGAAATAAGGTATGTAATTTCTATTGCTGATCAGAAAGTCAGCTCATATTTGAAATACGAAGATGACCACTTGGTCCAGGCAATGGATCTTTTCTATGACGATACTGCCATAACCCGCATCATTACACAGTCTGACAGGATCGTCAAGAAAACGGTGTTTTTCACCGGAGGCAATAAATATCCACATTCCAGCATTGATTCTTTCTATAAAATTACCGGCTTGAGTACCGTTCAGATTTTTGAATATGAGTATAATGGTGAAACCCTTATTGCGGCAAATGTAATCTCTCAAAGCTATCAGGAGCTTTCAGAAGATTTGACTTCTGTTACAGATTTCAGATTAGACTATGAATCGGAAACCGGAAATATTACCGGTATACGAATTTCAGGGGAGAGCCTTACTCCCCCTTCCTGCACAGATCGTTACCAGTTCTCTGATCAAATAAACCGGATCGACATTGAAAATTTCTCAGACGAGATCATCGGTAAGAAAAACGCAAACCTGGTTAAGCACATAGATTGGCATTATGATTGCTTCCCGTTTTCTTCAACGCTTCCAGTTTCTGATATCAGTTATTCCCTCAATGAAGATGGCTATGTTGTAGAAAAAATTGAGACTTACATACCTTCACATAGTTACTCAACAGAAGAAATAGAAAGGGAAATTACCCTGACAAAATACGAATACGTCTTTAAGTAAAGGTTTCAAAATCTGCCATGTGGGGGCAATTCTGGCTCGGTTAATACATAAATCGCATCGAATCGAACTTACCGGAGAATCAATAAGGGAAAAAAGAACGATAATAAAACCGGGAAATGAAATTTGAGTACTAACGAACAGTCAAAAAAGAGTTCAACTGTTTCATGAAAACAAGGGGTGGTCACTTTGCTCCGGCGAAGGTGGTCAATTTGACCGGTGGTTGCACCTATGTCGAGGTTACGGCAGGCGAGGGAAGAGCGATGAACGCCACTCTGTTTTTTTTCGGCGTCCCCGCCGAACGCTCTTACACTGTTTTTCTGCGTACTCATTCTGACTCTGAAGCTGAAACAGCCAACTGTCGAATTTCTCCCTGCCTATCCTTTTATGAATTTCACAGGGAAAAATTCGCTTTCAGATTCAATAATAATGAAGTATACCCCGGGATTTAGATCATTAATGGGGATCATTCTTTTCGTCTGGCCCGGGTTAATGGTTTTTACAATAGTCCCATCTGTCCTCAAAATATGGACCCGATGGTTGTCAGATATACCTGTAATGTTTATTGAATGGCTGGCAGGATTTGGAAATAATTTTATGGTAGTTGTGGAAAGATCGTAGATGTTTGTAATCGTTACGCTGAAATTAGCCACAAGCATCCTATCGGCATTTACCGTAAAGGAATAGCTTTCTGAAGAGGAGACTACGGTGCTCCCTTCGGTCCAGTTGAGGAATTCATAACCGGGATTTGGCACAGCCGAAACAGTCACGCTGGTTCCGTCGTCGAAGGTTCCACCGCCGCTGACAGTTCCGCCGGCAGCGGGACTAGCAGAAACAGTCACCGTATATTCTGCCACGACAGCGGAGAAATTGGCTTTCAGCGTTCTG
>JAFGEO010000077.1 GCA_016931575.1 Bacteroidales bacterium | reverse complement strand
GGCCGTTTTACGGGAAATTCAGGTGAGTTAAAATTCTGGGGTCATGAAATTGAATTGATTTCACACAACCTTGTTGGTAAATTTAAATGGACCACCGACGTAAACATTACTTTTGGAGATAACAAAGTGGTCTCACTTGCTCCAAATGTTGACTTTATTCTTAATGGCAATGGCGGCATTGGGAACAGCCATATCACAAAGGTTGGTGGACGTATCGGCCTGTTCTATGGTCTGGTCAGAGATGGTGTTTATATCAATCAAGAAGATTTCGATAACTCTCCTCATGCCGCAGATGCTGGTGTAGGAACCGCTAAGTTCGTTGATATTAATCTTGATGGTGTGATCACTCCTGATCCTGTTACCGGTGATTGCACAATCCTTGGTGACCCGACTCCAAAATACCTTTTTGGTTTCGCAAATACGTTTAATTATGAGGATTTTGATCTTTCTGTTGTATGCTCGGGCTCTGTAGGTAATGATATTTGGAATCAGTTTGAAGAGGGTACCTGCGACATGGACGGGGCTTTTAATGTATATAAAGAAATAAAAGACAGGTGGAGATCTCCGGAAAATCCCGGATCGGGTAAGTATGGCACTACTCTATATGGCACTTATATGGAACGTGATTGGCCTAATTCCAGGTATATTAGTAAGGGCACTTATCTTACAATAAAGAACGTGACGTTAGGATATAACTTGGATGTGAACAAAATTAGATTTATCAGTGGTTTCAGGTTGTATATAAGTGTCCAGCAACTTTATACATTCAGCAGATATAAAGGTAATAATCCGGAAGTAAGCAGATCAGGAAATGTGCTCACTTTAGGAGATGATCTTTCAACTTATCCTTTGCCAAGAATTTATAGCTTAGGGATAAACCTGAGGTTTTAATGGTATTTGATGACTGATTTTATTTTATAGCTTAAAAAATATTAATTATGAAAAATAAAAAAATAATAGCAGCATGTTTCATGTTTTTGCTGCTAAGTTCATGTACTGAGGATTTTCTAAATCTGTCGAACCCTTCAGCTCTCACCCTGCCCGTATATTTTAAGACAGAAGCTGACTTTCAGGCTGGAGTGAACGGCATATATGCAGGAATGAAAGGTTTTTTTAATGATTATCCCGGTTTTGGAGGCTACTGCAGTAATTTGATGGTTGGAGATTTACATTCCGATATTTCGCGTTATTTATATACTCCGAATTATCGGGGATCGGTTCGTTTTGAAAATATTGCTGATTTTGTACCCGAACCACAGACCTTTTCTGATTTATGGGGTAGCTTTTATGGTTGGATTGCACGTGCGAACCAGGTTCTTGATCTGATTGACGGTGCTAATTTTGATCAGACCATCAAAGATGACTTAAAAGGCGAAGCCCTGTGCCTGAGAGCATACAGTTACTGGTGGCTGACAAGACTATATGGCGACGTGGTCATACATCTGAAACCGGTAACTACTGTTGAAGAAAGTTATAAGCCATTAAGTCCGGCAGCTGATGTAATAGCCCAGGTTATTGATGACGCCACTTTAGCTTCTACCCTGCTGCCAAACAAAGCAAATCAGGAACCTGGTCGCGTAACCTCGGGGACAGTCCGGATGATTCTGTCTGATGTTTACATGTGGCAACAAAATTGGAATGATGCTGAATCCCAGCTGAAGACTTTAGCAGGAGAATATTTTTTGATGCCTGATTACGCAGATGTAATTAATCCGGCAACCAAAAATAACACAGAATCTATTTTTGAGATCCAATACTCATCTGTTACAACGACTTATTCAAGTGATTTTTTATATACGATGTTCCCTCAACCTCTTAGTCGTGACACATTAAAGGCTTTGACCGGTATAAGTAATCCTGTGGATGTCTCTTGGGAAGGTTTCTTAATTCCCAACCCTGATCTGATAACATTGTATGAGCCGGGAGATCAAAGATTTGCTGCTACAATTAAATATGTACATACAATGACAGGAATAAGAGTTCCTATGTGCATAAAATACCTTCATCCCCATGCCTTACTAAGTCAGACAGATGAAAACATGCCTGTTTATAGATATTCTGAAGCATTATTGTTTTTAGCGGAAGCAATTAATGAACAAGGTGGAAGATCTGCTGAAGCCCTCAGCTATTTGAACCAGGTAAGGAACAGGGCAGGGCTGGCAAACTCTGCAGCTTTATCACAGAGTGAGATCCGCGATGCAATTGAGAGGGAAAGAATGATAGAACTGGCTTTCGAAGGTAAACGCTGGTTTGACCTTGTTCGTACAGGGAAGGCTGTGGAGGTTATTACAGCATACGGAGCCAGGGTAAATGCCAGTCCTGGTGATTATTATTTCTTACCCGGACAAGTTCTAGCGCCTTCAGCTTTTACAAACATTGTAACTAAGTTTCAAATTCCAACCTCTGAAAAGCTATATAATCCTGCTATACAGTAGAATAACATAACTTTAAATTTGAATCGTTAACCATCAGTTAACGAATAATCCAGGCCGGAATTTCAGGAAATTACAAGTAATTGGGTATTCCGGCCTGATTTTTTCAGACATCCATTTTTGCGTAAATACATGAAAATATGAAACGCCGGACATTCATAAGAAATACGAGCGCAGCAGGAGTTCTTACGCTGATCACCCCAAAAGGCATATTCCAGTTATACCATCCGGCAGGTTCTTATGCTCCTGCAAAACTGGCAGACGGTTTCCAGGCCATGCCCGATTCGGCACGCCCGCATGCAATATGGGAATTTATGAACGGGAATGTGACAAAAGCAGGTATTACACGTGACCTGGAGGCTGCAAAAAGGGCCGGTGTAGCCGGCTTGATGAACACCGACGTGGGTACAGGCGCCATTAAAGGGCCTGTTAATTATAATTCACCAGAGTTCTGGGAATTGAAAAATCATGCTATCAGTGAATGTAACCGCCTGGGATTGTATTTTGGGATGACAAACTGCCCGGGATGGTCAAATACCGCCGGTCCGTGGGTAACTCCTGAGTATTCTATGCTGGAGGTTACCTGGAGCGAGAGTCCCGTAAAAGGAGGCAAACAGGTAGATATGACTTTGCCAGAACCTTTGTCCAGGGAAGACTTTTACCGTGATACGTATGTCTTGGCTTATCCTGCTATGGAAGGCGAATCTTCACTGGAAGATTTGTTAAAAGTGATCACCTCTACAGGGGGGCTTGTTAGCATGGGAAAGCTCGTAGGAATCTACCCTGAGGGAGAGGAAGTAAGGGTTTCAGGAAATGGACCGGCATCCCTGCAGTTTGAATTTAAAGAACCATACGAGGCGCGTTATTTGTCGTTTATGGCTTCAGTTAGCGATACCGGAGAGAATCCGGGTCGACAAAGGAGGGGTTTTCGCGAGGGCATCATTCTGGAAGCTTCTGACGATGGATTGCAGTTTAAAGAAATCACAAGTATAAGCACCGAGCCTCCATGGTGGCGTCTGAGGCCAAACGGGGAATCATTTATAACCGTTGATTTTCCGGCGGTAAAAGCAAAGTATTTTCGTCTCAGTTCATCTGATTCGTATCGATATTCCCTGGTTCGCTTTTCGGGGGCGGCCCGTATAACCGGTTGGAAAGGCAAGGCAAACTTTTCCACGGGTGGAGATGAAGCTGCAAGGACTAAAGACATACCTGCCGGTTCGGTGATCGATCCTGATACGGTTATTAATCTTACCGGACAGATGGACAGCGAGGGAAGGCTTCACTGGAAGGCTCCCAAAGGAAACTGGATGATCCTCAGGATAGGTTACACCACAACTGCATCAAGAAATAACGGAGCCCCGGAAGGAGGTTTGGGTCTGGAAATCGACAAATACAGCAAGGAGGCCCTGGATATGCATTTTAATATAATGATGAAGAAGGTTTTGTCCACAATGACACCGCTGGCAGAAAAGAACAAAGTATACCTGGAGATCGACAGTTGGGAAGTGGACGTTCAGAACTGGACACCAAAGTTTCCGGAGGAATTTAAGCGGTCGGCCGGATATGACCTGGTCAGGTATTTACTGGCCATGACAGGCAGGGTGGTGGGGAGCGCAGATATTTCCGACAGGTTTTTGTGGGATGTGCGGAGAATTCAGGCAGACCTTATAGCGGATAATTACTATGCACATTTTACCGAACTGTGCAAGGAGCATGGCATCACGTCATACAATGAGCCGTATCCTCCGGGCCCGTTTGAAGAGCTCCAGATAGGATCGAGGGTGGATGTATCGATGGGAGAATTCTGGAATGGATTGTGTACATGGTTACCGTTCAATATTTTATTCCGGAGAACTATAAAGCTGGCAGCGTCAGTTTCCCATGCTTACGGTCGGAAGATTGTGGGGGCTGAATCATTCACCGCGGAAGCTCCAAGCGGGAAATGGCAGAATTATCCGTTTTCTCTGAAAGCATTGGGAGACAGGTTTTTTTCGGAGGGACTGACACGCATGGTGTTTCACCGGTTTGCCCATCAGCCGCATCCCGACTCAAATGTAGCCCCGGGTATGACGATGGCTTACTGGGGCATACACTTCGAACGTACCAACACGTGGTGGGAAAGTGGAAAGAAGTGGCTGGATTATGTTTCCCGTTGTCAGTACATGCTTCAGCAGGGCTTGTTCGTGGCAGACTTTGCCTACTTCACGGGAGAAGGGGCTCCGAAAGAAGTTCATTTATTCAGTGAGGAGCTGCGCCCGGAACCACCGGCAGGGTATGACTATGACATGGTGAACCGGGAGGTAATCCTTAACAGGATGCAGGTAAAAGACGGTCGTATTGTGCTGCCGGACGGGATGAGCTACAGAATGCTGGTTCTGCAGGATCAGGAAACGATAACTTTGGAGCTGATTAAGAAGATAAGAGAGCTTGTTCACCAGGGGATGATCCTCTATGGTTCGAAGCCGGTTCGGACGCCTGGCTTAGGCACCCGTTCGGGGGATGAAAAAACCATGTTGGAGATAACAGGAGAATTATGGGGAGATATGGATGGAACGACCAACACAGAACATGAGGTGGAAAAGGGAAAAGTTTTCTGGGGAGAGCCGCTAGGGGAGGTTTTGAAAAAGCTGGATACAGCTCCCGATTTTGAATCTACCTCACTTTCAGGGGATGCTCCGGTTCGATATATTCACCGTACCATAGAGGGATCGGAAGCTTATTTTATCTGTAATGACCGCCGGAAGTATGAGGAACTGGTTTGTACGTTCCGGGTAGGGGACAGGCAGCCGGAGTTTTGGGATCCGGACAGCGGTAAGATTACGCCGGCAGGTGTTTATGATATTTTTGAGGGACGTATACGGGTACCGGTTCAGTTAAATCCCTGCGGGTCGGTATTTGTCGTTTTCCGGGCACCAATCAGCGGACATCGGGTAAAAGTTATTACAAAGGGAAATGAAATGGTACTTGGGACAACTCCTTTCAAAGAAGTAAAACAGATAAAATATGATAATGTGACGGATAATTTTAGCATCAGCGTATGGGTCAAACCGGAGATCGATATCATGGTGATGGAGAACCGGATGATGCGGACCATGCCGGATATGCAGTGGACGGATTACTACGCAATTTACCCACCCTCTGGCAGGGAGTTGTACGGAGAGGATCATGAGACATGCGGGCTGGCTGTCGGCCGGAACGGGGTGGCCGTCTGGCACCGGCACGGTCGCTGGCCGTATATGAGAATGATTGTAAAATCACCTCTGGAAGGATGGACCCATGTGGTGTTGGTGTATGATAACGGAGTTCCCTCAGTTTATCTGAACGGGCAGGTGGCCAAAGGGGAACTGATCGAAAATGAGGGAAAAGTTAAAATGGTTCATCCGGGGATTGGCAAGGCCTTTCTGGAAGACGGGGCCTCGTATTATAACGGGGATATGATGGAGCCGGAATTGTTCACAGAAGTATTGACTGGGAGCAGGATTAAGGGATTATTTGAGGTAGGATCGGGAGCAGAGAAGCTTAATGATGTGCCCTTTATTGTTCAGGCCGGTGGGAACGAAGCTCCCGAAATCTTGTTCTGGGAGAATGGGACATTTAATTTAGAGGATAGTCGCGGACAGACAAAATCAGTTGAGGTCAATGGGATTACTCCTGCTGAAAAGCTGAAAGGTCCGTGGGAAGTGAAATTTCCGCCGGATTTAGGGGCGCCTGAAAAAATAGCATTACCGGAATTAATATCATTGCATAAGCATGAATTAGCGGGGGTAAAGTATTTTTCCGGGACAGCAACCTATAACAAAGAGTTTGAGGTGACGGATGAGATGATGAGCGGGGGCAAACGATTGTTTCTGGATTTGGGGAGAGTGGAAGTGATAGCAGAAGTCTCGGTGAACGGGAAAAACCTGGGGGCGTTATGGAGCAGACCCTATCAGGTTGAAATAACCGGGGTGGTAAAGAAAGGGAACAACGTGTTGTCAGTAAAGGTGGTTAACCTGTGGCCCAATAGGTTGATAGGGGATGAACAACTTCCTCCCGAGTATGAATATGAAGGGGATGCAACACACGGGGATAGTGTAGCCCGGTCGGGGTTCTCAAACAGAGGTGAAAGTATCTTAAAAATGCCGGAATGGTATCTGAAAGGAGAGCCCAGGCCGAAAGGGCAAAGGATAGCTTTCACCGTCTGGAAACATTATTATAAAAATGATCCGCTGCTGGAATCAGGCCTGATCGGTCCGGTTGTATTGAAGACCGCTGTAAGGAGCCAGATTTAAACAATTTCCATCGACCGTGGTTGCCAATATCAGTGTTTCCGGGTCAATGATAAGGTTATCTGGAAGAAGGGTTCTTATACTGGAGGGTCGGATGGTATAACATGGAGATGAGAGAACGACAACTTTGTCATGTTCAATGCTGTATCGGGCAAATGGGACTTTGTAGCCAAATAGGTAATATTCAGAAATCTGAAAACAAATTGTTTAAAAATATAAATTCATATTATCTTAAAAAAAGTAGTAAAATGGCAAAAATAACAAAGCAAGAATTCAGTGAAAGGATTCTGAAAATACAGGAAGTTCTTTCACAAAGAGGTATTGATGGCTTAATGGTTTATGGAGATGAATACCGGAAAGAAAATTTGAGGTATGTTTCAAACTTCTGGCCTATTTTTGAAAGAGGAGCATGCTTTATTCCAAAAAAAGGTAATCCGATACTTGCCTGTGCGCCAGAAGGCGAGAAATATGCAAAGGAGATGAACGTCTGGGACGATGTACGCAATGTAAAGGAATTTGCGTGCGTGACAGTGCCCGAGGAAATTAATTATCCAATGGCGAAGTTTTCCTCTTTTGGAGAGATAATAAAAGAAACTCTCAAAGGAGGAAAAAATTTAGGATTTACGGGAATATGGGACATATCCCATCCGCTATACAACAGGATAGAAAATGCGGTTTCCGGAGTGAAGATGATTAATGCAGATGATATTCTGATTAACCTCAGGATCATAAAATCAGAATTGGAGATTGAATGCCTTAAGGAAGCAGGCAGGATTGCATGTGCAGGATACAGGAAATTAATAGAGGTGTGTAAACCGGGTTTGACTGAACTTATGGTTGCAGGGCAGGCAGAAGGTGAAGCACGATCTAATGGCGCTGAAGGGATTACGTTCCATGTTTTTGGAAGCGGGAAAAGAGCAGACACCATAATCGGTCGTCCTGTAAATAAAATCATAAATGATGGTGATATGATCATGTCAGCGCTTGCTGTTCAGTATGAGGGCTATACAGCTACCGTTGAATTTCCGTTTGTAGCAGGCAAAATGTCAGAAAATCAAAAGAAAATGTTAAACATACTTTTTGAAGCTGCCAACGTGCAACAGAAATATTTGTCAAACGGTGTGACTGCAGGAGAAATGGTAAAAGCAGTGAAAGGGGTATTTAAAAAATATTCGGCCGGCGAGTATGATGTTTATCCGCCTATGCACGGGATAGGACTTGCCGAGGCTGAGTCGCCCTACCCTGACGCAGATAGCATTTATTCATTTAAAAGTGGTATGTGCGTAAATTCAGATATAAGTTTATTCGGACATCCCGGTGGCTCAAACAGAATTGAGGAAGGTTTTGTTATAACTGAAAAAGGACCGGTATCTATTACTCCCTACATCAGGGAACTTTGTGAAAAAGGGATCTAATAATTAAAAAAATATAAATATGAATACTTCAAATCTTAAAGGTGGCGCAAAAGTATGGTATTTTCCTGATGGATATCTTCCTGAAAAAGAGAACTCTGGTCGGATGGAGGGACATG
>JAFGEO010000076.1 GCA_016931575.1 Bacteroidales bacterium | reverse complement strand
TGGAGGCCTCCGGCGATGAAGAAATCAAAAAGCTTGCTGAAGCCAATACCATCGCTATGGCATTGCCGGGTGCCTCGATCGGTCTCGGTGTGCCTTTTTCCCCTGCGCGGAGGTTGCTGGATGCGGGAGCCAGTCTGGCAATCGGGTCCGACTGGAACCCAGGGTCTGCTCCCATGGGTGACCTTCTGGTACAGGCCTCCATACTTGGAGTATATGAGAAGCTGACGATCGGGGAAATGCTCGCAGGAATTACCTTCAGGGCTGCTGCAGCCCTCAGGCTTAACGACAGGGGTGTGCTTAGCAAGGGAAAACTGGCTGACTTTGCCGCGTTCCCGGTATCGGAATACCAGGAAATATTTTATAATCAGGGCAGGGTGAAACCTTCGCTGGTATGGAAAGGAGGCAAAGTTGTTTATGGAAAGGATTAACTGATTCTGATGTATAAACCTACCAAATCTTCAATATGGGAAGGCAGAACCGACAGGGAAGACGGTGATGCAGGCATCCGCTGGCACTACCTGGTGAAGTGCATCGACCTGGAAAAGGAAGAAATTCCGGAACCCGGGGCAAATCAGCGAGGTTTTGCCTTTATCGGATTTCGCTGTGATGAAGGGGTGAAGCGAAATATGGGACGGGCAGGAGCTGCAAACGGTCCCGAAGCCATTCGACGGGCCTGCCGCAATTTTGCCTGCCATTTCGACCCAGGATCAACCCTCTTGCTCGATTGCGGCGATGTGATCTTCGAAGGTACCCGGCTGAGGGCTGTCGAGGAGGAGCTGGCGGGAGTAGTTAGTAAAGTCATGAAGCAAGGCTATTTCCCGATTATCCTTGGAGGGGGACATGAAGTCTCCTTTGGCGGCTACAAGGGAGTCTCGGAAGCTTTCTCCCAAATTGCCCCTTCGGTGGGGATATTGAATTTTGATGCTCATTTCGATCTCCGAGAATTCAGTCAGCAGATCAGCTCAGGGACCCCCTTCCTGCAACTGGCAGAGCTATGCTTAGCGATGAGAAAACCTTTTAAGTATATGTGCCTGGGCATTCAGCCCCAATCGAACACGCAGGCACTATTTCAGAAAGCCAACAACTTAAAGGTAAAGTATATCCTGGGGGAGGACCTTCAGGCTCAAAAGTTGCCTGAAATACTACATACTGTTCAGACTTTCCTCGGTAAATCCAATGCCTGCTACCTCACTGTGGATATGGACGTTTTCGATGGGTCCGATGCTCCCGGTGTCAGCGCTCCTGCTATTCCGGGCGTGGACAAGCAAGTGGTGTTCCTCATCCTGAAAAGCATCCTGGCATCGAAGAAGGTGGTGGCTTTTGATGTTGCTGAGACCAACCCGCTCTGCGATCCTGATGGAAGGACTTCCAAACTGGCAGCTTATTTGGTTTATTTGTTGGTGAATACACTTTAGATCATCCGGGTGTTTTTTTTTATTTGGAATACGATGAATGTCCTAAATGGTTAATCCTTTACGTATTATAGATTCATCAAGAGAAACGTTAAAAACAATAAAGATGAGATTACTGGTAAGTGTTTTAATGATTGGCATTTTCAGCTCTGCCTTCGGACAGAAAACGGTTTTAAAAAACAATGCTGATAGCGCCTCTTACAGCATTGGTGTTCTGCTGGGTTCCAGTTTTATGAAGTCCGGTATCACTGAATATGATGAAAAGATCCTGATCAAGGCATTCAGGGATTGTCTAAATGAGAAACACCTGGTTCTGGATGAGGATCAGGCTGCGATGATTCTTAATGATTACTTATCGATGCAACAGGATGATAAAAACAATGTCAACCTGGAGGAGGGTGAAGCATTCTTCGAGAAGAATGCCAGAAAAAAGGGAGTGGTTACCCTGCCCAGTGGTTTGCAATATGAAATAATCGAAGAAGGTTCAGGGGAAACGCCGAATGATACGAGCAGAGTAACTGTTCATTATAAAGGTTACTTTATTAATGGGGAGGAATTTGATAGTTCCTATAAAAATGATGAGCCAGCTCAATTCGCTGTTAACAGTGTTATACCTGGGTGGACAGAAGCTTTAAAGTTAATGAAACCGGGTGCTAAATGGATTGTCTATATTCCGGCAAAATTAGCCTATGGTGAGAGAGGTGCAGGAGGTGTGATCGGACCTAACAAAACCTTGATTTTTGAAATCAGTTTAATCTCATTTGAGTAGGTATCCAGAATAAGCTCAACCTAAGAACCGACCATTCATTTGGTAAAAGAGGAGTTATTCTGATTTTAGCATAAGAATAACACTAGTGTAAAATTCTTAACTAAAACCCATACTGTTGATTTGAAGGGATAAGTTTATTTCAACTGAGTGCTTTGCTTATGCCATCCCTGACACCTCCTATAAAAGGCTAAGGCTCCTGGCTATTCTTTCTCCTCCATATTCTACCTCAAGAAGGTACACTCCCCTCAAAAATACAGACAGATCCAGGGAGATATAGTTATGGCATGGAGGTAAGATTTTCTGCAAGACCGTCCTGCCTGACGGATCTTTCAGTCTCAGGGAGACCGGACCGCCAATATTTGTCGGAAGCTCAATCTGCACCTGGTCCGAAGCAGGATTCGGATAAATCCTGGGTACTGAAATTATCGCCTGGGACAGACCATCTGTGTTGCCATCAGGTGAAAACCGGAAATGATCTCCGCCCTCCTCAAACCTGAAGGCTGCCGTGCGTTTTTTCCAGGTCAGGTTCACATCAGATCCCTCAATGTCGACCAGCAGGTACCCAATAGCCTCATCATGGTATATCCGCTCAGGGGTCCACCGGCCGTTATCTCCGTCATACTCATCATCTTCGAGGAATGATTCCCTGCCTGTACCGACAATGTACTGGTGGATGTTGTTATCGGGATTCCAGTCTCCATCGCTGATCACGGCATGATCGTAGAAATGTGCATGTCCGCACAAATAAGCTTTCACCCTGGCAGTGGTCATGCTCTCCCAAAGGGTGTCCCGTTTTCCGGGGTAGTTGATCAGGGTATTGGTCATGCGAAGCTTGAAGGCAGATGTATGTCCTGAAACAAAGATGTGGTCCTGGCTGGCACCTGCCAGCACTTCATCGAGCCATTCCTGGTTTACCTGATAGAGCTGGGTGTACTGGTCTAGCGAAATGAACAGCAGGTTGTTAAATTCCAGGGCATAGCTGCGGTTCAGTTCGCCGGCAGGACCATTCTGCGGGAACTGGTATCCCTCCTGGAAGAGGCTGTCCCAGTATGTGCCGCAAAGGGCATCATTATTCCCGCGGCAGGCATATAGCCTGATGTTATGGGAGGCCAGCGTGTCCATCAGATACCGCCAATTCCCCAGCTCGTTTTCTTCTGATTCCGGATCGGAATAGGGGGATATCACCAGGTCTCCGGCCAGGAAGATAAAATCTGCCTCTTCCTGAATAGCCTGCATGCAAAACTCATAGACAAGAGTCGACCTGAGATCCACCGCGGGAGCGCTGAAGTGCGTGTCCCCAAGAAACATAAAGCGATGTGCGGTCTGGCCGGCCAAAGGTCCGCCAGTGATCAGGAAAAGCCATGCAAGCACACAGTTCAATTTCATTGGATGATGAGTTTCTGTATCATTTGTTGTTTCCTGTTACCCACCTTTAACAGGTAGATTCCTGGTTCTATATCAGACAAATTCAGGCTAATGGAATGAATTTCGTTCGCTGCATACTTGAGGGAAAGGATTAGGTTCCCGCACAGACCGTACAGGGCAATATCCATGGAACCCTGCCATTCATTCAACTGTTCAATGCAGACAAAATCACTTGCCGGGTTTGGGTAGACCTTCAGTCCGGGATCCTGATCCGGGTCCAGTGCATCTGGATTTTCCAGCTCAACGAATACGGTATCCTTCCAGTACATCCTGTCTGAACTGTAAAAGCTGACTTCCAGCGGGAGTTCCGCACCCGGAGTGGCTTCGGCGGATATCGCTATTGTTGTTTCAGCTGTCAGCGTGTCGCCGGGAGCGATATGTTGCCAAAGATCGATGTAGCTTCCCCAAAGCGGTGGTTTGAGCATGTCGTCCAGGGGATGAAGACTAATGGCCAGTGAGGGTATTGTAAGAAAGCTTCCTTTGTTAATGATGCTTAGTGATAGCTGGAGCGTATCTCCCGGATTGGGTATCGTATCTGTATTTTCCCAGTCGTACCATGGATAGTTAATTTCGCTGATCGCAACCGGACCGGAAGTTGTGAAGGATATCCCCAGGGAATAATTGTAACTGCTGTTTGTTGTATCGGTCCTTTCGACGAGCAACCGGGTCTCATAGAAGCTTTCTCCACTGACCACCGGCCAGGAGGCCTTCCAAAGGTCGCCCGAATAGTTTTCCATCGGAATGCTGACCTCTGTGCTTTCATCCAGGTTTTGGATCAGAGTGGTTACCTTCAGCGGATAATGGTCAGGGTTCGATATGGAGGCGGCAATGCTAACTTCCCCGGCACCAGGGACCAGGTAAGGAGGGGAGTTTTCCACCCGGGCCCAATCCACCCAGAATGGATTTCCGTAATTCCTAAGGATAAGACCGTGGTCGCCCACAGCCCATTTCTCGTCAGAAAATGTTTTTATTCTGGTAAGTTTTCCGGGTAGCATGTTGGTCTGAATATTCCAGGTCTGCCCCCGGTCAAAAGTCTCTGCAATCACCCCATTACCATTTTTATCTTCCCCTGCTGCCCATCCATGGTATTCATTCTCAAAATACAGATCATACATCAGGTAACCGATATCCGGAATCGCGGTCCAGGTAGCTCCGCCATTCAGCGTTCTGTAAAGGGCGAAGTAATACTCATACTCGTCGTACCGGTAACCGGCACTGAGCCATCCGTTGTTTTCATCGGCAAAGAAAAGGGTTTGTTGAGCCATAATTTCTTCTGTCCGGAATTCCTCCCATGTATCCGGGGCGGTGAAGCGGATCAGGAGGTTGTCATCGGCAAACAACCAGCCCCTGTTTTCATTCAGGAAAAAACAATTGAAGATGTAAGTGCAGCCTTCTTCGGTACAGCTATGGTACAGGGTGTCCCAGGTGTCACCTGCATTGTTTGTCTTTAATACATACTCATACTGGGCAGCAAATCCGGTGTTTTCATTCACCATAAATAGCCGGCCCTGGATTTGCTGCAGGATGGAGGACCATGTTTTCCCTCCGTCAAATGTCCGGAACAGCTCTGGTCCGGCCCACCAGGCTCCATCTGATATATAGTAGCCAAGGGAAGGGTTCAGAAACTGAACAGATCTTACACATGTAGTGTCAGAACTTTGTATCTCCTGCCAGCTTTTACCCCCGTCCATGGTTTTGAAGATGCTTCCAAACCCTCCATGCAGGTGTGCCTCTCCGGAAGCAATGAAACCGGTATCACTGTTCAGGAAGAAAACATCGTTCAGGATAGAATCACCAACAGGTTCCAGGTCACCTGCACTGATAATTTCCCATTGCCCAAACAAGGAGAACTGAAAGGATGAGATGAGGAGGAGTAGTGTAAGCGTTTTCTTCATGGTTTTCGGTTTGGTTATACCGGGTATTCGCGCAGGGTACTATCCTTCATTGACCCGGTTCTTCCGTGAGATGTAAAAATGGGGCTAAGGGTTGCCCACTGGGTAGGGTTCATCATCATTTTTTATCAGCATAAGGTTTCTTAATTCGCGGTGTCTGATGGTTTTCAATTCGCAATAGTAAATACCCGGTCTCAGGTCCCCTGCATTCCAGGTCAGTTCATGAATACCAGGAAGCTGTTCTCCCCTGAAAAGGGTGCGTAGTTTCCTGCCAGTAAAGTCGTAAATGTTCAGTTCGGCATATCCTGGTTCGTCAAGGTAATACCTGATGGTGGTCGTTTCCGTGAAGGGATTCGGGTAGTTTGTCAGCAGGTTCAGTCCTTTAGGTGCCCGGTGGTTATCAGTTAGGTCCAGTAGAATATTGGCTGCTCCGGGAGTGGGAGAGGTAAAGGAGTACCAGGCATTTCCTCCGTTCGGGAACCGTCCCCGGGAAGTATCCCTCTGCTGGAGCGCATACCGCAGACTGTCTACATACCGGATATCACTTTCGTAAAGCTGGGCCAGCCCAATTTCTTCTCCCTGTCGGTCGAGCACGAAATCCAGGTGCAGGATGCCTTGTTCAGGCTGCCCATCGGCCCATAGGAGCATGTAGCCTTTTGCAGGGATGGTGGTCGCTTCTGCATCGTGCATGGGGATTTGGTGTTTCCGGGGATTTGCCAGGTTGTCGGTCAGGTATAGCCCGCCCAGGTTCACCGGCTCGGTATTGTTGTTGTACAACTCGATCCAGTCATCGTATTCTTTGTGCTCATCAGCATTAACGGATTGGTTGCTGGTAAGGTATTCATTGATATAGACTCCATCGATCAGAAGTGAATTGTTGGAGCGCCCGGGAGTTCCCCCGGAACTGTAACTGCTGCGCCAGCTTGTGGAAGCCATATTTTCCAGTCGCGGAGAATGAAGCTCCAGTGAGGGACCCTGGCCATCGGGCTCAGTGGGCCACCAATACTGATTGTCATAATCCACCCTGTCAAGGGTACTGCCAAGGTCATCAAGCAGCAGGACCTGTCCGGGGAATAGCTGAAGATCACCGGTTTCCCATTCGAATACCTGAAACCCGTTTCCGGCGTATACGCTCTGCGATTTTGCTACAATAAGGTAGTCACCGGCGGCCAGTCTTATATCCGGAAAGAGGAAATGAATGTTACCCTTGAGCTGATAGTTTTTCAGGTCGGTTGGGGAAGAACCGGCATTGAATAGTTCAATAAACTGGTAATTAACCCCTTCCGTCGGATGATAGTGCACTTCATTGATAATCAGGCTGCGCTGATCTGACACCGACCAGGGATAAGCTCCCAGGTCAGCCACAGAGCCATCAGGATCAGCAGGAAGAAAGGGATTTCCGGCATCAATGGCAGGTGAGCCTGTTGCCAGTTTTAGGTTGTTCAGGAATTCAGGATCATCTTCCATATTGAACAGGCCTTCCGGCAGACCGGTATTCGACAGCGAGAAGCTGACATTGGCCCTGGAGAGTTCATCAACCAGCACGGAGGAGGTTCTGTTGTCGGCGAAAATGCTGTTTATCACATCAAGGGTCCCCCCACCTTCACCGATATTTTTAACAAAACTGGCAACACCGTATTGGTTCCCGTAGAAAGTGTTGTGAACGGCATAGCCGTAGGAGTCATTGTCTTTCACGCCGATACCCTGTCCGCAGTTGACAAATACATTGCCACGTATAATACCCTCGGAGCCATTACCGATGGAAACCCCTTTATCATTGATATTGGCTATGACATTATCCTCGATCAGGATACCGTGTGAATCTACCCCCAGGTCGATGGCATCACTGTTATAGCCATAGAAGTTGCTGATGATATTCCCACGGATGATGCCATTGGACAGCTGATCGTAATCAATGGCATCGGAATCATAGTAATCGCCTCCTATCAGGTTGCAATCCTCAACGGTGATCTGTCTGGTCTGTTTGACATTGATCAGGTCACCGGCTCTGTAAAGGCTGAGTGAGCAGCCCCGGATGATCACTTTACCATATTTCACGAAGATGGGATCTTCTGAATCGAGTACTGTTATGGATTCAAGTGAGAACCGGGAATTGAAACCGGAGATGGCAGCTTTATCCCGCTCGAAATCATGCCCTCTGGAGGCCTTGCAGATCCTGAGGTTGCGGATGACCGATGAATCGCTTGCATTGACAAAGCAGATTGCCCCCCATTGCCCGGCATACTCCCAGGGGCTGATTTGAACCAGCTTCACTTCAGTTCCGTCAACCTGAAACTGTCCGTAAACGATAATGCAGGCTTTCTCCGGCATGAAAAGGTTTACTCCGGCTTCCAGGGTGAGCGTAACATTGGAATCAATGACAATATCCCCGGTAGCGTACCAGGGGGATCGGGACAGGGTCAATGTTGTATCGCTGGTGATATGCTCGGGAACTGTTGAGAGTTTTACCGGTTCAAAAGTGGCTGTTATTCTGACCGTGTCCTGATCAAGGACGAGGCGTATTCCATTCAGCGTGTCATTGCTGGCACCTTCCCAGCCCGTGAAGCGATAACCTGCTTCAGGCATTGCGAACAGGTCAATCGGTACTCCGCGGAACCAGGTTCCTGAATAATCCTGGTCGAAAAGGATAGCTTCATTGATCCTGACCCGGCCGGCAGCCGGATCATTCAGACTAAGTTCAAGGACAGCCGTTCCTTCAAGTCCGAAGTAGCTGATGAGGTGTTGCCGCTGATAGTCTGGCCGGTTCCTGGCAAATTCGCGCATAAGCTCAAGCTTTCCAAGCCAGGTGCTGTAATCCGGTAGTGGGGGCGTCAGGTAGTTAGCTTCATCTTTCCAGCGTTCGATATGCCGGGGCATTTCAGCCCCAATACCCTGCTGGTAACGGTTGATGGTACCTATCACAGTATCCGGGTGAAAGATGCTGTTCAGGTAAACATCGAAGCGTTGGATAAACCTTGTCCTGAAAGACTCATTCTCCAGGAGCTTTCTGAAGATCAGGGTTGACCATTCAGGGGGATTAAATGCGCTGTTGCTGGTGGAAGTGGCGAATTTCAGGGTGTTGTTTTCATATCCCGGTGAGCGCGGATTGGGTTGGAGACCAAAGCTCCAGTCGTTATCGAAGAGTATCCACCGCCATTTGCCCTGAGCCTTCCTTTCCCTCCACATCCGGACATTTTCAGCCTGCCAGTAAACGTTGTCATAGAATATGTTGCAGATCTGGTAATTGATAAAGGCGTCAATATCCATCCAGTTTTCCATGGTCTGATAGGCTTCCGGATGGGAGAGATCATTGGTTTCCGCATACTGATAGAAAAGCGTGTAGTTCGCTACGTTTCCTTCCATGACCACCGGAGTGCTGCTGAATGAACTGTACTCAATCAGGTCGATATCATCGGGATTGATATGGTGCAGGGCCGCCAGGTAATCTGCACCAATTTTCTCTCTCAGGTTATAGATTCCCCAATACCCGCCATTCAAAAAGAGGGCAGCCGGCTGGTAGGCCTGTACGTCCAGATCGATCTTATTGATTACGAGCCCTGCCTGTAGGGCATCGCGAAAATAGCTATCCCGGTTATCGGGGAAGCCCCCGTTTCGAAGGTAGAGGGATTTATAAGAAGCAATTTTTCTGTCGGCAAAGAAGGGATAGCTAAACTCATCGGCTCCATACCGGTCTCTGGCAGTAAGGGTAAAGGAGATCTGCGGGTAGTAAAGGGAAGCCTGCCCGGTCAGCCTCAGCCCTGCATTCATGCTCAGTGCGGTCTGTCCGCCGGCGGGGAAATAGTCAATACTCACAGGGATCTCCCTGCCCTTTAGGTGGTTGTCATATATTCCCATGAAATTATCCCACAGGGCTTCAGGAGGAGTTATAATGGAAAGCACCGGAAGGGCATGGTCTTCATTGATAAACACGGAACGGAAGGATACGGTACCGGGGAGTTTACCCGCTTCGAAAAGGCTTGCCCTGACCATAACCGTCTCCTCCCGGCTGAGTTCAGATTCATAATCCGCTGACCCAGTTCCAGGTTTCGAACCGTCAAGGGTATAAAAAACTGTATCGCCAGGTACAGGGCTGTTCATGCTGATGGTGGTGCCAGCATCGAAGAATCCGCTTTGCGGAAGGATCTCAGCATTTCCGGAAAAAACAGGTTCTGCTACTCCCCGGGTAATATTTGGAGTTCCTGGAGTGGGTTCCCCAAAATAATACCAGTTTTCGGCCCCATCGGGCCAGCGGCCAAACGAAACATCGCGGTATTGCAGGCTGTAGCCCAGACTGTCCACCACCTCTCCGGCTGCAGTATAGAGCGCTATGAATTCACCGGCACGACTAAGCTTGAAATTGAGGTGGAAGTAGTCAGTAATAAATGGGATATCATTTCCGTCCTTGTCCTGCCACGAACGATACCGAATTTGACCGGGAATATCATCGTAGCCATCCGCCCAGATACGCAGGAAACCCTTTGCCGGAATACGAATGTTATCGGGGAATTGCCATTTTTCAGGATTGTTCCGGCTATCCGTAATATAAAAACCGGAGATATCGGCTTCCGTATTGCCATCGTTGTATAGCTCGATCCAGTCAGAATAATCATCATAATCCACCATATCTGCATTGACAGACACATTGGAAGACAGGAATTCATTGATAAAGACCTCTGGCACCGTTTGTGAAACAGCTGCAGCAGAGAAGAACAGCAAAAGTGATATGACTGTTCCGGTTTTCATGGTTTGGAAGTTAGCGCGTCAGTCTGTATGTTGCCAAATTACAATCCGATTCCAGTTTTTGCAACAAATATCATGGTTTTCAGCAGGAATATCCCTTAAAAACCCCGGGTGGTCTACTCAGTAGTCCGGATTTGGAATTGGTTCCCGGTTGCTATGGTAATCAGCGTGATTTTTTGTAATTTACCAGGGAAACTTTCACAGCATTCATTAACATTAAAACCGGAGGCTATGAAAAATATTTTAGTAGGAATCGATTTTCACGAACGTACAAGCTACCTCGTGGAGAAGGCTTTTGAGTGGATGAAGCCATACGACGCCAAGATCTGGTTGCTGCATGCAACTGCCCCGGAACCCGACTTTGTCGGATATGCAGTAGGACCTGAGTATATCCGTGATTTCAGGGCAAAAGAAATACGCAATGAGCATAAATTGCTAAGCTCATTTGTTGACAAGCTGAAAGCGATGGGGGCAGTTGCTGACGGACTGCTTGTCCAGGGGAATACCATCGATGTGGTGCTTGAGGAGTCGAAAAAACTGAATATCGACCTGATTATTTTCGGTCACCATGAGCACAGCCTGTTGTACAAAATCTTTTTTGGCAGCCATGCTTCAGAGATCATTCAGAAATCTGCTATCCCAGTCCTGGTTGTGCCATTTGGCGATTAAGGGTTTTTTGCAGGTTTGGTGTATTAGGTTATTCAATATTCTTTCTTAATTTAGTTCGGATGAAGATAGTTATGACAAAAATTTAAAATACATGAAACAAAAACTTATTATTGCACTGGTTTTTTCAATACTGATTATGGGATGTAAAACCGAAGAAAAGAAAAGCGAGACTGCAAAGCAGTCATTTAGCCTACGTACCGGAGTTAATGTCAGCCATTGGCTCTCACAGAGCGAGAAAAGAGGGGAGGAGCGCAGGGAATATATTCAGAAAGCCGATTTTGACAGCATTGCTGCCATGGGATTTGACCATGTACGTCTCCCTCTCGATGAGGAACAGCTATGGGCTGAAGATGGTCAGAAGGAAGCTGAAGCTTTTGAGCTCATGCATAATGCCATTGGCTGGGCTTTGGATGCTAAGCTCAGGGTTATTGTTGATCTGCACATCATCCGTTCTCACCACTTCATTTCCGAGACCAATACCTTGTGGACCGATCCAGCAGAACAACAACGCCTTATTGATCTATGGATGGAGCTGTCAAGTGAGTTGAAAGACTATCCGAATGACAAGGTGGCTTACGAGATTATGAATGAGGCTGTTGCTGAAGATCCGGACGATTGGAATGATTTGGTTAACCGGGCTGTTTCAGAGATCCGGAAGAATGAACCGGAAAGAGTCATTGTGATCGGATCCAACATGTGGCAGACTTCTGCTACATTTCCTGACCTGAAAGTGCCGGAGAATGATAAAAATATTTTACTCAGTTTTCATTTCTATGATCCTAATGCTTTAACACATCACACTGCTTCATGGACGCCAACTGCAGAATATGATGGCCCCGTAAATTATCCGGGATGGATTGTCGATACAGTTAACTACACCGGAATGTCAGATAAAGCCCGTGAGGCAATGGAAAGATTTGCCAATGGTTATTTTGATAAAGCGGTGCTGAAAAAGATCATGGATCCGGCTATCGAAAAGGCTAAGAAACTGGGACTCCCGCTATTTTGCGGAGAATTTGGGATTTATCCGGCCATACCGGAAGAAATTGCCCTCAGGTGGTACAAGGATGTATGTGCCATCTTCAATGAAAACGGGATAGCCTATTGCCACTGGGCATATAAAGGCGATTTTCCGATCGTCCAGGAAGACGATTCCAGGAAGGCAGCATTGGTGGAAGTGCTGACTGCAAAGTAACGCAGGCAGGTTTAGAATAATTGTCCGGGGCATCCATTAATTTCGGAATCCGGCATAACAATATTGAGTAAACTAAAAATCAGCGCAGTTCGGAATTTATCCGTAACTGCGCTGAGGCATTTAAGGCAACAAGCAGGATCTTATTGTTTCTTTAGCGTAAGGGCATCCAGTTTTGCCAGTTCAACGGCATTTTTAAGTTCAGTTACTTTAAGCAGCATCAGAACAACAGGGAGATTCATATTGAAGATGCCCTCGTCCTGATCCCAGATCGAGGATATCATCCGGTTGATCTGCTTGGGATATATGCTCTCAGAAAGCTGATCCACTGAATATAGGTATTCGCCGTATGCCTTCGAATGCCTTTTCGAAATCCATGCCCATAGCAAGACTTGCCTCTATCTCACAACAGACGATCGATCAGATCTTCCCGCAAATGGAAAAAGCTGATATCGGAGTGATCAATAGCCTCCGAAATTCTTTTAATATGTTGATTGGTTAACTCTTGCATACTTCCAGGGAAGGTCCATGGCTGATCAGAATAGTAAGGGTTTGAATAAATTCCTGAAGTTCATTCACCTTTTCCCTGGTACTCTCGTGACCTGTTTTCGTCAGTATGTAGTACACCCTGGTTCGATTATTAACAATTTCTGTCTCCGTCCGGACTTCCCCGTCGCTCTCCAGTTTATGGAGGATCGGGTAAGAAATACTTTTTTAGAATCGTGGATAACCAATTCTTTATTTCGGCTACGGTCTCTCAGGCTTTCAGCCTGTGAATGTTTTCGTTAATCTCAGACCAGGCTCCTTCAGGCCGAAGGTCTGGGAGATCATAGCATAAATTTTGGGGAATTCCTCTTCAGACTGAAGGTCTGGGAGATTAAAGCATAAATATTTAGGAATTCTTTTTCAGGCTACGATCTCTCAGGCTTTCAGCCTGGAATTACCTATCACTTTATTCCGGCTATGATCTTCCAGGCTTTCAGCCTGGTATGACCCATCACTTTATTCAGGCTACGGTCTCTCAGGCTTTCAGCCTGGTATGACCAATTCTTTATTCCGGCTATGATCTTTCAGGCTTTCAGCCTGGGAATGTTTTTGTTAATCT
>JAFGEO010000075.1 GCA_016931575.1 Bacteroidales bacterium | reverse complement strand
TCGGCAACTGCCATTCTGCTTTCTTGTTGTATCATGACTATTTAGCTCTTTCAATAATTTCAACTAATCTCCAACATTTGTTTTTGCTTAGCGGACGAGTTTCCATTACCCGAACTACATCACCAATGTTGCACTCATTTTTGTCATCGTGAGCCATCAGTTTGGTGGTCTTGTTCACAAACTTGCCATAGATCGGGTGCTTCACCTTTCTCTTCACGGCAATGACAATGGATTTTTCCATCTTGTTGCTTACGACAACACCGGTACGCTCTTTTCTAAGATTTCTCGTTTCCATTGGATAAATTAATCGTTACTTGTTTCTGATAATTGTTTCTGTCGCAGTACGGTTTTCAACCGGGCAATATTCCGTCGCGTCACTTTGATCTTCTGGGGGTTATCGAGGGGAGAAACAGTATGGTTCAATTTCATCTTGACCATGAGACTCTCTTCATTCTCGATCTTCTCCTCGATCTCCTTTATTGTTAATTCTTTCAGTTCTGATGCTTTCATCATTCATCCGTTTTAATTTTCAACGTAGTCACGACGTACCATAAACTTGGTAGTGATTGGCAGTTTTTGTGCTGCAAGGCGCAAAGCTTCTTTAGCCACTTCCATGGGTACACCTTCGACTTCAATAATAATTCTTCCGGGTGTAATAGGTACAACGAATCCTTCCGGAGCACCTTTACCTTTACCCATACGAACTTCGGCAGGTTTTTTAGTGATCGGTTTATCCGGAAAAACCCGAATCCAGATCTGTCCTTCCCTTTTCATGTGCCTCGTAACAGCCTGACGAGCTGCTTCGATTTGACGTCCTGTCACCCAGGTACTTTGAAGAGCCTTGATGCCAAAGGACCCGAAAGCCAACTGATTGCCACGCTGAGCATTGCCCTTCATGCGTCCTTTTTGTCTTCTCCTGTATTTCGTCTTTTTCGGTTGTAACATCTTGCTATCTAATTATCTTAAGAATACACTCTGTCTTATTTTCTTCTTTTCTTGAAATTGCCTTTGGGTTTGGTTCCTGAACTGGTTGGTGCTTTAGTGGCACCAATGTTGGGAGACAAATCGACTTTTCCGTAGACCTCACCGCGGCAGATCCAGACTTTTATTCCGATAACACCAACCTTGGTATGCGCTTCGCAAAGAGCATAATCAATATTGGCTCTGAGGGTATGCAGTGGGGTACGGCCTTCCTTGTACATTTCAGACCTGGCCATTTCAGCACCACCCAGACGACCTGATATCATCACTTTGATTCCCTCGGCACCCATTCTCATGGTAGATGCAATTGCCATTTTAATAGCACGACGATACGATATCCTTCCTTCAACCTGGCGGGCAATATTGTTGGCAACGATGGTGGCATCCAGCTCGGGGCGTTTAACTTCAAAAATGTTGATCTGAACTTCCTTATTCGTAATCTTCCTCAATTCTTCCTTCAGTTTATCAACTTCCTGTCCGCCTTTCCCAATGATGATTCCGGGACGAGCTGTATTGACGGTAACTGTGATGAGTTTCAGAGTCCGCTCAATAATGATCTTTGAAATACTCGCTTTTGCGAGACGAGCATTCAGGTAGTTGCGAATACGATGATCTTCAACAATCTTATCCGCATAGTTCTTTCCACCATACCAATTAGAATCCCATCCTTTGATGATACCTAATCTGTTGCTTATCGGATTTACTTTTTGTCCCATTAATCGAAATTAATTTGTTTCTTTTTCTGTTACTTCTTTTGCAACTACAGGCTGCTCATTCAGGTTTGCAAGCACTACCGTTACATGGTTTGAACGCTTACGAACCCTGAAGGCTCTCCCCTGAGGAGCGGGCTGGATTCTCTTTAGCATTCTGGCTGAATCAACCGCAACCTCTTTAACGACCAGATTGCTATCCTCGATGCGGGTACTTTCATTCTTAGCCTGCCAGTTAGCAATGGCTGAAAGAACCAGCTTCTCAAGCCTGCGCGATGCTTCTTTCGGATTGTATTTTAAAACATCTAAAGCCTTGTTTACTTCAACTCCACGGATCAGATCGGCTAATAAGCGCATCTTGCGGGGGGAAGTCGGGCAATTACGTAATACTGCAGAGTAAGTGCTCTTGCGGGCTTCCTTAAGTTGTTCGGCTCTATTTCTTTTTCTTGCTCCCATTTTCAAATTTCTTTTTGTCCGTTACTGACAAGAATTATTTCTGTTTACCTCCGTGTCCTCTGAATATTCGGGTAGGCGCGAACTCGCCAAGTTTATGACCAACCATATTCTCTGTGACATACACCGGAATGAATTTATTTCCATTATGAACAGCTATCGTGTGCCCGACGAAATCCGGAGAAATCATGGAACGTCTTGACCAGGTTTTGATAACCTGCTTCTTGCTTGCCTGGTTCATGTCCAGGATCCTCTTCTCCAGTTTGAAGTCAATAAATGGGCCTTTTTTTAGCGAGCGACTCATAGTATTCTAATTATTTATTGGACTTTCGTTTTTCAACAATATATTTATTGGATGCCTTATCCTTTTGGCGGGTCTTATATCCCTTGGCAGGAAGACCTTTTCGTGATCTTGGGTGACCACCTGAAGCACGGCCTTCGCCACCACCCATTGGGTGATCCACCGGGTTCATAGCCACACCTCGTACACGCGGACGTTTTCCTAACCAGCGCTTTCTGCCAGCCTTACCGGAACGCTCAATCTGATGATCTGAATTTGAAACCGTACCGATAGTAGCTTTACAGGTTACCAGAATCATTCTGGATTCACCGGAAGGAAGCTTAATAATTGCATACTTTCCATCGCGGGATGTGAGCTGGGCATAAGATCCTGCACTTCTTGCAAGAATGCCACCCTGACCAGGTCTGAGTTCGATGTTATGAATCATTGTTCCCAGTGGAATTTCGCCAAGGGTCAGTGCATTTCCGACTTCAGGAGCAACTCCTTTTCCAGAACGGATGCTCTGTCCAACTTTTAAGCCATTAGGGGCAATAATATACCTTTTTTCACCATCCTGATAAATGAGAAGGGCAATCCTTGCTGTACGGTTTGGATCATACTCGATTGAATGAACCGTAGCCTCGACACCGTCTTTGTCTCTAAGGAAATCGATTACCCTGTATCTCTTTTTGTGACCTCCACCAATATATCGCATGGTCATTTTTCCTGTATTATTACGTCCGCCGGATTTTTTCATCGGCTGTAATAAGGATTTTTCAGGTATTGACTTGGTTACTTCGTCAAAGGTCCCTATTATCTTATGTCTCTGACCTGGGGTTACAGGTTTTAATTTTCTAACTGCCATATTGATTAGATATTGCTATAAAAATCAATTGTATCTCCGTCTGCTAATGTTACAACCGCCTTTTTAAACGATTTCGTCCGGCCACTGATCACACCGGTCTTTGTAAAGCGCGATTTGTTTTTTCCGGCGTAAATCATAGTATTTACAGCGACTACATTTACTCCGTACATTTCTTCGACTGCTTTCTTGATCTGGATTTTATTCGCGTTCTTGTCAACGACAAATCCAAAACGGTTCTTGTCTTCCCCCTGAGCAGTCATTTTTTCCGTTACTATGGGCTTCAATAAAATATTCATCGTCAGCTACTTTCTGTTAGTCCTCTTTTTGCAGGTTATTGATCGAACTCTCAATAAAAACTACACTTGAGGCATTTATTATATCGTAAGTGCTTAATTCTGATACCGTTACAACCTTGCTTTTCTGAAGGTTACGTGAGGACAAAAAGATATTCTTATTTGGCTCGTTGAGTACCAGAATAGATTTCTTATCACTAATTTTCAAGCTGTTAAGAATATTAATGAATTCTTTTGTCTTCGGACTTTCGAAATTAAAATCTTCAATAATACTAATTGCCTGATTTTGTGCTTTATAGCTCAATGCTGAGTACCGGGCCAACTGTTTAACCTTTTTGTTCAGCTTAAAACTATAACTTCTCGGGCGAGGACCAAATATTCTTCCACCTCCGCGAAAAACGGGAGATTTAATACTTCCAGCACGAGCTGTTCCTGTTCCTTTTTGCCTTTTAATTTTGCGGGTACTACCGGCTATTTCTCCTCTTTCCTTGGATTTGTGTGTTCCCTGACGCTGATTTGCCTGGTATTGTTTAATGTCCAGATAAATTGCATGGTCATTAGGCGCTATACCAAAGATTGACTCACTAAGTTTTACCTTTTTACCGGTGTCCTCTCCTGCAATATTTAAAATCGCTACTTCCATTATTTCTCAATTATTACATAAGAACCATTGGATCCCGGAACTGATCCTTTTAGCATTAAGATATTTTGCTCAGGCAGAATTTTCACTACCTTGAGGTTAAGTACTTTCACGGTTTTACCTCCCATACGGCCGGCCATTCTCATACCTTTGAATACACGTGAAGGGTGAGAAGATGCACCGATTGATCCGGGTGCACGGCCACGGTTATGCTGACCGTGTGTAGCATCGTTCACTCCACCAAAACCATGACGTTTTACAACACCCTGAAAACCTTTACCTTTTGAATCTGCTTTAACATCAAGCCAGATGTCTCCCTGGAAATAATCCACCGTAATAACATCACCGGCTTTCCAGTCCTTAACAAATCCCTTAAGTTCAATCGTTTTCTTCTTGGGCGTGGTATTAGCCTTTTTGAAGTGTCCGATCATTGCCTTGGTTGTGTGCTTTTCTTTCTTCTCTTCGTAAGCAAGCTGAACAGCGTTATATCCATCAGTTTCGAGTTTCTTGATCTGTGTAACTACACAAGGGCCAACCTCAAGAACTGTACATGGTATATTGTTACCGTTTTCATCAAAAACGGAAGTCATTCCAACTTTTTTTCCTATTAATCCTGGCATCGCTTTACTGTTTTAAGCAATTATACTTTTATTTCAACCTCAACCCCACTGGGCAATTCAAGCTTCATCAATGCATCGATAGTTTTTGGTGTTGAACTATAGATGTCCAGGAGTCGTTTGAAAGAAGAGAGTTGAAATTGTTCCCTTGATTTCTTATTCACAAAAGGTGAACGCAGAACAGTGAAGATCCTCTTATTCGTTGGCAGCGGGATAGGACCACTTACCACAGCACCTGTGGACTTTACTGTCTTTACGATTTTCTCAGCTGACTTATCAACGAGGTTATGATCGTAAGATTTTAGTTTTATTCTAATTTTCTGACTCATTCTGATCCACTATATAAATTATACTTCTGCTTTTGATCCTTTAATTTTTTCTATAATCTCTTTGGCAATATTTTCGGGTACTTCATCGTAATGGGAGAACTCCATGGTTGATGTTGCACGTCCGGATGTCAGTGTCCTCAGTACAGTTACATATCCAAATTTTTCTGCCAGCGGTACTTTTGCCTTAATAACCCTTGAATTTGATTTGGTTTCCATTCCTTCCACCATCCCACGACGACGGTTAAAATCGGCTATGACATCTCCCATGTATTCTTCCGGGGTAACAACTTCAGCTGACATAATGGGTTCGAGAAGTACTGATTTTACTTTCCGTAAACCGTGTCTGAATGCTTGTTTTGCACAGATTTCGAAAGACAGCTGGTCAGAATCGACCGCGTGGTAAGAACCATCTTTCAGCACAACTTTAAGACTGTCAAGCGGGTAACCAGCAAGTACTCCGTTGCGCATGGCTTCACGGAAACCTTTCTCAATGGATGGAATATATTCCCTTGGGATATTACCTCCCTTAATCTGATCCACGAACTGGAGACCGGTTTCACCTTCATCAACTGGTGAAAGCTCGATCTGGATATCAGCAAACTTACCACGACCACCGGTTTGTTTCTTGAATACCTCACGGTGTTCAACACTGGTCGTAATAGCTTCTTTATATGCCACCTGGGGTTGACCAATATTGCAATCGATCTTGAACTCCCTCTTCAGCCTGTCAATCAAAATCTCAAGGTGAAGCTCGCCCATGCCATTGATTATAGTCTGACCAGAATCCTCATCCACTTTCACTTTGAAAGTTGGGTCCTCTTCTGCAAGCTTGTTAAGGGCAGTGCCCAGCTTGTCAATGTCAGCCTGAGTTTTAGGTTCGATGGCGATTCCGATTACGGGATCCGGGAAAGTCATAGTTTCCAGAGAAATCGGATGTTTTATATCGCACAGGGTATCCCCGGTGATAAGATCTTTGAATCCCACTCCCGCACAGATATCCCCAGCTTCAATCTTATCTTTCGGATTTTGTTTGTTCGCATGCATCTGATACAGGCGGTTGATGCGTTCTTTCTTTCCGGTACGCGGATTGAAAACAGTATCCCCTGCATTCAGGGTTCCTGAGTAGACGCGGATAAATACCAGGCGCCCAACGAAAGGATCTGTGGCAATTTTGAATGCGAGAGCAGAAAGGGGTTGAGAAGCTTCTGGTTCCCTGCTAATCTCTTCATCATTCTTGGGATTGATTCCTTTAACAGATCCAATGTCAACAGGGCTCGGAAGCAGGGTGCAGATGGCATCGAGCAATCGCTGAACACCTTTATTCTTAAAGGCAGAACCGCAGAGTACCGGAACAATAGTCCTGTTTATAACAGCCTTGCGGGTCACTTCCATGAACTCCTCAACGGTGATTGAATCACGGTCATCAAAGAATCTCTCAAGAAGATCATCGTCGGTTTCGCAAACAGCCTCAATAAGTTTTTCACGCCACTCTTCCACGGTGTCAATCATGTCCTCGGGAATTTCAGTATATTCATACTTCATGCCCATGGTAGCGTCTTCTTTCCAAACAATTGCACGACGCTCAATCAGGTCAACAATCCCTGAAAAATTATCTTCGGAGCCAATCGGCAGTTGCATCGGAACAGGATTTGCACCGAGCCTTTCCTGCATCTGCGATACCACTCCAAAAAAATCAGCACCGGTACGGTCCATCTTGTTGATAAACGCCAAACGGGGTACTCCATACTTGTCAGCCTGGCGCCATACGGTTTCAGACTGAGGCTCAACACCACCCACTGCACAAAATACAGCTACGGCGCCGTCCAGTACCCGGAGTGAACGTTCAACTTCAACTGTAAAGTCAACGTGACCCGGTGTATCAATAATGTTAATCTTATAATCCTGATTGTTGTATTTCCAAAAACAGGTTGTAGCAGCTGATGTAATCGTTATACCTCTCTCCTGCTCCTGCACCATCCAGTCCATTGTGGCCGCACCGTCATGCACTTCTCCTATTCGATGGGTAAGACCAGTGTAGAAGAGGATTCTCTCCGTGGTTGTAGTCTTGCCCGCATCGATATGGGCCATAATGCCTATGTTCCTTGTATAATTAAGGTTCGAATTCATTTTACTAATTATCAGCTAGCAACTATATTAATTCCCAAAATGTCAAAAAACGCTTTAGAATCTGAAATGTGCAAACGCCTTGTTTGCTTCAGCCATTCTGTGCGTATCTTCTTTCTTCTTGTAAGCTCCTCCTTCTTCATTGAATGCTGCAAGAATCTCAGCTGCAAGTTTTTCACTCATTGAGTGGCCCCCTCTTTTTCTGGAAAAAAGAATCAGGTTCTTCATGCTAACAGAAACTTTGCGGTCAGAACGAAGTTCAGTAGGCACCTGAAAGGTTGCTCCACCTACCCTGCGGCTCTTTACCTCAACCTGAGGGGTAATATTTTCCAAAGCCTTTTTCCATACGTCGAGCGGTGTGACTTCCACATCTTTCCCCTTCTTCTCGACAATTTCCAGTGCATCATAGAAAATTCTGTAGGCAGTACTTTTCTTACCATCCAGCATCATATTATTAACAAACTGGGTTACCAGGGGATCTTTATATTTAGGATCCGGTAATAATACTCTCTTTTTTGGTCTCGCTTTTCTCATTGCTCACTCAACAATATTATATTATTTCTTAGGCATTTTAGCTCCGTACTTGGAACGTCTCTGGGTTCTGCCATCAACACCGGCAGTATCAAGTGCTCCCCTAACAAGGTGATACCTTACACCAGGCAGATCTTTAACCCTGCCACCACGAATCAGTACAACAGAGTGTTCCTGCAGGTTGTGTCCTTCTCCAGGGATATAAGCGTTCACTTCTTTCCCGTTTGTTAACCTAACCCTGGCCACTTTACGCATGGCTGAATTTGGTTTCTTAGGAGTAGTGGTGTAAACGCGAACACATATTCCACGTCGCTGCGGACAAGCATCTAATGCAGGTGCTTTACTCTTCTCCACGATCTTGTTTCTTCCTTTTCTAACTAATTGCTGTATAGTTGGCATACAAACTTTTTTATATACTTTTCTTAAAATTCGGCTTGCAAAGGTAGAGGTTTTTTTATCAAAAGCAACATATTGATAAAATAAATTCGATTTACTGAGAAAAAAATCATATCCGGGGAAATGACCGGGATCAGGACAAGGCAGGGAGCTGTCAAAGATTCTTATGGAAGGTTCGGGTCAGTCTTTTTTAAGTAGCATTAAAGCGAGATAAAAGCCGGGCAGAAATTCACCTCTATAGAGTATAGCTTCCCTGTTTATCGAATATTTTATTCCAGAAATAACTAAAACCACCCCTATCTCCGGGAATTTTTGAATAACAGAACCAGGTAACGGGTCAGGGAAAGCCCCAGATAAAATCCCATCGCCAGGATGATTCCTTTTACCCAAAACAGGATAATCAGGATCCCCCCCACTATGATCAGGGTGTAGGGAAAAATATTTTCTCTGAAGCTGACGCCGGATAGTTTCAGGCTCAGCATACTGATATTGGATACCATTAATGCACTTAGCCCGAGACTAAGTAATATTACAAATAACTGGCTATGCATCATGCTTCCGAAATCTCCCGATCCAAGAATCAGCCAAAATGAACATACTATGATAGCGGCGGCGGGTACAGGAAGCCCTGTAAAGCCCTTGGAAGCAGACTGCCTGACGTTGAATCTGGCCAGTCGTATTGCATTGGCTGCAACATACAGCAGCGGGATGGTCAATATCATGATCTCCCTGCTGCCTGCTGAGAGCAATGTGAAGTTTTCCGGATCCTCCATGGTCATAAGTAACCAATTAAACAAGATCATTGCGGGAGCAACACCAAAACTCACCAGGTCAGCAAGGGAATCCAGCTCTTTCCCAAATTCCGATCGCGCATCGAGCGCCCTGGCTACCAGACCATCAAAAACATCACATATTGCCGCAATAACTATCAGCCAGGCAGCACTGAACTGATCAAATCCCCTTTCTCCCCTGAAGACTACAATAATAGCAACGCAGCCAAATAAAAGGTTAAAAAGGGTTATGAGATTTGGAAAAATAAACCTGATTCTGTTCATAGTCATATTAAAAAAAATAAAAGTATAAAAATATTGAATTGAAACGACCCGTAGATTCACTTATTGCATCCGACTAAATTATTTATCAAATAAATAGGCCGGCTGACACTTTCATGAAAATATTCTTATTTTTGCCAAAAAGAGACCAACTAATTATGAAAATTGCAGTCGACTTCGATGGTACCATTGTAGAGCATCGTTATCCTCAAATCGGTGAAGAGAAATTATTTGCATTCCAAACTCTTCTACAACTTCAGAAATTAGGACACCAGCTGATATTATGGACTTTCAGGCATGGAAAGGAACTTGATGAAGCCGTCGAATACTGCAAAAAAAGAGGTATTGAATTCTACGCCGTAAACAAAAGCTACCCGGAAGAAGAATTTGATCCCGAACATGCCAGCCGCAAGCTTGATGTTGACCTTTTTATCGATGACAGAAATGTCGGGGGATTTCCCGGCTGGAGTGAGATATGGCAGATGATAAATCCTGACTCTCTGGATTCTGAGTATAGCGAATTTTCAAACCTTTCCTCAAAAGGTAACTTTTCTGTAGGTAGCCGTCTTAAGAAGTTTTTTAAATAATGAAAGTCTTCAGATTCGCAGCGCATAACCTGATTCTCCTGACTGTTTATCTGTCCATTATCGGTTCCACTAATTCCTGTGATTCTGATAAACCGGGTAATACTCCGAAGGATGCCAAAACAGAAAAAACAAAAAAGGTTTTTACGCTGGATTCTCCGGGGAACAAGTCCAGAGTGGATCTGGGAAGTCCGGTAACCTTCAGTTTCTCCTCCAAAGACAGCATCGCGGTTGATTCAGTCCTGGTCTATTGTAACGGAGAACTCCTGCTTTCTGAAAAAACCGCTGTTTTCACTACGGATGAGCTCACCCGGGAAGTAGGATTAAAGAATTACAGGATTCGCATCCATTACCCTGACGGAAAGGTCCAGAATCTTAGCACCGAACTCAGGATTTTTGCTGCAAAGGAACCGCAGGCATACCCTTATAAAGTACTCCGAACCATCCCGCATGACGAAAAGGATTACACTCAGGGATATTTTTACCTGGATGCCTATCTTTATGAAAGTACCGGTCAAAAAGGACACTCCCGGCTAATAAAAACCGATCCTGCTTCAGGAAAGGTTCTGATGGAACACCGGCTGGATGCACAGTATTTCGGAGAGGGCCTGACCAGTATCGGAAATAAGATCTATCAACTGACCTGGCTCAGTAAAAAGGGGTTTGTATACAATCTTGAAACTTTTGAACTGGAATCTGAATTTAAGCTGACCACTAACGAGGGCTGGGGCCTTACAACCGATGGGAAAGACCTGATACTGAGCGATGGCTCCGCCCGGTTGTATTTCTACGATCCGGACGGATTCGTCGAAAAAAGGCAACTGTTTGTTGCCAATAATCAACAGCTGGTACGAAACCTGAATGAACTGGAGTACAGAAATGGTGCTGTGTGGGCAAATATTCTCTACAATCCCGTGATCATAAAAATCGATATCCAAACCGGAGCAGTTCTTGGCAGAGTTGATTTAAGCGGACTCTTCCCAAAGAATTTGCCTGAGGACGGGGACCATGTTCTAAACGGAATTGCTTACAATCCCGATAATGACAGCTTTTTTGTCACCGGAAAATACTGGCCGATTGCTTATGAGATCAGGATCATTGAACATGCTGCAAAATAATATTGTTGCCTGATCCGTTTCTCCAAATGCCCGGCAGATTTTAAAAATCCCCTGCCTAAAAATCTAGTCTGCTGTAAGTTATTTTGTTTTGTTGATAACTTGTTTATAACGTGGAAATAAAATGTTCACAAAAGAAAAACTGGTTGAATTTCGATCGAACTTATTAGTGCTATTTTTGGGGCAACAATAGAAAAAAATATCCTATACTTGTATTCGCTAATCACTATTTAATAAGGACACCGAATGGGAAAAATCATTGCTCTTGCAAATCAAAAAGGTGGTGTTGGTAAGACCACGACAGCTATTAATCTGGCAGCCAGCCTTGCTGTACTGGAAAAGAAGGTCCTTATTGTGGATGCTGATCCTCAGGCAAATGCAACCTCCGGAATCGGTCTGGAAGTGCGGTCTGTCGAGAAGAGCATCTATGAATGCCTGATCGAAGGACTCGACGCCTCTGATGCTATTATCAAATCGGAAATCGAAGGGATGGATATCATTCCTTCCCATATTGATCTGGTCGGTGCCGAAATTGAGATGCTGAATATGGATGACCGCGAGCATATGCTGAAGCGGGTTATTGAGCCCGTGAAGGATCGTTATGACTATATTTTAATTGATTGTTCGCCATCCCTGGGGCTGATCACGGTGAATTCACTTTCTGCAGCCGATTCAGTTATGATTCCTGTTCAGTGCGAATACTTTGCACTTGAGGGATTGGGCAAACTACTGAATACCATTAAGATCATTCAGGGACGTCTCAACCCGAACCTGGAAATCGAAGGATTCATCCTGACAATGTACGATTCACGCCTGAGACTCTCAAATCAGGTCGTGGAAGAAGTCAGGAAACATTTCCAGCAAATGGTGTTCGATACGCTGATCCAGAGGAATATCAAACTTAGTGAGGCCCCAAGTTTTGGAAAGCCTGTCGTTTTGTATGATGCTGAATCAAAAGGTGCGATAAATTACCTGAACCTAGCCAGAGAACTGGTAACGAAAAATGAAGAAGTTGAAGTATAACAGATAAAGACTGTAGAGAACATGGCTAAGAAGAACGCGCTCGGCAGAGGACTTGGAGCACTTATTGAATCAAACGAATCAGATCGTGAGATCCAGAATAACTCCGAGAGACTCAGTGGAGTTGCAGAAATCGATATCGATACAATTCAGGCGAACCCCTATCAGCCCAGAACCATTTTTGATGAGGAATCCCTGAATGAACTCGCCAGTTCTATCCGCGAAATTGGCATCATCCAACCCATTACCGTAAGGGAAATCGCTAAAGGCCAATACCAGCTCATTTCAGGTGAAAGGCGCCTGAGGGCTTCCAAAATCGCCAGTCTGAAGAAAATACCTGCCTACATCAGGCATGCTGAAGATCAGAATATGCTTGAAATGGCACTGGTGGAAAATATCCAACGTGAAGACCTTGATGCCATCGAGATCGCCATCAGCTATCAACGGCTGATCGATGAATGTTCACTGACTCAGGAATTACTAAGCCAACGCGTAGGAAAGAAAAGGGCAACCATATCCAACTACCTGCGGCTACTGAAATTACCTGCAGAGATCCAGCTCGGCATTAAAGACCAGGTAGTATCCATGGGACATGCCCGTTCCCTGATCAATATCGGTGACCCAAAAACCCAGTTACGGGTGTACAACCAGATCATCGATAAAGAGCTTTCGGTACGCAAAGCAGAAGAACTTGTCAGGAAACTTAATGAAGAAAAACCTGCTGACGAGAAATATGAGCCTACCCCTCCACCCCGCGATTATGAAGCCCTGAAAACCCATCTGAAAAGTTTTTTCAGTGCAAACATCGACTTCAAAAGAAGTAATAATGGTAGTGGTAAAATCGTTATCCCCTTCAGTACAGATGAGGATCTGGAAAGAATAATAGCTATTTTTGACAAGCTTAACACCTGAAATTAAGGTATTTTGAAAAGGAGTAAAAATAGTATCTCTCAAAAAAGCATCCTCCTGGGTGCTTTGTTTTTTTTAGTTTCTGCCTGCTCCCTCCGCTTATGCGCTCAGGACAGTCTTTCCCATTGGGTTGCCGGCAACAACCCTGTTTTAACCAGTGACACAATAACTTCCGTTTCCCATATTAAGACCACATTCAGCTCTACCAGCTATGCAGACAGCCTCATGCTGACCATTGACTCTGCCGCTATTCGCAGAGCCATACGTAAAGACCTCCGAAAAAACAGGGAAATCAGTCCCCAGCGCGCAGCCATACTCTCGGCTGTCCTCCCGGGACTGGGGCAGGCTTACGTTGGCCGGCCCTGGAAAATACCCATTATTTATGCTGCGGGCTATGGCCTCTACTACTTCTATGATATGTACAACGATTATTACTACTACTATCGGAAAGAATACGAGATGGCAAAACTCCTGGGTGAGGAGACAACAAACCTTGAAAATCGACGGGATCAGGCAGCTGAATTAAAAAATTATTTTATCATCGGTATGAGTGCCCTTTATCTGCTTAATATGATCGATGCCATGACAGATGCCTACTTCAAGGAATATGACATCAGCCCGGACCTGACCCTGAAAATATCCCCCCGGATCTTAAGCACTCCCACACTTGTTAATAACCCACAGGGCTTAAGTTATGGTATTTCGCTTAGCTTTGGCCTTAAATAACCTACTCTATGAAAAAAATCCTGATACTCAGCCTGGTTTTTGTGTGTGCGCATGTGAAGAGTGTTGCCGAAGAAACTCAGGATACCACTAAAATATTTTTGGCGGATTCGCTGGAAGTATCCTTCCAGCTTGCAGATTCCGTTTACTCAAATTTCGATGAGAACCTGGACAGTATGCTCCAGCTCTATTATGTGCGGGAATCACTGGAAGTGATAGACTCCGCAGAGATTGCCAAACTCGATTCAATCCCTGATTTTCCGGATTCGGTTTACATTGCCCGGCTTGCAGCCATACCTACAGTCGTGGAATTATCCTATAACCCGATCGTCAGGTCATACATCAATGCTTATACCAAGAAGAAAAGAAAATCGGTGGAGTCCATGCTTGGACTTTCAGAACATTACTTCCCGATATTCGATGACATTTTCGATTACTATGATGTGCCGAATGAGATGAAGTACATGTCAATCATCGAGTCTGCCCTGAACCCCCGGGCGTATTCAAGGGCAAAGGCTGTCGGCCTCTGGCAATTCATGTATGGAACAGGCCGAAGCTATGGCCTTGAAATCAACAGTCTTGTGGATGAACGGCGCGACCCAATTAAATCGACTCATGCCGCAGCCAAAATGTCAAAAGACCTTTACAGAATTTATGGCGACTGGCTGCTGGTGATTGCAGCTTACAATTGCGGACCCGGAAATGTGAACCGGGCCATCAGAAGAGCCGGAGGAAAAACCAACTACTGGGACATCTACTATTTTCTGCCCCGGGAAACCCGCGGTCATGTGCCTGCCTTTATCGCGGCAACCTATGTGATGAATTATTACAAAGAACACAATCTTATCCCTAAACCCATTGAGATGCCCTTGATCATTGACACCATCATGATCAGGGAAAAACTGCACCTGGAGCAGGTCGCTCATGTATTACAGATCCCAATCAAAGAATTACGGGACCTTAACCCTCAGTACCGAGCTGATATCCTTCCAGCCGGCGATAAGGCCTATGCACTAAACCTTCCGGCAGAAGAAACCCTGCGTTTCATCGACCTGGAGGATTCCATTTTTGCGTACAAGGACTCCGTCTACTTTGACCCAACGAAAAATGTGATCAGCCCTTCCTCTGACTACGCCGGTTATACGCCCGAGGCTCCCGGTTCCAACTATGAGAAGTTAAGCTACACGGTTAAATCCGGAGATAACCTGGGCTATATTTCGGAGTGGTACAATGTGAAGGTTTCTGATATCAAATATTGGAATGACATCAGGAAAACCGTGATCCGCAGTGGCCAGAAACTGACCATATATAAACTGAAAAGCCAGGCCAGCAACTACAAGGACATCGACAAACTCAGCTTTGCCGAAAAACAGAAAAGGATTGGCAAGACCGTATCAACTCAGTCCACCGCCAGTTCAACCCCTGTGGATTACAGTGGCGCCTTTATTACCTACACCGTACGTTCCGGGGACACCCTTTGGGATATAGCGAAAAAATATCCGGATGTATCGGAGTCAGATATTATACGCCTCAACAACCTGAGTAACGGCGATAAAATCAAACCGGGACAAGTACTAAAAATAAAACCGAAAAGTTAACTATTTGAAGGACTTCTCCCGTGAAACCTCTTGTTGTTGTTCTCATATTAAACCTGATTCTGCTGATCTTTTTTGGGCTTACCAAAATTAAGGTCCCCAATAAAATTACCCCTGCTTTTATTACGCTGTATTTTGCAGTAATCCTGGGTATTCTGGCCCTTATTGCAGCAGTTTTCCCCGAAGGAGGCATCAAACTGGGTGGCGAAACAAAAATCCAGTTTGCCACACTGGATGAGCTATTTTCCTCTCAGTATGACAATGAATCCAGGGATTTCAGGAAACTTAAGGATATTCAAAATCTTTCAGCGGAAGAGCTTGCTGAACAGATGGTTGACGCCACCGCAGTTGTGGATACCATCGTGGATACCATCCCGCCCGTAAAAGAAAAACTCTCCTTCCTGCAACTGCAGTTTCCTGATAATGACAGGACGATCCTATACCCTGCTTTCAGGGCTTTCGACCAGGCAGGCGCTGCTTCTCAGCCAGTAAGGGTCCTGCATTATGGCGACTCCCAAATTGAGGATGACCGGATATCTTCAGTGATCCGAAATGAACTTCAGAAAAAATTTGGCGGATCGGGTCCTGGAATGATCCCTGTCGTGCCCTTTTATACTTACTACCCTTTCAGCTATTCCCTCGAGTTCTCGGAAGGCTGGTACGGATACCCCTTCTACTGGAGCAAAGATGCTTCCGTTGAACATAAACGATATGGCGCCCTGGCAAGTTTTTACCAGTTCACCCCTTACCTGGCCGACTCACTTCCGCTTCCTGTAACAGAAAATGAAGCCTGGGTCCTGTACAAAGGCTCCAGAATCGGATTCCCCGGTACACGGACCTTCCAGAAGTGCAGGCTTTTTTATGGTTACAACAAGCTCCCCTTCCAACTCGGGGTGAGCACGGATAATAACCTGCTGAAGGCTGATTCATTTCCGGCAACAACAGGCATCCAAACCTATCAGCTGAATTTTGACGAACCCATCTCCAATTTGCACTTAAGTTTCCGGGGGGTATCCAGTCCACAGATCTTTGGCATTGCACTGGACGGACTCAATGGTGTGGCGGTTGACAACATCGCCATGCGCGGAAATGCCGGGCTCATTTTTACTCAAATGGACATTGAAAGTCTTCGAAAGCATTACCAGGCCCTGAATATTAAAATGATTATCCTCCAGTTTGGAGGTAATATCGTGCCGGATGTAACGGATAGTTATATCGCCTATTATGAACGGATGTTCTGCAACCAGATCCTGCGAATCAAAGAAGCTCTTCCGGATGTTTCCGTAGTGGTGATCGGTGTTGCCGACATGTCGGTAAAGGTGAAAACACATTTTGAGTCGTACCCCAAACTTGATAAGATACGGGATGCCATGAAACGTGCCAGCTTCAAAGCAGGTGCGGCATACTGGGATATGTACCAGGCCATGGGCGGTAAGAACTCCATGCCCAGCTGGGTAAAGGAGGACCTTGGACGGGATGACTATGTCCATTTTACGACCAAAGGGGCGAAGATGATCGCCACCATGTTTACAGGAGCGCTCCTAACCGAGTATAATTCCTATAAAAAGCAAACTTCAAAAACTGAGGATCCTGTTCCATGATAACTGCCGGTTTCCAAAAAATCATTTTGCTTCTGGCTGTCGGTCTAACATCGCTCCGGCCCCTTCCGGCGCAGAATTATGACTATTTCCTGGGGACCCGGCAATACAGCTTTATCAGGTACGAAGAAAATCAAATCATCTTTCCTGAAAATCAGGGAAAATTCGACTCGCTGTTTTCAGCTTTTAATCTTATCCGGCAAGGTGGTCAGCAACAGATCCGGATCCTGCATCTGGGGGGATCACACATACAGGCCGATATCTATACCCACCTTATCCGCGGGAGGATGCAGGAGCTGGGACCTGATATGAGGGGTGCCCGTGGATTGATTTTCCCCCTTACCATGGCTAAAACCAATAACCCAAGGAATTACACGGTCGCCTGGAAAGGAAGCTGGGAAAGCTGCAAAAGCACCCGTGCCTCAGATCCCTGTGTGCTTGGACTTACAGGCATGGCTGTCTACACTTCCGACTCTGTCGCCAGAATAAGCATAAGGCTTAATAATAATGTGCTCTACTCCTCTGTTTTTGACAGCGTACGGATTTTTCACGAACCCACCAGCTACCGCTTAAGACTGATCAGCCCGGAGGATACAATTTCAGGTACTTACGATGACAATGAAGGATGCACCTGGTTCCTGCTGGACGTGCCCACCAGCATTGTCCAGCTTGATCTGACACGAACAGACAAGGGGGCTTCTTTCACCCTGCTGGGTATCAGTCTGGACAATGATGTCCCCGGTATCGTTTATGATGCTGTCGGGGTGAATGGGGCAAAGCTTTCTTCCTTTCTGAATTGCGAGCTGTACGATAAACATGTACATGCCACACATCCCGACCTGGTGATCATCTCGATCGGTACCAATGATGGGTATACCCGAAACTTCAACAAGGAAAGATATTACCTGGAATATAAATCCCTGCTCGAAAAAACCATGAAGCAGGTACCTGAAGCAGCATTCATCCTTACCGTCCCTAACGACAGCTACCTATACCGCAGGTATATAAATAACAACACGGAAGAAATGCGCAAGATCATTTTCAGACTGGCAAAGGAATACCAGTGTGGAGTCTGGGATTTCTATACCATCATGGGAGGGTTGAACTCCGTACAAGCCTGGCATTCGCTGAAATTAATGAACGATGACCGGATACATTTTACCCGGGAGGGATACGAAATAAAAGGGGATCTGTTTTTTGCAGCATTTTTAAAAGAATGGGAGAAGAGCATCCTGGCACAGCCATCATTAAACACTGCAAAAAATGATTAGATTGATTAATTAAGCAGAGCAACAATGGACATTCTCAGACATCCTTTTACATTTGATCAGAACCACCCGCTGTTTCTGAATACTCTTGATTTCTGGGTATTCCTCTTTGCCGTACTCTTTATCTACTCCTTCATATATAAAACCAACATTCTCAGGAATGCATACCTTTTCCTTGTCAGTGTGTTCTTTTATTACAAGACCGGCGGCTTCTTCTTTGCCGTTATGCTGTTATCGATCGTCTCGAATTACCTGCTGGGATTTGCCATCCATGGGGCTAAAAAGGAGCTTTCCCGAAAGTTATGGTTGGCATGCAGCATCATTCTTAGTCTGGGTATCCTCCTTTTTTTTAAATATGAACTCTTTCTTGGCAGAGCTATAAACCAGCTTTTCGGAACAGATATCCTGGCGATAAGTCATGCCACCAAATGGTCGAATCTCTTTCATGGAACGAATGTATCCATTGTGGATAAAGCCATTCCCCCAGTCGGGATCTCCTTCTTTACTTTTCAGTGCCTGAGCTATACCATAGATGTATATCGGGGACATACCAGGCCCGTGAGGTGGCTTACAGATTTTGGATTCTTCGTTTCTTTCTTTCCCCAGCTGGTCATGGGGCCTATCATCCGGGCTGCCGATTTTATTCCACAGCTGTATAAAAAATATTCCCTGTCGGCCCGGGATTTTGGCCTGGCTGCCTACCTGATCCTGATAGGGATGACCAAAAAGCTCATGATCGGGGATTACCTGGCCATGCACCTGATTGACGATGTTTTTAAAGCTCCCGGGACACACACGGGCTTCGAGAATATCATAGCCCTGTTTGGATATTCCGTACAGGTATATTGCGATTTCTCCGGGTATACCGACATGGCAATAGGACTGGCACTGCTCCTTGGCTTCCATCTTCCGAAGAACTTTAACTCACCTTACAAGGCAAGGAGTGTAGGTGAATTCTGGAAGCGCTGGCACATTTCTCTTTCTTCCTGGCTAAAGGACTACCTCTATATACCTATGGGAGGAAGCCGGAATTCATCCTACTTTACCTATATCAGCCTGTCGGTAATCCTTCTTTTTGTGGTGCTCCTGGCCAATAAGCTGGTCCTCATTCCGGTATTTATCCTAATCATTGGCACCGTCTGGTTGATCACGCGCTATGTCCCGTCAGTGAAACTTAGTATAAGCACCAACATCAACCTGATGATGACCATGCTGCTTGGCGGATTGTGGCATGGTTCTACCTGGATGTTCCTGGTCTGGGGTGGATTGAATGGTCTGGGACTTGTAGTCTACAAAATGTGGAAAAAGATCAGCCCCTATGAAAATAAAACCCATTGGGCAGTTAATGCCTGGAAGGTCTTACTGACCTTCACGTTCATTACCTTTACCCGCATCTGGTTCCGGGGAGAAACTTTTGATGGTACCCTGCAGTTCTTTCACCAGGTAAGGTTTTTCTTTGGCTGGGATATTCTCTCCGAACAGTTGGGGTATTATTGGAAGGAGCTCGTAGTTATGCTCGTGGCAATGGTGATCCACTGGTTGCCCGAAAGTCTGAAAGCACGCTACAGGGATTGGTTTATTGAACGGCCATTGAGCCAGCAAATCGGGATTATCACCCTGGCAGTATTAATTATTTACCAGGCGCTCTCGGGTGAGATGAAACCTTTTATTTACTTCCAATTTTGATCAGAGTTCCCCCCGACTCCTAAGAAGTTTGAAAAGATGAGCCTCAAAATCCTCCCCGGGTGAGGGGGCTGGAGAAATTGCCAGTTTCCCTTCACTGTCGATCAGGTAATAGCTAGGAAAAGCACGAACATCATATTCCCTGATGATGGTAGACTGGTTCCCATAATGCAGGAATTTCCACTTATAGTTGCTCCGCTGTAGGAAACTATTAATGACATCCGGATCGTTATCGATAATTACCGTTACAATTTCCAGTAGCTCGTGGTGTTTTTCATACAGATTTTCGAGCAGCTTGAACTCATTCATGCAGGAATAACTGAAGCAACTACAGAAATTCAGGTATACATATTTCCCATGAAGGTCCTCCAGAGTCAAGAGGTTGCTGTCCCGGTCATACAATGCAAAGGACGGAGGGGAAAAGCCTGCCAGTAAACGGGTAACCTTGTTCCTGATGGATAAGGCATATGTTTTTAAATCTTCTACCGGGCAATGTTCGATATAATCGTCCAGGATTACCAGCAGCGAACTTCGCGAGTAGTTATCGTCATAAAACTCGTCATGAAGACTTTTCAGTAAAACAAGATCCGGCAGATTCCCCGAACCCAGAACCTCATCAGAAGCCAGGACCATCCTAAGGGAATCAAAACTTTGTGACTGGATGGCTTTGCCCAGGTAACTCCCCTGCTCTGTCCGGGAGAAATAGTGGAAATACTTATCATACACCTGGTTAAAAAGCTCCATGTATGAGGTATTGTTCACTAAGATATCCCTGCCCTTGAAATATTCATCCGAAATATACCTGGACCGTTGCTGGTATGCCAGATGACGGAGAAGGGCATATTTATACAGCCGGTAATTGTTGAAATAGTCGTTCCCCCCTTTGGAGAAAGGCTTCTCCATTTGCTCAATGTTGTTGTTGAGATCTGTGAAATCCGCTTGCTTTGCTATGGCAACAATGTGTTTATTGTAATAGGGAAGAAATGCATCATCAAACATCCTGATGAGTGTGTTCAATTCATCCTTCTGATACTCTGCCGTAGCCAGGTGGACGAGTACAGGCTCAAAATACGGGTTCAGGAAATCGCCCGGTTCTTTATCCTCCCTGGGAGGTAAAAGGACATGATAGCTGCTTCCTGGCTCCGCGTACAGGTAAACTTTATAAACTCCCAGGTATGAAAACACATACTCGGTCCGGTCAAGATGGAATGTTGCAGAGAAGGTACCGTCTGCCAGTACCTGAACTTTGCTTACAACGGATTCTGAACCGGAGATTTGATCGGAATATTTCAGAAAAACAATATCGGTACCCGCATAATCCGGGGCTTCCCCGCTAAGGATTACCTCCTCAGCGCTAAGTCCTGAAGGAACTAAGAAAAAAACTAAGAAAAGGATCAACCATCTCATACAGTAAGAACTCCTGGAGTTAGATTTTTATTTTGTCTGGAAGAAACATGGATGCATCGCCGCCATGCAGGATAATATCCCTGACGATGGTAGAAGTAACATGGGTATGCTCAGGTTGGGTAAGCAGGAATATGGACTCGATTTCGGAGTGCATGGACCTGTTCATCTGCGCAATGGCACGCTCATATTCGAAATCAGAAGAGGTCCTTAGCCCCCTCAGGATGTAATTCGCATCAACACGCATGCAAAAATCTACCGTCAGGCCTTCGTATTTATCCACCGTAATTTTTTCTTCTCCTTCAAAGACTTTCCGGATCCAGTTCATCCGGTCTTCAAGGGCAAAGAATCCCTGCTTATTCGTGTTATAACCTACAGCAATGATAATTTTGTCGAATAAAGAGAGTGCCCTTCTGACAATCGATTCATGACCGATGGTAAAAGGATCAAAGGAGCCGGGGAAAAGCGCTGTCTTACTCATGGTCAACTGAATTGGTTCTCGCAAAAATAAGAAGGCTGGGCCTAGCATCCTAAGATATTTCTTTTTCTTTTTGTGAACTGACGAAAAGAATATTCCCGATATCAGCAAAGCCGGTAAAAATATCAATCCCCTTGGCTTTAACAAGTTCATGACGAAAACCCACGATCGTCAGGTCAGCATCAATAGACTTCTGCGATATCAGATCTTTCGTATTTCTTTGCTCATCAGAAGGAAGGAGTTCAATATTGCCAGGTGAGATGGGTAGCCTACCTGAGCGGATCAGGTGCATCATTTTCTCCCTTCGTTCCAAAAATTCATCCTGCTTATAGTTGCTGAAAATTTTAATGTGCCCGTTTTTCCAGTCTGGGTGTCCAGGATTCCACATATCCCAGGTTGCCCACAGCCCACCCGAACTTCAGGAAAAGAATTGCACCAAGAATTGTTGAAATCGAGGTGACAAATACCTCAGTGTTTCCAAATTTTTCAGAAGGCTTAATTTAGGATTTAGACATGTATCCTGAGAGCTTGTTCAGGATAAATTTAAAAACTTTTCGGTACAATGGTATCCTTCATCGCCAATAATGAAGGTAAAACTATCGCTCCGGTGGTCTTCAGGCGTTCTTCTGATTGGTGTCCATCTGCAATTAGTATACACCGGCAACCCAGATCCTCAGCAACCTCAAAATCATGCGTGGTGTCACCGATGAACAGGATGTCGTCCGGATTAATCCCTTCTTTCTGAACGTAGTCCCTGGCCATTATACTTTTACTGGCAGCATAGATATTGTCGATGCCGAGTATGGCATCAAAGTAACAATCCAGCTCATGAGCGCTCACAGACTGAATCAGCATATCGTGTTTCATGGCAGAGATGATCAGATTTTGCTTGCCCACCTCCCTGAAATGCTGAAGGATCTCACGCACTCCCCCGGCCAGGGGAGCAGCGCTGAGGGCTTCATGATATGCTTTGATAAATTCCACGGAAAGAGTTTCAAAACTCTCCCGGTTAAAATCAAAGCCGATTTTCTGATAATAGTCAATAACCGGGAAACCGAAAACTTCTTTGTACAACTCCAGATTCAACACAGGCATATTCCTTCGTTCCAGCATCTTATTCATCGTTTCCAGGCAGGTCACGGCATCGTCAAGCAGTGTCCCGTTCCAGTCCCAGAAAATTATCCTCTCGGGAATATTCATATCGGCCAACTAATTATTGTAAGGGAAGGAGCCGCAAACAGAATTACTTCTTAATATTCAGACCTCCAAAAACTACATGGGCTTCTATTTCGAGGAGCTGAGCATCCTTCATGACATCATCCGACTGGTACCGTGATGTACCAAAAGTAATGTGGTTGCCATTGGGCATTATGGCACTGGAAAAAACTGCGTCGGTTTTAATCTTTACAGGAATGCTGTCGGGAAGCAGGATATCAGTATTACCAAAGATGGTATTATAGGTAACCTTGGTGTGCAGATCATCCAGCTTTGATAGATTCCGGTAGTCATAGACCGTGTTCCCGAACATGGTGTTATATTCCTTATTATGTATTGGAACCGTTGTATCCACGCGTTCGCCGAACATGACCATGTTTTCATGCGTTCGCATATGAAACATCGGACGTCCTACGAGGATCTTGATTCCGATAAGGATAAAAACTGCCCCGAGTACAACCCGGAAAATACTAATGCCAAAAATTACTTTCAGAATGATGCTCAATCCGATTACGATGAGTATCAAACCCCAAAACAGTCCGGCGCCCATTTTCATAGAGTTTTAGTTTTTAATCGTAAAGACCCTCAAGATACGAAATGATTATTATCCTTCAAAGCCTAAACCTTGTCAAAGCTGACTGGATTTCTTACTTTTTCTTCGAGCAATACATGATCCAGCACCTGAAGAATGTCACTGGCATAGTGAAATGTCAGTCCTTCAAGATAGATTTCCTTAATTTCCGAGATATCCTTTTTATTATCGGTTGAAAGGACGATCTCGTTAATACCGGCCCTTTTTGCAGCAAGGATCTTCTCTTTGATCCCTCCGACGGGCAGCACCTTCCCACGGAGTGTAATCTCTCCTGTCATGGCAAGGTGCGGTTTTACTTTCCGCTGTGTAAGTGCCGATGCAATAGATGATGCCATGGTTATACCTGCTGAAGGCCCGTCTTTTGGAATGGCCCCTTCAGGAACATGTACATGGAAATTCCAGTTTTCGAAAACGTCCGGATGGATGTTCAGTTTATCGCTGTGCGATTTGAGGTATTCCAGGGCGATAACGGCAGATTCCTTCATAACATCGCCAAGGTTCCCGGTAAGGGTTAGCTTTCCTTTTCCCCGGCTAATGCTCGTCTCCACAAAGAGGATCTCCCCTCCTACCCGGGTCCATGCGAGCCCGGTTACCACGCCTGCATACTCATTCCCCTCATATTTGTCTTTCTGGTAAAGCGGGTGCCCGAGTATTTCCTTCAGCATTTTCACGTTGGCCGATTTGGAATAACTTTCGTCAAGAGCCACCTTTTTCGCAATTACCCTGCATACTTTCGCCAGGGTTTTATCCAGCATCCTGACACCGGATTCGCGGGTATAGTTTTCAATCAGGAAATCCAGGCTTTTAACGGGGAAGGTAATGTCTGACTTTTTGAGGCCATGCTCCTCAAGGCTCCTGGGTATCAGGTGCCGCTTGGCGATTTCCACCTTCTCCTCGAGAATATACCCGCTAACATCAATCAGTTCCATCCTGTCAAGCAGGGCCGGGTGAATGGTCGTTGTGGTATTGGCTGTGGCAATGAACATCACTTTGGAAAGGTCATATTCCAGCTCGAGGTAATTATCGTAAAAGCTCATGTTCTGCTCAGGGTCCAGTACTTCCAGCAATGCTGAAGCAGGATCACCATGGGCATCGCGCCCCACTTTATCAATTTCATCCAGAACAAAGACCGGATTGGAAGTCCTGGCCTTTCTCAGGCTCTGAACTATCCTGCCCGGCATAGCACCGATATAGGTTTTCCGGTGCCCCCGGATTTCAGCTTCATCATGCAGCCCTCCGAGTGACATCCTGACATACTTCCTGTTCAGTGCCCCGGCAATCGATTTCCCAAGAGAGGTTTTACCAACCCCTGGAGGGCCGGTAAGGCAAATGATCGGTGACTTCATGTCTCCTTTTAGCTTGAGTACTGCCAGGTGTTCCAGAATCCTGTCTTTTACTTTTTCCAGGCCATAGTGATCCCTTTCAAGTATATTTTTTGCCCGCTTCAGGTTAAAATTATCCTTGCTGTAAACATTCCAGGGCAGGTCGAGCAGGGTTTGCAGGTAGTTAAGTTGTACGGAGAACTCTCCAGTGGCCGGATTCAGCCGATGCAATTTATCGACCTCTTTATAAAAAACCTCAGCAACTTCCTTACTCCATTTCTTCTCCGAGGCCTTCCGGTGGAGCTCTTCGACTTCCTGATCCGAAGGACTTCCCCCCAACTCATCCTGAATGGTCTTCATCTGCTGGTGGAGTAAGAACTCCCGCTGCTGCTGATCGATATCCACCTTCACTTTCGCCTGGATATCGCTTTTTAGCTCAAGCATCTGAACCTCACGTACCAAATGCTCAAGCAAGGCTATACCCCGTCTCTTCAGATCATCTTCCTCCAGCAGGGCCTGCTTGAAACTCAGTTTGATATCACTGTTGGAGCCGATGAAGTTGATCAGAAAAGTAGAACTCTCAATATTTTTAACTGCAAACGAAGCTTCGGGGGGAATGTTGGTAGACAGCTTGATGATCCTCAGTGACAGATCTTTCAGGGAGCCTACAATGGCTTCAAATTCCGTATCTTTCTTTTTGGGTTTTACATCGGTAAGTTCACTTACTTTAGCGATCAGGTAGGGCTTGCGTTTTACTTCCTCTTCAATTCTGACCCTCTGTTTCCCCTGGATGATCACCGAGGTGGAACCGTCCGGCATTTCCAGGATCTTCAGGATTTGAGCCAGCGTGCCTACCCTGTGCAAATCCCCAAACTCCGGCGCATTTTGTTCCGGATCCTTCTGAGCGACAGTCCCGATGATTTTAGTCTTCTTGTATACATCCCGGATCAACTTCATGGATTGCTCCCTGCCAACGGATATGGGAAGGATCACCCCCGGGAATAAAACGGTATTGCGAAGCGGAAGAATCGGCAGGGTTTCCGGAACCTTCCCGCTTAGCAACTCGCCTTCATCCTCTTCGGATATCAGTGGAATAAAATCCGACTCTTCATCTAATGAACTGGTAATTATAAGGTTGGAAAAATTGTCGTTTGTTCTGCTACTCATAGTTTATGTTCTTCTTAATATATCCAAACAAGACAAACTGTCAGATGTTTGCACCAATTCAATGGCTATACCCTATCAGGCAATTGGCGTGCCATTGTTCGAAAAAATGAACTGCTGGCTGAAAAATTCTGACTTTCCCCTGCCAAACAGTTATGGCTTTAAAAATCAGGATTTACGATACGCCTCGGTTAGTGAAAAAATGTGCTCCAGGATCTGTTTTTCCGTTTCGTCCAACTCAATATTCCGGCGGGACATCGCAACAGAGGCGGTTTCAAAAGCTTTTTCAAGCTTGTAGGTTATGGTTCCTCCCGGGCCTCCCCAGGTGAAGGAAGGAATAAAATTCCGCGGAAATCCGGCACCAAAAATATTAGCGCTGACCCCAACAACCGTACCGGTATTAAACATGGTATTTATACCACATTTTGAGTGGTCCCCCATGATCAGTCCGCAGAACTGCAGTCCTGTTTGCACGAACCTTCCCTCAGGATAGTTCCATAACCTGACTTTGTCATAATTGTTCTTCAGGTTGGAATTATTGGAGTCGGCGCCAAGATTGCACCATTCCCCGAGTACTGCATTTCCCAGGAACCCGTCATGAGCTTTGCTTGAATAGCCAGTAAAAACACTGTTATGAACTTCACCCCCAACCTTACAGTAAGGACCAATTGTTGTCGCTCCGTAGATTTTTGCTCCCATCTTAAGAGTAGCATGATCACAAAGTGCTACCGGACCCCGTATAATACTCCCTTCCATAATTTCTGCACCTTTCCCGATGTAAACCGGACCGGTATGAGCATTAATTATTGCACATTCCACTTTGGCCCCCTCTTCAAGAAATATGTTTTCCGCTCTGGTAATTCGATTGGAGGAACTGATTTTCTTTGATCGTCTGCCAAGGGTCAGGTTGTCGAAATCGTTCCTTAATACTTCATCATTCATCGTGAAGATATCCCAGGTATTTCTGATTGCCAGAAAATCTTCAGTATACTCGCACGTACCTGATTCCTCTTTTCCGGGCAGGCGGGCAAGAATGCTATCTCCTGCCTTTAAACTTTCCCCCGGCTTCAACGTCCGGATAGCCTTCCAAAGATTTTCATCCGGAATCAGCCCGCCATCAATGTATACACTATTCCGACCTTCCTTACAGGGATATTTCTTCTGCAAATACTCCTGTGTATCCCAGGAACAGTCAAGTCCGGAGATTAGTTCCCACTTCTCCCTTATTGTTGTTATCCCTACACGCAATTCAGCAACAGGGCGTGTAAAAGTAAGGGGTAACAGGTCATCCCGGGAGGGACCGTCAAACAAAACGATATGATTCAGTTTTTCCATGTCAGACAGGGTTTTGGAGAATAAAAAAGCTCCGGATTTTCAAAGTGAAAATAGCGGAGCTTTTGATATCTTCAAAAGATAGTTTTAAACTACTTCTTCTTGTCGTAATGATTTTTGTACTTATTGTAAAACTTATCTACACGTCCGGCAGTATCAACAAACTTCATCTTTCCGGTATAGAATGGATGCGATGTGTTTGAAATTTCCACTTTGATCACCGGATATTCAACACCGTCTTCCAGCTTTTCAGTCTCCTTGGTAGCTGCAGTTGAACGGGTAATAAAGATTTCTCCGTTTGACATATCTTTAAACGCTACCAGCCTGTAATTCTTTGGATGTATGTCCTTTTTCATCGTTTTACTATTTCCTGTATTTACTAATCCCACTTTCAGGGTGTGCAAAAGTACATAAAATATTTTTTATGCAAAATATTATTTAAGAAAAAATCATAAGGTTTGTTTAGGGGTTGATGGGTTGATAGATGCTTTTTGGATGGGTGGCGGGATATTGAGGTTGGGAGGTTTGTTAGATGTTGGTGTTTTGTTTAGTTGTTTAGGTGTTTAGTTGTTTAGAATGCTCCGATTAAGGGAAATGCTAAACCCGAAGGTCCGACTAAACGAATAAACGACTAAACATTCATTCATAATCAATACAACTTCCCCTCAAATTCATTATCAAACCGTCTGAATTTCGCCTTTGGATCGAATAATTTCATGTAGGTGACGTGTTTTTTGGCCGGTTTACTGCCAATTTTCTCGTAGATGCTGATCATTTTTGGATTGTAATCGCCCACCCAGGAAAGTTCGATCTGCTTATGGCGGGGTTTAGTGCGCAGGACTTTCACCAATTGCAAAAACAGTGCTGCTACCAGCCCTGAATTCTTAAATTCAGGCATAAGACCAAACAAGAGTACCCGGCTTCGGCTTACCGCCCGTTTCCTGAAGTAAACAAGTTTTAACTTATTAATCAGTGTTAACTTTCCATTTTTTAATTTCCTCAGTACCTGATTGATATCAGGGAACACTACCATCAGGGCAGCCGGTTTCCCCTGATTGTAAGCAAACCAGATAAACTCTTCTTCCAGTAAAAGTTTTGCTTCGTTAATCAAACTGCTAATCTCTTCATGTTTAAGGGGAGTATAGCCATCGTGAAATTTAGACCATACCTCATTATAAATATAAACGAAGTCATTTACGTATTTTTCTGAATCTGCAAAGCGGAAATGTTCAAAACTATTTCCGGGCCTTGTCTCCGTGTATTCAGCAAACTTCATCAGGTGCTCCGGGAATCCGTCAGCAATATCTTTATGAAAGCTCAGCTGATCGAAATAGTTTTTAAACCCATAATTCTCGAATAATGCCTGGTAATAGGGGTAATTGTATTGCATGCCATAGCCTTGCTGAATAAATCCTTCCACCAACAATCCCCAATGGCTGTAGTTCTCTCCAAAATTGATGGGCGCAAGCATAGCCTGAATACCACGCGCTTCCAACCAGGCTTTTGCCGTATCAAATAATACATTAGCAGCTTCCTGATCATTAATACACTCAAAAAATCCGGCACCTCCCGTAGGATAATCATAATGATTCACCTTCTTCTGGTCAATAAAAGCGGCAATGCGTCCGCAGATCTGCTCCTGATCATTTATCATGATCCATCGAACAGCTTCTCCATGCTGAAAGCATAGATTTGATTTGGGATTGAAAATACTTTCAATCTCCACATCCAGGGGACACACCCAATGGGGATCATCCTTATAATGGTGCTTGGGGAATTCAATCCATTTGCGTGCAAGATCCTTATCCGTGACTTCGATACACTTCATGCTTCAGAGAAGTTTTTGAGCCGGTTAAAGTAAAAATAATTTCACGAATCCCGGCAAAAGAAGGGAGTAAGATTTTTTAAGAAAATTGAGTTTCCAATTTGAAAAAGATATTTATCTTTGCACTCCTTCGATCGCCGTAGCCTTGGCGAAAGCGATCCGGGAGATAAATCCCGCCTGAAGTAGCTGGAAAGGACGAAGCCCACCTTCGCCAAGGCTACGGTGGAGGAAGCTCGCCTTTGCTTTAGGCTACGGTGGAGGAAGCCCGCCTTCGCCAAGGCTACGGCGGACGAAGATGGTGAATGTAGCTCAGTTGGTTAGAGCACTGGATTGTGGTTCCAGGGGTCGTGGGTTCAAGTCCCATCTTTCACCCGGTTAAGCCTCGCAGATTTTGCGGGGCTTTTTTGTGCCTGCAGATTAACGCCGTTATATATACCCAAATCTTCACCCCAAAAAATACACTTTCAATTTTAGATTTTTATCGGAAATACTTTAATATTACGTCCGTTAATCTATCCGCTGGGGAATCCATGAAGAAAACCTTCCATTATATCCTCTTATTAATACTACTGACCGTCATCTTCATAGCGACCTTTTATAGTAAGGTAATTGTATCTCCCAATTCCTATGTCTTTTGTGCCGACAACGATGATGGCCTCAAAAACTACTATACCTATGTTTGTTTTATAAAGAATAATAAAAGTGCCTTTGAGTTTGAGGGAATGAACTACCCCTACTATGAAAACTTCCTGTATACCGACGGACAACCTGCCGAAGCCGGATTTCTCAGGCTTGTAAAATACCTGATTCCTGCAATTGCAGATTACAGTGTCGGGATAATCAATTTGTTTATGATACTTTCCTTTGTCCTGACCACCCTATTCCTCTACTTAATTTTCACAAAACTGAAAGTGGATAAATTATTATCGGTATTCGGAGCATTGGCAATCACGATTCTTAGTCCGCAGGTTTTCAGGCTAACAGGACACTTGGCCCTTTCCTACAGCTTTTTTATTCCTCTTACCATCTACCTGCTGATCCTGCTTGAAGAAGAATCGAACTTCAAACGCATGCTCATTCTTGCATTTACATTGCTTTTCTTCTTTTTTACCCATGCTTATCTTGGGATGATCGCATCGGCAATGGTAATTGTATATGCGGGTATCGGTATCCTTTTCAACCTGATAAAAAGTGATAAGGCTGACCTGATCAGACAGCTTAAAATTCTGGGGACTTCCATCATTCCTTTTCTATTCTTCTTCATTTTTTTACAGTTGACAGACCACCACCCCGGAAGAACAACAAATCCCTGGGGAATTCACGAAAACCATGCTGAAGTATCTACCGTATTCCTTCCAACAAGTGGCCCGGTAAACTATCTTAAATTTCTTGTATTAGGCGATGTTCATCAAAACTGGGAAGGATGGGCGTACGTTGGTTTAACGGCCATGTCAGGCCTGTTGATGTACCTCATTGGATTTGTAATGAAAAATAAGCTGACCTCCAAATGGTCTGGAAATGCATTTTTTATGAAGATCCTGATCGCAGCTACACTGCTCCTGTTCCTTTCAATGCTTTTACCATTCCGTGACCTTTGGTTCAAAGTTGTTGATAAACTGGATTTTATTAAGCAGTTCAGAGCTATTGGCCGTTTTGCCTGGGTGTTCTTTTTTATTGCCAATATCCTGGCCATCTATATAGTGAATTCGATCATCAGCCGCCTAAGAGAACTAAAAAAGGTCTGGATTGCTACTGCTCTTCTGGTCGTGATCCCAATACTTATTACAGCAGAGGGAATCCGTTACCACCAGAATGCATCTGCTTTGCTGACGAAATCTCCTAATCTGTTTTCACTTAAACAAACCTCAGGGGAATTCAAGGAAGTTTTCAGCGCCATTCATCAAAACAGGTATCAGGCTATCATCTCCCTGCCGTTTTTCCATATTGGTTCCGAAAACTTTGGTAAAATGGCGGATAATGAAACCTATAAACGCTCTTTCATGTTTTCCTACCATCTTGGCCTTCCCATGATGAACTGCTACATGACAAGGACCTCCATACCTGAAAGTAAGCATATCATGCAGGCGCTGGGTTCAAATTTTTATGAAAAACCTATAGGAAAATCATTAAAAAGCGACAAACCCTTTTTAGTCGTTACTGCCAACAGCGGACTCACGAAGGCTGAAACCCGATTGCTAAGCAAGTCGCACCTCCTGGTTAGCAGGGCAGGTTATAGTTTGTACGAATTAGAGAAGGATTCCCTCTTCAGAAACACAGCACCTGAAGAATATCAGAAGTTCCTGCTTCGAAAAGATAGGCTATTCAAAAAAGACGAATTCCTGGTTTCGGATACAAGCCTGTTTTTCGCTTATAAAGATTTCTCAGGTTTCAGCTCATGCCCGGGAAAAAAGCAGGATGAATGTTATGCAGGTGAACAACCGAGCTATCACATTCTACACACCTTCCCCGGCGTAGATTTGGACACCACTAAAGAATACATCGCAAGGTTCTGGATATATAATGGTGGCAAAAATTTTGGCCAGGACATTATGAAAGGAATGATGTTTTTCACAAAAACCTTGGAAAATCAGGAAAAATGGTTGTTCCCTGTTTCCGATATCCGAAGCACCCATGAAATTAACGGCAACTGGAGCATGATGGAAATCACCTTATCGGATATTGATCCGGATGCTGAATACAATCTGATTGTGAAAGGGACTGAACAAACCAAGCTCTTATTCCATATTGATGATGTACTTATCTATGATCAGGATTTGGATATCTATCGTCAGTATTCTGAAAATGGGAGCACATATCTCTTCCATAACGATCATAGAATCAGAGTGCCTGACAGTAATTGACTGCTGCAGGAAATGGAATGCCATCTATTTGGTCTGCAGCATTTCTACATGAATCTGCCTTCCTTTTCTGCGAAAATCAGCGGGAAATAAATCATCAGTACGAAATTATCATTAGTTTCGCCCTTGTTATGAAAAGCATACTTATCTCCTTTCTCCTTATTCTCATTATTCAGGATGCCTTCCCGCAGGACTTGTCCAATCCCCCAACATTCAAAGGCGGCATGATGCTCCATTCCGGGTACCTTTCCGCAGGCAGGAGTGAACAGGCCATCAGCGGAAGCTGCTTTGGCATTGGGGGAAAGCTGAGTTTTACTGCCGGAAAGTATCTGCGCCTGGGCACTGAAGGCTATGCCTCCACACTCGGATATTCGGGGCAGGAAGGCTACTACAAGCTGGGCTGGGGAGGTTTGCTGGTCGATTTTCCCATCCTCTCCGGGAAGCGCCTAAGCCCGGTGGTCAGTTTAACGCTGGGTGGCGGACATGTGAAGGATGTGTATTTCCTGGAGAGCGTTCCCGGTGCCCCGGCCACGCACGAGGTCGTTTACCGCAGCTTTGCCACTATGCTGGCTGTGCCTTCTGTCAGTCTGGAATACTCCCTGAAAACGAAACTAACCCTGGTGCTGAAGGTGGACTATGCTATTCCGCTTTTCTCAGATTATACCGATGATTTTGCCTGGGGACCACGGGTTTATTTAGGGGTGCTTTTTAATCGGTATTAGAGCACAATCATGCTATGACCTGAAATCTCACATTCAGTGGATTACAGCCATCCCCGTCACCTCCTGTCAATGCTATTAAGGTAAAAAGAAGCCATTGGTTTCATTGTTGCATCATGGTTTGTACATAGCCCTTCGAAAATCACAAATCATCACTGCCCAATCGATTACAAACAGGAAGCTGTATGAAATACGATTAATGAGTTCTGATTACCTTCGGTGAATTTGCAGGCCCGGTAGTTGATGGTTGAAATACTAGAAACCAACCCCAAATTTAACCGAAAAGACATCCAGCTTATCGGATCCCGGTTTCCCGATTGCCGGGAAGGAAATATGGCTGTATTCCAGTTTCACAAAGTAGTAAAGCGATGATTTTCCCGGATGGTATTCGTAAGCAAAATCGAAACGGGTTTCATGACCCATCACCCGGCCCTCGCTGCCTTTCAGCCATAGCTGGTTCATCAGGAGGTTGTAGCTCAGCACGGGGATCCACTTCTTATCCCTCGCCAGGTTATGTTTGATGGTCCAGCCGTAATACAAAGCACTGCCATTGACAGCCGTATCGGATCCTCCGGTATTAAACTGACTGAAGCCCATCGGAATTGAAATAAAAGAAGGCCGCTTCCCCTTAAATCCGCTGACCTGCCACATGACATCGCCCTGTACCCCCCAACCGGCGGGCTGGATATTCATGCCGGTATGGCCGATATACCTGTACCCTCCTTCGAGAGATTTTACCTTCGGGACCACGTCGAAATCCTGCGCACGGCTGGTGGAGATGACCGATACCAGTAAAATCAATGCAATAAGGCAATTTCTCATCATAAAAACTCTGTTTTGGTTCAAACTTGCTGAGGGATACATTGAGCCACCTCATTACTAAGCGTTATCGTTTTAAACAAGTCGGGAGGGATTTTGTGCATTCTGCACCTTATTTTTTTGATTGGGCAGAAAGGGTTTACCCAAAGTGGACAAAAATAATGGCCCCTGTAACAAAAAAAGGCTGCCCTGAAAGATCAGGACAGCCTTATTAAATACTTTTTTTTAATCAATACACCATGGCCGGTTCAAGCTCGTTCTTACGAAGAATTGCCTCGTAAAGGCTGGCAAAAGAGCTCTTGACCCAGATGATAGCAGGAATAATTCCAACAAACAAAAGAGCAAGACCTAAAATGCATACGAAGAAGGAGGCTATTGCCATGAAGAAGATCTTCCAACCGTGACCGCGGGTCATCCTCCAGCTTTCTTCCACTGCTTTGATCGGATCCAGCCCCTTATCCATCACGAGGTAGGAAACGAAGGCCAAACGGCATGCTACGATAATTCCCGGAATGAGCAGGAGAAAAAAGCCAAGCATGATCAATGCACTGGTGAGTAAATGTGCCAGGACAATGTACAGGTAGTTATTCTTAAACCCTTTTATCAGGTTTTCAAACTCCGGCCTTTTATCGCGAGCAGCCTCAACGAAGCTTATATCAGCTCCGTAGGAAATTACAGGAACTACCAGTAAATTATAAGCCATCGCCAGGAACCCGAGTAAGGCAAAAATCCCGGCTGAAGCAGCCACCGGGGCATCCCAGGTAATATTAACATGCTCCCAGTGTTCAAAATGCTCGATGCCCTGAATCTTAATTTCTGCATCATTGTCTCTTCCTATAGACATCGGTGTCATGACTATCCCTATAACGATAACAATCAATAGAAGTATAAGAAAATACTTCATCATGGTTTGCCATCCGTGTCTGAAACTACCTCCGAAAGTAGGTTTTAAATTGTTGTCCATAATTATTTCCATCGTTTTGATTTTTTGGTTATGGAAGTAAAACTAGAAAGGATATTGAACTTGAACTTCATACTTAAGTAGTGTTTTGAAAAAATCCAACCAAAGTAGTCATACCCCGACTTTAGTAGGGTATAGCTTAAATACTGTGAATGAAAGCTTTGTTAATACCCATTAAAGGCTGTGTTCAGGAAATGGCTATATTTACGAAATGCTTGTCTATGTAATTATTGCGGTTTTTGTGCTGTGCTCAGCAATCACTTCAGGGAGTATCGTTCTGGTATCCCAATTAAAAAGCAGCTATAAATCGCCGTTTTTTTCCTCGCTTCTTTTCTTCCTGGTTTTTTATTTCACCTTTGGTTACTATGGGATTTGGGGACAGATGATCCTGGAATCCCTGTTGAATTCTTTTGCCGGGGAAGAAGTCATCTCCAGATTATCTGAAGTGATGGGCCTGCTGGGAACGCCTTTTCTGCTGGTTGCATCGCTGATGTATGTAAAATATGCCCGTGACCTGAGTGGTCGCAGAACCACAAACCTCTTCATTGCCTTTTACCTCCTGCTGAATCTTTCGGTTATCATCATTCCTGGATATATCGGTTTTTCCAATCCCGATCTTGAGATCCGGCTCCTGATACGGTATTACCTGATTGCCCTGAGTACCCTTTTCTCCATTCTGGGGACATATTATTTTCTCATTCCGGGCAAAGGAACTCCCCTGTTGCCCTACAGGGACCTGGCGCCCCTTGCTGCTGTTGTTCCTGGTTTGATAATCTTACAGAACCTGATCCTGCTGGCCTATGATAAACACATCCTGCTGGCCCTTCTGTTCATTCTTATCTATTTTCTTACCGGCGGGCTTTCGCCTGTATACTTAAAATATCAAGCCAATCTTTCAAAGCTTAATCCAACGGAAAAAGCCTTGCCTTCATTTGATCAGTTTTGCGAAATGTATAAGGTATCCCCCCGCGAAAAAGAAATCATCCATGAAATTTGCAGAGGCTTAACCAACCAGGAAATTGCCGATCGCTTATTTATCTCCCTGCAAACCGTGAAAGATCATACACACCGGATTTATTTCAAGACGGATTGTTCGAGCAGGTCCCAACTCATCCGGAAAGTAAACGAATCGCTATAGATAACTTACCACTCCGGTGCTCAATCCTGGATACACCTGACAGAGGCCCCAAGTTCAACAGGGTACACTCCTTCACCAAAACCGGCATCCAGGGCAGATAGCGACCTGGCCGTAGCCGAACCGTCAATTTCACTGGTCGATGACCATAAATACAGGGAATAGCTGATCCCAAAATCTCCGGGATCAGCGGTGTTTGCTCCCCGTCCGCCAGCCGGCATACCACTAAATCCTGTGGCATTGCTTGCTCCGGTATTTCCGGAAGCCCAGACTGGATCCGTAGATTTTAGCATCCCTCCTATTGCTGTGGGGGTAGTTAACTCAGTGCTAATCAGGTAGTCGGCCAGGATTTTAAATTCCTCTTTGCCGGGGACATGCCACCCGGTTGGACACAAATTGCCCTCTCTGACGGTATACCAGTTATACAATGCCCCATAGGGGGTTTTATTTTCTACATCATTACTATACCAGCAATAGGCTGGCGTTGTTTTGTATGTCCAGTCCGAAACATTTGTTTCCAGGGGTATGTCAGCGCCATTGTTGTACCTGGTAGTCTTTAAATTCTGCACCAGCCAGGTCTGGGTGCCTATCCTTCTTGAATTGTAGTTGTTCCCATCAATATCGGAAACATTCGGACCTGCCGTGTTGAACCAAAGGGTAAGCTCAACCTGGTTACTGTAACAGGTGCCGATGGCATTCGTCGCCCATGCACGGATGTAATAGGTAACATTCATCTCCAGGTCTGTAATATTGGTTGAAAAACTGCCTGTCCCCTCACCCAGGGTAATCGGATTGTTATCGACAGTAGGATTGGGAGAAGTCCCCCAGCATATTCCCCTGGATGTTACCGCAGCCCCCCCATCGTTCTCAATTGTGCCTCCAATGGTGAATGAAGATGCCGTCACCTCACTGCTGCCTGTTGTTGAGATATCCACCATACCATCCCGGGTAGTGAAGTTCTTTACCTCCCCGGCGTATACCACTTCTTCACCAATCCGGGCATAGGCACGGTAATAATATGTTGTCGCCGGGGCCAGGGCACTCAGCGATACACTGTACGTTCCCGCAATTTCAGCTTCCCCCAGATTTCCTACCTGATCGTTGAGCGTTGGGTTCTCCTGTGTCGCATAGCAAATACCGTGTTGGGTAACCGCATCGTCACCCATGTCCAGCAGATTGCCCTGCACCTGAACTGAAATTGCAGTCAGCTGACTAAACTCCCCCGTTTGCAGTTTTACAATCCTTCTGTAGTCAATCTTTTGACAGCCAGAGGTAAAGATCAGTAGCAACAAGGAATTCAGGGCAATTACCCTGAAAAATGATTGGTGATAGCTATGGAGCCTGGTTGACATAAGCAGCATTCTTTAAGTGATTGGCTAATCGCGCCGGATAAAAATAAAATCACCCCCTTCGTCCCCGACATTTTTGATCTCCCCGTATTGTGGTATCACATCGCTGTTGTTAATCACGGCGATCCTGAAGCTGGAAAACAATTGTTCGGAGGACAGACACTTTTCCTTATTTTCGTCCAGACGCTTTATCAGGTATTTTACAAATGAGCTCCGGTCAGGGACCTCAGTCAGGGTACCGCTTGTCATCGCCTTCCTGCTCTTCAGCTCATAAAGCATCTGGATGGCTTTTGGGGCATCCATTGAAATGCTGCGGGTCTTGAAAATTGACCCTCCAAAGCAGGCATCGGTGATCAATAGGGTATGTTTTGAGTCAATCTCCCGGATATAGTCGCATAGAGTACTGTTCCGGAACCAATTCGTTTTATAGGTCTTGTGTGCATCTGAAGGCAGCCAGTATCCGATATCCGAAGCTGGGTCCCACCATCCGTGCCCGGCATAAAAAATCAGCAGGTTATCCTCCGTTGTTATGTCCCTGGCCAGATTGTCGAGCGCAATATTGATATCCGAACGGGTAGCATCCTTTAAAAGGATGATATTCTCCTTGTCGAACAAATAATCATTCATCAAAACTTTATACATAGCCTCTGCATCCTGAATGGGGTAATCAAGATTAGGCAATCCCGGATCCTGGTACTCATTGATGCCAATCAGCAAGGCATAATACTTACCCTGACTGTTCGGCGTACCATTCGCTTTGCCGGTAGTACTGGCATTATCTTCCTGATAATCGATGACCAGGTCTAAACTGGTAATGTTATCCTGGTTATCAACTGCGAAAATGTTGATGGTATTTCTTCCGGGCTTGAGGCTTACCGAATGGACAAACAGTCCATCCGCGGAAAGTTCAAATTTTTCAGTATTGATGAAAAACCTGTTTACCCCGCTGATGTCATCGATGATTTTACCAAGGATGTTCACCTCTTTTTCTTTGGATAAATAGGGTACCTGCGGCTCGATCCGGGGCGACATGATTTTGATGGCCGGTGGTGTGTTGTCCTCGATGGCCCGTTCCTTCCCGTCAGGTTCCTCATTATTAATATGTATCCATGTTTTTCCGCTTGAGACGGTTTCCTGGGCGTGCAGGTTGAAAACAAATCCTGCCAGAAGAAGGATCAATAACAGTCCCCTGCTGTGTCCCCGATGTCTGAAAAAGTAATGCCTTACTTTCATATCAAAATGTATATAAAACCGACAAGGACCGCGATTGGTTGATCGCATCATAAGTTGGAACCAGTGCAAAGTTGCCCCTGATCTCTTTTGAAGCTGTTTGTTTGCCCTCTGCAGACCACATCCACGTTAGACCCAGGTCGGTGACCCACAGGGCCACTGCCGACCAAGCTAAAACTTTCGATAACTTATTCTGCCGTTCACCTGTCTCGAAATAGTTGTCGAATTCCGCAGGATCAGTTGAAGCTAAATAGTTATTGTAGTTCACAACAGCCTTGTGGTTCAGATAGACCGAAGAAACCAGGCACCCGTAAGCTCCGATCCCTAGAATCCAATAAGGTTTGCCATGGTCAAGCTGCATGAGGCCCCATCCCGGAACCAAAGCAGATTTCAACATAAGATTACTCCGGTTATATCCAATTCCTGAAGTTTTAGCTTTAGTGGCCTCCTTCGCCGGAGCCGATAGTTTCACTTCCGATGAAACCGGTTCTTTTTCGGATTCTTTGCCACCTGCATCTTGCCGGGCGGCCAGATTGGGCGGCTCCGGTCTTGTAGCCCTTATCTCCACTGCAATTCCTTTGTTAAGTACGGCCTCATCAGCCGCCAGGTCCCAAATGATTTGCTTTGCACCCGGACCGGATACCTTTTCCCCAATATCTCCATAGACAGACTTAGCAGTGATCTGACTTCCTGTGCTGTCCGTGAGGATCAGATCAATTCTGAACTGATCTTCCTCCTGCGCACCCCGGATATCATAACGGATAATCAAGCGATTATCGGAAAAACTAACTTCGGGTTGTGAGATACTAACTCCATTCTGACTGAATACCCGGGATGTTTGGGCGATGAGCCCGCATATCAGCAGGATACGCAGGGAAAGCCTGCTATATGCCAGCAAGGGACGAACTACTCGTTGATTCAGGAAGTTATCGATCATAGGGATGTATGAATTGGCTGTATATAATGGACTTATACAAATGTAAAAAAAAGAGGAAGATTACCCTAAGAACTTAGATGAATTAACGTGCTGAATTGATCAGTGTACCCGTTTCTTATTCAGGAGAATAAAAATTAATCATGAGAATTCTAAATTAAAAAAAAGCTCCGGCAATACCGAAGCTTCCTGTTTAATACATTCTCTCAGGTTATCTATTCAGACACAAATTCATAGCTCCCGTACCAATCACCATAATCTGAAGAGGTAACTCCATTGGCCGTACTACCATAATAGTTGTCCAAACCCGGACGAATCATTACCGTCACCACTTTGGTTTCTCCAACTGAAACCTGGCCGGCATGTACGGCAGCAGTGCTCAGGTCGGAATCGTCGGTATACAATCCATCCTGTCCTCCCCAGACACTACCTTCCAGGTCACCCGTTAACCTGATCTGATAGGAGATCCCGTTATTATCTCTATAATCCGTCATATTGCCCGGATCCTCAATGATAAAGGGATCCTTGATACAACTGCTTACCAGAACCAGGGTAAGAACGAACAGACTTACTGAAAGTCCCTTACAAAAATGCTTCATATTTTATTCTATTAATTGGATTTAAAAAACAAAGATAACTAATCAAACCTGTACAAATATTAGTTGGTACCAAATATTAATAATATCCCCTGAAAAAAAGCTGCAGGGTGTTTTTGCATTTTTTAACAATTGTATTTTGCATCTACGATTTATTTCGTATATATTTGTACGATTAATATCGTAGATTACATGAAAGATTTTAAAAAACCTGAACCGACCAGTGCTGAACTTGAAGTACTGAGCATCCTGTGGGAAAGACAACCCCTTCCTGTTAAAGAGATTCACGAGAAACTGGCAGAAAAAAAGGGTGTCGGGTATACCACCACCCTGAAAATCATGCAGAACATGACATCAAAAGGCCTGTTAAAGAGGGAATTAAGAGGGAAAAGTCACTTCTATTTCACCGCAGATGAAAAGGAGGAAACCCGGCAAAATCTGCTGAACAAATTTCTTGATACCGCCTTTGCAGGTTCTGCATCAACACTTGTCATGCAGCTTCTGGGCAATAAAAAGACTTCTCTGAAAGAACTGGAGGAGATCAGGAAAGTGATTGAACAAATGGAAAATGACCGGCAGAAATGAAAATCATCATTGAACTCATAGGAAAACAACTGACAGATGCCCTGGGTTGGTTTCTGATTCATTCCTTATGGCAGGGAGCCCTGATAGCCCTGGTGGTAGTAATAAGCATGCGCCTGCTTAAAAACCGGAGTGCAGAATTGCGGTACATAAGCGGCTGTGTGGCATTGCTTATTCTTCTTATTGGATCCGTTATCACTTTTAAACTGGCCTTCCACACCTACACACAAGCCGGCATTTCACCCGAAATTCACTTAACAAATGTGGTGGCTCCGGATCCCAATACTGCCCTACCTCCCTCTTCCGCACCGGATAAAGCAATCGGATTGAATCGCTTTTTCAACCTGACAGGCATCTCCAGGCATTTCGGATGGGTGGTTAGCTTTTGGATCCTGGGTCTGGTAATCTTTTCCCTCAGAACCACAGGAGGCCTGCTCCACCAGATTAACCTCAGCCGTTCAAGCCGCATCCCCCTGGCCCGTGAGTGGGAAGACAGATTCCGGAATCTGGTCAGACAGCTTGGTGTCAGACTTCCCGTCCGTCTTTTTGGTTCCGCGAGAGTACATACCCCGATCGCTACAGGAATATTCAAACCATTGATCCTTGTCCCGGCAAGCCTGCTAACGGAAATGCCTGCCGAGCAACTGGAGGCCATCCTCCGGCACGAACTGGCCCATATCCGGCGGCACGATTACCTGCTGAACCTGATCCAAACCCTGATCGAAACCATCTTCTTTTATCATCCCGGGGTCTGGTTGATTTCGCACTACATTCGAAAAGAGCGTGAAAACGTCTGCGATGACATTGCTGTGCAGCATTCCGGGGACAAACTGAATTATGTTAAGGCCCTGGCAGAAGCACAACGGAATTTCCTTAAAGCCGGTCAGCTGGCAATTGGTTTTTCAAATCATAATCATTCCTTACTCGACAGAATCAAACGATTAAACACAAAACAAATCATGAAAACAAAATTAACAGAGAAACTCGCAGCTATTGCAGTGGTTATCACAGCCTTTCTGCTTGCATCCTTTATCATTGACGGACGTTCCGGAACCCTGAAGGACTCATCCGGGAATTCTTCCTCTGAAAATGATACGATCCCGGGGAAAAGGATAACCATCGTTAAAACTATCGTTGACAGCACCGGCAGGGAGCATACCACTAAAAATGTGTATTATGCTGATGATCCAGCCCTGGATTCACTTATAAAACTTAAACCCGGGCCTGATGAAACCCTGGGCGGCAAAAAACAGCAAATTAAGGTGATTGTGGTAGATGACGTCGCGGGCGCAGATGAACTGACCGAGAAATACATGATTCATCCCGGAGATGACGAGATGACCTGGAATGCCCTGAAAATTCATGAACTTGAAGAGTATGTACACCAGGTTGAAGCCGGAAATAATCTTCACAAGGTCTATATCACAAAGAAAATCACAGACCCTGATGATCCCAACACTGAGATCCTGGTGGAAGTAATTGCAAATTCTGATCACCCCGGTCATTTTGAGATCATGGCTCCTGAACTTGACGAGGAAAGCCTGAAAGATATCAGGATTGAAATGAAAAGGGCGGAAGCCGACATGAAAGCTGCTCAGAGCGATGTGATACAGGCCCAAAAAGACATTGAAGACGCGCAAAAAGAGCTTCGGTATGAGTACCAGTACCGTATCAGTACAGGCGGCGAAGATGAGGATATCTTCATTTTCCATCAGAAGGAGGCATCCCTGGAGGAACGGGAAACTGCCCTGAAGGAGGAGCTGGAAGTCCTTGAAAAGGAATTGAAAGCTGTTCAGAAAGAACTAAAAAAAGAGAAGAAGAGCAAGTAAGAAGCCGGAGCTCTGGTGCGGGGTGCCGGATGCAGTAACCTGGGCTTCAACGAGCCACCGACAACCCGATTACCCGACAAGCTGATCACCAAAGAAAAGGTTTATGCCAGACTAATAAAAACTCATGCAGCATATCCCTGTAGGTCAGTAATTACCTGGGATTGCTGCATGAGATGCTTATTTACTAAACCCTGTTAACAGACGCACTTACCTTTCATACAATCATCATGCTCGCATTACCTTATGGCTTTGTCACAAGCCTGAAATATACAGACTATGACAGATTAAAAGGAGATTACACTTATTTGGGTGTCGCAAAAAAAAGTAAAAAATTGTCGTCGTTTAAACAAGTCAGTCATTTCCCCTTGGGGATATATTGTTTTCCCTAGCCACTTATGGATTTGGGAGGAGACTTCGGGAGTGTTTTAATAGGGTGATGGGGAGAGATTTAGGTATCACTAGTGTCCGGTTAAGATTTACCTAATAGCATTTAATAAACTAATATACTGCATATTACAACGTTTTAAAAATTTTACGACTTGAAATTATACATTCGCTCATTCTATTATTTGAGCGAGTATGTATACAGGAAAAACAGTTTTTGCACAGCTGATGAAGTTTATACCAGAATATGAGTTCCAGAAGTGTGTCGATGAATACAAGGGCGACTACCGAGTAAGGAAGTTTTCTTGTCGGGAGCATTTTCTGGTCATGAGTTTTGCTCAGCTCACTGGCCGGAAAAGCCTCCGTGACATTGAAAACTGCCTGACTCCATTCTCTGGCAAGCTGTATCATTCTGGGATCAGCCAGCCTGTTTCCAAATCGACTTTGGCTGATGCCAATGAAAAAAGAGACTGGCGCATCTATGCCGACTTTGCTCAGATTCTTATCAAGCAGGCCAGACCTCTTTACATCGAGGACAACGACTTCAGAGTTGACCTGGACAAGTTGGTTTATGCCTTTGACAGCACCACCATTGACCTGTGCCTTAGTCTCTATCCATGGACCAAGTTCCATCATCAGAAAGGCGCTGTAAAGATGCATACCCTGCTTGATCTTCGTGGATCCATTCCTGTTTTCATCGATATCACCGAAGGTTCTGTTCATGATGTTAACTCGCTGGATAAGTTACCAATAGAGCCAGGCTCATACTACATGATGGACAAGGGGTACATTGATTTTCACCGTCTCTACACCCTCTTTCATCAGGCCTGTGCATTCTTTGTTACCAGGGCTAAAGATAACCTTCGGTGTGAGGTCGTCTCCGAAGCAGAGGTTGACAAAGAGGCTGGTTTGATCAGTGACAAGATTGTGAGGTTGACTACCTACAAGTCCGCTAAATCCTACCCCGAAGAAATCCGTTTGGTCGTTTATGAAGACTATGCTAACAACACCGTCTACACCTTTATGACCAATGATTTTGACCTCCCGGCCTTGTCCATTGCAGAACTCTACAGGGAAAGATGGAAGGTTGAGTCTTTCTTCAAATGGATCAAACAACACCTGCATATCAAGGCATTTTACGGGACCAGCCAAAACGCTGTACACTGTCAAATTTGGATTGCAGTATCCACGTACCTGTTGATTGCCATTGCAAAGAAAAAGCATGATTTGGCGATTAGCCTGTACACATTTGCTCAAACATTGGGTCTTACTCTGTTCGAAAAGACCCCTATCAAAGAACTCTTTAACGATAAAAACGTAATCAAAAACCTGTCCGATGAGAACCAATTATCATTGTGGGATTTTTAACCGGACACTAGTGATTCTATAAATATAATTCCATTGGACAACCTGATACAATTATAGCCCCAGGAGGTATGATTACGGAAATGACCTATGATCTGGCCGGGAACCAATTATCCCTGACAGATCCCAGTACCGGAACTACCATTTATGAATATGACTTGCTGGGGCAATTAACCAAACAAACCTATGAAAATGGGGAGGTATTTGACCTAACCTATGATACCATTGGTCGTTTGGCCACAATGAGTAATACATCAGAAGGAACCACAACTTATACCTACGTATCTTCCGGAAACGGACTTGGCTTAGTTCAATCAGTGAGTAATTCTACAAGCAATATCAGTAAAACTTATACTTACGATGAGTACGCACGAGTGACTACTGAAACCGAAACAATAGAGGCAGTTCAATATTCATACGACTATACCTATGATGTCCTGGGAAGAGTTAGTGAAATGGAATATCCGGGAGATGTTTTTAGCATAGCATACAAATATGATAACTATGGACGAATGGTGGGAGTAAACGATGTCAGCGATAATAACATTTGGGAACTTAAAGCCATGAATGAACTAGGCGGTATTGAGGAGATCGAATATGGCAATGGATTAACCACAACCTATTCCTATGACTCCTATAACTACCTGGATGAAATTATTACGGAAAATACTTCAGCCGTAAAAAGACAACACTTGCAATTTGCTTTTAATGACTCAACAGGAAACCTAAACTATCGTAATGACCTGCTGGCGAATTCCGGAACAGGTATCACTGAAACTTTCCATTACGATGATCTGGACAGGCTGACTCAATACAAAGTGGGTAGTAATCCAGCATTTACCATGAACTATAACACCGATGGAACCGGCAGGTTTGATTCAAAATCAGATCTGGGGAGCTATAGCTATGGAGAAAACAGCGCACCCGAATATGCTATGACTTCCATAACAGGATCTGACGGAACCGTAATAAATAATGTTCAACAGGATATTACCTGGACAAGTTTTAACAAGATTGAAGAAATCATTGAAGGTACGATGAGCCAGAATTTTACCTATGGCCCCGGTAGACAAAGAAAAATTACCGAACTTTATGATGGTGGAACGACACCAAGCATGAAAAAGATATTTGTTGGAGGGTTATATGAAATCGAAGAAGATGACAATGGGAATGAACGTCATCTATATTATGTTCCGGGTATGAGTGGAGAGGCAGCTATTTATGTTATTGAGAATAGTGATCCAGGTGAACTGTATTACCTGCATAAGGATCATCTTGGCTCTTATCAGACTATAACCGATGAGAATGGAGCCATAGTTGATACTCTAAGCTTTGATCCTTGGGGACGAAGGAGAAATGCAAATGACTGGACCTATTCTAATGTTCCCGATACCTTTCTGTTTGACCGGGGCTTTACGGGACACGAACACCTGGATGTTTTTCAGTTGGTGAATATGAATGGGCGGCTGTATGATGCGCAGACAGCTACGTTTTTGAGCCCGGATAATTTTGTGCAGGTTGCCGGAATTACGTATAGTGTTGATAGAATTAATCTTAATCAGGATTATTTCTTTTTTGGCTTTGAAAACACCAGGTGGCCTACTCCGTTGCTTGAATATGAACAACTAATAAAAAACTTTTACCCTAATAAATCTGATTATAGCAATTATTTTTCAAATACCACCATCCACTCTGATAGTGTATTGCAGCATTTTATAACTCAGAACTTTAATCGATACATTTATGGTTTAAATAATCCTACCAAATATACTGATCCAACAGGTGAAAATTTTATCGAGACTCTACTTGATGCTGGATTTGAGACATTCCAAGGCATCATTGCTTTAGGAATCGTTGCTGGCACTATATGGGCGGGGTTTCTTTTAGGTGATGCAGTGGCTATTGCTTGTCCTGCGCTAGCACCATATGTCATCGTCGCAGGAGTAGCCTTAGGAGCGGTTACAGGTGTTTACGTGGCCTCTTTATGGTTGGAATGGTCAAATTCTTGGTTTTAATCAAAATGCACAATTTTAATTACTTTCTTCTATGAAAAGAAAACTGATTTACCTTTTATTAGCAAGTTCGTTAGGTTTGGTTTTTAATAATGAAGCTGAAGCGCAATCGCATTTTTCAAAGATTGTTAGACTAAGCAACTCAAATTATTATCCAATTGACAGTTTGTCCGCAGATAAATTGGTAGACAGAAATATGATTTTGGGAGGTAATATTACTGAAAGGTATATTGTTCTTAATCCAGAGAATGATAGCATTGGCATTAGTTTTCAGGATACTCTGATCTTTTTCCATAGAAAGTCTCATGAGGTCTCTCCAACAAGGAAACTAAGAAGTTTACCTCCTAATAATATATTGATAAATCCGAACCTGAAAATTAAATCTATAAAAATAATTGAAATCGATAAGAATAATATCACAGCAGAGCTTTCACTAAAAAAAATTAATAGTAATCTTGACTTGCACAAAAAAGAAATTATCAAAATTTCAAAGTCTGAAGTAAAGGGAGTGTATTTGGGAAACAGTAAGAAGTTTAGGAACTTTTCAACCTATTTACTTAGTGGGGCGATTCTGGTTGGTATTATACTGGTTTACTTATAGTTCCTATCCAGAACCAAGAAAAAATGCAGTAACTAATGACTGGTCTTCAAGTTATACCCAGTGGTCAAAAACCAATTCACTGGGAGAGGTTATTCAGTCTCATGATCCCGGAGGTGATATTTATTACACCTACAATGCAGCAGGATCGACTCATCGACCTTCAATATAAAGGATGGAGTGGTGGGTGCTTTTTGGATTGGTGTTGGGGGAGTGAGGTTGGTGAGGTTGTGTGATGCTTGTATTATGTTTAGTTGTCAACCTCCGCAAAGGCTCCGATAGATAAATTGAGTTGTTTAGATGTGCTTCCTGAGCATAATTGCCAGGGGTTCGGCTAAAGGACGGTTTATGGGTTGATGGGTTGATGAGCGGGAAAGGCAAAGACTTGTGCCTTGTAACTTGCAACCTGTGACTTGTGACTAGTAACTCATCTGTTCAGGTAGCAG
>JAFGEO010000074.1 GCA_016931575.1 Bacteroidales bacterium | reverse complement strand
TTTGCATCGAAGTGAAGGTTTAGCACGGAATTGTGCACGAGGCTGTAATCATCGCTGATATTTTCCCGGAAGTGAGTGGCTTTACCTGAAGCCTTATCAAGTGTGTAAAGGCCTCCCCTGGTGCCGATCCAGATGTTACCATCTTTGTCTTCTGTTACCGAACGTACAGTATATGCCCGGTTGTTATCCGTATCAAAAATTACCTGCCGGGCAACCTGATTATCAGCGATAATCTTATACAGCCCTCCCAAATAGGTCCCCACCCAGATGTTCTGCTCAGAATCCCGGAAAATTTCCCACACTTCATTGTCTCGTCCTGTGAGATCATTGGAGAGCTCGCGGTAATATTTCCACACCGAAAGGTCGGGATTCAGCACGGTAACCCCGTTTTCAGTACCTGCCCAGATTCGCTTATCCTGATCAACGAGCAGTTTCCGCACAACCGATCCGGATAATAATCCGGGATAGGTATCGGAAGTGATCTTCAGTATGGCCTTTCCTTCTTTGGGGTCGAAACAGGTGATCCCGTTCTCGGTACCTACCCAGAGTTTATTTCCGTATTCGATAATGCTCCAGACAGAATTATTGGTCAGGTTCTTATCTTTGTACTGCTCAATCTTATAATACCTGCGGTCATATTTGAACAGTCCCTGGCCCTCAGTACCAATCCAGATATTTCCGGACCGATCTTCAATGATGGTCCTGATCAGCGCATTGGAAAGAGCCTTTCCGGTAGCGGAGTTAAACTCAAACTTATTGAAAGCATAGCTGTCAAATCGGGATAAACCGAAATCCGTTCCTATCCAGATCCAGCCTTTGCTATCCTGGAATATGCAGTGTATTGTCTTGTCAGTCAGTCCATTGCCTACTGAATAGTTATCGAACAGGGAACTGTTAGGACTTGCCAAAAGCTTCCCTGAAGTTCCCAGAAAGATGAAACTTAAAACTAGCAGAACTCTATTCAACCGACTGATCAGGGGCATGTGAGGTCACAATGGGTTTGACCGGTTAAAAATACTAATTTAATGATGACCTAAGTCCAAAAATGCCACTTATTCTATCAGCAGGGGCAGGGTGATCAATGCCTGTCCTGTATTGACATTTACATAGTAAAGGCTCTTTTTCAAAGGTGCGCCGGTGAAATCATTTAGCTGAAGGTCCCAGCTGTTGTTATCACCCGATGGCCGCTCCAGCTGCCGGAACCCAATCTTTTTTCCGTAAAGATCATAGAAGGTGATACTCAGCTTATCATAATTGTTCGTTTTAAGGCTCAACCTTAATTCACCCCTGGTGGGATTTGGAAACAGTGTCACCAGCTTATTGTCAGCCCTGACCGTTGATACGGCATCCGGATCATCTTTTAGCAGGTAGTTGAAATACCATGTGGGTCCTTCCGTGATGCCATATTCATTCCTGATGTCCACACGCCAGAAGTAAACCGTATCGGTAGGCATGTTATAAAGGTAAAGGTCGGCATTGACTTGCTTAGAGATGAGTTCCAGGTTGTCCTGGCTTCCAAAATATACATAGAAGGTGTCAACCTCGATGGGATTTGCACTCCATTGGAGGTAGAGGGTATAGATGTTGTAATCGCCACCGACAGCAGGTTGTGGATTATATGCCGGTGAAGCCAGGGTACGCACGCCGGTGGTAAATGTCCAGAGTTTGCCGGGGATGGTATCTCCGTCTGACTGAACCTCATCGATCCGCCAGTAGTAACGAGTCGCACTGCCCAATCCTGAGGTCAGGCTATAAAAGGTATCCACAACTTCGGCAACAAACTCTGGCTCCGGAGAAGACCCGAAGTACACCCGGTGGGAGACGGCATCTTTTCCCGGCAGCCAGCTTAGCTGCGGAAGGGTATCCACATCTTTTGCATGATAACCCGGCCGGGGGAGGAATGCGGGTTCCAGTAGCCGGTAAATGGAAGCCTCCGGGTTCCAGGTATCCATGAAGGTCCATGAATCCGTAATTTCTTCGTTTGCTGGGGAACCTTCCGCGGTTTCAAGGTTATCGTTGTGCCATTCATAATTACCGGTTTCGCGCATGCAGTTGTCAAAATAAACCCTGGATCCATACACCAGCTTATCGCGGTCGTTGGAGAGAGAATCCCCGACATAGTTGATACCTCCATTATTCCACATCTCTCCCGAGAAGTCACAGTCGAGCAGGTAGAAGGCAGACATCCGGTGGTATCTGCCCAGGCCAAATTCCACGCCGTCGAAATACGAGTTTCTGACTACCAGCTTGTGATCTTTTCCGCCGCTGCCATCGTGCCAGATACTCGCATTCCGGTTGTAACCAAAGAAATCGGAATTGCTGATGTAGCAATAGCCACGCGGGCAAACATAATCGACATATCCCTCAAAATAGCAACCGCTATGGTAAAATCTCCCGCCACCGGTGTTCCAAAGGCTTAGGGTATCACCACCGGTAGCAATGATGTTGCAGTTCACGATAATGACTTTATCCCCACCTCCCCTGATGGTCATGGTATGGTCGTTATTTTCGGGGACATCGGGATTCAGATCGGCAAAATTATTGCGAACGGTCAGGTTGGCGAGGGTCAGATTGGTAACATTGTCACCAATGTTGATGGTTGCCACTCCCCAATCGGTATCCTCCACGTCCTCCCGGTAAATTCTTCGCAGTATGGCCTGGGTAATGATGCTGGAGTCCCTGTCTTCGCCCAGCAAGGTAATATTACTCCGGGAGATGAACAGTTTTTCGTCGTAGACACCTTTTTTGATATAGATCACATAGTTTGAACCGTCATTTGGGTTGTTGGCCAGGGCATCATTAATGGTCGAATAATCACCTGTACCATCCTTTGCCACTACCACGTCTATTGTCCAGTCGGTAGCCTGTAAATGCTGAACGCCAAGCAACATCAGAACGAGCAGGGTAAAACAGAAAGAATGTTTCTTCATGGGTTGAATGTTTACAGTTATTTTGCGTTTTCAGTTATTCTGAACCAGTCGATATTGGCATAGCCCGAATCATTTGTCGGGATGGTGGAGGTGCAGAAAAGACCTGTTTTTGCTCCAATCCATTTGCCCGGGGTGGCAGTGAATGTCTCTCCCAGCCTATGGAAAATGACATTGTCAAGGCTGTAGGAGAAATTGCATTGTGCACCTTCGTCAACCCTCACCCGGAGGTAGAGGTTATTGCTTCCGACAGATCTCTGGTCTACCAGGGTATCCCGGGCACCCCCGCTGGCACCCATGCAGGTAATCTGCCTGATCTGCAGGCCCTCCGGAGTGTTCAGCAGGGAGATACAGGCATAATCCATGCCCATCACGATCAGTCCCAGTTCATCCCCTTCCTGCATTGGGTAAAAGCTTACTTTTGTCGTCGCCGTGAATGCCGGGGCACTGAATTTTTGAAGGAGCAGATTTGGCACATCCCATAGGTTCACGGTTCCCTGGGGCCTGAGTTTTGCATTCAGTCTCAGGTAGCCAAGCCGGCCTGTGGGGAAGCCGGCACCCTGTTCGGGATTTGCATGCCACTGCCATTGCAGGCCCAGGCCGGGTTCATTGAATTCATCTGAACTGGCGGGACATCGGGGGCCACCCTTATAACTGATCGATGGTTTCCTGTACTCGCTGACAGGTTCTCCAATACCGTTACCGTCCAGGTCGGTTCCCATAAGAGGCCAGCCATCTTTCCAGCTTATGGGTTGCAGGTGGACAATTCTTCCGTAGGCTCCCATATCCTGGAAATGAAGAAACCAGTCTTCATTTTTATCCGGGGTATTCACCCAGGCTCCCTGGTGGGGCCCGTTGATCTTGGTATTTCCCTGTTCCAGTACTTTTCGGGCTTCATAGGGGCCAAAAACATCTTTGGACCTTAACACAAGCTGCCATCCCGTGGGGACACCACCTGCCGGGGCAAAAATGTAATAGAATCCATCCTTTTTATAAAATTTTGGACCCTCGATGGTAGGGTGCTCCTCATGTCCATCAAAAACCAGGATACCTTCATCCAGAAGGGCTGTTCCTTCAGGATCCATCCGGTGTACAACAAGAATGCTTTTTAAACCAGAGCGGCTTCCGGCCCATGCATGTACGAGATAAGCCTTTCCATCATCGTCCCATAGGGGACAGGGATCAATCCACCCTTTTCCGGCCTTCACCAGATGGGGTTTGGTCCACTCACCAAGAGGATCAGATGCTTTTGTCATGTAGATCCCGTAATCCGGATCCCCGTAGTAGATATAATATTCACCATTATGATAGCGTATGGAGGGTGCCCAGACGCCATTCCCGTGCCGGGGGATATTGAAGGAATCCAGGGGAAAAAGTTTTGGGAGGGCGTAATTCACCAGGCTCCAGTTCACCAGGTCCCTGGAATGTAGTATCGGAAGGCCCGGCACGCAATTAAAACTGGAAGCTGTCATGTAATAATCTTCACCGACCCTTACCACATCGGGATCAGAATAGTCTGCATAGAGAACCGGGTTCTTATACCTGCCGTTCCCGGGATCAGGCACCCAGACTCCCGGCATATCCTTTTCCTTTTGTTGCTGTCCACAGAGTATCACAGTATGGAGAATACCAGCAGAAAGCATGATCAAAAGGAGAATCAGTCTATTTTCCATTTCAGTAGGTTTTGTGATTATTCTATAGCTTTTTCAGCCGTGAGTGGCTCTTGTTTGTCGAGCTCAGATAGAAAACGGACGAGGTCCTCCTCCTTGTTAAGGGACAGTTTATGGCTATGCATCAGCTTTTTAATCCGGGATTTCCCATAAATAGCATAGTATGAAGAAGGTTTCCCGGGGCGAAGGACCCATTCTCCCTGAACCTGGGCATAGTATTTGTCATCCGGATAATAGACCGACTTCCTGAAGGGATTATCCTGTACAAGCATCTCATTGATCTTAAATTTGCGTTTTGCATACAGCTTATTATCGCCATTATACAGCACTTCAACGAATTGAGACCCTCCTTTCTGATCTGAATTACGATCATTAGGGTAGAGAATAAAGAGCCTTTCGTACGCATTATCCTTCACAAGAAATGAACTAACCTGGGCTTTGGAAATTTCAATGGAGATGTTATCCTCCCCCGAATAAATGAGTGCGTCGGTAAAAGCATTGTAATTGATTTTCAGTCCCCTGATGACCTGTCCGTTTTCCAGTCTGACATCTCCGGATACCCAACTGTCGAAAAGAAATTCTGAACCAGGATAATGATTTCTGCTTTGATATACGATGCCGTAAGGCTTTGCCGTAAGGCGAAAAGCTGATCCTTCCTGGGCGAGCAGTCCCGCAGCCGGACCCGTGAGGAGAACTATAAGCAGGGCATGTAAAAATCGTTTAAGGGTCTTCTTTTTCGTCATTGCATTTAGTACTTTGTTTTTACTGAAAATTCATGTATGGCAGAAACGGGAATGCTGTCATTAACGATCCCTTCCACCCTGATGATGTACCTTCCGCTCTGGTCGGCTGTATAAAACCGGAGTTCCGCATTTTCCGGGTCCATCCTCATGTCGGGCAGCCAGATGAGGGTATTTCTAAGGTCGGGTCTGCGGGTATGTTCTGAAAAAGTGGCTGTCTGATCCACGACAGGCAAAGGTGCTACCGGCTCGGTAATCTCGCTGTTTACCCTGTAGAGCATGTTGTTTTGCAGGTGTGAAGCCTGGAGGTCACCCTTCAGGGTAATTGATAAGACACCCGGGAAGATCAGTGATCCTACGGCAAAAAGTCTGCGTACAATATCAATTTTTTCGATATCGTTACTTGACAGGGTAGCGAGGAAATCATAGTTTTTCACGGGAAGACCATTCACAATTACCAGGGGCGGGCTGTCGAAATATTCATTACTGGATTCATCCATAATCTGAAGGGAAAAACCTTCTGCTTCGTTTCTTAACCTGACTCCGGGCAAAATCTCCTTGGTAATTTCACTGAAATTATACAGGGAAATGTAGTTGGCGGGGTAAACCGTGTGGTTGAGACCTGAATAGATTGCTTCGAGGTTAATTCCTGAAGATTGTGCTTCCTGCGGAGGTTCATTCCCTCCAAACAACCTACCGATCTCAAAAACTTTCACCTGGGATGCAAAAATCCTTGACAGCTCCTCTCCGGGAATGCCTGCCAGCCTGCTACCCCCGGGGGGAAGTATTTCAGTTTGATCTTCAAAGCTGATGACACAGTTTTCCTTACCTTCCGGAAGGTCCCAGAGTTGTATGATCCCCGGATCACAATGGAAGCCTGAAGGTATGTTGAAAAAGAAGTTCCCCATAGAGTCTGTCTTGTCATAGTCCAGGTATGACAGGGTATCCATAAAGGAAAAGAATACCAGGGCCTCAGGTACGCCTGATCCGGTATTTTTATCCACGACCTTTCCGGAAATGATCCTTCCATCTGCCTCGATCGGATACACAGGAGCAAAGCCTTTTAGTTCATCAAAGACCCAATCCGCCTGGGGATCAGCTGTATCAGAAGCGTTCCGGGAAGGATAGGGTGTAAGTTCCGAGTACAGGTTGAACCAGCCTGTAATGGAAGTGAAGCTTTCGACAGGAAAATCATCCGGCACAGAACAGGCGGAAACCGAAAGATCAGCCTTAAAAGCAGGATCGTAACTTCCTTCCAGTTCCAGGACCAGCCTTACCTGTTCCCTGGTTTCATATACGGGGCGGTCAGTTTTAACCAACAGCTTCAGGGGGTTTTTTATATGTGAATAGAAGGCTGTACCGATGGTTTCTTCTTTGCTTTTAATACTGAATTTCAGAAGACCTTCCGGCAGAATGACTTTATCCAGCCTCAGCATGCCGGAATAAGCTGAATCGGGCCGAATCCAGCGATCCCACACCAATTCTCCCCTGAGGTAGATCTCACAGTGATATTCTTCAGCTTCCTGGTCTTCCGGAATTTGTAAGGTCAGGTAGTGCAGGCTGTCCCCCAGCACCAGGTTTCTGTGAAGGGGCAGGAGGGCGTTCCGGTTGCCGACTGAGTTCACAGGACCTGCCAGGGCTTTTCCAAAGCGATTGATAAGCAATAATTCCTTTCTGAAGGCGTAGCGGTTATTAAAGTTTTTATGCCAGTTGGTGAATCCACTTAGAATATAGGAGCCGGAGCCCAGTGAATCAGGAAGGTGCAGTTCTCCGTTGACCCTGTTCTGATGGATCAGAAATGCAAGGTAATCAACAGTATTCTGTAACTGGTCTTTCAGCTCGATATACAATATCCTGCTTTGGATAGTATGTTCTGTACCTGAACTGATATAGGCTTTAAATTTAATGGTCTCCCCTGCAATGTAGTAATCCCGGTCGGTGTGCAGGAAGATCTTCTCCGTATACGGATTCACGTCCTGCGTCAAAGCCGGGAATGCCCGGAAAAGAAGTAGCAGCAGGATCAGGCATCTGGCGTTGGAATACCTGAACATTCCCTCATGGTCAGTAAAAAAATTTATAGGATGTGTGCTTCTCATACTTCGAAATTCAGATACTTTTTCCTCGTTATTAATGCATATCAAAACACTTTGTTTATCCAGAATGGGGGAGGTATGGTATCATGCCAGCCATTATCAGAAAACTCCGGAAAATCGTGCAGGAGTTTTCCCAGGTATACCCCATTCAGGGAAGTATAATTCACGAAAGCATCAGTTTCTATTTGCGATGCGACCTCAAATAAGCCCAGTATGGGCCTCTCAGGATCCGTGGTGCAGCTCAGATTTCCTCTGAGCTGGGTCGAGATCGGATCGAAGATCTCGCCCTCTGTTTCCTCAAGCTTTTTAACATCGGTCCAGAAGGTATAGGCATCCTGAGTAATAGAATATTGATGAACCCGGATTATCCATCCGTAATAATAATCCATTTCCGTAATTTCAACCGGTATGCCGTAGACGATCGAGTCGATCGTATAATTACCTGTATCGGTTTCAATGTTTACCGGGATAATTTGTCTGACCCGCAAATCATACCGGGCCTGGATGGCCGGATGATAGCTGTATTTCATCTGGGAATAGCTCTCATTATCCTCGAGGGCATGTGTCAGCCGGAACTTGTTCAGGTAATCCCGTTGTGAGTTCACCTCGATGACGGAAAGATCCTGGGGGAATATGGAATTCCACATATACAGGTCGAGAGGATCGTATTCCGATGTTACATAAGCCCTCATTCCGGCGGCATGTTCGAGGATCAGCTGCGACTCAAACCGGTAGTAAGTGTTTTCCGGGGCAGCCGGAATATTGGCATACAGCTGGTTAACGGTTTCATTAAACACGATGAGCTCGCCAAAAACGTTATAATATTTGATTTTTTGGTATTCTGCCAGTCCGTAAACGGAATCCAAAGGATAATTGTAAAGCGGCAATTCCTGGGGCTTAGATTCATATACCTGGCCGTCATCGGTTTCGATGAACAGTTTATAGGAACGTCCGCGCACCGCCCGGAAGAAGCTGTCGGTCTGGTAAGTTCCTTCACTGATTTCAGGTAGATCGCAGAGATAGTTATTATCCTCCCAAATGCTCAACCTGGCACCGGTAGCCGGGTTAAATTCCGGATTGTCATTGTAGCCTGCCGTATACCGAAGATTTACGGTGTGAGGGCCCGCCACATCTGTAATTCCCCCTTCAACATAAAGGATGTTACCGCCAGCGTTCAGATCGGGAACGTAGACCTCCGTGCAGCCAATGGTCAGGATCATCAGGATAAAAAATGTCAGTCCAGAAGTCAGCAGAAGCAGCTTCCTGGAGTTGTATGCCCTGTAATGGCGCATATATTTTGTTCCTGTTTTCATTTAAAACCTGAAATTATAGCTAATCGTTGGTATCGGCTGGTTAACAATAGACAGCTGGTACAGAATATATTCTTTGTAGTCATTTGCCTGGGTAGGCTGGTCTTTGGTGTAGTAGACCGAGTAGGGATTGCTGCGGCCATAGACGTTGAAAACGGAGAAGGTCCAGCTACTGATGTAACGCTGTTCTGCTTTGATATGGCCGTGGAAGGTAACACTCAGGTCCAGACGGTGGTAGTCGGGCAGCCGGTATTTATTCCTGTCTGAGAAATACACCATCTTCCGGTTCAGGATTTCCAGCTGGTACTCGGGGAGTGTCGCCGGCCTTCCGGAGCTGAAGATAAAGTTGCCGGAGACACTCCACCTTCTTGAAAGCCTGTAATTCAGGCTGGTTGAAATATCGTGGGGTTTGTCATAGGCAGCAGGATAGTATGCTCCGTTGTTGATCAGGTCTTCCGGGAAGGGACTTCTGGTATTTTTCAGCGTTCGGGAATAGGTGTAGCTTATCCAGCCGGTCAGGTTTCCTGAGTTTTTGCGCACCATCAGCTCTAAGCCATAGGCTCTCCCCATTCCTCCGACGATATCGGTTTCAATATGCTCATTTAGCAAGATGATGGCTCCGTTCTTATAATCGATCAGGTTTTTGATCTTCTTGTAGTAGATCTCAACTGAGGTTTCAAGGGTATTGCCCAGGAAATTCCGGAAGAAACCCAGACTCATCTGATCACTGATCAGGGGTTCGATATAGGAATCCGAAAGTTTCCAGATATCCGTCGGGGTGGCAGCAGCCGTATTCGAAAGCAGTTGAATATACTGGGCACTGTGGTTGTATCCAAGTTTGATGCTGTTTCTCTTGTTCAGTAAAAAACGAAGGGAAAGCCTTGGCTCAGGATGGCCATAGGAGGCGATGGTTTCACCGGCAGCATAGCTCAGGGTATCGGTTATGGTCGATGCCGACTTGCTGCTTTCGGGATCGTACCCGTAGACTGTTTTTGGTCCAAGATACCTGTAGGACGAATAGCGGAACCCCATATTCAGGGCCAGCCATGAGTTAATGGTGTATTGATCGTTAATGTAGAAAGCCATCTCGGCACCTTGTTCCGGCTCAAGGTTCTTGCTTTCGATGGTAGAGAACCCGGTAAGCGGTGTTAGTTCACCCGGGTGGATTTTCAAGCGGTTCAGCTCCGCTCCGATATGCAGGGTGTTATCCCTGAAGGGTATGTAGGTCAGGTTAAGTTTTGTGCTGTGTTGGCGAATTGTGGAGGCAATGCTTTGTGCGTTGGGATCTTCATCGTACGATTCACTGTTCACCGTCAGCTTGTAGATGCTTATGCCGCTTAAAAGACTAATGGACAGTCGGTTTGAAAAGATATGCTGATACTTAATATTGCCCAGTTGATTACCGTACAGATAGTCGGAAGTGCGAGCGAAATCGAACCGGTCGGAGCTCTGGTAGGCAAATACTGAAAGGGAATTGTTGCGGTTTATCTGCCACCTGAGTTTCCCAATGATATCATAAAAGCCGGCTGAACTTTCCTGAAGTTCCGGATCAGCAATGCGTTTCAGGATCCAGTCGGAATAAGTGCTTCGACCCCCTGCTACCAACCAAAGCTTGTCTTTGATGATGGGTACCTCGACATTTGCACGGGCATTGATCAGTCCGATACCGGTATTCACGCTCAGTTTTTCCACCGGATTGTCTTTGATGCCAATATCCATCACGGAAGAAACCCTTCCTCCGAAACTGGCGGGAATGTTGCCCTTATACAGGGTTACATCGCTGATTACTTCCGGGTGGATGGTAGAAAAGAAACCGAAGAGGTGCGAGGTATTGAAAAGGGATATCCCATCGATAAGGATCAGATTCTGGTCCACATTTCCACCCCGGATATTGAATCCCGCAGAGGCTTCACTGACACTTTGCACACCCGGCATCAGTGTGAGTGATTTAATCACGTCTGCTTCTCCCATCAGTGTTGGGATGGTTTTTATTTCCTTCGCCGTGATTTCCACTGTGCCCATCTGTGCCTGTGTTACGTTTTTATCAGGACGTTTCCTTGAAACGATGACTTCACTTATGGCAATGTTTTCTTCGTACATACTCAGGTCAAGGGCTCCGCTGCTAATGATCTCGACCTTCTTCTCAATCGATTCAAAGCCAACGGAGGAGAACTGCAGGGTATGTTTCCCCGGGGTCAGCGTGATGCTGTATGCCCCATCGGGACCTGTGACAGCCCCCTTGTCTGTTTCTTTGGAATAGATTACCACTCCGATTAGCGGAGCACCGAATTTCCCATCCAGGATGGTCCCTGAAAGAGTAACAGAATGGTATTTTCCCCGGTCACGGGTATCTCCGATAGCCACTTCATCAGAATAGCTGGTCTCGGAACCTGAACCTGCAGGTTTGTAGCTGTCGGGGACAATTACCAGGCTGCCGGTTTGCAGTAATGCGAGGGTGTGGCCGCTCTGTGAGAGAATACGGTTGAATGCACTGCCCAGGGATACTTCCTGAAACATGCCCGTATAGCGCAAATTGAGCAGTGACGAATCCATGTCATCGTAGAAAAATCTGACAGGATAATCACGTTCAACGGAACTGCAGATCTCCTCGAGGGTATTGTCCGAAAAATCTTCGGTAAGGTACAGGGTATCCAACACGGTAAGCTGTGCAAACAAATCTGCCGAAAATAGAAGGCAGATGACTATGATAAAGTGTGAAGGTTTCATTCTGCTTACATCGGCTAGCGAAATAATGGAAACAGATTACCTGTTGGATTAAATGCATCCGTTCAGGTAATCTGTATTCTCAACTCTCCATTTACGTATCACTAATAATTATCCTGCTTTGTACTACTGTTTTATCAATTTTTTGAGGTACTTGTTGTTGTCGGTCTCAATCGTTAAATAATAAATCCCTTCAGGAACAGAACCCAGGGCCCAGGCCAGCTTATGCTCTCCGGCGGGCAGCTCACCCTGATAGAGTGTGGCAAGGGTTCTGCCGGTGATGTCGGATAGGGTCAGTGTCAGCCCTTCCTTCACTTCAGTTCTAAGACTCACTGACAGCTCGTCATGGAAGGGATTAGGTGCAACACGTATCTCGGGATTTCCCCCAATCCTTGAATCCAGTCCCACCAGCAGGTCGATACTTACCGGTGTGGTATACAGCGAAGTATCCTTATCATTACAGGATCTCAGCCGATAGGTGTACAAATCAATCGTACTAATGGGATCACTGTAGGATGTTTCATCGGGAGCAATCTCTGCAACTTGTGTGTAGGTTCCATCTTCCCCGATTTTTCTTTCCAGGAGGAAATGAGTTTCGTCATCTGTTACATCTTCCCAGGCAAGTTCGATATAATCATACCCATAGCCGGTAATGGTAAGGTGCAGGGGGCGGATGATATAGGTATATCCGGCAACAATATCATTCAGGTACTCTTCCAGGTTGGTAAAGCCATCCCCGTCGGTATCTCCGTTACGGTCGTCGGGATTATTTGCATTTAATCCATTGGCATTCTCCCAATTGTCCGGCATTCCGTCATGGTCGGTATCTGTGGGGGCGATCCCTGATTCCAGTTCCGGCCATCCTCCGACATCCTCAGGCGTGTCAATGATCCCGCGGCCCTCGCCATAAGATGCACCATACGTCGGGACTCCGGTTATTACCTCGTTTATGACCCTTACATCAACTGAATCCCTCTTTGGCAGGATAACTCCGGCTTGTGCCAGGACATGCTCCAGGGCTATTTCAGCTTCATGGGTGGTCACTGAGTCAGTTGCGAAGGCTACATCAGAACGTATCTCCGACATGTAACTGGCATCGGCATGTACGCCAGCCCAGTTATTCAGCGTTACTGCGGGGTATTCATTTACGTAGTTCCCGTTTACATAGAAGATTCCAAGAACACCGGCCGGCTGATTATTTGTTCCGTCATCGGCATCGGGAGCGATGATCCTTGACCGCACGTTGGATCCGGTGGCGGGGCCTCTTTTGTAATAGTTGTTCACGATGTTATAGCTTCCTCCTTCAGCGCCATATACACTGTTGTACCCCCAGTTGAAGATCACATTGTTACGGAAGTCCACCAGTTCCAGATCAGGCTGGTTTGTATAGCGGCTGCCGCAGAATCGGGGATTGCGACTGGTATGGTGAGCAATGAGGTTGTGGTGGAAAGTTGCTCCCTGTCCACCCCATATACCGCCATAGCCATGGTCACCTTTATCGTGCACAGAGTGGTAGAGGCTCTCGCTTATAATGCAGTACTGCATAGTGAAGTCAGCGTTATCGTAAAACGATGCTGTTTCATCTACCGACCAGCTCATCGTGCAATGGTCGAGCATCACGCCCTGCTGGTGGCGTCCGTTCATTGCATCATCCTCGATCAGGCGATAGTCGCCCAAACGGGAACGGATATACCGGACGATCACATTGGAGGCCTCGATTTTTAAGGGATAGCCTGAAAGGGTGATTCCCCCACCCGGCGCGGTTTGTCCTGCGATGGTAATGTCACCGCTTGAAATCGTAAGATTGGATTCGAGCTGGATGGTTCCTGACACACGGAATACGATGGTTCTGGCTCCCGGTGTACTTACGGCTTCCCTCAGGCTGCCGGCTCCGCTATTGTTCAGGTTAGTGACCTCGTACACCACTCCGCCACGACCCCCGGTGACATTCCCGCCGAAACCTTCGGCACCGGGGAAGGCCAGCGTGATGTTACTAAAGCTGGCTCCAATTGCATACTCTTTATCGATGGTAAAGGTAAGCGGGTCTGATGTACCTGAAGCATCACCGGACCATCCGTTGAACGCATATCCGGTATCAGCAGCGGGGTATAGTTTAATCCGGGTTCCGTAGAGGAATGAATCGGCCTCGGGGACCAGTGCAACGGATCCGCCGGGGTCAATATCAAGGTTGATCTCATAGTAAAGAGCTGTATCCAGTTTCAGCATCAGGTGGTCCAGGTTTGGTGCTCCTTCAGCATTTATAGAAACCAACCGGATTGAATTGGCTCCTTCGACGAGGTGCCCCACGGTGTATTTATACACATAAGTGGTAAATTCGACGGTATTGTTAAAATCGATCGTGTCGATAAGCTCTTCATTAACCACAACCTGCATTGTCCTGTGTTCCGGTTTCCCAAGCGCATAGCGAAAAGCCAGTGTATCGTCATATACTTTTGGAGAATTCACCGTCCACTCGATATAAACATCCAGTTCATTCTCCGTATCTGCAAACCCGTCTCCGGTGTAACCGGCATGTTCATTCTCTACAGTTCCGGCAGAAATAAAGGCATCTTCAGCTTCATAGATTACCTGGGCAGATGCAGAGGCCGGGAAAAAGGCCAGCACCACCAGGAATATCATCAGTCCATTTCTTACATTGTTTTTCATTGTCTGCTTAACTATTTTAACCATTAATCCATTAGTCATTTCAGGCTAGTGCATCAGCTTTTCGTACTGAATTGCTGCCAGAATAAAGGGGCCGACTGCTTTGGCATCGTTGTCACGCTTTGCCTCATTGATGTAGTACTCGTAGCTGCCATCCCTGTAGGGATCGCCCCCCAGACCGGCCACGGCACATACCGGGCTTATTACGAGGGTGCCGTCGGCTTCTGTCTTAGTCAGGTACATTACCAGCCCTTCGAAAGCTTTTTTCGCTGCCTTTTCATAGAGCCCTTTGTCGATATAGGATTTATTGATGGCTTTCAGGAGAAAATATGAGAACATGGCACTGGCTGAGCCTTCCAGGTAATTACCTTCCCGGTCGCCCTGGTTTACAACCTGATACCAGGCACCTGTATTCTCGTCCTGGAAATTTACTATGGCTTTGGCCAAACGGTCAACTATCGCCACTATTTTGGCGTAATCAGGATGGTCCTCCGGCAGGTAATCCAGCAGATCAACGAGTGCCATGGCATACCAGCCCATTCCCCTTCCCCAGAAGTTTGGGGAACAACCGGTTTCCTCGTTGGCCCATGCCTGTTCGTTTGACTCGTCCCAGCCATGGTACAGCAGTCCGGTTTCTGGATCACGTGTCAGCTTTTCAACATTGATATACCAGGCTGTTATTTCATCGAAACTTTCCGGTTCATCAAAGTCCTTTGCATAGCGGGCATAAAAGGGTCCGGCCATGTATACGCCATCAAGCCACATTTGATGCGGATAACGTTTTTTATGCCAGAATCCACCAATTGCTGTTCTGGGATGCTCTTTAAGTTGCTGGCGAAGCATGTTCATAGCCGTCTTATACCGCTGATCTCCCGTCTTCTCAAAGAAGGTGAACAAAATCTTTCCGGAGTTAATCTTATCGATGTTGTAATCACTCTTTTTGTAGGTTTTTATGGTTCCCTGCTCATCGATCAGCTCATCGGCATAGGTTTTTGCATACTTAAAATATTCCTCATTTCCAGTATGTTCCTCAAGCTGAAGCATGGCATAGGCAACAAGACCGTGGGTATAAGACCAGTGAGGTTTTTCATATTTATCGATCAGCCAGATGTTGGGATATTTCTTCAATACGGTTTCGCCCATTTTAACAGCGTATCCCTGCAGACTGTTTTCACCCTCCGGATTCACAGTGGTTTTATTCTGTGTGCTTTTACTACTGCACGAAAGGGTGAGCAGTACAGAGAGGACAATAAGTATAAGATTTATTTTTTTCATGTATTCCAGGTTAATAGCTGATCTTCACCGGATTATTGAGGCGATCCAGCGTTTCATCAAGGTAGGTTTTGTAGACCTCTCCATTGGTAATGCCGTCAACATCCAGCTCCCAGACAGCTGCAAAGTAATATTCCAGGGCATTGGTGGAAGGTGATAAAACGATCACATAGCTTTCCTCATCTTCAGCCAGCTTTATCAGATCAGATTGCCTGTAAAAGACTGCCATTCCCAGATTATCATTATTTAGGCTTTGCGGGCCATAGGTTGCCAGGTAGGCCCAGTCGCCATCGTTAGGTGCGTTTTCCAGGATACCGGTCTCCTCATGCTTTACAATACCAGTACAAAGGTTATCCAGGGCTTCTGAACTTGAAAGCTGAACATGGGTCAACCGGCTCCCGGCGTCGATTGAAAGGGTGGATTTCAGGTTTGTGGTGACTGTTGGGTCTGACCATCCAAAATAATTCGTTTCGATGGAGGACCTGATTATTCCGTTCTGTGTGATGGTACAATCGATGCTATCCGTATTTTCCACACGGATGGCTTTTTCTCCGTTCCAGTAGCCAAAGGATCCAATCCCCAGCGAGCCACCCACCTTCAAGACATCCATTCCCCAGTCGGAGAGCTCATGGTATGCCTCAAAATCTTCCAGACCGACATCCTGCAGGACCATATCAGGAATTCGCTTGCCATAGATATCGGTTGCATTTCTCCAGTCAATGTAAAACCGGTAACCAATTTTATCCGATTCCCATCCGGGTCCTTCATAGCGGATATAAAAAGAGTGGTCGGTATGCTGATCCGGCACTCTCAGGTGATTGATATTTTTAAAGCTACCCCCGATGTATTCGAATTGCTGGTTTCCGTTTTTCTTTGTGATGTATTCCCAGTTTCCTCCTTCCTTTACTGAAAGCTCTGCCTGGGTCCTTTTTTTAAAACCGGGGTTTTCCCCGGAATTTTTCTGAATGTTTAGCTCTGCCGTTTGTTTTGGTTCCAGATCGCAGATTACCAGAAGCTTATCGGTTTTTCCATCGAGATCGGCATCAATTTTCTGGAAGGGGAGGAGTTTATCACCCATTCTGATCTCGAAAACATCCGAAAAACTTTTCCGGATCTTCGCCAGAAAATCCGGGTTGTCCAACTCCAGGACGGCATCTTTAAGGAGTACCCCGGAGTTAGTTGAGGCTTTTACTGTAATTTTCTTATCTGAAGTGCAGGAAATTATTGAAAAGAGCAATAAGGAAATAGACAATAATGCACTGATCCTTAACATCATAACTGTTTTCATTTTATTTTCTTTAGAGTTCCTGACCGTTAATATATACATTTTCGAACGTTAATTTTTCCGCATTCTTAATATGAGTTGGTTCTTCAACCTGGTCAAAGTCGCAGTTTTTCAATTTTATATTCTGTACCGGTTTCTCCTCGTAAGCTTCAATCCAGATGCCGTATTTTGATTTGTAGCCCTGAACATTTTCAAGCAATACATTACTCACCGAGGGGATGTTATCAGCCCGTTCCGTAGCATAAAACATATTAATTTTGAGAATAGCCTCTTTAACCTGCAGGACATCGATGTCCCGGACATAGATATGTTCAACCTTTCCACCCCGGACTGAATTTGACTTAATCCTGATAGCCCGATCCAGGTTTGGGCTGTCCATCATACAATTTTCAGCAAAAACGTGGCTTACATTGCCGGAAATTTCGCTGCCGATGACAACACCGCCATGGCCTTCGACCATGGTACAGTTTCTGATCACAATATTTTTACTGGGTTTGCCAAAGCGACGGCCATCGTTGTTTCTTCCCGACTTTATTGCGATGCAGTCGTCCCCGGTATTAAAATAACAAGCTTCAATCAGGACATTCGTGCAGCATTCCGGGTCGCAACCGTCATTATTGGGCCCCAGAGACTCAATTTTAAGGTTCCTCACGGTTACATTCTCAGATAGAACCGGGTGAACGATCCACATAGGAGACCCTTTAATCGTGATATCTTCGATCAGGATATTCCTGCATTCATAGGGGGAAATAAAACTCGGGCGCAGGTAATGCCCTTCGCCAAAGATCCTCTCCTCCAGCGGAACATTATCAGCCACCATCTGAGTAAGTGTGGCTACATCGTCCGTCTGGTTAAGCTGATCTCCTTTGTAACCGGTATCCACTGAACCTGACCAGCGACCTTTCCAGTTCCACCAGCTCTCACCCTGACCGTCGATGGTGCCTTTTCCGGTGATGGCAATATTTTCCTGTTTATAGGCATAGATCAGCGGGGAGTAATTCAGGCATTCCATTCCTTCAAAACGTGTATGCACTACCGGGAGATACTTGCTTTTATCCGTGGTGAATAAGAGTTTTGCATTCTTGGTAATATGCAGGTTCACATTACTCAACAGATGAATTTTCCCTGTCAGGAATGTACCGGAAGGAACAATTACTTTCCCTCCGCCTTCGGCAGAACAGGTTTCAATAGCCTTTTGAATGGCCTTGCTGCAATCAGTGATTCCGTCATTAATTGCACCAAAGTCGGCAATATTATATTCAGCATCCCTGAATTCAGGGGTGACTATTGATTTTACGATGTTCTGCGCATAATCCCAGGGTTTTTCCAGCATCTGGTTACTCTTGGGCTGTTGGGTTCCCTGAGGATTTTTACAAGCCAATAAGCCGGTTAAAATAAGAAATGCGAAGATTACTCTCTTATACATGACAGTTTTGATTAAAACAATAAATAGGATAGGGGTTGAGAAATATTGGTAAAAGACAGGGTAGGTATGAACCTACCCTGCTTTTTTTACCAATTGTTCAATAACAATCTTGACTACTACTCGACTTTCGTCAGATTACCTGAATGCAATCCTTCGGCTGTAGAGATCTTATACAGGTAAGTACCTGCCTGAATACTTCCAGTATTCACGTTTAGGTTATTCACACCAGGATAAGCCTGATAGTGTTCTTCCAGAAGGGTTCTGCCACTGAGGTCGATGATGGTAAGGCTCACCTGACCAGCAGTTTCCAGGTTCACTTTGAAGTTAAGTTCAGAAGTGAAGGGGACAGGGTATACATCTACTGAAAGATCATTAACTTGTTTTTTCTGTTCGATACCCAGTACATCGCTGAAGTCATCAACGAAATCAGGATGCCAGTATTTAGCACCGATTACACCACCGTCATCAGCAGCGGTTAAATAATCAGTATTGCCCAATGTAAAGTCACCGTTGTCAGGATCAGCAAACATTGGATCATCTTCATACAGAGGATCAACAGGAATATCGTCAGAACCTTCGCGGGGAACCGCCGGGGATGTCTGATACAGACAGATGTTCGACAGCGTCACAGAACCCTTATCGGCAGTCTGCCAGAAGTTCAGAGAAGCTTCGAAGGTAGATACCTGATTTGCAAAGATAGAGTTCTTCATAACGATATTCAGTTCAGCACCGTCGGGTGAGTTACCGAACAGTTCCTTGTTGTCAGACACTGAAGTTGACAGGTTGTAACCGGTCAGGCGGTTGAAGTTCCAATCCTGAACGTCCGCATCACCATAGTGGCGTACCCAGAGGAACTGCTGTCCTAATGTCCAGTAGGTAAGGTCCTCGAAAATATAAGGATCATTTGAACCGAAGTAGTTACGTACGTAAGCACCGTGACCGGTTCCTGATTCATACAGGAATGAATTTCTGATGACACACTTGGCCATTACAGTTTCCTGATCAGGATCACCGCTGTTGACGAGGTCGCTTGAAGTATTGTGCAGGCGGCAACGGTTGATTTCCAGACCGAATACAGCGCCAACACCGCCACAACGAGGGTTAATGATATTAGAAACACCACCACCATCGATATCAACACCGATCAGGGTCAGGTCACCACCATCGGCCATCTGGATAACCGGATTGATAGCAAAATCATTGCTGATCAGCGGCATATTCTCAAGACCCGGAAGTTCGGGATAAGTTTCAGCGCGGATCACGATTTCCTTATCGATTACGATAGGCATAATGATCTGGTAAACAGCGTCGTTGCAAAGAATGATCGTATCACCGGGTTCAGCAGCGGCAACTACCATTTCCAGGGTGCCGGCACCACCGGGAATACAACCTTCGATAATGATTTCTTCCTGGAATACCAGGTTGTACTGATTGACTGAGCCTGCCATTGAAGTAACAGTAATTACTGCAGTACCGGGAAGTTCTGTGAATTCTCCGGCACCTTCAACGGTAGCATTTTCAGAATTAGCTACTGCTGTGATAGTAACAGAGGTAGTTCCTTCAGGATAAGTAACCACATAGGAATTAACATCAGCAGAGAAATCAGGATTCCATGTTCCCAGGTCTGTGTAGAGTGTATCCAGTGTAGCATCGTCATCGATCACAGGCTGAGGCAGAGAGATGAGGTAGAGGAGCTCGTTGGCCAGCACCTGGTTCATTTCAGGAGACAGGATATACATGGCTCTGTTTCTCATACCTGCAACAGGATCCCAGTCGTGGTCGTCACCACCGGCGATAAATGTTCTGTATCCGAATGGGCGAGCAGGAGCTGCACCATCGTATGCACCGTTGTACATGCTGTCGAGCGGAGCCCAACGCATCATCAGGGGAGTACCATCATAATCACCCAACTGAACCGTGTCAGTAACGAGGTCTTCACTGCTTGATACAATGTATCCTTCAGGTCCGTTAATGAGTTCGATCAGTGTGGTACCATTGATAGAAGCTTTAACTGAATCGGGAACTTCGATAAAACCAATATTATCGCTTGCATAGGTAATGATGCTGTCAGCGGCTGGTACATCAACCAGTGTGAAGGCAGGATCAGAAGGAAGCAGTACTTTTCCTGAAAGGTCACCAAATCTGGCGGCATATACCACAGCGTTAGAGGGTAACCAGCGCAGTCTGTTGGCACGTACCAGGTAGTTGCTCATACATACGAGAGGTTTCTGAAGTTTCTCCCAGTAGGCACTGGCTTCAGGAGTCTGGAAGTCACCACTACTAACCTGACGGCCGATAACAACGGCATCAACACCATCAACAGCTAGGTCTAATGCATCGCCATAAGCGGCAACTTCGCTGTAGGGTATTTCAACAACCTCAAAACCTACAGCTTTCAGGTCAACAACAAACATTGAATCAGGATAGTTACCGTCGGTACCTTCAGCAGTTTCCTGGGTTACAAACAGTACTGATTTACCGAATCCGGCCAGCATTTCTCCACCGGCGTCAGTAGACAGACCGGCAGGGATGGGGCTTTGAACAGGATCGAATGCTCCTGTTGTATCCACAGCGACGTAGTCAATATAGGCACCAAAAACTCCTGTACCCGGGTCACCCATCTTAATATAGGTACTTCCGTCAGTAGTTGTGGTTGTAGATGTCAGAACAGGAGTTGCATCTTCATCCATAAAGACAGTGGCTGAGTCACCGATAACAGTAACCCTGTAGATGTGCCATTTAGTAAGGTCAGCGTTAACTTTAACAGAACCGTCTGACTTACCAAACCACATCATACTGTCGGCAGCGCTCAGGTAAAGCTCATCCCTTGAGTTGGCAACGCCGTTTCTCCACTGCAGGTCAAATGCCCTGTCAAATCCTTTTTTGGCAGCAAGACGGATGATCACAGTGAAAGATGAATCCGACATTCCGTTCCATGAATCCTGATACATACCGCGAGCGGTTGGCTTGGAGGTACATGGAGAGGGAAGTACATCGGGTTCTGCATAATCGAGCAGCATATTGCCTTCGATAGCGGGGTCCTCAAGAATTCCTTCGTAGAAATTGGGGCCGTGGCATTGATCACTTACTGCCTCGAAAGTCAGCAAGTTTTCACCATCGGGAGCTGCTAATGGAGTAGTACTTCCATCATAAACTCGCCAATACTGGGCATTCACCATTGTGATGGAGACCAGCATTAGTAACAAAATGGTAATTTTCTTCATAGTACAAATTTTAGATTATTTAAAGTAGTTAGTTAGATAAGCATATATTAGTATGATTAGTAACCAGGATTCTGAAAGAATTCATCAGGATTCCGGACAGCATCCAGTTGTTCCTGAGGAATGAACCGCAACTGGTGGTACTCCTGAATGTTTGGTGAAGCATCGGTATTATGTGCCCTCACCCTTTCCAGGAGTTTTCCGGTACGTTTCAGGTCAAAGAACCGCAGGTTTTCCGTAGCAAGTTCGCGGGCACGTTCATCCAGAATGAAGTCGATATCGATATCATCACCTGAACTTACCCCGTAGGCTGCCAGCATACCGGCACCCAAACCCTCATAAGCACGGGCATTTGCCAGGTCCAGCAGGAAGGAGTATGCATCGGTTGAACTTCCGGTCTCAAGGGCCGCTTCTGCTGCGATGAGGTACATTTCCGGGAGACGAATGGCATAAGCATCACGTCCGCTGTACTGTTGCATGGCATTTTCACGGGTTGTATCCATATACCTTTTGGTTATCGGGAAGTAGAACTGCCTGCTGATCACATCATCGTTGGGGGTTCCGTCTTCCAGGTACATATCGTTAATATCCAGGATCAGGTAACCTTTTTCGGGGTGGGAGGCACGCAAAGCGGTCGGGGTTTGCCTGGCCTTCTCACTTTCCGGAACCGGCTGCTTTGAGAAAACGATTGCTGTATCTCCGAGCTCAAACTTTCTTGTCGTCCATAGTTCCTGGGGTACATCTATTCTTACACCATCCTGATAGTAGAAAGGCACCCAGGCAGGAATGGTAGCTTCGTCATTACAAATCCAGGCAGTTTTGAAGGAACCATAAAAACGCTGATCGATCGTTTCATCATACAGATCGATGAAGAATTTTGTAGGCATCCAGCGTTGGAAACCGCGACCGGATACGACAGTTCTTTGCACCCCGTAATCGAGGTCCTCGGTCCTGATCTCCCACATCAGGTGCCCCATGTTCCCTCCTTCACGCTGAACAATGTAGAAGGTATTGTAGCGGAAATCATCAGGATTTGTTTCGTTTTCATCCCAATAGTCCTCATCCCATGGATTCATGAGGTTTGCCGTGGTATACTGGCTGTTAGCAGAATAATTGATCGCCCAGATAACTTCGTCATTCATGATGTTGTCAATCGACCAGATGTCGTCCCAGTCGGAGAGGAGCTGATAGTCGTAATCGTTTATAACAGCAGATGCCAGCTGCAATGCCGAATCATAGTGTTGTTGTGCCACAGCAGCATCAGCGCTGATGTACTCATTTCCTGAGAAGGAAAAGCCTTCCTTTTTATAGCTGGCCCACATCAGGTGGATACGTGCTTTGAATGCCTTGCAAATGGCCTGGTCGATCCTGCTGTATTCCGCTGCAGTTTCGGGCAGCAGTTGAAGCGCATTGCCCAGGTCCTGAAAGATCTGATCATAGAACACATTGATGGGTGTTTTATTGGCAGTATATACTGCCCCGGTAACCGGTTCGGTAGTAAAATGAACTGGCCCCCAAAGTTCAACGATCTGCCACAGGGTATGGGCGCGGAGGAAGAGTAATTCTCCCATGCGGTTATCCTGAACAACAGGGTCTGTATATTCCAGGTCAGGCAGGTTTTCGATGGCCAGGTTACAGGCATTCAGTCCCTTGTAGAGCTCATACCAAACGGCAGCCATACGGTCCTGCTCCTCACCAACGAGTCCTTCGTAGGTACAAAAACCACGGGCACGGTTATCCTCACCCCTTGTATACAGGTCGGTTCCGGCCTCGGTGAGATCCCAGCCGTTCTCGGCACCGTACCAGATCCTTAGCGGGACGTACACTGAATTTATTAAGAGCTCCATATTTTCTTCACTGGAGACAATGGTCTCTGAGTTCTCTCCGCTCATGTATTCTTCCCTTAGGAATTCTTCGCAGGAGAAGAGCATGAACGCTGTGATTATGATTAAGTATTTATATAGTTTCATTGCGATGGATGATTTAGAATTCAACATTTAAGCCAAAGATGAAGGAACGGGACATAGGCCAGGAGATACTTCCCTCTCTTTCGGGGTCGATCCCGTCTGCCAGCTTGCTGTAAAGGATAAGCGGATTATTCATGGTGCCGTATATTCTCAGTTTAGCAATATTTATCTTTTGAGTCAACGAGACCGGGAAGGAATATCCAAGGGTGAGGTTCTTCATTTTTATGTAGGAACCGTCACGGTAGCGAAGCGTTTCTTCAAAATCGACTTCAGCTTGGGTTGCGGATAAGCGGGGTGCTTCATTCGTTGGATTTTCAACAGTCCAGTAGTCATGTGCCAGCATGTTGTTGTACATCCTCGGATCGAAACTATACGCATCTGCATCGATCATATGTCCGATGCGGGCATACATGTTCACGGTCAGATCAAATCCCTTGAAACGGAAAGTATTGACCATGCTGGCAGTCCATTTCGGGCGTTCGTTACCAACCACCATGCGGTCACCTGCATTGATGGTATCGTTATTGTCGATATCCTGTACGCGGATGTCTCCGGGCACATATCCAAAGGAAGCGGCCAGTGCTGAGTCAGCCAGTTGCCAGATCCCGATCTTGTTATAATCGTAGATCACGTCAACAGGTTCACCAACGAACCAACCGTTTGCGATATCGGAAGTGGCACCTGAAGTCAGTGCCAGAATGGTTTCACGCACCGCGCTATAGGTTAAATTCGTCTCCCAGGTGAAGTCTCCGGAATGGATGTTCACCGTTTGCAGCTGGATCTCAAAACCTTTGGTTTCCACTTCGCCGGCATTGGTCATAACGGTAAAGAAACCGGTACTGATCGGCAGGCGTGCAGGCAGGAGAACATCTTCCGTGCGGGAATAGAAGTAATCAATATTGGCATATACCCGGTTTTTGAACAGTGCGATATCGGTAGCAATATTATACTGTTTGGTGACTTCCCATCGAAGGTCTTCGCTGGCCAGGAATTCGGGGCGGTAACCGTCGACATTGGTTTCAGCACCGGGCTCTCCGAACTGATAATGCAATGCAAACTGGTTCAGGCGGGCATCCGTTGCATACGCGTTTACTGCAGCATTTCCTGATACTCCATAACCTGCACGGATCTTCCAGTCAGAGATCATTTCGATAGGCTGGATGAAACTCAGGCTCTTGAGCCGCAGGGCTACACTGGTTGAGGGGAAGAAATCCCACTTGTCACCTTTCAGTTGCGATGCACCGTCATAGCGACCTGTGAAGTTAAAGATTATCAGGTCGGCAAGGTTATAATTCACGCGTCCGAAGAAGGACACCAGTGATTTTTCAATGAGTCCGCTGTTGGCCTGGTTACTTGCCTGGTCTACGGAGCCCATATTCCACCAGAGGGTACGGGCAGAGGGTTGGTATTCACCCCACATGCTGTAATATTCAGTTCTTTCGTGGTGCATCTCGTTACCCAGCATAAGGTTCAGGGAATGCTTCCCGAAAGTCTTGTTATAGTTCAGGATATTTGTCCAGGTATATTCCCAGGTGTTATCCAGGGAAATGCCTGATTCAGTCTGCTCGGTTTCGGCAGATTTTTGCGGGTAGGTGAACCCTTCGCGGTCGTAATCCAGGATCACGCCTACGTTTGACCGGAAATACAGGTCGGGGGTGAAATTGATCATCCCGAACAGGTTCGACATAAGTCGCTGACCGGTTTTCAGTTCGCTGTCATCGGTAAAGGCCAGCGGGTTCCTCCGAGGGTTCGGATCGTTTGCTTCGAAAATATAATTTCCGAGGCTGTCGTAAACTGCCACAATGGGGGAAGAAAGGATAGCATCCGTAAACCGAACCCCGCGTCCGTCGCGCTGGCGGTACAGCAGCAATGCATCACCTCCTACACGCAACCAGGGTTTCACTTCGGTTTCGAGGTTCAGCTTGAAGGTATAGCGTTTGAACTCATCCGCCAGGGTGATCCCGGTTTCGTGAGAATAACTCAGGGAAGTTGAATAGCTGGTTTTCTCATTACCACCAATGATGCCCAGGTGATAATCTTCGCGGATTCCATTTTGTGTACAGATATCCTGCCAGTTGGTCTCCGTACCGAGTTCGTACCCGATGGCTTCATTACCCTGGAATACGTTATCCAGCGGGGCTTCCTCACCATCTTCGTTCTTATAGGCTTCGATCTTGGCCTCAATATAACTTTCGCGGTCAAACACCGGAATTTGCTGGTAGGGCTGTGTGATACCATAATAGGTATTGAAAAAAACTTTCGATTGACCGGCAGATCCTTTTTTGGTCGTAACGAGGATAACCCCGTTGGCACCTCTTGACCCGTAAATGGCTGTTGAGGAGGCATCTTTCAGGACCTCAATGGAGGCAATGTCATTGGGGTTGAGGTCCAGTGAAGTTCCGTAAGGGACTCCGTCGACAATAACCAGCGGGTCATTGGAAGCATTCAATGCTCTTTTCCCCCTGATCAGCACATCGGCGTTCGTACCGGTACGACCACCATCCATGGTGATATCTACCCCGGCCATTTTACCCTGGAGTGATTCAAGGGCACTGAAGGTCTTAACCTCGGTGATCTCTTCTTCACCGACAGAGACTATGGAACCTGAAATATCACTTTTCTTCATGGTACCGTAACCAACGACAATTACCTGCTCAAGACCTACAATGTCCTGAACCATGGAAATGTTGATTTCAGTCTGGTCGCCCACATAAATATTTTCAGAGAGCAGACCTACTGATGAAAAAACCAGCGTGACATCTCCGGAAGGGACATCTATCCGGTACTTTCCATCCAGATCAGTAATTGTTCCGGTGGTTGTGCCTTTTACGGTGATAGTGGCACCGGGTAAGGCGGCACCATCCTCATCAGTAATCGTACCGGTGATCGTTTTTTGCGCGACCACGGAAACTAATGCACAGAAAGAAAGCAATGTTATCAGGAAAAATTGCTTTCTAAATGTTTTTATTCTTTTCATAGTGGATTAATTAAGAATTCGGTATTTGTATTAAGTTAGTATTTTTAACAGTTATAACATGGTTTCCATCAAGAATATCAGGGCGATAATTATCAGAATTATACCGGCCAGTATCATATAACTCAGTTTCTGGATCTTTTTCTTCACCACTTTCATTGTCACTTCTTCTAATCTTTCTCTTATGAATCCTGCCTGGTTTAGTTAGGGATTTGGGACAGTAAGAGACGCTAATGTATTTATCTATTCAGATATTGAAAGGAAAAGGAATCCTGTTTACCGAGCCATAACGTTCCAAAAGGAGGTATCATTGTACCAAATAACGGGTGTTAAGGTACATGTCAATGTTTGTAACGTACAAAAAATCAATACGATAACACATGTATCCATTTTCTAGGTCTTAAGCGTGAAGTTTTTTCCGTGTGCGCAAACGTTTTTCGAATCAATTGGCATAAACTGACCTTTTCGGAACGTTTTTTTTAGGGAAGACACGGCCAATTTGGACGTCTGTGTTTGTATACATGAAATTAATTTTTCATGCAAAAGACGCAAATATTCAATGGATAGCTTAATTTTGCATCGCTTATCCCAGGGGGCCGATTTTGGTTTTGACAGCAAGTTGAATGGGTATGTAAGCATGCCGGGTCACGCACATTTCCCGTAAAACAGTTGTGCAACACTTTTAGTTGGCGAATCTAACTTTGCGCTCGCTGCTTAACCGAAGTATAGTAGGTTAAACCTTTCCCGGCATTAGATGCCGGGACGAGCTGTTCCTCCAAAACCTTTTCCTGCGGTTTTGGATCAAGGGGCACACGTGAGTCAGGAATAGCCGGAGCGATTTCTCTAAGCTCCAGCGAAATTAAAGAGAATAAGCTTGCACTCGGCTGTCTGTTGCCAGGTGCCGGTCGAAAATCAATAGCAGAATAAGCATGTAGAAAGCTTGCTTGTTGCTTGTTTGGACCCGGGTTCGACTCCCGGCGGCTCCACAGAAACAGTTTGGAGAGTGAGTATTGAGCGTGAGCGAAAAAACGAACTCTCCAACTTGTTTTTGTCCCTCATGTGGTAATCATGACTCGGCAGAAAACGCAGCAATCAAGTACTCCCTGTTGGGGTGCTGCAAAGCCTGTGGTGTAAATCCCCGGGAATGGCTCACCGATGTGCTGTCCAAAATCCCTGCCTATAATAATGATTACTCCCGGGATCTGGCAGATCTC
>JAFGEO010000073.1 GCA_016931575.1 Bacteroidales bacterium | reverse complement strand
TGCCGCGTTATTTTAAACTTTTAAAAAAATGAATACTTTTGAAATTGAGAACCTGGGAGTTCGGGAGATGACCCCCTTGGAGACGGAGAAGATTAATGGTGGAGATGGAATTGGTGTAGCATTTGCCTACGCAGGCTTACTGCTGGCAGCAGCAGTACCCGGAGTAACAATAATAGCCGTAGCCTCAGGGGTGGTTGGCGTAGGTGGTTTGATTTACTCTTGCATCGAAGCCAGTAGATAGTGTAATAGTATTATTTTTTTAAAAGGCTACGACATAAATATGTAGCCTTTTATAAAATTTTGTATCATGTTTAAAGCAATTCGAAATTTATCGCTAAAGTATAAAGTATATATTTCCTTCTTCACCCTTTTTTTGGGTTCGATAATGGCTTATTCAAAGTATCTGGGGTTATTTCTTTATCCGGAGATGTTACTATTCTTCGGCATGCTATTCATCTCCGTAATTAAACTCAAATTAGGCTGTGTAATATGTGATGCCGTCAATCTGCAGGTATTTCCTAATAAACAGACCAGAAATTTTAATCTTTTGCTCCTGAAGAGTGCGAGTGGATTAAATCTTGGAATATTTCTTACAGCAATGCTTATATATTCCATCATTTACACGGTGATGTACACCAGCTTAATACCAGTCAAAGAAGTTGTTAGCCTGCTATGCCTATATCTGATCTTTGCCTTGCTTGAAGTCATCTTCAATTACCAGTACAGAAGAAATCTCTCTGCCATAATTATCTATGAACTTTCCGGATCACTCTTTTTTGTAGTCGTATATGCAATTACAACCAAAATCGCTCAGAAATATTTATCTATTCCGGTACCTCATACCGACCTGTATATCGCATTAATATTCCTATTGCCTGTTCTGTATGTGGGGTTTATGATACTTTTCGTCCGTTTTTCGGAAAGAACCATCCTGAAGCGAGTCATACGCTTACCCCGCAGGATATAACATCGCATCCGGCTATGCTAACCCTCATCCTGAAATATCAACTCCGAACCGGCAAGGCGCAGCAGATCATGATCCTGCCCTGCCTGTTTATTCCCCTGGCGGTTTTCATTGAACAATATCCCCTGGTACTATGGATGATGGTATCGATCTCTTTTGTCCAGGGACACCTTCTAAAACCTTTAAAACTGTTTCCTGAAAGCGAAGCCTGGATGTCAAACGGTAAGGCCGATCAGGGTGATTTTTTACGAAAAATGAACCTACTGTTTCTGACATGGATGCATGCAGGATTCCTGGTAATTTCTATCCTGCTGCATGTACTAAATAAAATCGACCTGTCCGGGTCACTATTTGGACTTTCCTTGTTCAATGCAGTGTTATTCGGATGTTTTTTCCTGGGAAATAAGCAATACATCGCATCAACTTCAGGAAGAAAAAAACGCCGGACACGAAGCATCCTAAGCATTGTTCTCATGCAGTGCTTTATCCTGATGATCAGCTTCGTGTACCTGGTCATATACCTTGTTTCGGATGGCAGGCTGCTCATCCCTGTTCTACTGACAATAAGCATCATCTTCATATGGCATATACACCTAAATAAACTTAGTCAGCACAATCCTAAAATCTTCAACAATGATCCAGACTATTGACCTTCACAAATCATTTAAAAGGAATCACGTGCTAAAGGGCACCTCGCTAAGCTGTGTTCCCGGCCAAATCCAGGCCCTGCTGGGTGCCAACGGCACCGGAAAATCCACCCTCGTACATATTCTGGCGGGCTTATTGAAACAGGACAAAGGAAGCTGTTTCATGGCTCAGGAAGAAGTGGGTAAGAATGGATACGCCTACAGGAAAACGACAGGCTATGTCTTCGAACATCCCATGTATATTGAAAAGTATACCGCCACAGAGTACCTTGAATTTGTTGCCCGGATGTACAGGATACCTCAGGCAGAAAGAAAATCGCGGGTAGCCGAATTAATTGAGTTCTTCGAATTGCCAGGAGGGAAAAAGAACTACATTGAAAACTATTCAAAAGGGATGAAAAGCAAAATATCCCTTGCTGCCGCCCTGATCCATAATCCCTCCTGCCTGATCCTCGATGAACCTTTTGATGGAATCGATTTTCTGTTGGTGCAGAAGATCGGCACCTTGTTCAAATCTATGGCAGCCAATGGGGCAACCATCCTGCTTACTTCTCATCAGTACGATGTGATCTCTGAAATGTGTGATCATTTCGCTTTGTTGAAAGACGGGGACATTCAATTCAATGTGGCCTTTGATGAACTGAAAACCCTGGCCGGAAAATTCGCGCAGGATAAGAATCCTGTAAAATCCTACCTGGAAAGCCTTATGGGAGAAGGGGAAACCAAGAAAAGCCTTAATTTTATCGGAGCCCCGGCAAATTAGTATAAAAAAGATGAAATCTAACCCCCGGCAGCCGGTCTTTTAATAAAGCGGAATCCGACCCCGAACCTGAAATGATTTCTCGCAGTATCATACTTTAGCAGTAGGGATGTCCGCCGATATGAATAGTAAATCCCCAGATCTATACCAGTTGCAACCCGCAGGTGTGAACCATCCATGTATATAGGATAGCCGCCGGCACTATAATAGCTAAGCTGTGTAAAATTAGGACCATAGTACATTTTGGCTCCCAGGGTCATCCCGAAATAATGATCGCCTTTCAATTGCCGGGTATGACATATCCCGATATTGGCATTATAAAAATTAAAGAACGTGCCATCTGTAAGGTTTACAATCTGTGCTTCATTATAATCCTGGAAGTAGACGCTGGCACCCAGTTGCAGACCAAGTCCCTTGTAAATCCTGAAGTTGCCTTCCAGTCCCGGAGAATACAAGAATGTCGGCTGACTATAGGTTAACCAGAGCCCGGAGCCCCATTCTCTCCAATAACCAAAAGCCCGGAGTCAGGAGACCACAGGTATTTCTCATCAATTGTGAGTGATAGTACGGGAAGCTTATGCTCTGTCCGGAGGGGTTCTTTCTGACACGAACTCAGACCATAGATAAAAACCACAAACATCAGGATAAGCCTGTTCATGTTATGAATATTTGATTGGATGGATAGTGACTGATGACAGCAAAGTAAGTGTAAAAAAATCAGTTTTCGTATCCGGAATGAATTGTAATCCATTCAATATCCCCAACGACATCCTCAGCCTTAACACTTCATTTTTCACTACCCGGACAAAGGATCAAAAATACACATTTATCTTTCACCCATTGAGATGATCATTAACAAAAAAACAAGTTTAATCGGGTAGGTCGATGAAAAAATCACAGAGCTACATGGAAGCTGCGAATCAACCTCCATGTCTCTGTGATTATGCTGGAACCCTCTGTGTAAGGTATTTCGTCTATCTGCCAGACCTGTTTTGATACTGCTGTATCATCATATTATTCTGAATGGATTGCGGGGCACTCAGCTGTTCCTGAATGACCTCTTGGTTTCTGTCGTCCTGTTGTTTTGATTCCTCGCTTTTCTGAATATAACTGCGATGCACCCATTTATCCTCATTACTTACCTGCTTTGTTTCGGAGAATACAGCATCTTTTCCATCCCGGATTGATGCCTCCGTATAGGTATTGATGGATTCAGCTTCTGCGGCATGCTCATACTGATAGTTGATCAAACCCTCAACATCCGCAGTGCCTGCTTTCGGAGCTGATTCATTCTCAGTGTATTCAGCGATAGCCTCCACGATTGCCGACTCGAATAATTTAGAATTCAGCTGCTCAAACAACTCACTGGAGTTGAACATATCAATACCATACACTTCGCCATTGATGGCGTAGGCAAAGCCTATTGTATTGTCGGGAAGTTGCTCAAGCTGCTTCAGATTTTCCTTATACTCCGAAATGATATCACTGAGGTCTTCATTTTCCAGGGCAAGCTGCAAACTTGAACCTGATTCTGCCGAACGAACTTCCACCTGTTCCCCTTTTATCCTGCTCACATTTTCATTCAGCTTGTTCTGCTGTTTATCAACATTTGACCACACTTCGCTCTGGTTTTTTTTGACTTTCGATGCAATCTTAAGCTCCCTTGAGGACAGTGCTTTGCTGCTGGATGAAAACTCAGCTGATTCTTCCTCACCCCGTGGACTCCACCTGCCCGATTCAACACAATAACTCTCAAGAGGGACGTTTTCAGCTTTGGGGCCGATGATAACATCACTTCCCATGGTACGGTCCTGTCTGCCGCCTTTAACAATTTCACCAGCCATAATAAATATATACTCATCGGAATGATTCGTAATGCTTAACTGGTTTACATTGCCCGTCTCATGAACAGTTGCTTTTTCCGCCTTCAATGCCTGTGACAGGGTCAGGTACTCCACATCCTTTTGAGCTGCTTTCTCCGAAGTAATCGGAAATATCTGTAAGTTCTTATATTCAACCGCTGACCGGATCTTCAGCTCAGACCCGACAGAGTCCACATCCTGGCCGGGATTATCGTCCTTGCTTCCGGCTGATATATTATGACATCCGGCATAGGTAAAAATAGCCATGGCCGCGGCAATGAGCATGAGCATTACATGTTGCTTTTTTCCAGGTATTATTCCTTTTGTTGTCTTCATGATTTTATTTTTTTTGAGATTGATTGTTATAGTATCCTGGGATAAAATTGCCGGTAATAAGCACGTCAACAAAGCACCATTTAGGGAACACTACATCTGAGTTAGTGAACGATGCAGGCTGTTGAGTGATTGAGATGAAGAAACAAGTATAGTTAAACCTCCGTTACCCGAATTATCCATATAAGAATTCTATCCTTCATACTGTCCTTTATTGATTTCATTCTCCGCATACAAAAAAATGATGATGAACCTCGAATCATCATTGACGGGAAGTACCTTGAGTTTTATTCGAGTGGAGAATTAAAAGTAGAAGGTGAAACACACGAAGGAAAAAAATCGAAATATGGACCCGGTATGATAAAGGGGGCAATCCGATCGCGAAGTATAATTTCTCTTCAGGGAAGGCACGCTATCAAATTCCGGATAAATAATCTGAAAGCCTGACAGATTCATTTACCGAAAAAAGATGTTTAAAAGCCGTCAGTTGTACTCGAAAAAGTTAGGTTTATCTTTACCACAACAAACAGACTGATTTTTCGTATAAAGGAAAACTAAACTACTAACAAACTTGTTATGCCAAAAAAAAATACCCTGCATGCAGTGGGTATGCTGTATCTAGCTACCCTGTTTTCTGTTATATCTTTAAATGCTCAAACCGGCGTAATTATAAATGCCAATCAGGATCAAAAAAAACTGGTAAGTGCCTACCGCTTTGTCCTGGAACAATCGGACGATGATTACCGCGCCAACGAGCATACCGATGCCATTCTTTTCCCGGAATACGGAGAATTTTCAGTATACCGGTCAGTGGAAGGTGAAGAATCAGGAAATTTTATCTATGCCAACACTTTACCTGACGACTATACCGCGTTGACTCACACAAGCTACAGCAACTACAATTGGGAAGGAAGTTCGCATGTAGCTGTTCAGTTTAAAAAGCACCCGGGTCAAATCGCCATTTTTAAAAGTCAATACCAACAAGGAAATGCATCCATGAACTGGGAGGCAATTTATTTTGAAAGGCTGTTCTCTGAGTTTCTGATGGATAATATTTCCTATACCATCGATGAATCTACCCTGGCATCTGAAGGCCTTGATGAGCAAACCAGCCTTCTGATTATCCCGGCTTTCCTGGTTCTCGAAGAGGATTTCACCTACTATATTGACAGCATTCTTTCTGTGGCTCCTGATTTCAAAGAAAATATGGATAGTTACCTGGCTCACGGAGGTGCTATATATGCCGAAGGTAATGCAGCCTATTTTATTCAGCAGCTGGGGTATCTTGAAGCCGGTACCGTGAATTATTCAGGAGGTTCTGATGAAGATGGCACCATAAATATACTGGTATCAAATACGGCTGACATCCTTTCCCTGGGCTCAAATGCTGCAAATAGCCAGCTTTATACCTCGCAGTTGCCAACCATCGGGACAACAGGAATCATCCCGGTGGTCACCACCACCTCAGGGAATCCCTGCCTCTTCCGTTTGAAGCCTGCCCGAAGCCTTGGAGGACGCATCATCTGCAACACGGGCCTACCAACCGTCTCGGGAATATCTGACCCGTATGCCAGTTCGGGCAACCAGCTGAGCTGGACACTGAATACCATTCTTTCGGTGTTTTCCTATGAAATCGACGTAACCAGGAAAGTACGCAATGAAATTCTTTATGCAGAACAGCTCGGCGACAATTCCATTCCTTACGACCAGCAGGACACGCTGGAAGTTGATATCCGGATCAGGAACCTTTCGAATGAAACCATAACGATTACCCTGACTGAAAAAATTAAAGCCTACTTTGAATTCGTAGATGTACCGGGAGGCGAGGACTATATTCTTAACGGTAACTCGCTGATTTTTTCAGGTATGAGCCTCGCTCCCCATACCGAACAAATCATTACGTACCGTGTGAGCACAGCTGCTCCCAATAGTAAAGAGCATGAAGAGGTGGACAAATACCTTGACAGGGGAACGTTGATGGCCGTGGGCAATCATACCCTTGAGTACACCAAAGACGGTTACAGGAACCACTATAATAAAAACAAGAATTTTGCCGATATCCTCTTCAGTGCCCGCATATTTGCGGATACCGATGTAAATTACAAAAACTTTCTGGGACTGGTCTACCAGCCTTTCAAAGTGTTTATGATCATGGAAAACAAGTCGCGGTCAGCGGCTGAGAATACCCAGTATGTACAGTATATTCCCAAGGATGTCCCATTCTATTGGTCAGATCAGTCTTTGAACATTCCTATCCTGAAGACCCCTGGTGGCGAATACGTTGATGTGCTGCGCGGCAGCAATGACGAAGATCAGCCGGAATTCGACATGGATTCCGATGGCGATCCGGATGTGTGGCTGGATACCACCAGCATCTACCCCAAGGGGTATACCCTGACCGAAGAATCCGTTTATTGGGCCAATCCCTGGAACCACCTGCGCACCGGCGAAGATAACTTTGTGTTCGAAGATATCTATCATGATGGTATCGTTCCCCTGGATACGGATGGTGACGGGATTGTTGATGCCAATTTCGATGAAGATGATAAAATCAGGGTTTGGAAGCTTACCTGGGATATTGGACGTGTGGCAGGATACGAATATTACGACCCCTACTGCAGCTATGAGATCTGGGTTGATCCCCCGGATCTTGTACCCCTGTCGGCTGGTGTCGCCGATGCACACGACAGTCTGCTGGTAGACGAATACCCGGGGATGTTCTATCCTTATAATGCGGATATCACCGACACAACCTGGAGCCACTGGATGGAGCGCGATGAAAACGGAAAGGTGATCTGGGATCAGCTTATCCATCAGAAAATCAATAATTACGAAGGTTTCACCTGGGTTGATACGGCTGAATATACCATGCTGCCTACCGACAGCCTGATCGGAACCACTCCCCAGCCTCATCGCGAGTTTCTTGCCGTTCTGTCCCTGGGAGGCGAAGAGATTGATATGCGTAATTATACCCCGCATAATTCTTTATATTCAAATGTAACTTATGAAACAGTTTTTGGTGAGGAAAAAGTAACCCCCATACGGACAACTTACAGCTACTGGGCCCCTCTACCCAATCCGCTGCAATTTGAATATCTGTCAAACAACTACCAGGCTTTTGACACTACCGGGGCAGTGATTGAAGAGCTGCCCGAGCATGGTAAAGCGCACCTGGTCTTCGACATGGATGCTTCCACAGAATATACCTATTACTGGATCAGAAATGTGGGCTACGATGTTGATTATAATGATGCATCAGAAGAGATTGATGGCGTAGGACCTCTCGGTGATGGTGTATTCGGATACTTTGTGTATAGCATTCCCAAAGGACTTGGCGGCTATCGCATCACACTTCCAAAGAATGAGGATGGCTCATTTAATACTGACTCGATTGTTCAGATTGACGATCAATATTTCACAAAATGGATCGATAACCCGAACACCTGGAACGAAGTCGAGATCTGGGAATCACCCTTTGCCTATGATGTTTACATTCCCCAGCTGCTCATACCACCCGCCCTGGACGATGATGATTTCGATGGCATTGACGATTGGATAGATGACCGGGGTGATCGATTCTGTTCCAAAACAGGCTACCTGCACGATGCTTTCATGACTGGCGATGGTGAGGACTATACCGGATATCCTGCAGTACCCTTTACCGATGATATTTATGGACAGGTAGACTCAGGCTGGTATGCCGGAGCGGATGATACTTATGGCGATGATTTCTTCGAGACGCTCGGAAAAACCCATATCACCATTCATGCCGATTACGAGGGCCGTGGACGTGAAGGATCTGTCGAGATCAGTAAAGGAGGCGTCCTGGTTTGTGAGGAAATCTTCGGGGGGTCCCCCTGGGTGATCTTCTCCCATGTACTATCGGGATATGCAAAGGGCACCGACCTTTCTGTTACTTCGGTAGTAACTCCTGAGCTGGTATACTATGGTGTGGATACCGTATTCCTGAAACATACGATTGCTGATACCAACGAACCTCACAGGTTTGACAGGAATTTTGATCCTTACCATGTATCGTATGGTCATGGCAAATCTACCATTACAACTTATGTAGGCGCAACAGATCCCTGTTCGCTCATTGCACCCGCTGTTTCAATGCCAGCCAGCATTGATCCCGATTACGATCAGCATACACTTACTTTGGTGCCCAATGCAGGTGAAAATCCGGGTAACCCGGATCTGGCAAACTATCCACGAACGGTTACCGGCAGTTTTATGGAGATCCGTGTCGAAGTGGGCAACAGTACCGAAAACAATTGGATAAATACCTGTGTCAAACCTCAGATCAGCGCTGATATAGGAAGTATTGAGATGTGTTATGTAGCTTATCCGAGACCTCTTGTACCCTCGCATGCTGAGGGCGGTGAACTTATTCCGGGAGATCAGCCGGGTACTTTCACTACAGGATGGCGCTTTAACCAGCCTGAGAGTGAGGTACTGATCAAGATGGGGGACACCCTAAACCTGATACAACCTACCCGCAGAGCATATTTTGTCTTCCTGGTGAAGATCAATGCAGCGCTGAAAGAGGGCGTTTATTCCATTCCTTTCACCCTATCGGGTGAGCAGATTTTCTATGACGGAACAGCCCAGGGAGCTGTATCCTACACGGTACCCAATGCTATGTTCAGCATTGTTGAGAAGGACGAAAACGGACAACTTTCCGAGTATCAACAGCTTATACTCGATCAGGCTGAGTTAAACAGTCTGGAAGTAAACTACACAAATTATTTTGAACCCACGGGGGATATCCGGTACAGCAATGCCGATTTTGATTATGCCGATTTTGGAAACGCACCCGGGACACTTACTGCTTCAGGGTCATCTATCGATCTGTCACAGTTTGGCCCCTTCCCTTCGCTCGATACTTCGAAATTGGTCATTATGCAAAAAGGAACGGTTGACAGCTACAATACCAATGCCGAGATCCTTGTTCTCACCAACGGACAAATCCTGAATTATACGGATCTGCGTAAAGGTGACCAATCTGTAGCATCCGAATCGCTGGTTGTGCGTCCTGTGGGACCGCGCATCAGGGTGACGAATACGGTATACAGCATCAATGGCATACCTGTAAGTGATACAATTGTCTACGAGTCGGATGAAGATCTTTATATCCAGACACTCATGACTGTAAGGAATACAGGAACAGATATCTCAAGCAACACCATCATTCGCATCAATCCGGGTCCCTACTATACCCTGGTAACGGATAGTCTGGAGGCAAACTGCACGGTTTCCAATGGAATTCTCCTGGTTGATATGGGAGATATTATCCCCGGTGAGCTGAAGAAACAGTACCTGCCCTTCCTTCTTTATGCTGATGAAATTCCGGAAGGCGAAGACCTGCGCGTCATTATCGACCTGACCAACATCGATTATGAGGGCACGCTGGTTGACAGGGAATTCGCCTTTGAAGATCCTGAAGATGTTGTCCTTGACGTCTATGATTTTGAAGCGATCAGCATTAGCTACAGCGATCTGGGCGATGGCCAGGTACAGGTAAATGCTGAGGCTCATAATCGGGGCATCAACGGCAATGGTGTCTGGTTCCGGATCTATCCTGTTGTAGGAGGCGGAGTTCATGAGTTTCCGATTGCTGAGGCAAGGGATGAAGAATTCCTGCCCGGCGAGGACCTGGAGCTGGAAGGTGTCTATACCCTTCCGGAAACGGATCAGGCCATCGAGTTCATCGCTATCATTGACGATGCAATGTATTTTACGGAGATCACTGAATTAAACAACAGAATAGGAGTTCCCTACACGCCCACTGTCCTTGATTACGAAGAGGAAGTGATATCGCATTTGGAAGTGTATCCGAATCCTTTTGCACAACAGGCTACCTTCAGCTATACACTTGCCGGGGATTACCAGGAGGTTAATCTGAAGGTATATTCAACCAGCGGTGACCTGCTGTTGAACCTCGAAAATTGTCCCGGGAATAATGGCCGGAACAGCATTAGCTGGCAGCGCACCGATATGGAAGCTGGTGTATACTATTACCGGATGAGTGGAAAAACGACCGCAGGGCAGTCGGGAATACTCTTCAAAGGTACCCTGATTAAAACCGATAAATAGTGCCTTTTTCAACCGGAATACGATCCCTGTTTATAATAGGCTTATTATGTGCCTGCCCCATTATCAGAGGGCAGGCATATTTTACAGCCCAGGATACCCTGTGTATCAATGATTCGGTGATCATCGATAACCAGTCACGCGAGGCCGGCACCTATTTCTGGAACTTCTGCTCGGGAAACCTGGCCTATGATCCTGCCGGTGAAAATCTTGGAAATGCTGGGGGCCTGAATGGCCCGGCGTTTATTGATTTCGCCGGGGACGAGGGTAATTATTATGCCTTTATTACCAATCACCTGGATCCGAGTATCACCCGGTATAGCTATGGAAACGACTTTCTTTCGGTACCTGACGCCATCAATATGGGGCGTTTCGGGACAGCTATTCCGGCACATGTCCAGGGGATACAGGTGGTGCAGGATGGTGACAGCTGGTATGTATTTGTCGTTGGTGGTCAGCGGGAAGAGTCACGCCTGGTGCGTCTCGATTTTGGGTCCTCCCTGTCGAACAATGCTCCTCTTGCCACTAACCTGGGGAATATCGGGGACCTTGATTACCCGGTAGATCTGTATATCGACAATATCGATGGGGAATGGATTGGTTTTACGGTGAACAAAAACACCAACACCTTAACAAGACTCACCTTCCCCGGGGGACTCGAAAACCCGCCCCTGGGCACCAACCTGGGAAATCCTGCCAACTTCCAAAGCCCATGCGGGATACTTCCCGTTTTTGAGCAGGGGGCCTGGTATATCTTCGTTTCAAATTACGACAGCCATGAGATCTCCCGGCTCGATTTTGGCTATTCATTACTAAATGAGCCTGCCGGGGTGAGCATTGGGGACAGCAGGTACCTGCAAAATCCTTTTGACCTGACCATTGTTCGCGATTGTGAGCGAACTTACGGCTTTGTACTAAACCGCTTTAATGACATTGTGCGCCTGGAGTTCAATAATGGTTTGGGAGCCGATCCGGTATTCACCTCCCTGGGTGAAGCAGGTGGTTTTTACAATCCCCAGGGAATATCCGACATATTCCGCGTAGGTGACAACCTGTATGCCTTTGTTGCCAATATCGATAATTCGACCATTACACGCCTGTATTTTGAAGGCTGTGATAATGCTATACCTTCTTCTTCCACGGAGCGGGATCCTCCGACAGTCAGGTATAATGAGCCGGGCACGTACAATATCAACCTGGTGATTGATGAGGGTCTTCCCCAGCAGGAAAACTATTGTATGAACGTGGTTGTCCTTGATAGTGCCCATGTAAACCTGGGTAAGGATACCCTGGTGCCTGCCGGCAGTTCTGTGGTACTATCTCCTGATACAGTATATACCGGGTACCTATGGTCCACAGGCAGTGCTGAACAGGAGATTGAGGTCTATGACGCCGGCATCTACACCATCACTGTTACGAATGAATACGGCTGCCAGGCAAGCGATGATATCGAAGTGATCCTGGATATCGGTATTCCCAATTTCCTGACCCCAAACGGAGATGGTTTTAACGATACCTGGTCGATCCCCTTTCTCTATAACAAGCCCGACGCAGAAATCCGGGTTTTCGACCGCTTCGGAAACTTACTAATATACTATTCGGCCGGGGAAGGCGAATGGGATGGTACCTCTGCCGGGAATCCGCTTCCAGTGGGTACCTACTGGTATGTCATTGAGGTCCCTGGCATTAGCAAAGCCTATAAAGGATCCGTATCTATTAAACGTTAATCATTGTGAGGAAATACTGGCTGTCGCTTTTTATAATGTTACTCCTTCAGCTTGAGTTGTCATCGCAGCAACTGGCAGAACACAGCCTGTATCACTATAAGCTGTCGGTAATAAATCCGGCCGCAGCTGCCTGGCTCCCCTGCAAACAGTTTATTTTGACCGACCGGCATCAATGGACAGGTATTGCCGGAAGCCCCTCGATACAATCCCTCAGCGTGCAGCTGCCGAAAGAGGTGCACAAGTACCGGAAGTTTGGGGTAGGGCTGAATATTGTGCACGATGTTAACGGGGCTTCTCAAAACCTTGGCGGTGAGGTGCAGTATGCCTATCACCTCACCTTGCGTACGCTGACACCTTTACAGCTGAGTTTCGGACTGGCAGGTAAATTTGGACAGTACAGCTTTGATGAGAGCGATTTCAACAGCGATCTGTATGATCCCCTGGTGAGCTATGGGCGCCAGTCGGAATGGTACTATAATGTTGCCGCCGGTATCTTCCTGTATTCCGAAGATTTTTTTGCCGGGGTTGGAGTTTACAATCTCCTTCCCGGAAATACTTCTCTATACCAGTCCTATGGTAACAGCAGTTATTTTACGACACTTATTGCCGGTTATACTATACATCCCAGGCGGTATCCGGTAAAAATAATCCCCTCGGTATACTTTGCACATGATACTAACATGAATCAGCTTGATCTGAATGCAAAACTCATTTTCGAGAATGGTTTATGGACGGGGCTCTGCATCCGAAAATACCTGACAGATGCCTTTGCTGCCGGTCAAAATGCGCTGATCTTTCTGGGCTATGAATTCGGGAACTGGAATGTAGCCTACACCTATGATCTGGGACTGAACAGCCTGCAGCTTCATCACCTTGGTTCACACCAGCTTTCGGTCTGCTATACCCTTTGCAGGGAGAAGTATGCTTGTCCGACGTATTAGTAAGAAGGAACACAGAAAACCACGGAGGCCCATGGAGGACTACCGGGAATGCACTGAGAAAAAAAAGCAGCACACAATTGTATGCCGCTTTTTATTATTGCTGAGTAGTAGTTTTCTATTGATAACCCGGATTTTGCAGCAGGTCACCTCCGGCGCTGATAATTTCCTCGGTTGGGATGGGGAAGAATTCGTTGACCCCGGGAGAAAATTCATTAACGTAGGGTGCATCCTGCTGATTGCCGTTCAGCCAGGTTTGGATTTCCTGACCAATCATTTCATCCGAATTTTTCCAGCGAACCAGGTCGAAGAAGCGATGTCCTTCAAGAGCAAGTTCCAGCAAACGCTCGTTCTTAATAAGCTCTATGGTGACTGATGATAGCGCTGCCGGTTCACCGGTACTGGCTCCATTACGTGCCCGCAGCCGCACCTGGTTGACATAATCCAGGGCTTTCCCATCTGCACCTGTTTTAAGGGCAGCCTCGGCAGCCATAAGAATGACATCGGCGTAGCGGATGTACGGGAAATTGTTCGGACCGTTTCCGTCTGCACTTCTGCTTGTCCAGTATTGCTCCGGGGAAGCTTCATATTTTCTTCCGATCAGGTTCGTTGGAGACTGCCTGCAATCGAGGGCATCCCAAACATCGTTTATGTATACGGGATCTCCGGTTTCGCCTACAGCAACCATTTTTCTTAGGTCACCGGCAGTGTATGCATCACGGAGCTTTTCTGTCGGGCAATTGAATCCCCAGCCCAGTCCTGCTCCTGATCCCAGGTTACGAACAGTAGTATAAATAGTCAGGTAAGTACCCCTGCTAAGCATGTAGTTTAATCCGTCATTCGCGGACTGTACAGACCATATAATTTCATCTGAAAGCTCACCATCGACGGTAAAGATGTAACGGTATCCGGGAGTACCCGTCGGATAGATGGTTGATCCATTCTGATTCCAGTACGTATCAAAGGTTTCACCGTTGATCCCAACCAGTGAGTATTGCGATGAGTTAATTACTTCTTCTGCCATAGCCAGTGCTTCAGCATATTTATCGGTACAGCCACTGAAGCGGGTATCGCCAGCATAATTTTCAGCATAGCTTGACTCATACAGATATGCTTTGGCGAGCAGCGCCTGGGCTGCACCTTTAGTGGCACGTCCAACATCAGCAGCAGAATACTCACTCTTTTCAGGCAGCAGATCGATAGCCTTCAGCAATTCTTCCTGCACAAAGTGCAGGGCAACAGCCACTGAAGTAGTATCGTTGTTGATCTTGAATTCAGTAGAAGACAACACATGGTCAATTACCGGAATACGTCCGTAAATTTGAGTCATGTTAAAATGTACAAAGGCTCTCAGGAAGATCGCTTCACCTTCAAAACGACTCAGTAAAGCAGCTGAATCTGCGGGGATATCAGAATGAGTTTCCTTATAATACCTAATGCCATGCAATACCTGGTTGGCACGGAAAATAACCTTGTAATTATAGCCCCAGTGATTTTCGGTGATATCCCTGTTGCCTCCGAGTTCGGGATTTCCCTGATCCCAGTACTGGAAATCAAGGATATCGCCACCACCCATTTCACCTCCGGCCTCAGCCTCGTCTGAAGCCATGCTGCCAAAGGCAAGGTACATAACATCCAGGTTGTGCAGTCCGGCTGCACAAACATTCAACCCGGCATACGTTCCGGTAAGCAATTCAGAAAGACCATCGATAGTCGAATAGTAAACATCCTCTGTCGCTGCTCCTGTAAGTTCTGTTTCCAGGAACTCTTTTGAGCACGAAGTGTAAAACCAGGAAGCAGCAGCCAGTAGGATAAGCCCCAGGTTTTTTGTATATTTTCTTAGTTTCATCTTCTTAATTTTTAATACGTTAAACCTCGTTAGAAAATGCAGTTAATCCCAAGAGTTACCATTCTGGGTTGTGGATAGGTACCTCGGTCAAATCCTCTTTCCAACAGGCTGGTTTCATTAACCTCCGGATCAAAACCTGTGTAGTTGGTGAATGTCAGGAGATTTAGAGTGTTAACATACACTCGCAGTTTCTGTAGTCCGATTTTCTCCATGGAAGCAACAGGAAAATTATATCCTACCTGCAGGTTCTTCAACCTCAGGTATGAGCCATCTTCAATAAAGAAATCACATTGGGAAAGGGGTCCATCCATACGCTTGATCCCTGTGTTTACATTTTGCTCATCGATCAGGACGGTTGGAGGTGTTGTAGCAGTTCCCGCTTCATAAACAGCAGGAATATAGGCTTCCTGAAGTCCTGTTGAAATGTTCAGGTTGCCATTTTCTATGTTATAAGAATTCACCTTCATCAGGTTGAAAATGTCATTCCCATACGATCCCTGCCATAGCATATTCAGATCAAAATTATGATACTCCAGGTATATTCCCAGTCCGAAGGTAAAATCAGGATTGGGATTTCCTATTGCCGTATAGTCAAGTGAGTTTATTGCACCATCCTGATTCAGGTCCATATACCTGAAATCTCCGGGGCGTGCACTGGGAGCTGTACTATTAACAATGATCGGATCACCATTGATATCCCTGCCCTCAAAAGTGGTAGCTCCGTTTTCATCCACGGCAATCTGCCTCCATCTTCCATTTTCTGCCTGCAACCAAACAAAGTCTTCCTCGGTATAAACGCCATCCGTCTGGTATCCATAGAAGGCAGAAACTGCACCGCCATTGTGTGTCTGACATACATCACCTACGCCACGACCGTCTCCGAAGTTAGTCAGAGGATCACCGATATCATCGATGGTAGTAATGGCGCGTGTTATGTTTCCACTGATCTCATAGTGCAGAGCTCCCGCATTGTCCTTATAGGAAGCGGTAATCTCAAACCCCCTGTTATTAAGGGTCCCATAGTTTTGAAGAGGCCGGGTATCAATCTGGGAATCTCCCAGCTCATTGTTGGCATCAGTAACATAGTACCCAACAGCCGTCGGAACAGATTTTCGAAGCAGCATATCCTGGTTTCTTCTCTTGAACAGGTCAAAAGATAGAGAAATCCTGTTCTGCATGAAACTCATATCAACACCAAGGTTACTGGTTACTACTGTCTCCCACCTAAGATCCAGGTTACTGGCAGTAATTAAACCGGCACCGGGAATTGTGTTCGTACCATCAAGTGGATATCCGTGCATCGGCAGAGAAGCAATAGTTCCCAGGTACTGAAAAGGTTGGATATCACTGTTTCCGGTTTCTCCGTAACCAACGCGAATTTTACCAAGGTCGAAGATGCCCAAATCCTTGATAAATCCAAGCTCGCTGAATTTTAATCCGATTGAATAGGACGGGAATACGCCCACCCGGTTGTTAGGGCCGATCTTCGATGAAGCATCGCGCCGCAGGTTCGCCTGCATAAGCAGAATGCCTTTATAGTCGTAACCAACACGGAAGAAATAAGCATAGCCGGTAGTTTCCGTCATCTTGGTCTGCAGGATCGACATCGTATCTGCATCGGCGTACGATTCCCAGTCTTCCAGAGCAAAATACACGGTATCATAGCTATTCTGGCGATTTGTAAATTCATACCTTGAATAACCTGCCTCATAGCCTGCAGTAAGCGCAAAATTATGCGTATTTGCCAGTGAAAAATTATAGTTGAAGAAATTCTGCCATTGCCAGCTGTTTGACAGTGTCACATTGTACTGATACTGGTGGAATGGAGAACTCATGGAAGGACTGATGTTATCAAGCTCCCCTATCTGATAGGAAGGAGAGTACTGCCTGTAGGATGTGGGATTGTATCCGAATCCATACCGACTTTCGAAGGTCAATCCTTTAAGTATCTCAAGCCTTATGAAGGCATTTGCATTGACAGATGTAGATCTTGCCCTGGAATTTCTGTATTCAAGCTGTGACATTGGATTTGCGATATTACACGATAATCCGGCTCCACGGTAGGCAAAGTTTCCTGAACCATCCTCTGCATAGACAGGGATAAAGGGAAACATCTGTAGAGAAGTCGCCAGCGGGGAACCGTACTCGTTCCGCTCAAACTGATTTGAAGAGCCAGCCTGAGCCAGGTTGAAATTCTCTCCGATGGTAACGCGTTTCTTCAATAAATGCAGTTCGGAATTCAAACGAATCACATATTTTTCTGCATCTGTTTTAAGCAGAGTACCCTGTTCCAGGTTATAATTCAATCCAAGGAATACATTCCCGACATCGCTACCGCCACTAATCGAAAGATTGGTATTGTTCACCAAGGCAGTACGGAAGATCTCTTTCACCCAGTCGGTTGATTCCAGCACGGTTGCCGGCGTATCAAGGGGATTCATATATTGCCCGTTTTCATAAGGAAAGTAGGCTTCAAGGCCTTTATACTCCTTATATACATTATACAATTCAGCATATTCCTGTGCATTTACCGCATCAGAAGTGGTTTTCCAGGGATACTGAACGCCGGTATACTGATCAAAATTCACTTTGAGTTTTCCTTTGGTTCCTTTTTTGGTAGTTACCAGGATTACTCCGTTACCACCCGCAGAACCATAAATACCTTGCGAAGCAGCATCTTTGAGAACCTCGATAGAAGCCACATCAGCTGGGTTAAGATCTGCCAGACTTCCCCCGGAGATCCCATCGATAACCACCAGTGGCGCTCCTCCATTTACAGTTGCAAGCCCCCTGACACGAATGATAGGTTCTGAGCCGGGTTGCCCGGAGTTCTGCAGTACCTGCACACCCGCAGCCATTCCCTGTAACATGCTGGAAACACCTGTGTTAGGAATTTTCTGCATATCATCAACGCTAATTGAGGCTACTGCACCGGTCAGGTCGCTCTTCTTCTGAGTACCATAACCAATAACTATCAGCTCATCCAACCCGATAATATCCTCAGCCATAGCCATGTTGATCACAGATTGATCTCCAACAGCAACCTGCTCCTGAAGGTATCCTACATAGCTGAAAACCAGGACATCTCCAGTGGAGACCTCAATAACATATTTTCCGTTAGCATCGGTTATCGTTCCCCGGGTAGTTCCGTTTACCTGAATGGAAACGCCCGGAAGAGCTTCTCCCGAATTGACATCTGTAACAGTTCCGGTTACGGTAACCGTCTGTTGATTAACATCAGCACTGTTCGGCGGGTTACCAAACAAGCTATTCTGCAACACACATCCAAGCAGGATGAGCAGTGCAGCAATTTTAAGTTTCGGTTTCATAGATTGTGTTTATTTGTAGATAAATAGGGTAATATGTTGATGTCTGAGACTATCCTGGTTAAAAAAAACAGAAAGGGAATAAAACCAACTTACAACATGAATTCATCCCCTAAACCTGATCCGGAAAATTAACACTTGTCATTGACAAAGCCCTTAAAAGAATCACTGCCTGAATTTTCCGGAACGACGAAAGTTAAACAATTTTCCATTCTTGCAGCCCCGACGGTACATACTTAATAGATATTGTTACATTTTCTCAATGTTAATTTTACGCTCTTGTCTACCTTGCCGTGATTTTAAGGGAACGGATTTACATTATTATGGACATAACTTCTGTTTTGAATTAATAACTTTAGGAAAGCTTCGGGCATCGTTCCGAACACGATCCTGATAATTACTTTATACTACATGAATATGAAAAATTATGGCAGCAGACTTAAACAATTAAAAAAAGAACACGAAAGTCTGATCACACGTAAGAATATCCCGACAAAAACCAACAACGGGGTATACCAACGCTATACATACCCGGTACTCACCGCTGCACATGCTCCCCTGCACTGGCGATACGATCTGAATCCTGACACCAATCCTTTCCTGATGGAACGCCTCGGGATCAATGCAGTTTTCAATGCCGGGGCCATAAAACTTAACGGTAAATACCTGGTCGTGGCCCGTGTTGAATCCATCGACCGAAAATCATTTTTCGCGGTGGCAGAAAGTCCAAACGGAATCGATAATTTCCGCTTTTGGGACCGCCCGATCACCCTCCCCGAAACGGAAGAGCCCGATACCAATGTTTATGACATGCGGGTAGTTGAACATGCAGACGGGTGGATCTACGGCCTCTTCTGCACAGAACGCCACGATGATGAATTCCCCGGCAACACTTCGGCGGCAGTGGCAAAATGTGGTATTGCCCGGACAAAAGACCTGGTTACCTGGGAACGCCTTCCCGACCTGATCTCGCATTCCGGTCAGCAGCGCAACGTAGTGCTCCACCCTGAATTCATTGACGGAAAGTATGCCCTGTATACCCGTCCGCAGGATGGATTTATCGACACAGGCTCAGGCGGGGGTATCGGTTTCGGACTGACCGAAAGCATGGAGCATGCCGAGGTTCCGAACGAAGTGATCGTCGACCCGAAAGTCTACCATACGATAACCGAGGTGAAAAACGGCCTGGGCCCTGCCCCCATAAAAACGGATAAGGGCTGGCTGCAGCTGGCCCATGGTGTGCGTAATACCGCTGCCGGTCTGCGGTATGTACTTTATACTTTTATGACCGATCTTAAAGATCCTGCCAAAGTCATCCACCGGCCCGCAGGATATTTCATCGCACCGGAAAATGAAGAGCGCGTAGGTGATGTGTCCAACGTAGTATTCAGCAATGGCTGGATCTGCGATGATGACGGCAAAGTGTTCATCTACTATGCCAGCTCTGACACCCGCCTGCATGTCGCCGAAACATCGGTTGAACAGCTGCTCGACTACTGCATGAATACACCGGAAGATGGTTACCGTTCTGCAGCAACAGTGCAGACTATTAATTCGATTATTGATAAGAATAAAGAATATTTATAAGCTGGAGGAAAGTATTTAGTGGATCCTGAAACAAGTTCAGGATAACGGAGAGAGGAATAATTTAGGTAAGTAACTATGGACACCGAAATAATACAAAAACTAGAATACCTGGATGCTTTTGCCAACAGGCAGCTAAACGAATTCATCCTGCCCTTCTGGCGCACCCATGCCGTGGACAATGAAATGGGCGGTTTCTACGGGCAGATCAACAACGACATGGAAATCATCCGGGAGGCCGAAAAGGGGCTTATCCTGAATGCACGCATTTTGTGGACCTTCAGCACGGTGTACCGCAAACAGAAAAATCCTCGCGACCTGGAGCTCGCCGGACGGGCCTACGAATATCTATGCCGTAATTTCTTTGATGCAGAGAATGGTGGTTATTACTGGTCGCTGAATGCCGATGGCTCACCCCGCGAAACCAAAAAACAGATCTATGCCCAGGCATTTACCATCTACGGTCTTTCCGAATATTATAAGGTAACCCAGGATGAGGATGTCTTGCAGAAAGCAAAAGACCTGTTTCACCTCATCGAGGAGAAATCGTTCGACCAGGAGAAAAACGGATACATCGAAGCCCGAAACCGGGAATGGATGCCCATGGACGATATCCGCCTGAGCGAGCGCGACATGAATGTTGCCAAGTCGATGAACACCCACCTGCACGTCCTGGAGGCCTATGGCAACCTGTACCTGGTATGGAAAGATCCTTTCCTGAAGAAGCAGCTGGAAAACCTCATCCATATTTTTGCCGACATCATCATCCACCCGGAGGACCACCATCAGCAGCTGTTTTTCGATGCCGACTGGAACTCACAATCGTCCCTGATCTCCTTTGGGCACGACATTGAAACCAGCTGGCTTCTGCATGAGGCGGCCCTGATCTCGGAGAACCGGGAACTAATCGATCGCATCATCCCCCTGAGCATCTCCATGAGTGAGAAAGTGAAAAAAGGTTTTGCACCCTCCGGTGCACTCTACTACGAGAGCGACCGTCAGGGAAAACACCACGAGAAAGAGATCGAATGGTGGCCGCAGGCTGAAGGGATTGTTGGCTACCTCAATACCTATGTTCTCAACGGCGACGAATCCAATGTAAAGATTGCCCATCAGCTGGCTCAATTCATTGAATCCCATATCGTCGATAAAACCCATGGAGAATGGTTCTTCAGGGTTACCGAAGATGGCGTACCCATCCTGTCGCACGAAAAAGCCGGATTCTGGAAATGCCCCTACCACAATGCCCGGGCCTGCCTGGAGATCATGCACCGGCTCGAACTTATTCATGCTAAATCCTGAACATTATGAAAACATCCATCCTGCGGCACATTTGTCTGCTGATTTCCCTGGTATCCATTGCCAGCTCCTGTAAGAATGCTGTACCGGTAAAGTCGGAACCTGAAGACCTGAGTGAAGTCATCAGCCTGAACCAGGGCTGGAATTTCCGGATGGAAGGAGCGCAGGAATGGATGCCGGCAACCGTTCCCGGCTGCGTGCATACCGACCTCATCGATAACGAAAAGATCGAAGATCCCTTTTTCCGGAACAACGAAAAGGACCTGCAGTGGATCGATAAGGAAAACTGGGTCTACCAGTGCGAATTCGAAGTGAGCGAAGCGCAGGTGAGGCACATGAACAGTTACCTGAAGTTCAGGGGACTGGATACCTACGCAAAGGTGCAGCTGAATGGCATCGACATCCTGGAGGCTGACAACATGTTCCGCTGCTGGACCGTCGATACAAAGCCCTACCTGACCCCCGGTAAGAATACCCTGACCATCACCTTCCTGTCGCCTGTTACCATTGGCCTCGGGAAGCTGGATGAACTGGGGTACGGACTGCCGGCTTCCAATGACCAGAGCCAGGCTGGCGGACTGGATGAGAAAAAAGTCAGTGTATTCACCCGCAAGGCACCCTATCACTACGGCTGGGACTGGGGACCGCGGTTTGTTACCTCCGGCATCTGGCGCCCGGTGGAACTAATCTTCACCGACCGTGCTAAAATTGAACAAAGCTTCTTCCAGGTGAGCAACCTGAACGACATCGAAGCCAATATCGATGCGATATTCACCATCCAGGCCGCACTGCATGGCGAATACCAGCTGTCAATCCGAAAAAAGGGCGATAAGCAGCCCTTCGCTACCTCTACCCTCTTCCTGGAAACCGGCGACAACAGCGTTACTGTTCCCTTCACCGTTCAGGGACCGAGACTCTGGTGGCCCAACGGCATGGGTGAGCAACACCTCTATGAGCTTGAGGTTGAACTTCGCTATAAGGATACCCTTGTCGACCGGCTGAGCAGTAAGATGGGTATCCGCTCCATCGAGCTGGTGCGCGAACCCGATTCTTCCGGCACCAGCTTCTACTTCTCCGTAAACGGACAGCCCGTATTTGCCAAAGGTGCCAACTACATCCCCAACGACAATTTCCTGAATCGCGTTACAGACGAGAAATACGAGGAGATCGTCCGGTCTGCCGCCGAGTCGAATATGAACATGCTACGCGTCTGGGGAGGAGGTATCTATGAGAATGATATTTTCTATGAGCTGTGCGACAAGTATGGCATCATGGTATGGCAGGACTTTATGTTCGCCTGTAGCATGTACCCCGGCGATGATGACTTCCTGGAAAATGTACGACAGGAAGCCATTCAGAATGTCATGCGGTTGCAGAACCATCCTTCACTAGCCATATGGGTTGGTAATAATGAAATTGACGGTGCCTGGTGTGAAGGCGATATGAACTGCGGCTGGGGATGGAAGCAGCGCTACACTAATAAGCAGCGTAAAGAGATATGGCACAGCTACGACACCCTGTTCCACCATATCCTGCCGGATGTTATCAGCCTCTATGATCCTACACGCGACTACTGGCCCTCCTCACCCCAGGCCGACTGGGGAAAGCATGCCGGTTACAACACCCTTGGCGAAGGCGACATTCACTACTGGGGAGTATGGCATGGCAATGCCCCTTTCAGCTCCTATTTCGAAATTGTCGGCCGTTTCATGAGTGAGTATGGTTTCCAGTCGCTTCCCGACAAACAAAGTATCGAGAAATTCACCCTTCCCGAAGACTGGGATTTTGAATCTGAGGTACTACTCTCCCACCAGCGAAGTGGCTATGGGAATTCGCGGATCATCGACTACATGAAGAAACTATACCCCGTACCGGAAGATTTTGACCAGCTGCTGTACATCGGGCAGGTGATGCAGGCCGAAGCCATCAAATCTGCCATCCTGGCCCACCGGGCCGCCAAGCCCCATTGCATGGGCAGCCTCTACTGGCAGCTGAACGATTGCTGGCCCTCTGCCTCCTGGTCGAGCATCGACTATTATACCTCCTGGAAAGCCCTGCAGTATTTCGCAAAAAAAGCCTATGCACCCGTTGCCATTTCCTTTGTGCCGGGTGATGGAACCACCGAAGTATTCATCAACAGCGACCTGTGGAAAGCCAGTGATGTCACCGTAAATTACAGTCTGCGGGATTTCCGGGGAGATACCCTTTTGCATGAGAGCCTGCAGGCCATCCTCGATCCTGCCAAAGGAACCGGCGTGATCAGGCTGGATGAAAAAGAGCTCGCGGGTGCATACGAGCTGAACAATCTCTTCCTGGATGTTGAAATCGTTGAAGGAGGAAGCCTCCTGGCGAAAGACCACTACTTCTTTGTGCCGGCAAAGGATCTGGCATTACCGGAAGCACTGGTAGATTTCTCAACAAAAGCTGTAAATGGAAAGCTGCTGATAGAACTTAAATCTGATGTACTGGTGAAAAATCTATACCTGTGGACAAAAGACAGCGGTTCGCGCTTTTCCGATAACTACTTCGACCTGCTGCCGGGTGAGCCGGTAAGCATCGAACTTCTTGGGGGTACTAAGGGTATGGAGATCCATACCATGAACCTCAACAGCATCATCCTGGCCAGTGAAAACTAAATCCATACTGATAAATCCTCTGCTATGAAATCATTTATCCGCGTTCTTCCTATTTTCATTGCCTTCCTGTGCATGGGCTTCGGCGACGCTGCCGGACCGCTGACCAGTCAGCTGGAAGACCACTTCACCCTCAGCAACCTCATGGCCAGTCTGGTAACCTTTGCCGGCTTCATATCTTTCGGACTGTTCAGCATACCCTTTGGACTGCTGCAGGACCGGAAAAATAAAAAGTTCATCCTGATGCTGGGGCTGATCATTGCCCTGGGAGGGTTGGTACTGCCCATTATCGGGAATTACCAGTCATTTTTCATGATGCTACTGGCGGTTTTTCTCCTGGGACTGGGAGCCACAGCCCTGCAGGTATCCGGCAACCCGATCATGCGTGATGTATCTCCGGAAGGTCAGTATGCCAGCAACCTCTCATTCGGGCAGTTTGTGAAGGCCATCGGATCCCTTTCCGCCTCGCTGATCCCCCTGGCAGCAAAACGTTTTTTCGATTCTGACTGGCGCCTGCTGTTCCCGGTTTATGCGGCTTGCATAGCCATCACCATCATCTACCTCTTTGCCATAAAAGTTGAAGAAAAAGAGGTGGAAAAAGCAAAGCCAGCCACCTTTGCCTCGGCCTTTGCCTTACTCAAAAACCGTTTTGTCCTGCTGATGGTCATCGGGATCTTCCTGTATGTGGGTGCTGAGGTTTGCATGAGTGCACGCCTGCCGAACTACCTCGACAAGCAGTTTGGCTTCGACCTGAAAACCATGGGCCTCTGGGGTACTTCCTTCTTCTTCATTGCGCTGATGACCGGGCGGTTTCTGGGAGGCGTATTGCTTAAAATCATTAAGCCGGCAAGCTTCCTGGTAATCACGGCTATCGTATCCCTGGCAGGTATCGGGGGACTGTTCCTTGTGAGCAATGTCACCCTGGCATTTGTGACCATTTTTCTTGCAGGTGTTGGCTTCGCCAATGTCTTCCCGCTGATCTTCTCGATCTCCGTTGAAACCCTTCCCGAACGTACCAATGAAATTTCAGGATTGATGGTCACCGCCATTATCGGTGGCGCCATTGTTCCCCTGCTTTTCGGACTGGTCGCTGATTTGTCGTCTATCCTTATGGGATTTTTGGTGCCGGCAGCTTGTCTTGTTTATGTGTTGGTTGTGGGGGTACCGTTGTTGCGAAGGATTTAAGAGATTTAATTGACATATAGACTGTAGCGCCGCGATACATCGCAGCTCTAACGTTGAACGAATCAATGGAGGTGCGAAATTTTTCGCAGATCATCGCCTGCCTGATTATTTTGTTGATATCCTGATTCTTTCAATCCCCACGCAACCATTTACTTAATGACTGCATCTTATTTTCAGTTGCCCAAACCAACACACCCAATGAAACGATCTATTACGCTAGGAGTGTTGCTGCTGCAGCTATCAGCAATCAGGCTTTGTGCTGCTCCCCTTTACCTCTGCGCATTCATTGAGATTTCAGATTCCACGAACCATAGCTACACGGGCACTGGTGATCCCCACGACTTTGACAATGTAGAACTATACCTGCAGCTGGATACCAACACCGTTGATACAGCCTATGGAGCTACCACTATGCAACTTCGAATTTGCGGGGGAATGGATTCGGTTCAGGCTCCAGGTCGTGTACTTAAAGAAGACTATGGTTTATTTATTGACAGCCAGCATGAGAATGGTTGGGTTGTAGAAGTAGCCATCCCCTGGAAAGCTGCATTGGAAGAAGGTGCTGAGTTTGAAGATATTGTGTTCAACTATCTTTGTAACGATAAAACCACATCCTATGAAAAATACTTTACTCTTTTTAGTATTGATGGTATCAGGCTTCAGCCTGCTGATACAACGAACCTCTGCTGCACCTGTCGAACCTGTCCGGGAGTTGTTCCTCAATTATGTCTGGGCTATTCCTGTTATCGATGGCATTCGGGATAACTCCTATGGGGAGGTGCAGACAACTAATATCTTCAATCCCACAGGGTATGACGGGGAGGCAGATTTTTCAGCAGTCTTCTGTGTGGTCGCGGATTACGAGTATCTCTATGTCCATGCAGAGATCACCGACGATGTAAACCACAGTTATGAATGGAACGTTGGTAATCCCTGGGAATTCGATAATATTGAATTGTTTCTGCAGCTGGATACCAACACCATGACCACCGGCTATGACTCCGCCACGGTCCAGCTTCGGATATGCCGTAGCCTGGATTCTGTGGAATCTCCGGGCCATGCCTCCCGCTCTGATTACCTCTATTATATGGAGGCCGATGCTGCCGGGGGCTGGATAACCGAAGTGGCCGTACCCTGGACAGCCGTATTGCCGGAAAGTATTGAATCCATTTATGACTACAAGGGTTGTAGTGGAGTCCTGGGATTCGACTTCTCAGCTGCTGACTCCGACAACACCGATGGGGATGCCTCTGTAGGCAACCGCAATGTTCAGTCGGCCTGGGATGATGATGACCCCGCAGACGAAAGCGACCGTACCGAAGACCTGGCCTGGAACAATACCAGTGTTTTTGGTTACCTCTATTATAATATGTGTGGCAGCACCACGGAAAGCCCAGGTGGTAAAAACCAGGTGACCCTGTTTCCGAATCCTGCAGAAAACACGTTGCAGCTGGAACCGGAGGAAAGAAGCTGCCATTTGTTAATATGTAATATGCAGGGTATGAAAGTAATGGAAAAGGAATTCCTCCAGGGCGAGGAACTTGATATCTCAGGCTTACCAGCAGGAATGTATACAGTATTGATCGATGGAAAAAGCTCTGGTAAGTTTATAAAAAGGTAATTCGTTTCAGCGTTCAACAATCATAAACAGGTTCTGATATGAAATCAGTATTCCTTTTGTTATCGCTTTTAATGACACTATCTGTCTATGCAGCACCAAGAGAACCGGTCAGAACAATGGAGATCCCCCAGTCCTGTACTGAGATTATCATTGATGGCCTGGCGGACCAGGGGTATTCTGAGTATCAAAGCACCAATATATTCAATCCTACCGGTTGGGAGGATGAAAGCGATTTTACGGCAGGTTTCAGAACCTGTTGGGATTCTGACTACCTCTACCTCTATGTTGAAATTATCGATGACATCAACCATGCTTATGAGCCGGGATTTAACAATCCCTGGGAATTTGACAATGTTGAGATTTTTCTGCAACTGGACACCAATACGGTAATAAGCTCCTACAGTTCCACAACAGTCCAACTAAGAATATGCCGTGGTCTGGATTCCATGGAGACAACCGGTCATGCACAAAAAAAAGATTTTTTATACTTTATGAATGCTGAATCGGAGGACGGATGGATTACTGAAGTGGCTATCCCCTGGACCAGTGTATTGGCTGAAGGTTCTCTGCCGAAGGCTATGAATAATTATTATCATACGGTTATAGGATTTGAGCTTCATGGAGCCGACTCAGATAATATCGATGGAGATCCGTCTGTTGGAAACCGGGATGTACAATCGGCATGGGACGATGATGATCCGTATGAACCCGATGACCATGGCATTGATCCAATCTGGAACAATATAACAATATTCGGGTATGTCACTTTACTGGCAAAGAATTGTTCCCAACTGGCTCTTACACCCCTTCAGGAAAACAAGCTAAAAATAGTCCCAAATCCCGCTCAGCAGCAGATTCAGCTGCTATATCCGGAATCAGCAATATCTTTAAGCATCACTGGCATTCAGGGTTACAAGGTTCTTGAAGAGAGTAACTTTGAGGACGGAGCACTAGATATTTCCTACCTGCCAACCGGAATGTATCTGGTACTGATCAATGGAAGAAGCTCAGGAAGATTTATTAAAAAATGATAAATCTGCCCTGGCAAGGACTCAAAATCTGCCAGGGTTAATTTCAAATTTGTACTTTTACCCAAGTGTTATAACCTATACTCTGAGATAATGACCAAGACTACCCCCAGAGCCAATGTGCCAGGACTACTCCCTTCCCTCCTTCTTTTCGGCTTTTTGTTAACCCCACTGATTTCCGCGGCACAGTCCGTAAGGGTGCCGGAAGGAACCGATATTAAGCTTGAAGCCATCAGCTTTTTTAATCCTGAACTGTACCGCCCTGGGAGCACCTATGACTTCCGGGTCGAACGGGATGTGGTGATCGATGGTAAAGTCGTTATTGCCAGGGGAACAGTTGTTCCTGCACTGGTTCGCCGATTGGAAGATCCGGATTTTATCGGGGAACCCGGTTTTGTGGAACTGACCTTCAAATCGGTGAAGGCGGTCGACCGGCAATGGATCCCCTTGAGGAACGCCATATTCAAGATCGAAGGAAAAAGCAGGAAAAAGACCTCTCTCCTTCTGAGTTTACTATCCGACCTTTTCTTTTTTCTGAAAGGGGAACCCGCCTACATCGAGCCAGGTACCCAGATTATCATTGCCACCGAAGACACCGTAATGATAAAAATTGACTAGGATCTATCCCCTCCTTTATGATCAGAATATCACCTGTCAATTACATTGAGTACATATAATAGCTACGAACACCTTTAAGGCTCAACGAAGTTTATTGCACATATTTGCACGAATTTAAAATTCTGGCTGATTCCTGTAAATTAGTAGAATTCGTGGCTAATCATTAGTTCCGTAAAAATGAGACCGTTTACCAGGTTGAGACCCGCAGACTCAGGCATATTATCATTCAGAATACGATAATTTCTTTACCCCTTTCCAAGTATCCTGACGATACTAGCAGAAATCCCCTTTCAATAATGTAATGTGCTATTTTTTTGCCACAGTCCATTCCACCCCCTTCTGGATTCAATCAAATCATAAAAAAAACTCAATTTACTACTTACACCCTCTATTTTCATATTTTTTTACTGAACCCCTATATAAATAGGGGGTAACTCATGCAAATATATCAACTTGTAAGCATTTACCCTCTTTTTTTAATGGTTTTGGTAATATTTTGATATTATTTAAAATTTTTTATTACATTTGTACACATTATTTGACAATTCTTAATCATTAACTTATAAAAAGCGTATTTATGAAAGCAAAACTTGAGTACATCTGGCTGGATGGATACAAACCTACCCAGACGATGAGAAGTAAAACACTTGTTGTTAAAGATTTTGACGGCAAACTCGAAAGCGCTCCGATGTGGTCATTCGACGGTTCTTCAACCGAGCAGGCTGCTGGTAGCTCTTCCGATTGTTTGCTGAAACCAGTATTCATGTGTCCTGATCCTGATCGTAAGGATGGTTTCCTCGTGATGACAGAAGTACTGAATGCAGATGGAACTCCTCATGCATCAAATGGCCGTGCTACCATTGATGACAACGATGAAGATTTCTGGTTCGGTTTTGAGCAGGAATATGTACTTTGGGACCTTGATCACCACACTCCGCTTGGATTCCCGGCTCCCGGTTACTATCCTCCCCCACAGGGACCTTTTTACTGTTCAGTAGGTGCTGAATACAACATCGGCAGAAATATCGTGGAAGAGCATCTTGACAACTGCATCGAGGCTGGTCTGAACATTGAAGGCATTAATGCTGAGGTAATGAAAGGACAGTGGGAGTACCAGATCTTTGCCAAAGGTGCCAAAGAAGCTGGTGACCAGGTTTGGATTGCCCGTTACATTGCTGAGCGGGTAGGTGAAAAATATGGTGTTCGCATCAACCTTCACCCAAAACCTGTTGACGGTGACTGGAACGGATCAGGAATGCACGCCAACTTTTCGAATGGTGCCATGAGAGAATCCGGAAAGAAAGAAACCTTCATCAAGATCTGTGAAGAATTCGGCAAAAATATTAAGGAACACATTGCTGTATATGGTGCTGACAACGATAAGCGTCTGACCGGAAGGCATGAAACTCAGTCGATCGATAAATTCTCATACGGTGTTTCTGACCGTGGTGCTTCTATCCGTATTCCGGTAGGTACCGCCGAGAATGGATGGAAAGGTCGCCTGGAAGACAGAAGGCCTGCTTCAAACGCAGATCCCTATAAGGTAGCTTCTGTTATCATAAAAACTACCAAAAAAGCATTAAAATAAGTTTTGCTTTCAATTGAGTAAACTTTTGTAAGCGTTAGGCGCAGTCTTCGGACTGCGCCTTTCTTTTAGGAGATTATCGGGGAAAATCAGCGTGAATTGAGCCTATCAAGAAATACACGAAAACAGAATACGTGCAAACCTGAATAATTTATTGCTTTCCTAAATGCAGCAGTGGAGAATTTTTCCTCTGCCCTCCTAAAGTTCACTCGCTCTCCATACTCACTCTCACGCTGTATTCTACTACCTGCAGAACAAAAGTTCCCGGTACAGCGGCAGCGGCCACATCTCATTATCGATCACTTCTTCAAGTTTATCGATATGATAGCGGATCTCAGAAAGGTAGGGTGCAATTTCCTTTTCGTACTTCAGAGCCTTCTCCCGCATGTTCTCAATCTTGTTGGCCACTTTCCGGGCTTCAATCATTTCGGCAACCAGGGATTTTATTTTCGTTACATGCCCTGAAATGATCGTGATCAGTTCCATACGGCCCCCGACCAGCTTCCTGAATTCGGTGGGGCCATACAAGTCTTTCAAGCCCTGAACATTATTGATCAGCCTGGTCTGGTACTCAATGGCAATCGGGACGATCTGCCCTAAAGCGATATCCCCGATCACACGCGATTCAATCTGAATTTTTTTGGTATAATTATCTTGTCTGACCTCGGTACGGGCCTCCAGTTCTTTTTCATTCAACACCTTGGTTTGTTTAAACAGTCGCTTAGCCTTGGCACTCAGGTAACCATCGAGTGCTTCAACAACGGAAGGTACATTGGTCAGACCCCTTTTTTTAGCTTCTTTTCCCCACTCTTCACTGTAGCTGTTCCCTTCAAACCGGATATTTTTTGAATCGATAATGTATTCACGGATGACCTGAAAGATTGCCTCGTCCTTTTTCACACCTTCAACAATTAGTTTGTCCACATCCTTTTTAAACTGCGTTAGTTGCTGGGCAACTGCTGTGTTCAGTGCCATCATCGGGGCGGCACAATTGGCTGAAGCACCTACCCCCCTGAATTCAAAACGGTTCCCGGTAAAGGCAAAGGGTGAGGTACGGTTCCTGTCCGTATTATCCAGCAGGATCTCAGGGATCTTGCCCACATCCAGCTTCAGCTCGGTTTTCTCATCGGGGGTCATTTTTTTACTGGTAACCCTGATTTCCAGTTCGTCAAGCATCTCGGAGATTTTATGCCCCACAAATACCGACATGATCAGGGGAGGGGCTTCGTGTCCGCCTAACCGTTGGGCATTTCCGGCACTGACGATGCTGGCGCGAAGCAAGTCCTGATGGGTAAAAACAGCTTTCAGCGTACACACCAGGAAACTCAGAAACTGCATATTCGTTTTAGGTTTATTCCCCGGCGATAGCAGGTTTACCCCTGTATTTGTCATGAGCGACCAGTTATTATGCTTCCCTGAACCATTGATCCCTTTGAAGGGCTTTTCGTGGAACAGCACAATGAAGCAGTGCCTGCGTGCAATTTTCTTCATGATATCCATCAGCAGGACATTGTGGTCGACAGCCAGGTTACACTCTTCAAACAAAGGGGCCAGCTCGTACTGGTTCGGGGCCACTTCATTGTGTCGGGTATGAACCGGAATACCGAGCTTATAGGCTTCGACTTCGAGTTCCTGCATAAAAGCCCCCACACGCTCCGGGATCGAAGAAAAGTAATGATCATCCAGCTGCTGGTCTTTCTCCGAGGCATGCCCTACAAGTGTGCGGTCGGTCATCAGCAGATCCGGACGGGCATGATAAAGCGATTCGTCGATCAGGAAAAACTCCTGTTCCGAACCCAGGGTAGCAAACACCTTGGTAACATTTTTATCAAAATATTCGCACACATCAACAGCGGCCTTATCGATCAGCGACAGCGCTTTAAGCAAGGGTGTTTTGTGATCGAGGGCATCGCCGGTATACGACACAAAGATCGTTGGTATACTCAGGGTATTCCCTACGATGAAGGCCGGGGAAGTTGGGTCCCAGGCCGTGTAGCCGCGGGCCTCAAAAGTATTCCGGATCCCGCCGCTCGGGAAACTGCTGGCATCGGGTTCCTGCTGTGCCAGGTGCTGCCCGGAGAACTTCTCAACGACCTGTCCATACTCGTTATATTCAATGAAGGCATCATGCTTTTCCGCCGTACCGTCAGTCAGGGGATGAAACCAGTGAGAGAAGTGGGTAGCGCCCATTTCCAGGGCCCAAACCTTCATGCCTACCGCCACCTTATCTGCCAGCTTACGATCGATATTCAACCCTTTGTCTATGCATTCGATTACCCCTTCGTATGCCTCCTGTGAAAGGTACTTCTGCATCTTGTTCTTATCGAAAACATTCACCCCGAAATATTCCGAAGTTCTCTTTACAGGAGCCTGCACCGTAATCGCTTTATGGGAGTTGGCTTCCCGGACAGCCTGAAATCTGATGATTGCCATAGTCTACAAATTAATCTTTAAGCAACAAATATACAGCATTACCTGCTTAAGAGACTTTCAAATTTTAAACAAATTCCCCAAAAATGACTCAATCTAACAGTACACCCCTAAAAAAATAGGTACTGGTTAATATTTTTAAGAATTTACATAATAATGGAAGTACCAGGGAATGGTTTCGATACCCTTAAAGAAGTTTTCAAGCGGATAATTTTCATTGGGAGAGTGAATGGCATCGGATTCAAGTCCGAATCCCATCAAAACAGCTTTGATCCCGAGTATTTCTTCAAAGTCGGATATAACAGGGATACTGCCCCCGCTGCGCACCGGCAGGGGCCGGATCCCAAATGTTTTTTCAATAGCACGGATAGCCGCCGCTGCTTCCCTCGAATCCCAAGGGCTGACGTAAGCATTCCCGCCATGAAGTGCCCTCAGTTCAAATTCGACCCCTTTGGGCACGACATCCTGGAGGTACTTCTTCAACAGGAGCTCGATCCTCTCGGGCTTTTGATCGGGCACCAGGCGCATCGAAATTTTTGCTGAAGCCCTGGCAGGAAGGATAGTTTTTGCCCCTTCACCGGTAAAACCTCCCCATATCCCGTTAACATCCAGGGTAGGACGGATACCCAGCTGCTCGGTCACTGTAAATCCCTCTTCCCCAAACAAGGCAGAAACCTGGATACTCCCCGCCATTTTTTTTGCATCCAGGGAAAGGGCATTCAGAAGTCTTCGTTCTTCAGGGGATACCTCCCGAACATCATCGTAGAAGCCGGGAATAGTAATTCTTCCCGATGGGTCTTTCATATTGCTGATCAAACCGGCAAGCACATTTGCAGGGTTTAGAACAGCCCCGCCATACAAACCTGAATGCAGGTCGCGCACAGGACCTTTCACGATAAGTTCAAAATAGGCAAGCCCCCTCAAACCGATGGTCAGGGTTGGGGTATCCAGGGATAACATGGTGGTATCCGAAACCAGGATCACATCTGCACCCAGCAGTTTATGGTGTTTCCTGCAGAATGCTTTCAGGGAGGGAGAACCTATCTCCTCTTCTCCCTCGATGAGGAATTTGACATTGCAGGGCAATTTATCCTCTGAAACCATGTATTCAAATGCCTTCAGCTGCATAAACAATTGCCCCTTATCATCGTCTGCACCCCGTGCGTAGATTCTCCCTTCGCGGATTTCGGGTTCAAAAGGGGGTGATAGCCATTCCTCCAGCGGGTCAACAGGCTGCACATCGTAATGTCCGTATACCAGGATTGTCGGCAGGGAGCCATCCACCATTTTTTGAGCAAATACCACCGGCCAACCCTCCGTCTCCATAACTTCCGCATGGTCGGCGCCTGAAGATAGGAGATGATCCTTCAGGTAGGCAGCAGCATCATGCATTGCCTTTTCAACTTGTGTATCTGAACTTACCGAAGGTATCCTGATCAATCCGAATAGTTCATCCAGGATCCGGTCTCTGTTTCGTTTTATGAACTCTGTAACACTGTGCATAGTTTTATCGATTTCCAACTAAAGTACTAAACCTTTCCCTTATAGTAAAGGATCTTTGTCATCTCCCTTCCCTTTCCCCATTGAGCAATGACTAAAAAATTACGTACATTTAAACACAAATTTTGTCCACCATGCTGAAATCGTTCCGCAGGTACATCCTTATCATTATCCTGATTTTTATTATTCCTACGGTCTACCTGGCTGTATTTGAAATCGACAGCCTTCGCGAGAACGAAAGGGTGATCGAAGAAATTTACACCAACCAGCTCGATGCGATTCTCTATCCGATCAATCAGTATTCTGATGATATTTTTAAAACTCTGGGTAACCTGATGCAGAATTGCCTTTCTGAGGACACAGCCTATCGGGACAGCTGCCTGCTGCAGCATGCTGAAAGACTTTCCTCTCCCTGTCAGTTTTTTTTATACGACCAGTCAGGGAATCGCTGTACCGAGTTGATCGACCGGGGAAAACACCCTGTTACTTCGGGTGAACTCAGGCAAGTTTTAATCGATAAGGAACAACTGCTGACCAAACTGGCTGTAAACTATACCGATTGGGGATATCAGAAAATTGAGACCATTCCCGTGAACGGGAAATACACCTGCCTCCTGTTCTGTGTCGGGACCGGCGGAACAAATTCCTTCCTGGCATTTGTACTGGAGCCCAAGCGCTTCATCGACAACGAATTAATGCCCTATATACAGGAAATTATCGGTGAAGAGGGCAAGCTAGCCATATCGGTCCAGAAGCTCGGCGACAAATCGTCCATCACCAATTCCGAAAGGAGCAAAGAGTCAATCGATCCGGAATATGAAAAAAGCCTTTGGCTTTTCCCGGAATACAGCCTGGGTATAAAATTAAAGGGCAGCTCGGTATCAGAAATTGTCCGGAGCCGGACGCAAAAAAACCTCTTCCTGATCATTATCATTGACCTGATCCTGCTGCTTGGAATATGGCTGATTTACCGGAATGTTAAGAAGCAGGTTGAACTCTCACAGCTAAAATCTGACTTTGTCTCGAATGTGTCGCATGAGATCAGGACCCCGCTGGCCCTGATCACCATGTATATTGAAACCCTGGAAATGGGGCGCATCAGTACCCGGGAGAAGATACACGAATACTATACGGTAATCCTTCAGGAGACCCGGCGGCTCACCAGCATTGTAAATAAAATCCTTAATTTCTCACAGATAGAAAGTGGCAAGCGCAAATACATTATGGAGCATGCGGACCTGAACGAGGTTGTCAGAGCCATCGCCGACTCGTATTCTATCCGGATCGAGAAAGATGGATTCACCTGCACTCAAAAGCTTCAGGAGGACATTCCGGGCATCGAAGCGGATAAAGAGGCCCTGGCTGATGCCATTATCAACCTGATTGACAATGCCATAAAATACAGCGACCAGGATAAGTATATTGAACTGGAGACTTACCGGAAGGGATCGATGGTGGTTTTCGCCATCACCGATCACGGAATTGGGATCTCGCCCACGGAACAAAAATATATCTTTGATAAGTTTTACCGGGTAACCGAAAAAAACATTGCCTTACGTTCAAAGGGCTCCGGGCTGGGCCTGGCGATTGTAAAGCATATTATGGATGCACACGGGGGAAAGATCAACCTTGAAAGCACCAAAGGCAGAGGCAGCAGGTTTGAGCTCCATTTTCCTCAGCTTAAGACAAGCTGATAAAAAGGCTAAACCATTCAAATAAAGAAACATGAAAAAAATTCTGATTGTCGAAGACGAGGCACCTATGCTTCAGGGATTGAAGGATAACCTGGAGTATGAGTCGTATGCAGTAGATACTGCCTCCGACGGGGAAACCGGTCAGGAGATGGTTCTTAACGGCAAGTACGACCTGATACTCCTGGATGTTATGCTTCCTAACATTTCAGGATTTGACATCTGCAGGAATGCCCGCAAGGCAAACATAAGCACTCCGATCATCCTGTTAACGGCCAAAGGGGAGGAGATCGACAAGGTGCTTGGTCTGGAACTGGGTGCTGATGACTATATCACAAAACCTTTCAGTCTGAGAGAACTCCTTGCACGGATCAAGGCGGTCCTGCGCCGTGCACCTTCCCGGGAACAGGAGGAGGATCAGGTCATATCCCTGGGCAGGCTTAGCCTTAATTTCAAGCGTTATGAGGCATTTGAGAAGGACAAACCCGTAAAACTTTCGCACAAGGAATTTGAAATCATCCGCTACCTTTATAAGCATGCTGATGAAAGCGTTGATCGCGACGATCTGATGAGCAAGGTGTGGGGAATTGAATACGATATTACAACACGTACGGTAGATAATTTCATTTTGAAGCTCCGCCAAAAGATCGAGCTGGATCCGAACAATCCAAAGGTAATCCTGACTGTTCACGGTCTGGGATATAAGTTGGTACTTTAACCGGAGGTAAACGGCAGGGTAAACGAAAAGGCAGATCCTGCACCTTCATTGCTTTCAACCATGATGTAGCCTCCGTGCTTCTGGATATATTCCTTACAGAGTATCAGTCCCAGGCCTGTCCCCCCTTCTCCTGCAGTTCCTTCACGCGTAAATGCCGAATCCACCTGAAATAACCTGTCCTGTTCTTTTTCAGGGATCCCGATCCCATTATCAATAACGGATATCTTTACCTGGTCCCCGGCATGCTTCACTTCTATTTTAACTGAGCCTCCGACATTCGTAAATTTTATAGCATTGGAAAGCAGGTTCCGGATCACGGTATTTACCATGTTTTTATCGGCATATACTTTAGATCCCTCCTTCAGAGAAGTTACAATGGAAATATTCTTCGACTTGTAGGTTTCCCTTAGAAGGGCCAGGTTTTCCTTAATCATATCTACAATATCCAGTTCCGCAGGCTCAAATTTTAAACGGTTTGTCTGGGAACGCGACCACTGCAGCAAATTTTCAAGCAGGTTATAGACATTCATGGTGGATTTAAAGATAATATCAGCGAAATGACGCTTCTTTTCTTCGGTGAGGCTCTCATAATTCTTTGACAATAGCTCAGAAAATCCCAGGATGGTGTTGAAAGGATTTTTAAGATCATGCGCAATGATGGAAAAGAATTTATCCTTTGTGGAGTTTAGCTCCTGCAAGTGTTCATTGACCTGTTCCAGTTCTTCTTTCTGGGTCACCAGCTCCTCCGTCTGCTCTTCAATCTGCTGCTGCCGTTCTTCCAGCAAGGTATTTGCCTCTGCCAGTCCTTCCGCCTGCTTTTCGATCTGACTGCTCCTGTCCTCCAGCAGGCTGTTAATGCGGCTCAATTCCGAGGTCTGTTGCTGCAACAGCCTGTTCTTTTCATTTACTTCATGGGTCCTTGCTGCCACCTGGCTTTCCAGCAGATTCTTTTGGTTACGCAGGACACGCATCCGATAAAAATAAAATGTGACAACAAACAGAATCAAAAGCAAAATGGCTGTAATTCTGAAATAGATGGTCTCCCACCAGGGCGGAAGGACAACCACGGTCAGCGATGCCCCCTGATCGTTCCATACGCCGTCATTATTACAGGCCTTCACCCTAAAGACATAGGTTCCCGGGCTTAAATTTGTGTAGGTTGCCTCCCGCCTGGTGCCGACATAATTCCAGCTATCATCCAATCCCTCCAGCATATAGGCGTATTGGTTCCGGCCAGGATTGATAAAGTTAAGCCCGGTGTATTTAAAAGTTATCACCGACTGCTCATGACTTAGCTTAATCTGCCTGGTCTCGGTAAGCGACTTCTGAAGGGGTGAATTTTTACCCCCTATGGGCACTTCCCTGAAGAACAACAGCAGGTCTGTCAGGTAAACAGGAGGTCTGAAAGTGTTGTTTACCACGCTGTCGGGCATGAAGATATTGAACCCTTGTGTTCCCCCGAAGAACATTTCCCCGGAAGCATTCATAAAGTAGGATCCATGAATGAACTGGTCCCCCTGAAGGCCATCCAGTTCATCGTAAACGTGAATTTGTCGCGAATTGGGGTTCAATCGTACCAATCCCTTATTGGTACTTAGCCAGATATCCTGCGGATGATGAACCAGTATCCCGTTGATCACCTCATTCGGCCAGGTTTCCCTGGTATTAAACTTATTAAATTTGTTGGCAGTACTATCATAAAGATTTAAGCCATTTGCCGTTCCAACCCAGATATTCCCGAGGGTGTCCTCGGCAAAAGCGTATATCCATTCATTGCTAAGTCCTCCTCCCTCATCGCCTTTTGTGAAGGTGGTAAAAACTTTCCTTGAGGGGTCTATCCTGGTTATTCCGTCATAGGTACCTAGCCAAAGCCTGTTCCGGCTGTCCCTGAATAGTTTGAGGCACCAGTCAGAGCACAGGGCTTTCACGGTATGCTCGGTAAAATGCGTAAAGGTCTTCGCTTTCGGGTTGAAAAGGTCCAGCCCTCCCCCATTTGTGGCCACCCAGACCGCTGTATCATTTTCAATAAGAATATCCCTGACATCATTGTTGCTCAGGCTGTTTGGGTTTTCCGGATCATTCCTGTAGGATTTGATCAGCCCGGTACTTGGATCGATAATATCGATCCCTGAGAGATAGCCCCCAAGCCATATTCGTCCTTTGTTATCTTCAGTAATGCAAAGAATTGCATTCCCGCCAATGGTATTTGCCTTGTCCGGTTCATGAACATAATGCCTGTACAGCCGCTTCTTACGGTCATACCGGTCCAGTCCGCCCCCATCAGTACCAATCCACAGGTATCCGTTGCTATCCTCAAAAAGAGCGGAAACATTATTATTGATCAGGCTATTGGGTTCTCCCTCTATTTTTCTGAAATTTTCGAATCTTTTTTCCCGGGTTACCTGGGTAAAGTTGAGCCCTCCGTTGAAGGTACCCACCCAAAGGAGGCCCTGTCTGTCCCTCATGATCGCACGGACCGAGTTGCTGTTCAGACTATTTGGATTTTTTTCCTGATGAGAATAAACCCGTAATTCTTCTGAATCTCTGTTATACATCAGCAAACCGCCCCCGTCTGTCCCGATCCAGAGATTCCTTCCATCAAATGCAAGGTCCCGGATATTTCGGACATGCTCGTTGCTGAGGTTCTCCAGAGCTTCCAGCTTCCTGACCCGGGTCAGCTTGCTGTCCAAAATAAATACTCCTTTTTCCGTGCCTGCCCAGATATTGCCTTCCTCATCCTCGGCCAGGGCCCAGATCCCCTTAGGGATCATTGAAGCTAAGGCATCCGAGGGCTTGACAATCAGGCTATCACCGTTCAGATCGTATCCGTAAAGCCCTGTTCCGATCATTCCAACCCAGATCCTGTTTTCCTTGTCCACCAGCATTGAACGAATTCCCGCCTGGTCAAATACCCCGATGTCCCCTAAATTTTTAAGGTGCCGCACAAAACCTCCCCTAACCACATCGTACCTGAAAATGCCATTGGTATTTGCGATTACAACATTCCCCTGGTTATCCTCCATAATAGCCCGGGTATAACTTTCGTACTGATCCGATATTCCTTCCTCAAAAAATGGAATATGTCTGAAGGAGCGGGTAGCGCTTTCATAGATATCTACTCCGCTTGATCCGGCAATCCAGATGTTCCCCTTCTGGTCTTCATGAATACCAAATACAGAATTCCCGGAAAGACTGTTCTTGTCGACGGAGCTGTATTTATAAAGGGTAAACTCGTAACCGTCATACACATTCAGACCATCATTGGTCCCGAACCACATAAATCCCTTATGATCCTGGTAGATGCAGAAAACGACATTATCTGATAATCCGTTACGGGTGGTTAAATGTGTAAATTGCAGGTCATCCATCCCCCGTCCGGCAAGGGTGAAGAGGGCAGAGAATAACAGACCTGTGAAAAATCGCTTCATCATGG
>JAFGEO010000008.1 GCA_016931575.1 Bacteroidales bacterium | reverse complement strand
TTGGAGATCAGAGCTAAGAAGCCTGGAGAATATTCAAACAAAAAAGCCGATCTGCAACGACCGGCTTTCTGTGATTCAGCTGGGGCTCGAACCCAGGACCCCATCCTTAAAAGGGATGTGCTCTACCAGCTGAGCTACTGAATCAAAATCCCCTCGAAAAAGGAGATGCAAAAATAGTAAGTATTTTAAACCATCAAAAATATTTCTTGATTTTTTTTTGGAACTTTATTCTGTTAATTTTATTTCCTAACTGTTTTCAATGTATAACCTTTTTATTTCCATGCCGTAACAATGGATTAGGCCATTTTAGGTTTCCTGAAAAAAAACAACAAATCATGAAAAGATACTTTAACCTGACAGTAATTATTTGTACTCTGCTTCTAACAGGAACAATTACCTCAACTGCCCAGATCCGGACTTTTGGAAAATTCCTGGCTACATCTGATGAAGACGCAGAGTATTTGCTAAAAGCACACCTGTCCCCCTATATGAATGCATTTGGGGCAAGCATGACAGGTGGTTGGTACAATACGGCAAAGCCTCATAAGTTTGGCGGGTTCGATCTGACTATCGCTGCCAGTGTAGCTGTTGTCCCGGAGGAGTACAGAACATACCAGCTCGATCCGGATAATCTGACCTATTTAACCACAGAGAATGGTGAAACCGTGACAACGCCAACCATTGCGGGTGTCAACGAGGAAGGCCCCCAACTTATGTTTGAGTACGACGGGCTTACCGATAGCGCTTACAAACTGCCTCCGGGAACAGATTTTTCCTTTGTACCCTCACCAATTATTCAATTAGGTCTGGGTTTATTTAAGGGAACGGAGATCGTTGGAAGGTATTTGCCTCAGGTGGGTGTTGAAGATCAGGGGAAATTTGGTTTTTGGGGAGTTGGAATTCGACACGACATAAAGCAGTGGATTCCCGGCATTAAAAATATGCCTATCCTGAACCTTTCTGTGATGGCGGGGTATTCCCAAATGAACTCCTATATTGTGCTTGATGCTGTTCCGGCAAGGATGGGACTGGATCCAGCAGGATTTGATCCTACGCTTTGGGATAACCAGCGTCTGGTAGCCTCTGCCCGGAGTTTTACAGCAAATCTGGTTGCTTCAGCTGATATTCCTGTGGTGGGGATCACCGTCTACGGTGGGGCAGGCTTTGCCTACACAAAAGGCAAACTTGCCTTCGAGGGTGCTTATCCCCGCATTATTTATGATCCCCTGGATGAGCAGGCAATACCTGTGATTGAAGCGAGGGAAATACCTTTCGAATTAGAAGTGGAAAACCAGGATGGAGGATTTATTAAGCCACGCCTGAATGTTGGAGTCCGTTTTAAGGTGCTTAAAGTAATGACCCTGAGTGTCGATTATACAAAGGCTAATTTTAATGTTTACACAGCCGGACTGGGAATTACCCTGCGCTAGCTAAAAATCATACATAATTCTGATCTCGGGGCTTGAATAAAGCAAATTGCTTGCGTCATTCAATCCCCAGAGCGCTATAACTGAGATGCCCATCCTATCATTGATGGGCATTCTTACTCCAACACCTCCAAGGAGAATGTCGTACCATCCCCGTGAAAGTTCATCGGGTTTGATGCTTAGTATTTCATTCTCAAGGTAGAGAAACAGGCTGCCGATCCCCAGATTTACAACCTCATCAATATGATCAAGAATAGCAAAATATGCAAATGCAGTTCCTCCGTAAATACTTGTTTTATTATCCCCATGTTTCAGGAACATATACTCGGGTCCGGCACCCAGCCAGAAACGGTGTGTAAATTTATAGCCTGCAATCGGGGCAATTTCAAAATAGGCATAATCCCCCCAGGCTGAGAAACCAAGCCGGGGACTCATGAAAAATTTCGGATTCAGTCCTTTTTGATCTTTTCGGGCTTTTTGTTCGGTTTGGGCCGATTCATCCGGATTATTGTACTGTGCATGCAGCTGCAGAGCCAGAAAAAGAAAGAGTATGGAAAAGTAAAGATATTTAGCGAACTTCATGGATCGTAAGCTTTACATGATTAGAATACAAAGATAAGTCCAAAAAATAAGTTTATGAATGTATTAATAACGGGAGCAAGCAGAGGAATCGGATATGCACTGGCCAAAGAATTTTCCCGTAACGGGAATAGCAGGCTCTTTTTGATGTCCCGATCCGAGTCGGGGCTTAATAATCTGAGAGAAGCCTGTCAGAAGATCAATGCTAATGTGGAGATAGTTACCATTCCTTTTGATATTGTCCAACTCGAACAGGAGGAATTGCCGGAAGTAATAAAGGAGGTACACCTTGATATCCTGATCAATAATGCAGGCTTACTGATTAACAAGCCGTTTGAAGATTTAAGTGCCGCTGACATACTACGGATGATACAAACTAACCTGCTGGCACCAGCACTCCTAATCCGCAAATCCCTTGTAAACCTTGGAGGGACATCGCATTCCCATATCGTGAACATCGGGAGTATGGGAGGGTTCCAGGGAAGTGTAAAATTTAAAGGCCTAAGTATGTATAGTGCTTCTAAAGCAGCCCTGGCTTCTATGACTGAGTGCCTGGCTGAGGAACTAAAAGCACAGAATATTGTTGTGAATTGTCTTGCTCTGGGATCCGTTCAGACTGAGATGCTTGAAGAGGCCTTCCCTGGTTATCAGGCACCGGTTACATCAGAGGAGATGGCAGCTTTCATCGCGGATTTTGCTATGAACGGACATCGGTTCTTTAATGGGAAAGTACTACCTGTTTCGGCTTCAACGCCATGAGGAACCACGAAGTCTGAAACTTATTACCCGTGCCGGTTATATTGTCAATTCCTGAGCCTGTCCGGGTACTACAGCACCATATTGGTTTCATCATACTCTTTAGGTTCAAGCTGGCCTTTCAGAACGAGAAGTCCATTCCATACCAGAGCATGCAATTCGTCTTCTCCGGGATAGATTACCACTGGAGCTATGAATGAAACCATGGTTTTAATATATTCCACGACCATCGGGTTATGAGAGATACCACCGGTAAGGATTATGGCATCGACATGCCCTTTCAGGACTGCAGCAAGCGCACCAATTTCTTTTCCGATCTGATAGGACATGGCCTGTTGAATTAATTCAGCTTCTCTATTCCCATCCTGTGCCATAAGTTCAACTTCGTAGGCATTATTGGTATTCATGTAGGCCATATACCCTCCCTCACCAGTGATGATCTTTCTTACATCCTCAAGGGTAACACCAGGCTCAAAACAGTATCTGGCCAGTGCTCCTGCCGGCAGGGTGCCACTTCTTTCCGGTGAAAACGGGCCTTCACCATCGAGGGCCTGGTTTACATCAATGACCTTGCCTTTACAGTGTGCACCTACTGATACTCCGCCACCCAGGTGGGCAATGATCAGGTTCAGTTCTTCATACTTATGGTTCATTAGCCGGGAGTAAGCCCGGGCGGTTGCTTTTTGGTTCAGGGCATGGAAGATAGACAGTCTTTTAAACTTCGGATGACCCGAGAAACGTGCAACATCCTGCAATTCATCTACTACCACCGGATCTGCTATATAAGCCCGGCACTTGTCAAGGCCTTGTGCGATCTCATCAGCAATAAGAGCTCCAAGGTTGCTGGCATGTTCGCCCAGCTCCCCTTTTCGAAGGTCTCTCTTCATCTGTTCGTTTATGCTATATACGCCTGATTTTATCGGTCTGAGGAGTCCTCCTCTTGCCACGATCACATCAAGTTTCTGAATGTCAATCTGTGATTGCTCCAGCTCTTTTAAAATATGATCTTTACGATAAATGTACTGATCACCAATCTTTTTGAACTTTCTAAGCTCCTCCGCCGGATGAGAGATGGTCTTTAGAAAGATAGGCTTTGAATTGTGATATACAGCGATTTTCGTACTGGTGGAACCCGGATTAATTGCGAGTATTTTATGTAGCATGGTTTGAGGTTTAAGCATATTTTATGTCAGGGTGTTAAAGTCCTTTATAAATTTAATAATTATTGGACAGGTAAAAAGCATATTTTTGTCATGGTCCCATAGGAAATACTGTATTTTGCATATATCCGGAGGACTTCTTATCCCAATTCAGCTTAGTGGGAATTGAGTGACGTTGGGATCCATTAGCAGCAATAACGGGTTAACATAAGCATACCGCCAGGGCTATTGAATAATACTTACTCTCAGGGGAATCAGCCCGGGAGGTTAATATGATCGGGGCATCGGCACCAAGCAAAATGCTGGCAGCTGTTGAATTTCCCAGGTAGGTAAGACTTTTATAGAGGATGTTGCCGCTATTCAGGTCGGGTGCAATCAGTATATCAGCATCTCCGGCAATCCTTGAACTTATACCCTTATGTTCAGCAGCTTCGGAAGATACTGCCAGATCAAGAGCCAGGGGACCTTCAAGAACACAGTTGCCTAGGGGAGATTGAGAGTGCTGGCTCACCAGCTTCTCGGCATCCGTTGTAGCTTGAATTTTTGGATTGACTTTTTCAGCAGCCGCGAGCAGGGCTACCTTTGGGGATTCCATACCCAGTCTGTTGAACGCATTTACAGCATTCCGGATAATCTCACCCTTCATAAGGATATCCGGGGCGATATTCATCGCTGCGTCGGTAATTCCGAGCAGTTTTGGATAAGCCGGGATTTCAAAAATGGCAAGGTGACTCAATACACCGGAGTGGCTGATCCCGGAATCCTTATTCACAATGGCTTTAATAAATGTCCTTGTTGGGAGCAGACCTTTCATCAGAATGTCAGCCTCACCATCGCGGATAAGGGAAACAGCCAGTTCGCCAGATTCCTCAAATGAATTGCTAGGTATGATAGCCCCTTCCCGGATAGTAAACTTAAGTTCGGCAGCGAGCTTCCTTATGTGGTACCGGTCACCAACAAAAATTGGGGTAATACACCCCAATTTTTCAAACTCCTGGATAGCCCTTAGCACAAACTCATCTTCAGCGGCAGCTATTACTATCCTTTTTTTATCAGTCTTGTTTGAAGCTCGTTCAATAAAAAATTTTAGAGAGTTGAGCATATGTGATTGGGATTACATTTTTTCTATAATCTTCTTCGTATCATCGGCAATTACCAATTCTTCATTTGTCGGAACGACCATCACAGTTACCCTTGACCCCTCTTTGGAAATCACAGTTTCTTTGGAACGGAGCCCGTCGTTCTTCTTATTATCGAGTTCTATACCAAGGTATTCGAGGTTTTCACAAATAGCTTGCCTGGTTTCAGGACCATTTTCTCCGATACCCCCCGCAAATACAAGTAAATCCAATCCGCCAAGTGCGGCTATGTAGGCGCCGATGTACTTTTTAATACGATAATGATACATGTCAAGTGCAAGCTGCGCACGGTCGTTGCCCTGTTCCCATGCTGCCTCTTCAATTTCACGCATATCTGAGGATACCCCGGTTACACCCAGCATCCCCGATTGCTTATTAAATACGGTATTCAGCGAACTCAGACCGATTTCTTCCTTGTCCATGATGAAGGAAACAACACCGATGTCAAGGTCACCCGACCGGGTTCCCATAATCAGACCTTCAATTGGAGTAAAGCCCATTGTAGTATCAACAGATTTACCGCCATTAATAGCAGTCATAGACGCACCATTGCCCAGGTGACAGGTAATTATTTTCGTTTTTGTAATGTCCCTGTTCTGGATTTCACAAGCCCTTTTGGAAATATAGTAATGGCTCTGGCCATGGAAACCGTACCTCCTGATTTTATACTTGTTATAGAGCGAATAGGGGATAGCGTACATGTATGCGTATTCGGGCATAGTCTGGTGGAAAGCCGTGTCAAAAACCGCTACCTGCCTGATGTTAGGGATCAGGTTTTTCATGGCATATACTCCTTTCAGGTTGGCAGGCATATGCAGGGGAGCCAGTTCAACAAAACTCTCAAAAATAGCGAGTGCCTCATCGTCAATGAAGGTACTGCTCTTATATTTCTCGCCTCCATGGACCATGCGATGTCCTATTGCATCAATATCTGTCAGCGATTTGAGACAACCATGTTCCTTGCTGGTAATCACGCCAAGGATATATTCAATTCCGGTCTGATGGTCAATGATTTCACCTTCAAGCCTGACTTTCTGGCCGTCCTCTTTTTCATGCTTAATAAAGGAACCTTTCAGACCAACTTTTTCTGCAACGCCCTTTGCCATGACAGTTTCTTTTTCCATGTTAAAGAGCTGATATTTTATAGATGAACTACCACAGTTCAGTACTAATATTTTCATTATGTGAAATAATTAAAGATTTGGAGTTTTTTTACCTGATTCATCATACTTGTAGAATCCCATGCTGCTTACACGACCCAACTGATTGGCTCTTACTAGTCGCTTGATGATGGGTGAAGCCATGTATTTTTTATCACCGAACTCATTGTAAAGGTTTTCCATCCAGCGTTTCACCTTGTCCAGACCGATTTTGTCAGCTGTTTCGAATGGGCCCAGGGTCAATCCCAGACCAATACGCATGGTCTTGTCAATATCCTCCATGGTTCCCACCCGCTCGAGAAGCACTTCACACGCCTCGTTTAAGAGCGCAACAAAGATGCGAACACTGATCAAACCTGGTGATTCCTGTACCTGGATAACGTCTTTTCCAAGCATAAGGATAAATTGGCTTACTTTCTCATAAACTTCGTCGGAGGTATACAAACCACGCACTACCTCAATCATTTTAGCATTGGATACATTGGTCAGAAAGTGAAGACTTACACAGCGTTCCTTGTATTCTAACTCGGACGAAAGTTCAGTGATAACAATGGTGGTTGAATTGGTGGCGATAATACAATCCGGGGAAACATATTTCTCGACGTTTTTAAATACCTCCTTCCGGCAGGTTACTCTCCGCTCACGGGTCTTTGATCGGATCGATTCAATTACCAGGTCACAGCCCTTCAGGTGTTCATACCCGATATAGCCTTGTATGCGTGATAAGATTGCCCTTTTTTCGCTTTCTGTCATCCCCCAGTGTTCGATCATGCTGTCAAGCTCCTCTTCGATCTTACACATGGCGTAATTAATCTTCTCCTCAGAAAGTTCTACAAATACAACTTCCAGTTCTTTCTGACTGATCATTAGCGCGATGGATTGTCCAACCGTCCCGCAGCCCACGATTCCCACTCGTGAGAATAACTGTTTTGGCCGGTCTTTCTGACTCAACCCATACTTCTCAATTGGTTCAACGATTACTTCTGACATATTTTATAGTGTATTGAGTATATTAAGATAATAAAAAAAATTCAAACCCAAAGGAATAACTTGTAATTCAATTACTTATTGGATTGCTAACGGTGCTGGCCTAAAGAGTAATCCAGGACTATTTATTTGCTGCCTGGTTTGCAGTAATGGCAACCAGGTTCACAATATCATCAACTGAACATCCCCGTGACAAGTCATTGATTGGTGCGGCCATTCCCTGAAGAATTGGCCCGACAGCTTCTGCCTTAGCCAGGCGCTGTACAAGTTTGTAGGCAATATTACCCGTTTCAAGACTTGGGAAAATCAGAACATTGGCTTTACCGGCAATTTTACTTCCCGGGGCTTTGGATTGACCTATGCTTTCAACGATTGCAGCATCAGCCTGCAATTCTCCGTCGATGGCCAGTGTGGGATCCAGTTCCTTCGCAAGTTCAGTGGCCTTCCTGACTTTTTCAACTATCTCATGTTCGGCACTTCCCTTTGTTGAAAAGCTAAGCATAGCGATCCGGGGTTCGAAGCCTGCAATAGCCCGGGTTGTCTTTCCTGTGGCCACGGCAATTTCGGCCAGCTCCCGGGCAGTTGGATTAGGATGAACTGCACAGTCAGCAAAAACCATCAGACCCTGTTCTCCATAAGTTTCATCGGTGAGAAACATCAAAAATGCGCCGGAAACAACACTGATACCAGGCATGGTTTTTACATACTGGAAAGCAGGGCGCAATACATTGCCTGTTGCATTTTCAGCGCCGGCAACCTCACCATCGGCATCTCCACTCTTTATCATGATCGTAGCCAGGTAGAGGGGATTCTTCAAAAGAGCAAGGGCCTGATCGTACGTCAAGCCCTTTGATTTTCTTAGTTCCACCATTAAGTTAGCATAGGCTTCCTCTTTGGGATTATTTTCGGGATCTACAAGGATAGCCTCTGACAGATTCTTTAACCCCATTTCTTTTCCCAGACCAAGGATTTTGTCCGGATTGCCTATTAGTATAATGCGGGCTAATTTTTCAGATAGGATAATATCAGTTGCTCTGAGTGTTCGTTCTTCATAGCTTTCAGGCAGAACGATCCTTTGCTGATGTTTTTTAGCATTCTCTTTGATAAGATTCATCAAATCCATTGTAAATCAACTTTTTATGTTTGTAGTAAAATGTATGTAAAAATAGAAAAAAAAAGCTTCCCTTCTATGTAGGTTCAGTATCCATTACTCTAAAATGTCCCTGTTAATAAGTCTGTTCTAACATACTAACAGTAAGCTTATTGCATCAAAAATACTTGTATAATGTGAAAAACGGTGTGCAAATTTAGAGCGATTTTAAATAAATTCAAATCTAAATTTCCACGTATCTTATCAGTTATCTTGAAATTAAGTATGTTGATTCAAAAAGATTGAGTAAAAAAGCAAAGAATTGCCTAATTTTAGTATTAAATGAAGATTGTTATAAAAAAAACATCAACACAAATAGATATATGTAGATAAATACATATATTTGCAGCAAAAACAGAAAGATGAGTTACCTTGAGATAGATAAAAGATATACTGGGCTGGCAACGGAAAGCTGCTGCCTGTCCTGCGGTGGTGCTATAAATTATTCCAGGGCTCTTAGGGGTGAGATATGTGTGGATCTGGGCAGCGGAAGAGGTACTGATGTGTTGCGGCTCGCAGAGGAGGTCGGTTCAGAGGGTTTTGTCTACGGAATAGATATCTCAGAAGGAATGCTGAAGAAAGCTCAACAAACCGCAGCTAAGATGGATGTAAAGAATGTGAAGTTCATTAAAGCGGTGTTGGAAAAATTGCCTTTGGAGGATAGGTCGGTCGATTTGGTTATTTCCAACTGCACCATAAACCATGCGCAGGACAAACAACAGGTATGGAACGAGATAGCCAGGATACTGAAGAATGGTGGTCGGTTTGTTGTCAGTGATATATATTCTATGGACGAAGTTCCCGAAAAATTCAGGAACGATCCTGAGGCCATTGCTGAATGTTGGGCTGGAGCTGTTACCAAAGAGATTTATTTGGCACAGTTAAGTCGTGCCGGATTTGAGAATATCGAAATTATTGAAGAAAGTTCTCCATATAGTAAAGGGGAGATAGAGGTTGCCAGTTTTACCATTACAGGGAAAATTGGTAAATGTTGTAGTTGTTCAAATTAAATAGTATTAAATGAAATCTTTAATTCGTAAGAAAGCTGAACAGAAACAACAGGTTGCACAGTGTTGTGCAAAACAATCAAGGATTGTTGCCGGTTGTCACGACTAAGGAATTATGTGGGCCTTGGCCCACATAATTTTTACCAATCCATTGATTTTTAGGCAATCAATAAGATAAATATGGAATTTTCTGCGCATAATATCATCTCCCGTATTACGGAGTCTGATCAGTATTATATTATCAATTTGTTATCCGGCGAAGCGGACATTATCTCACAGGATATCGTTGATAGTATTAAGTCCGGGAAAGCACTCAGTGAGCCCGGAATGATCGAAAAAGGGTATGTCGTTGATCCTGCTGCTGAAGCTGCTCTTTTCCGGCAGAGGTACCTCGATTTCATTGATAACCGCGAAACGGATGAAGTTCAGCTTTTCTTTGTTCCGGGTTATCAGTGTAATTTTAATTGCTCTTATTGCTATCAGGATGATTATCAGAACATTGCCCGTCCTGTTTCTGAAGAAGTCGTCGATGGCTTTTTCAACTATGTGGATCTCCAATTTAAGGACAGAAAAAAATACCTTACGCTATTTGGGGGAGAACCTTTATTACCTGGTGAGGGCTACAGGGAATTTTTTGAACAGTTTATTGAAAGGGCAAATGAGCGGAATCTGGATATTGCCATTGTTACGAATGCATATAATCTTGAGGAATATATACCCATACTTGAGAAGGCCAGGATCCGGGAGATCCAGGTGACCCTGGATGGCGTTGGTGAAGCTCACGACAGGCGCAGGCCACTAAGAAACGGTACGGCTACATTCGGGAAAATCGTATCTGGTATCGATGCGGCCCTGAAGGCAGATTTTCCGGTTAACCTCAGGATGGTGCTGGATAAGGAAAACGTTAATGAATTGCAGACACTGGCTCATTTTGCAATAGACCGGCAATGGACCGCCAGTCCGCTTTTTAAAACACAGCTCGGAAGAAATTATGAGCTCCACCATTGCCAGCGCGATGCTGACAGGCTTTATACCCGAATTGGCCTATACGAAGATATTTACGGGCTAATAAAGAAGGACCCCGCCATCCTTGAGTTTCACCGTCCGTCATTTTCCATTTCCAGGTTCCTTTTTGATGAGGGTGAACTTCCTGATCCTCTGTTTGATTCATGTCCTGGAACCAAGACTGAATGGGCATTTGATTATTCAGGGAAGATCTATTCCTGTACAGCCACTGTTGGTAAGGAAGGAGAGGAGCTGGGAACGTTTTATCCTCACATCAACCTCCTTGAGGATGTCATTGCCGAATGGGAGTCGAGGGATGTTCTTGCAATACCTGAATGCAGGTCGTGTAACTTAAGACTGGCTTGTGGCGGGGGATGTGGTTCGGTTGCCAGGAACCAGAAAGGAAGCATCCTTAAGCCTGATTGCAGGCCAGTGCAGGAATTAGTTAGCCTTGGGCTGGCTAATTATTTCAGGGAGGAATTGGCAGATAATCAAAAAGATAAAAATTAAAACTAGGCATATGAAAGAGATCAAAACTACAGATTTTGAAAAGGAAGTGATCCGGGGTGGTAAGGTTGTTCTGGATTTCTACTCCACAGAATGTCCGCCCTGTGATGCACTGGCCCCGAAATTTGAAGCCATGTCAGAACTGTTCGGAGCTGATGTGAAGTTTTTCAAGGTTTTCCGTCAGGAGAACAGAGAACTGGCTGAAAAACTAGGTGTATCTTCTTCACCAACAGTGCTTTTCTTCGATGACGGAGAGGAGGTCGGTGTACGCTTAAGCGGTGGAATCCGGCGTTCTGAACTTTTTGAAGGGATGAAATGCCTGCTCGGAGTTGAAAAAGTTAAGCAAGTGAAAAAGGCTATCGAACCCCAGGAAACAAGTTGCGATGTGGCAATTTTGGGCGGCGGGCCTGGAGGCCTTACTGCCGGACTGTACCTCTGTCAGGCAAAAACGAATACTGTGTTGATCGATACGGCCCTGCCCGGCGGTCAGGTTGCTACAACACACCAGGTATCAAATTATCCTGGTTTTATTGAACCTCAACCGGGATATATGTTGTCGCATAATATGAGCGAACAGACAAAACGATGCGGTACGACTTACAAAGTTGCAGTGGACGTAACGCATGTAGACCTGGAAGCTAAAAAAGTGATTATTGATGATTTTGAGACGATTAGCGCAAAGAAGATCATCATAAGCACCGGAACATCCCCAAATTGGTTAAACATACCCGGAGAGCGCGAATTTAAGGGGAACGGCATCTCTTACTGTGCCACCTGTGATGCAAAATATTTTGTCGATAAGGAAGTTATCGTTATCGGCGGAGGAAACTCTGCAATTGAGGAAGCCGACTTTATCTCTAAATTTGCCTCAAAAATTACTATTGTACACCAGTTTGATAAACTCCAGGCTAATCAGCAAGCCCAGGAAAAAGCATTCGCCAATCCGAAAATCAACTTTCTCCTGGAACATGAACCCAGATCCTTTAAAAAAGATGGGGCTAAAATGATCGTTGAAGTTGAGGAACTTAAATCAGGCATCAGAAAGTCTCTGGCAGCAGATGGTGTCTTTATATTCGTCGGCATGAAACCTAACCTTGAAATATTCAAGGGTCAATTAGAACTTGACCAGTGGGGTTTTATTAAAACCAATGAAGACATGAAAACAAACCTGAATGATGTTTATGCCGTGGGAGATGTACGCAGTAAAAAATACCGTCAGATAACAACAGCAATTGCAGATGGGACTATTGCTGCAATATCAATAACCAGGGAATTGGGACAGTAGGATTTTTCTGAAATTCAGAAAAAAAAGGCTGCATTCATTTGAATAGCAGCCTTTCGTCTATAATGGTTTAGCAGTAGCCAAAAATTTTTCCCATCGGGAAGGATAAACGAATTTACAATCTTTTTCTGAAGTCATGAAAAGGGATCATCCATAATAATTAACAATTCTGATTAAAAGGAATCGTTTGCAAGGATTTTACGTATGAAAATCATACCAGTATCCGCAAATTTCATAAAAAGACTTGTCGAAGCGGCGATACTTATTAAATTTGGTCCTCACTTTTTTTGCATACACCTTATATGGAAACATTCCTTGTGAAGTTGAAACAACTCGAAAAGAAGATCGAAGGCGATATCTATTCAGATGATATTACCCGTTTGTTATATGCTACCGATGCTTCAGCATATCAGGAGCAGCCTGCTGCCATTATTCTTCCAAAATCAAAAGCAGATATTCTGGCCGTCATTCGGTTCGCCAATGAAAACAATATCCCCATGATCCCCAGAACTGCCGGTACTTCGCTGGCAGGACAAGTTGTAGGGAACGGACTGATCGTTGATTGCTCCAAGTATATGACCCGGGTACTTGAACTGAATAAGGAGGAACACTGGGTGAGGGTAGAACCGGGAGTCGTGTTGGACGAACTGAATATTCTGCTTAAGAACGACGGACTGTTTTTCGGTCCTGAAACATCAACTTCCAGCCGCTGTATGCTTGCCGGCATGGTCGGAAATAATTCCTGCGGGGCCCATTCACTGGTCTATGGCAGTACCCGTGATCATACCATGGAGATTAATGGTTTTCTGTCCGATGGTTCTGAAGTCGTCTTTAAAGATCTCACTGAAAGTGAGTTCAATGAAAAATGCAAGTTAAAATCCCTCGAGGGAGGTGTTTACAGAAATATCCGCGAAATACTCGGAAATAAAGAAAATCAGGATCGCATCAGGAAAGAATTTCCCGATCCCCGTCTGGAGCGCAGAAATACCGGATATGCCCTGGATATTCTCCTGGAAACCGAAGTATTTACACCCGGAGGGAATAATTTCAACTTCGCGAAGCTGATCTGCGGCTCTGAGGGAACACTGATGTTTATCACCGAGATTAAACTGAACCTGGTACCGGTTCCACCCCCGGAAAAAGGACTCCTGGTGGTACACCTTAACTCGGTTGAAGAATCGTTGAAAGCTAATATTATTGCCCTGAAACATAAGCCGGTAGCAATAGAATTAATGGATGATATCATTCTTCAGTGTACCAAAAGCAGTATAGAGTACAGAAAACATCGTTTCTTTATTGATGGCGACCCCGGGGCTTTGCTTTGCGTTGAATTTGCCAAAAATTCGAGGGAGGAAATCGACCAGGTTTGTGATGAGTTGATTCAGGACCTCCGGAAAGCGAAATATGGCTATCACTTCCCCATCGTTTACGGGGCGGATATCTCAAAGGTATGGGCTCTTCGAAAAGCTGGACTGGGCCTGCTTTCCAATATCCCTGGCGATGCTAAACCTCAGCCTGTCATCGAAGACACAGCAGTAAATCCGGAATTCCTGCCTGATTATATAAAAGATTTTAATGAAGTCCTTGATAATCTGAAGCTTAGTTGTGTTTTTTATGCTCATATTGCTACGGGTGAACTGCACCTTCGACCAGTTATAAATATGAAAACCACGGAAGGTGTAAAGCAATTCAGGGAAGTGGCCACGGAAATCGCTCGTCTGGTGAAAAAGTACAGGGGTTCGTTGAGTGGCGAGCATGGGGACGGACGCCTTCGGGGTGAATTTATTCCTTTAATGATCGGTGATGATAACTATCAGCTGCTTAAAGATCTCAAGAAGGCATGGGATCCAAAGGGTTTACTGAATCCGGGCAAAATAACGGATACACCCCCGATGGATAGTTCCCTGCGTTACAAAGCCGGACAGGAAACGCCTGAGTACAATACCGCATTTGATTTCTCAGAAACTCTTGGATTTATCCGGATGGCAGAGCAGTGTAATGGCTCCGCAGACTGCCGTAAATCACACATCATTGGTGGAACCATGTGCCCATCGTATCAGGCATCTAAAGATGAGGATAAAACTACCCGGGCACGGGCCAATATGCTGCGTAATATTCTGAATAACAACACGAAGAAGAATCCTTTCAACCATAAGGAATTATATCAGGTTTTGGATCTTTGCTTGTCTTGCAAGGGATGTAAATCGGAATGTCCCTCAGGTGTCGATCTGGCAAAATTAAAAGCTGAATTTCTCTATCAGTATTACAAATCAAACCGGATTCCTCTCAGAACACGATTGATTGCATATTTCTCTTTTCTCCAGTCCATGGCATCAAAATTTGCCGGGATCTATAATGCAATAATGGGTTCCAGGTTATGGTCCGGATTGATCAAAAGAATGATCGGATTTGCTGCAAAACGTTCTTTACCAAAGGTTTATAGAATAACTTTTAAAAAGTGGCTCAGAAAGAACCTCCCCGGTCTGAATAATGCCCTGCCAGCCGATGCTAAATCGATCTACCTGTTTGTCGATGAATTTACAAACTTCAACGATGTGCCCATAGGAATCGCGGCCGCAAAGCTTTTCAATAAATTGGGATACAGGATACTCCTGGCAAAGAATTTTGATAGCGGGAGACCTATGTTATCTAAGGGTTTCCTGGGGAAAGCCAGAAAACTGGCACATGCTAATGTCAGTCTGTTTGCACCGGTCATTACTGAAGGGACTCCTCTCGTTGGAATAGAACCATCTGCAATTTTTACTTTCAGGGATGAATATCCGGACCTGCTCAGAGGGGAGGAACAGAGCAGGGCTAAAACCCTGGCAAATAATGTGTTCACCGTAGAAGAATTCCTGGTTCGGGAAATAAATGCAGGGAAAATAACGAAAGATCAATTCACCAGCAAAGAACGTAAGGTACTATTCCACGGGCACTGCCAGCAAAAAGCTATTGCCTCTACTCTCTCAACGAAAACAGTCCTTGGTTTTCCGGAAAACTATTCTGTTGAAGAAATTAAGTCGGGATGTTGTGGTATGGCCGGATCTTTTGGATATGAAAAAGAGCATTTCGACCTTTCTATGAAAATTGGTGAACTGGTGCTTTTCCCCTCTGTCCGAAAAGCTGACACAGAGACAATTCTTGCTGCCCCCGGAACATCCTGCAGGCATCATATTAAAGATGGTACGGGGAAAATAGCCAGACATCCTGTGGAAGTGTTGTTTGAAGCTCTTAAATAGCTGTAAAACAATTTTATAGATTATTATATCTTCAGCATTACCCTCTTGATTCAGAAATCTCAAACCATGCTGTGGAAATAATTTCCGGGAAGCTCAGCTTATGGTTTTCATTGAAATATCTGCCTGAGTATTTTCTGCCCGTAAAAAAATCAGT
>JAFGEO010000072.1 GCA_016931575.1 Bacteroidales bacterium | reverse complement strand
GCGTCGGCAAAAATTTGGCTCTTTTGCAAGCTGAAGCATCGCTTGTGTGTTGGAGCTTGCATATGTGCCAAATGTGCATTGGGATTGGTTGCACGGTCTCTTTTAGCATGAAACACAACAAAGATATAACAAAGCCCCCTAAATTTTCTTCCGGGGGTAAAAATGCCCCTGCAGGGGTGAATTCCCTGTTCAGGGGTGAAATAGAACCGGACTTCCAGAACTTGAATTTTGTACCTGCTAAAATCAAAAAAAATAAAACCACCAGCGATGCGGGTGGTTTTTTTCGTATCCGGGATAGATCCTGGTACTTTTCTTATAACTTGACAGTTAATTCTTTGCCTTCATAAACCACAGTCTCATCCGGTATCGGGCAGATCTCTGCTCCAGTGCCATGCGATTCATCTACCAACACGATCCTGAAGGTCCGCTTTTTCAGCATGCCCGGGAATTCCCTGCCCTGTTGTTCTGCGATTGTCAGGGTTTTGTCCTTGTCGTTCCAGGAGAAACCGATGGTCAGGTACATACCTTTCTCGTAATTGTAATTATCATTCTCATCTTCATAGAGGGTAAATGTTCCGTCTGCTCCCGGGTAGATCCGCAGTTCGATAGGATCTGCAGGTTTTTCAGTGCTGTATTGCAGGAAGGGTCCCATCGGTACAATGGATCCTGCCTTAACATACAGGGGCATGATATCGATGGGCGCTGCTGCGGTAATCGTCTCGCCACCCTTCAGCCTTTCTCCGGTCCAGAAATCATACCAGGAAGTTCCTTCCGGCAGGTATACCTCCCGGATCTTATCTTTTGTCACAACCTGCTTCTCACTCTCAAAGATCGAAGGGGTTTTCCAGAATAGCTGCATGCGAGCGGCACCGGTGGATGTATTCTCGGTTTCCAGAACAAAGTCGTATTCTTTGCCTGCTGCAAGCTCGATTTTTTCTGAGTATTGCTCGGTGCTGGTATACACCATCTTCAGCTGTTTCCCATTCAGGAATATTCTTTTGGCATCGAAACTCTTCAGGTGGAACTGATGTTTTCCGGTTTCCGTCGGGATCAGTTTTCCTTCCCACCGGATCGCAAATGCCGAGTCGGAAACGTAGTCGGGACGACCGGTATACCAGAATACATCGATAGTGGTATCCACCTGCTCCCTGCCGAATACTTTGTATTCATGATCCTTATAGTAGCGAGCTACCAGACCTTCCTGTCCATCATTTGTCCTGTAGTTCTCTCCGCCAATCATAACACTGTGCTTAGGAGGAGTGTGGTACATGAAGTCAACCACCGGACAGGGCATAAATGCAGGACCGAAGAGGAACTGGTCATCAATATCATAGGTTTTGGTGTCTGAAGCAAAGTCCATGGGCAATCCCCTCATGAGGGTATAGCTGTCACTGGTCACCTTCCATGCCAGAGAATAGATGTAAGGCATCAGGCGATAGCGCAGGTTATCATACTTAACCAGGGTAGGCGTGAACTGATCGAATTCCCAGATTTCACGGGGAGTTTCAGAGCCGTGTGAACGGAAGATCGGGCAAAATGCACCGAACTGGAACATCCGGGTGTAGAGTTCCTGGTAGGCAGGATCTTTACCTCCCTCCATGAAGACACCGTCGTAGGCACCGATCACAAACGCTCCAATGTCAAATGTCCAGTAGGGAATTCCGGACATGCAATGGTTCACACCTGCGGCAATCTGATGCTTGTAAACTTCCCAGTTTGCACCGATGTCACCCGACCAGGTTGTTGCACCGTTGCGCTGTTGGCCTGCGAAGGTAGAACGGGTCAGGATGTAGGCACGGCGATCAGAAGTTTCTTCTCTCCAGTATTTATGAATCGCATCGGTCATAACCAGGGAGAACGCATTTAAATAGCGTGCCCATGATCCGATGTGGGTACTTCCCACTTTCTTCATTTCATGTTCTTCGGCATCTTTGGTCAGGGCATTCACGACATCAGGCTCAGTCGAATCGATCCACCAGCCATCCATTCCTGTTGAATAGATACCTTTCTTAAGGTATTGCCAGTAGAGCTTGTTGGCTTCCGGATTAAATGCATCGTAGTATTTAAATCCTGCCCAGCCAACCGGCTCATATAGAAATCCATGTTTGTCCATATCCCTGTAGAACTCCGATGCCGGTCCGATAGCAGGCCAAATCGAAATGATGGCATGGAAGTTCATTGCGTGAAGCTTGTCAACCATCCCTTTCGGATCGGGGTAACGTGTTTTATCGAACACCATGCTGCTCCAGTTCGCATTGCCTTCCCAGTAGTTCCAGTCCTGGATCATATTGTCGATCGGAATTTTCAGACGACGGTATTTTGACGCAATGGCAAGCACCTCATCCTGAGTTTTATAGTGTTCCTTACTTTGCCAGTAGCCATAGGCATATTTCCCGTACATAGGAGCCTGACCGGTAAGGTCGCGGTATCCGGCAATCGCGTCATCAATACTCTCTCCACCGACAAAATAATAATCGATGTTATCTCCCATATCAGAATAGATGGAGGCATTCGTATTTCCGTCATCCTTTAAGATGGTCATGGAATAATTATCCCAAAGGATGCCGTAGCCCAGCGTAGAAACCAGAAACGAGTTCACCGCATCCGTATTCGACTGGACCAGTTTAACCTCCTTGCCCCTGTAATTCATATATCCGTACTGGTGTTGTCCCAGACCATAAATCCCTTCGGTTTTGGTCAGTTCAAAATTCTGAACCATGGCATATCCTTTATCCCCTGAATAGGTTACCGGTTCGAAGCTTGAGCTTCCTTCAGCCAGCAGCCGCTTTCCATCCGGTGTGAAAAAGGAAACGCTACCGGTCTTTTTAAAGATCACCGCCTTAAGGCTACCCGATGAAATGTGTACTGCATCAGCTACATTTTCGATTGTGACGTTAACATTGGGCATTTCTTTGATTACCGACAGGCTGGTTTTCTTATCACTGGATTCAGGAATCCACTTGGTGACCCGAATTTCATCGTCGGCATAAAACTGGACCTTTACCTGTAAATTTTCCAGTTCAACAAGCGCACCATTCTTAATTTCAGTTGTTTTTGCCTTATCCCCTGAACAGCTGAATGTCAGCCAGATCAGCCCAGGAAAAAACACTTGATACAGTATCTTTTTCATTCGTTTAGTATTTGTTTTCTCTGTTTAAATCACCCTTATGCAGCAGAATGCAAATCAGTCTGTTACTCTAAGTTGCAAAATAAACCCATTAGTGTCAAACTGCCTGATAAAAAAGATTCCGAATAGGGGGGGATTTGTTTATGGGAGGAAGAAGGATCGGAGACGTAAGAAATAGGATGGAAGACCAGCAAAAAATTAACAAGCTGCTATACTTAAGGTGATACAGTCATCCTGTATTTATTTCAGGATCTGCCAAATCAGTCCCAAAACCAAAATCGTGGAATCCTGAACCGAGCTTGCGAGCTCGCCGAAGATTAACAAGTTCCGTATGACGGGTATGGAGCTGTTGGTGCATCACATGGTTTCAACCTACTGAAAATGGATTACCAACTCGTTAATGTCTTTAGGATTATAGGGCCTAAGAAAGTTGACCTGTTCCTGCAGGATATCATACTGCGAACCGGGGGAAATGCCTCCCTGAATAAATCCGTTGGCATTAAAAAAGCCGGGTGCGTCGGAATTCTGCAGGTAGCGTTCCAGCACATCAGTGTCCGGTGTTATTCCAAACAGGTCGAGGAACCATAGCGTAATTTCCTGGATGAGTACATTTTTAATTGAATAGTACCCTAGCAAAACGTCGCGGCTCGATTCATCAAGGCCGCAGGGAGGAAGACCCACCTCAGCAACGGCAATATTTTCGTCAGTATATCCGGAGGCAACAAAGGACCAGTTAAAGCCTTGATAGTCGGTAAAGAAACTGGCATTGGGATGATCGGAATTTCCATATACATCGACCCGGTTATTTTTCTTTCCAACAAACATTTTAAGACTTCTAAGTGCATAATTATCAAGACGCGGCACGGGCATGCCCGCAATTTCAACCGTCATGAAGCTTTCATATTCATCCTCACCCTCTTCCGAATATACGATGCGAAAAACGGCCTCCGGTGACTCATAAAAAGCCTCCCGATCACTATTATAAGGCTTTACGATGGCAACTCCCCGGATGGGATCACGGTCCCAGAATACCTGTAAGGCTCTGCCCCCATCAGCTTCTGCCTCAGAGTCGGCATCTGTAATCGTCAGCCTGAACTCATAGCCTACACCCGCATATTCAACACCCTCAGTCACTTCCAGATTTTTTACCCTTCCGTCCCTATCCCCAATAAAACTAAGGGTCATTGCTTCATTGATATCATAGGCAGAGATACTCAGGAGAATATCCTGAACCATGTCGGCAGCACGCTCACCAATGGCAACAAAACGATTCAGGTGAGCATAAATGATCCTTCCCTTCAGGGTGTCAATGCTTATCGAGCTGGCAGATTTTAAGGATGTGTTATCTTCGGAGCTGATAGATGCGGGAATATCGATCTTAAACCGGGCGGGAAGAATTCCTTCTTCTTTCTCAACGCGGTGGAGGAAACCCTCTGTACAGGATTGGAACATGATCATCAATCCTGAAAGAATGAGAAACGCTATTTTTTTACCTGGTTTCATAATCCTAATGCATTCCTGTTATGAGATTTTGATCCGTTTCTGGTAGTAACACACCCCGGCATGAAAATACCCCTATGGGAAAACTGAAAAAAAAGCAGCTTTATGATAATATCTTACTTCCTGTACACCTGAAAGTTCTCAAAGATAAGAGGAAAAAGGGAAAGCAGGAAAAGATCCAGGCATCGACACCATATAAAAGTGTACAGCGAGAGGTAAAGTGGCTTCCTACCCTTCAATATTATCCGCAATTGTTGCAGCAATATCCTGGAATTCCTCCGGGGTAAGTTTAAGTTTAGGATTGGCAAAATTCAGGTCCCCCAGATCATTCAGCGGAACGAGGTGAATATGCGCATGAGGAACTTCCAGACCAATAACAGCAATACCGACACGCTTGCAGTCCACACTTTTGTCGATGGCCCGTGCAATCTTCTTTGAAAAAAGATGCATGGCAGCCAATTGTTCATCATCAATGTCGAAAATGTAGTCTGTTTCTTCTTTTGGGATGACCAGGGTATGCCCCTTTGCCAGTGGATTGATATCCAGGAAAGCCAGGAATCTTTCATCCTCTGCCACCTTGTAACAGGGAATCTCTCCATGAACGATTTTCGAAAATATGCCGGCCATACCAGGTAGATTTATTTTCGTCCTATTTCGATGATCTCAAAAGGAATTTTTCCGGAAGGAACGGTAATCTCAACGACATCACCAACCACTTTCCCGAGCAAACCTTTTGCGATGGGCGTGTTTACAGAAATTTTTCCGGCTTTCAGGTCTGCTTCGCTTTCAGATACGATGGTATAAACCATGGTCGCATTGTTGCTCCTGTTTTTTATTGTTACCTTATTGAGGATCTGCACCTTGCTGGTGTCGATCTTTGATTCGTCGAGCACCCTGGAATTGGCAATAACGTCTTTTAACTTGCTGATCTTTAGCTCAAGCATACCCTGGGCTTCTTTTGCAGCATCATACTCCGCATTTTCAGACAAATCACCTTTGTCCCGTGCTTCTGCTATCTGTTTCGAAATGGCTGGTCGCTCAACCGTGGTCAATTGCTCCAGTTCGTCTTTCAGTTTTTGAAGTCCCTCTTCAGTGACATAGGATATTTTAGACATTTTCCCTCCTAAAACTTTTGGTGTTATAAAAACAAAAAGAATCCCGCATCTATCGGAACTCTTCGTGCCACAAAGATAATAAATTATTTAATTATCAATCAAGGCACTTTGGATATGTGCTTGATTAATAGCTGTTATTGATGTACTTAGGGTTTAATATTTCAGAATAAATTACTGCGGTTCTGAGATCAAAGCCATCGCCCTCACCCTGCTCCTCTTCAGCATTATAATCATATTCCCGCATTTCAAAAGCTTCGCGCATCTCCTCACTCATCCTGAATCGGTCATCCAGGGGCTGGTCGTCATCCAGGAGTTGCCTGGCCGTTTCAAGGAAGGCTGCTTTTCCCTCATCCTCAATAGCATCCAGCTTTCCGGTAGTTTCGCTGAATACAGGCGCTTGATCTATCACGACCTCCTCCATTGCTTCCTCAACTTCCGGCTCCTCAAAGATGAATTCAGGGAAAATGGTTTCAGCAGGTTCTTCAACCGGGCTGAAAATATCTTCCGGGAAAGCTGGCTCTTCCCGCTCCCGGACAGGTGGAGTGCTGGCTTGTTCCTTCCGCTTGTTGTAATTCCTGTAGACATTGACAATTAAACCACCTATCACCGCTACGGCATAGATGAGTATTTCAATGTATCCGTTGTCACCTGCTAAAAACATTTCCTGACTTTTTAAAATTCACCTCCCTGAAGGGAATAAATCATTCAGACAGATCGTTATTCACTATATTTGCAGTGAAAATTATTCTTATGCGATATTCAAAAATAACGTTTTTTATTCTTTTTTCAACCGCACTATTCCTTATTTCTTCCTCGTGTGAAGAAGAAAAACAGCATCCTATACCCGATGTTTACATCAATTTCAGCATCAATCTTTTTGATGATCCTCAGTACTTCCGCCTTAACGATCTGGGGGCAACCATGGTGGTCAATAACGAGGATCTGGGCGTCCTTTCCCTTGGTTATTTCAACAACGGAGTAATCATTCATAACAATGGCGACGGTGAATTCTTTGTTTACGACAGGACTTGCCCACACGACATTCCGGATAACATTGCCATAGAAACTGAAACCTATAGTGTGTTAGGTACCTGCCCGGAGTGTGGTTCCATTTATGTGTTCAGCAGCATGGGGGCTCCCGCTGACGGCAGCGTTTCCAACTGGTCCCTGAAACGTTACCAGGCTGTTTTCAATCCGAATACGGGGGATTTGTTTGTCAGTAATTCCTATTAGGCATTAAAAGGATGAATCCCAGGACGGAAAACTCATCCTGGCAAATTCTTCCTCGCCACTGGATAATACATTTGCTCTTACTCTAGGGTATCGGGCCAGGCTGGATCAGCTGTTCAGATTTTAAGTTTTGAACTGTTCTCCGGCATCTGACACAAGTCAGGAACCTGGCATATCCTGCGGCAAAACGAATATCGGCTTTGGTGATAAATTCAACCCAGCTGTGCCAGGAGCATTAGCATGGTCTATGGATTACCTGGTTTTTACAAATCTCTTTATACAGGTCTGCTCCGTCCCGTTTGTTACGGAATAAAACCGAAGCTTACATAAATATATGCCCTGTTCCAGCTTGCTCAGATCCAGCGTTAAGCCACCCTGATTAAGGAATTGATCCAGCATCACCTGTTTTCCGTCGGTTGAGAAAATTGAGATCTCAACATTTTCTGAAGCAATAGAACTAAAAACAAGATTGAGCTCATCCGCAACAGGATTCGGGAAGATGGCTATTTCAGGTTCAGAAGTATGCTCATCGATATTATCACGGATAATATTTTTGAGGGAAACGTTGTCAATGGTGACATTCGCGGTATCAAGGCCGCAATTAAACACGACCCTTGAATTCAGATCTGTAGCGAAATTCATATCAAAGGTGTAGCTGTAATGTTTCCACTCAGTTGTCAGATTTGTGGTCCCGATCCGGCTGTAGTTGTTATAGGGATACACATCCTGGACAACTTTGGCAACGATACTGCGTTCCTTTTCGGCCATGGCGTCGAATTCAAACTGATAGGTATTGCCCTGTATCAGAGGGATCCCATTTTGCAGAAACTGAACCCCGACTTCCATGGTTCCGCCATTAGTGATCTCGAAAGCTAATGCTGTATCTCCATTAACCACTGTTTCTGCAACAGCGTCTGCATAAAGGTAGAAATCCCAGTATTCCTGATCCTGGGAAAAATCACCATTCAAAACAATATTAACATCCGGTTCAGGGCGCAGGATTGTTATTTTTTCTTCATTGGATAATTCACTTTCCATTCCATTACTATCGACTGCCGCAACCTTAAAATAATATGTCTGCAGGTTTTCAAGATCGACAAGGTCAATCCATTTATCGGTTGTGGTGGCTATCAGCTCCTCCGGATCTGGAGTGGTACCTCCATAAATATAATACTCAGCAATACTGTCGGCACCAAACAGGTTGTATAGTAAGCGAACCTTGTCAGATAAGTTTTCAAGTACCAGGTAGGGTTTTGTCGGAAAGCCATTCCAGTCAAACCGGAAACTGCGATAGGAAGCAGTTGATTCTATAAAATTGCCTTCATAGACTACCTCCCCGGCAGGGGTAATTTCATGAGCTTTGGGATAGCCGCCGCTGGCCCAGTTTATCAGGGTGTTACCATTGGGAAGCCTCTGTGCATTTCCCATTGCAGCACTCAGGAAGTCAGGATCGGGCCGGTATTCCCAAACCTTTGTGGCAGTCATGGCAACCGTATCAATCTGATATTCAACTACACGTGAGAAACCACGATTATTTCCGTTATCGAAGATGGTATAATTGCCGGGCACTCCGGGTACTGGTCTGATATCATGCTGGTAATCAATCGTGTCTTCCTCATTAATAAATTCGAACTGGTTATATTTTCCTCCGAGACGCCACATGATCTCTCCGGTTTTACGATTGATCTTCGTGCACTCACTCAAATTCCTGCTGGACATTACCAGGTTGCTGTCAGCATCCACGGCAATTGAGTTGGCATGGACATAGTCAATCTGGCTGCTGGTCAGATCAAGATGAGTGGCCCCCGTAATATCAAAATTATCCCAGCAGTTGAATTCAAGGACAGCATTCCCGTTCTCATCGATTTCCTGGATATGAGTTGCGATCACAGATGCATTGCTGTTTCCTCCCTCTACAATTTCACTCATATCTATTTTCCTGGTTTCTGAAGCAATCAGCAGCGCATGTCCGTTTTCCAGGAGCTGCATATCATGGTGGTCCACCGTATAGCCATTGTCACATCTGAAGGTGTCGACTACATGGTAATTGGTATCCATGGAAATAAAACCGTGAATATCGCCTTCTGCATGCCGGGTGATATAGCCTTGCTGCATTTTAAAATCAATGGAAATATCTTCCAGTTTTTGATAATAATAGGGAGTCCCGTCATTCTCCAGGATCAGGATGTAGGGATTGTCGGCATAGTTGGCAAGGAATAAATAGCCAGTATCTGTTCCTTCATTAATGGCAGTTTCGAAGAAGGGATAATCAGACGGAACTACCACGCCATTTATGGATACTGGGTCCTCATCGGCCTTGGAAAGGATTGGAGATGATTTTGTTGGGATCATGAATTCATCCTGGCCTGTGGTAATGTCGGAAGGGGTTTGAACATTTGGCGTTACCCTGAAAGAATAGCGCTGTGTTTTAAAACTTAAGCCTCCCGTTTCAATTTCCACCTCTACAGTCTGATTGGGGTCGAAATTTTTTATCGGCCTCAGAATCAGTGTTTTATTTTCATTTACAAGCGTATATTTTATCGGGCATTCCCTGCCGGCGGATTTAATGCTGATTTTCAGCTTACTGAGATCGTTCGCGTTCAGAGGCTTGTCAAACCCAAAAATCAAAGAAGATTCCGGATTCACATGCTTGCTGTTTTCTTTTGGGTGCATGTAAAGGAGCCGGGGACTTTTATCCTGAGAATACCCACAAATTGTGAGGAGCGAAAGCGCAAGGATTAAGAGAATGTTTTTCATAAAAGATAATTGAGAGATGATCGCTTCCAAAGTTAAGCTGTCATACTTAATTATAATAGCTCATGGCGATTTTTTAGCAAGGATCGATCCATTCGGATAAAATGTCGGAGTGCGTTGCCCTCTGAATACGCAAATCTGCTTTATTGAATTAAAGAATCCTTAGTTATTTAAGATCTATCAGGCAGGATGATATTACCATACACGTATGCAGTAGCTTTCTCCGGTCTTATAGGCTTTAGCCTCGGCGACAGCATGTGGCAGTGGCCTTCAACGAAGGACTCAGTGTAGGAGCACGGTGAACTCCCTTCAGTCGGTTCGTGTAAATTAGAGTCATGAAGTTTCCTGAGCCCAGGATGGGGACCGTGTCAGCTCTGCGTATCCGAAAAAAAAGGGCCCCTGTAACAGAAGCCCCTTTTTATAGTTAATTTTCTCTTATTAATATCTGTAGTGCTCGGGCTTATAAGGTCCTTCAACCGGAACGCCGATATAATCTGCCTGCTCCTGAGTAAGTTTAGTCAGTTTCACGCCGAGCTGTGCCAGGTGCAGACGGGCAACCTCTTCATCCAGTTGTTTGGACAAGCGGTACACCCCGATTTCATAATCATTCGTCCAGAGGTCGATTTGTGCCAGGGTCTGATTCGTAAAAGAATTACTCATTACGAATGATGGGTGACCTGTTGCACAACCAAGGTTTACCAGACGGCCTTCAGCGAGAAGGTAAATCGAGTGACCTTCTTTAAATATATACTTGTCAACCTGGGGCTTGATATTGATCTTCTCAATCCCCGGAAACTGATTCAGTTTATCGACCTGGATCTCATTATCGAAGTGCCCGATATTACACACGATGGCCTGGTCCTTCATCTTCGACATGTGCTGGATGGTAATCACATCTTTATTTCCGGTAGTTGTAACAAAAATATTACCTTCATTCAGCGCGTCCTCGATGGTTGAAACTTCGAAACCTTCCATAGCAGCCTGCAGGGCGCAGATCGGATCGATCTCTGTTACGATCACCCGTGCACCAAACCCACGCATAGACTGGGCGCAACCTTTACCAACATCACCGTAACCAAGAACAACCACTATTTTACCGGCAACCATGACGTCAGTGGCACGCTTGATACCGTCAGCTAGGGATTCACGACATCCATACAGGTTGTCAAACTTGGATTTGGTTACTGAATCGTTCACATTAATGGCAGGGAATAACAATTCACCCTTCTCCAGCATGTGATACAAACGGTGAACACCGGTAGTGGTTTCTTCTGAAACACCCTTAAGTTCCTTAACGGTACGGTGCCATTTTTGGGGGTCAGCTTTAAGAATGTTCTTCAGCAGGTCGAGAATTACGGATTCTTCATGGTTACCGGCTTTTTTATCGAGTACTGAAGCATTATCTTCAGCTTTATATCCCATATGAATCAACAGGGTTGCATCTCCGCCGTCATCAACAATGAGGTTCGGACCTTTTCCTCCCGGGAAGGTCAGTGCCTGTTCCGTACACCACCAGTATTCCTCGAGGGTCTCACCCTTCCATGCAAAAACGGGAATCCCGGCTGCGGCAATGGCTGCGGCAGCATGGTCCTGGGTTGAGAATATATTACAACTTGCCCAACGGACATCTGCGCCCAGGGAAACCAGCGTTTCAATCAGAACAGCTGTCTGAACGGTCATGTGAAGAGATCCTGTGATACGGGCTCCCTTCAATGGGTTTTGTCCTTTATACTTTGCACGGGTGGCCATTAAGCCGGGCATTTCTTTTTCTGCAATTTCAATTTCCTTGCGTCCAAATTCTGCCTGACTCATGTCTTTCACCTTGTAAGGTAGAGCTTCAACTAATGCTTGGTCTTTCATATTCAATCGATTATCAATTTAAGCGTTGGAAAAATTACTAGCTATAACGCGAGAATGCAAATATGGTTACTAAAAACAGGATAATCCACATTCCCTGTCATATTATTTGATAGAACTCAGGATTTCTTTTATTAATATCCTGTCCTTTTCAATCTGCTTCTTCAGGTGATCCATTGATTCGAATTTTTTTTCGTCCCTGACCCGCTCAATGAACTCAACCTCAATTTCTTCATCATACAAATCCCCCGAATACTCCAGAAGATGAGCCTCCAAAACCAGCTGTGAACTATCATTATAAAGGGTAGGGCGGCACCCGATATTCATCATTGCTTCGAATTCTCTTCCACCGGTTCTTGCCATAACAGCATAAACCCCGTTATGAGGAATCAGCTTATAGGTATCACTCATTGAAATATTTGCAGTAGGGAAACCTATTTCCCGGCCCTTCTGGTACCCTCCGACTACTTTCCCGTGGAGTTTGTAAGTATATCCCATAAAATGGGCAGCCTTTTTTACCTCTCCCCGGCTTAGCAGACCCCGGATGCTTGTAGAGCTGACTCTTTCTCCGTCGATAAGAATGGGTTCCTGTTCTGAGAGCCCGAAGCCAAGTTCTGCGGAAAGCGCCTTCAGGTTCCCGAAGTTGCCATCGCGATTCCTTCCAAACTGGTGGTTATACCCCACCACAAGATGGGACAAACCAATCTTCCCGATCAGAATATCCCTGACAAAACTACTGAACTCCGTACGTGCAAACTCCACACTAAAGGGGATGATGACCAGATTATCAACCCCTGCCCTCTCCAGGTGCCTGATCTTTTCCTCCAGGGTATTCAATAATTGTAAACCCTCAGCATCTTTATTCAGAACATAGCGGGGATGGGGCCATAAGGTAACAATCGTAGATTCACCGTTCAGCGAATCCGCCTTTTCTCTTAACATATGTATTACTGCCCTGTGTGCGCGATGCACCCCGTCAAAAATCCCAATGGTCACCACCGGGGATGTGATAGTAATATTTTCCAGATCCCTGAATATTTTCATGCTTCCGCTATCTGTGTCTCGATCGAATAAAGAGGCAAAAGTACATATTTTAAAAAAATTATGCTGCGAATCGCCGATAGAAGAGGGCTTTAAATATTTACGAATAATAAGATATGTTACTTTATTTGTATTTTTATATTATTTTCGTAACTTTATACTGAAAATGTTAATCCTGATACTATGCCTGCTCAAATACAAAACGAGAAATACGAGGCCATCCTGCAAACTGCTCATGACCTTTTCTGGAAATTTGGCATTCGCCGGGTGACCGTAGAAGAAGTCTGCAAAGAGGCCGGTGTAAGCAAAATGACCTTTTACCGGTACTTCTCAAACAAAAACGACCTGGCAAAAGAAGTCATTGAAAAAATGTTTTCCGATATGTATACCGGATACAGGTCCCTGATGGACCAGGATATCCCCTTCGAAGAAAAAGTCAAACAGCAGCTGATGATGAAATTTGAAGGCACAAATGAAATCAGTGCTGAACTGGTAAAGGATATATACGGGGATCCCGGATCTGAGCTCTTTTCTGTCTGGAAATCACGTGCTGATAAAATAGTGCAAGTGGTATTGGACGACTACAAAGAAGCACAAAAAAAGGGATGGATACGACAGGATCTAAATGTTGAATTCATCCTATACATGAGTAATAAAACGGTTCAAATTGCATCTGACCCCCAGGCCCAGGCCATGTACCCTGACATGCAATCCCTGATCATGGAAATTGCCAATATGTTCTTCTACGGCATCATGCCCAGAAACATTGTGACGAAATAAACCCAACGAAAAAACAACTAAATACAAAATCACATGGAAAACAAATTAATTATTCAAATTGAAAAACTCACCAAACGGTTTCCGATCGGGAAGGGTGAGTTCACCGCACTGAAGGGTATCGACCTGGGAATCGTGGAAGGTGAATTTACCGGTCTGGTTGGTCCCAGCGGATCGGGTAAGACCACCCTTTTGAATATTATCGGATCGCTGGACTCACCCACAGAAGGTGAAGCCAATGTACTGGGACAGGCTATTAGTAAATTAACAGCGAAGCAGGCGGCAAGGCTCAGAAAAGAAAACCTGGGCTTCATATTCCAGAGCTACAACCTGTTGGCAGTTCATACAGTATACGAAAATGTCGAATTTCCTCTCCTTCTTCTCCACTATTCAGGAGCCGAAAGAAAAAAAATGGTCCTGGATGCCCTGGAATGGGTTGGCCTCACTGAGAAGATCAAATCGAAACCCCCGCAGCTATCCGGAGGTGAGTGCCAACGGGTAGCCATCGCACGGGCCATGGTTAAAAAGCCTTCGCTTGTGCTTGCAGATGAGCCAACAGCAAACCTGGATGCCGAGAATTCTCATAACATCCTGAAAACGATGAAAAAACTGAACGAGGAGCTGAAAACCACTTTCCTCTTCGCAACGCACGACGAAAAAGTGATCAGCTACCTTAACCGTAAAGTCTACCTGCTGGATGGCAAAGTGGACCGAGAGGAAATCGTTTCAAACTAAAACTGAAGACGATGAAATTAGCGATAAAACTAGCTTATAGAAATCTTATTGGCGCCGGTCTGCGAACCTGGCTCAATGTGATCGTACTCTCGTTCGCCTTTGTCATGATCATTGCCATGAAAGGTATCCTGGTGGGGTGGGACCGCCAGGCAAAAAATGACATGATCCACTGGGAAGTCGGAGGCGGTCAGTACTGGAATGAAAACTACGACCCTTACGATATTTTTACGCTCACCGAAGCACATTCTGCTATACCCGGTCAATTTGAGTCAGAAATTGCCAAAGGCGATATGGAGCCTTTACTGATCATGCCAGGCACAGTGCTTAAAGAGGGTCGTGCTAACCCGATCCTGATAAAAGGCATCGATCCTGAACAGGATATTTTTGACCTTCCTACAAAAAGCATGAAAAAATCAGCTCCCGAAGGACTGCCTGCCATTATCGGAAATATCATGGCAAAGGATTTCAAGCTGGAAAAGGGGGATGTGATCACGCTTAACTGGAGTGGAAAAGGAGGTGTTACAGATTCTGTCAGACTTTATATTGCCGACGTCTTTTTCACTAATGTACCCTCAGTGACAAAATCACAGGTATGGATTCCGCTTGTCAGCCTGCAGGCACTGATGGACATGCCCAACGAAGCTACCCTCCTAACCTTCAGGGATCCCGATAAGGAAAGGCCTAAAGTGGCCGGCTGGAGCCTTCAAACGCATGAGTTGCTGTTTAAGGATATGGAAGAGATGATCCAAACAAAAACGATTGGACAATCCTTTTTTTACGTCATCCTCCTGCTTCTGGCCCTCCTGGCCATCTTTGACACCCAGGTACTCTCGATCTTCCGCAGACAAAAAGAAATAGGCACCTATGTGGCCCTGGGGTATACGCGACGCGAAGTGGTCGGACTATTTACGATCGAAGGAGCCATGCATGCGGTCCTGGCAGCCATCGTCGCCGCCATCTACGGCATACCCTTCCTGCTCTGGTTTGCCAAAACCGGAATTTCCCTTGGAATCGACGCTGCTGATTACGGCTTTGCCATTGCAGCGACCATGTACCCGGTTTACAGCGGCTCTCTCATCCTGGGAACGACCCTGGCAGTATTGCTGGCTACCTCCATTGTGAGTTACCTGCCAGCCAGGAAAATAGCTAAAATGAATCCAACTGAAGCATTAAGGGGGAAGATACAATGATACGATTTTTACTAAAAGGACTTTTTCGCGACAGAAGCAGAAGTCTGCTTCCTGTGATCGTTGTAACCATTGGTGTCATGCTGGCTGTATTTATGCGGGGTTACATCAACGGAATCATGGTAGATATGATAGAACAAACTGCCCGTTTTACCACAGGTCATGTTAAAGTTATGACCCAGGGATATGCTGATAACATTGATCAGTTGCCCAATGACCTGGCACTAACAAATGCCGACAGCCTGACCACTGTCTTGGAAAGTGAATACCCCGGCGTAACATGGGTCAGCCGAATCAAATTTGGAGGATACCTGACAGTCGCGGATACCCTGGACAGGATTCCGGCGCCAGCTTCAGCAATGGGACTGGATCTTCTGTCAAAAGGATCAGAAGAAGCTGAGCGACTGAACCTGAAAAAATCACTGGTACAGGGACACCTCCCTAAAGTATCCGGAGAGATCCTTATCAGTGATGAGTTTGCCGGAAAGCTGGCTGTGAAACCAGGGGATCTGGTTGTCCTCAAAACCTCCGGCACCGCGGGTCACTTTCATGATGATACCCTGAAAATTTCCGGCACCATCCGGTTTGGCAATACGGCTTTAGACCGTGCCACCATCGTTACCGACCTGAAGGATGCACAAAAGATCCTGATCATGGAAAACCGTGTCGGGGAGATCCTGGGATTCTTCAGCTCCGGATATTACGATGATGAAACAGCAGATCCTATGCTGGCAAGGTTTAAAACCTTGAACTCCAGTGCCGAAGGGGACCTGATCCCCCAGATGTATCGACTGCGCGACCAGGAAGGTTTATCATTGTATGTTGACATATCACAGGGGATGGGGAACATTGTTATTTTCATTTTTATGATCGCTATGTCCCTGGTTTTATGGAATGCAGGACTGCTGGGCGGTCTGCGCCGATATGGAGAGATCGGGATCCGACTGGCTATTGGCGAAACCAAAGGACAGGTTTACCGGTCGATGATCAACGAGTCACTGCTGATTGGATTCATCGGGACCATTATTGGGACATCTATCGGACTCAGTCTTTCGTGGCTGATGCAAACCTATGGACTCGACATCAGTGAATTCACGAAAGCTTCGACGACCGGTGTGATGATGCCAAACATCATGCGGGCCCGGATCACCCCACCGGATTTTTACATGGGACTAGTACCGGGCGTGCTGTCTACCGTAGCAGGAACCATGCTCGCAGGAATTGGAATATACAAGCGGAATACCGCTATGCTCTTTAAAGAACTCGAAGCCTAATATCAACCGGAAGGGGCTTTCTTATAAGTTGTATGTGGAATCCTGTGAGACCTCAGGATGAGCCCGGATGACTTTTCAGAAAGCCCCATTCGTTTTTCCTCCTCCTTCCTGGCATAAATTGCCTGTCAGGTCAATTTTAGACTTCCTGCTTTATTTTCTGTTTTAAATAATACTATCTTTATAGTATAGCCATATCCATTAATACTATGACGAAACCGATCATTGTGCAGGAAGATCCATGGCTGGATCCTTATGAGGGTATTATCCGGAGTCGTTACGAAGCCGCTAACAGGAAAAAGAAAAGTTTCGAAGCGATCAGCGGTTCCCTGAAGAATTTTGCCTCAGGATACCTGTATTACGGCCTCCACAAAACGGACAAAGGATGGGTTTTCCGTGAATGGGCTCCCAATGCTACCCGGCTGTTCCTTGTTGGTGAGTTCAGCAACTGGAAAGATGAGGAAGCCTATGCCCTGAAACCCTTAAGCAACGGGAATTGGGAAATTTTCCTGAACAACGGACAAATTGAAGTTGGCCAACGTTTCAAACTTCACATATATTGGCCGGGAGGCGATGGGTACCGTATTCCGGCTTACGCCTACCGGTGTGTTCAGGATGAACAAAGCAAAATATTCGATGCCCAGGTCTGGAATCCCCAATCCTATACCTGGAAGACCAAAAACTGGCACAATAAATACACCCACCCCATCATATACGAAGCCCATATCGGTATGGCTTCCGAAGAGGAGAAGGTCGGTAGCTATAAAGAGTTTAGTGAGATAGTACTCCCGCGTATCATTAAAGCAGGCTATAACACCCTGCAGTTCATGGCCATACAGGAACATCCGTATTACGGATCATTTGGATACCATGTATCCAATTTCTTTGCCGCCTCCTCCCGGTTCGGCACCCCTGACGAATTGAAAGCCCTTATTGATGAGGCCCATGCTGCCGGTATTGCTGTTATTATGGATCTCGTCCACTCGCATGCCGTAAAGAATGAAATCGAAGGTCTTGGTAATTTTGCCGGTGATCCGGCACAATATTTTCATCCGGGACCAAAACGGGAACATGTCGCCTGGGACTCGCTCTGTTTTGATTATGGAAAGGACCAGGTCATGCATTTCCTGCTGTCCAATTGCCGCTTCTGGCTGGAGGAATACCATTTTGACGGATATCGCTTCGACGGGGTTACCAGCATGCTCTACCATGACCATGGCCTGGAACGCAGCTTTACCAGCTACGATTATTATTTCGACGGCGGCCAGGATAGCGATGCCATCCTCTACCTCACACTTGCCAATGAACTTATCCATGAGGTGGATCCCCATGCTATAAGCATCGCTGAAGAAATGAGCGGGATGCCTGGTCTGGCCGAACCCTGCAGCAAAGGGGGTATCGGCTTCGACTATCGCCTGGCCATGGGCATCCCTGACTATTGGATTAAGCTCATCAAGGAGCGCTCCGATGAAAGCTGGAATGTCAGTGAACTGTTTCACGAACTTACCAGCCGCCGCGCAAACGAAAAAACAATCGCCTACGCCGAATCTCATGATCAGGCACTGGTTGGAGATAAAACCATCATTTTCCGTCTGCTTGATAAGGAAATGTACTGGTATATGGATAAAGCTTCACAAAACCTGATCATCGACCGGGGCATTGCCCTTCATAAGATGATCAGACTGGTAACTTTCTCAACTTCCGGCGGGGGATATCTGAATTTTATGGGAAATGAATTCGGACACCCTGAATGGATCGATTTCCCCAGAGAAGGAAACGGCTGGTCGTATAAGTACGCCCGCAGACAATGGTCCCTCCTGGACAACGAAGCATTAAAATTTCACTGGCTGGCAGATTTTGATAAAGATATGCTCCGGCTTCATACCAAATCACGCCTCCTGGATGCCCCATGGTGCAATAAAATGCTGGATAATCCGGCAGACCAGGTGCTGGCTTACGAACGGAATGGCCTGCTCTTCGTGTTTAATTTTAATCCTCAGCGCTCTTTCACCGATTACGGAATCCAGGTAATCCCCGGAAAATACCGGCTTGTCCTGGATACCGATGAAAAAAAATATGGAGGTTTCGGAAATGTAGACCACGCAATCACCTACTTTGCCGAAAGACACGGAGGTGTCTCCGGATCGAACTGGCTCAGACTCTATTTGCCCTCCAGAACGGCCCTGGTTTTCAAGCATATCCCCCCGCCTTCGATTTATGAAGTATAAACAAAGGAGCCTGATGTCGAATTATTTTGAAAAAATTTTAGGTTCTCAATTTTTTAACTAATTTTGTCGCCTCATTTTAAGAAGTAAAGCATTAATTCTAATAATAAATATAATGGCAAATCATAAATCAGCTATTAAAAGAGTAAAGCAGTCTGAGAACCGCAGGGTTGAAAACAAGTATGGTGCTAAAACCACCCGTAATGCTATCAAATCCCTGAGAAATGCAAGCAGCAAAGAAGAAGGACAGGAGATGCTTCCTAAAGTTTCTGCTATGCTTGACAAACTGGCTAAAAAGAATATCATTCATAAGAAGAAAGCTGCCAACCTGAAATCAGGACTCGCGAAGCAAGTAAACAGCTTATAAGTTAAGCTTTGCTTACCCAATAGATTCATCCCGATTTTTATCGGGATTTTTTTTATTTCCCCAGCACAAAAAGAATTTTATCCCTGAACCACCCCCCTTGTTGATGGTAGGCATTAAAATACAAGATATAAGGACCTTCAGCTAAGGGATATCCTGCATCATCAGTGCCGTCAAAAGTAAAATTTCCGGCTGTCCCCAGAATTACCCCATTCCCTAATACTCTGCGGAGGAAGCCCCTGGTATCATAGATAAATACCTGCCCCATGCTGCCCTCTTCCTCCAGAACATACTCCAGTATCAACTCCCTCCCCGATCCGGGTATTAAGCTCTTATTATTGAGATGAATGGTGGCTGTCTGATTAGTGGTGATTTCCTGTGAATTTTTCCTGCCGGGACTCTTATAGCCTGCATCAAAAGCAGCCGACTGCCAATTTGAAGGCAGTGTCCCCGGCAGGGACTGCGATGCCCGTTCAAGGGCAACTCCCTTTGTATCTGCAAGGAGCGCATGATGTTGTTCCGGAGAATACCATGCAATATCTGATATACTTACAGAATCTCTGTAGAGGTAGAGTAATGTGGATCGATTCGGCAGACCAGGCATCTGCGGCATACAGATCACCTTCGCGGCTTCAGGAAATACCTGCAAATCATCAATTCCGGAATAAGATCGCGCCAGCACTGCGTACTCGTGAGGTCCTAATTGCCATGATTTATCCGTTATTACCCCGTCATGCCCGCTTTTCAGTTCCATTGAAATCCGGAAGCCTTCCAGATCGATGGTGTGGTCGGACCGGTTATATAATTCGATGTATTCCTCATAACCCTCATCAGGCTCATACAGGATCTCATTCAGGATGATATCTGCAGAATCTGCTGTCCCCGGAAAACTGAAAACTGCATCGCTATTGCTTAGCAGGTTTCCGGAACAATCGCACAGGTCATTGGTCAACCTAAGCTTATAAAGAATATTTTTCCTGAAGGGCTGACTGTATTTCAGGTATACCCTGTTCGCAAACGGCCAGGATAGCTGCAGGTTTGCAGGACTCCCCATCCCATGGTCTACCGCATAATAGAGTGGAGAAGTCAGACTGCTGCTGTCCATAGGTTCCGAGAACTCAAGCAGCAAAGTAAACGAGTCAATGATCCCAACCCTCCACAATTCCGGCATAATAAAGCAGTCTGCCTGTTCATCAACAGAATTAATCTCTCCCGGGGTACCTCCGGAATAGCCTTCTGAGCTTCCCCAGTTTACTCCGCCAAGGCAGGGCTCGTTGGTATTTTTCATTTCCAGGGCGTATCCGCCTGCATGCTTGTCAGCGGTGCTGTGCCAATCCTCCTCATACGCTACGGCATGAATAAGGCGCCCTCCGGCATCCCTCAGGAAGAGCTGGGCGCCTGTATTTTTTAAGGCCGGGAATGCCTCCGAAGACCAAACGGTTCCATATTGCCCCAAAACTGCTTCAGACTCTGTAAGGATCATCCGCCCATCCAGGGGAATTTTAACAGCCGCCAGACAAGTGGTCCTCCCATTCGCCGAAAAAGTCCAGTCCCTGACCCATAGATCACTCCCACTCCGGTTGAATACCTCCACATATTCGACTTCCGGCAGCAAGACCGAAGGGGAAGGATCTGCCATAATCTCTGTAATAATGACATCATTGGCAGCCGGATAATAAAAGTTTAACCCGCGCTGCCCCTGAGGTGCCGTATTACTATGAAGGTCTGCAAACGGCCCCAGCTGTATGGTATATTCCCTACCAGGTGCCAACAGGAACGGCAACCCGATACTAAGCCTGCTCCCCACGGAAGCACTCAGAGTCCGGCAATCCATCTCAGCGATACACCATTCGGAGCCTTCCTCAATCCGCACAGGCTCATCAAAAAAAAGTTCAATCCTGTTTGCATCCAGTATATCCAGCCCTTCCAGGGAAGGGGGCACACGATCCGGTTTACACTCCCCGAAGATCTTCAGCTCATCAAACCAAAGTCCCTGATCGTAACTTCCGGTGTATTTATGGTACAAGGTGAATAAACTGAATTGCCTGTAATCCGAAATCCCGTCAATTTCAAACTTATCCCATTCCCTATCAGGAAGCCTCACCTGCAACAAGGCCTTTCGGTGATCTGACAGTATGAACACGAAATCTACCGGGACTCCTCTTGCTTCATCATTTTCCCAATTGATGCCAGTATTTAAAACTTCCTTGATTTCTCCCTCTGATGCCTGCCATATTTTAATCTCATCGGAATTCCCCTCATAATTTACCCCGATAATAAAACCATTTTTTATCCGGCCACCACCATCCGGAAAATCTTCATTGCCAAGGAGTATTGCCCAATTATTATTGGCTGACGGAGCATAGAGATACCGAAAGCTGAACTGCCATTCAATTCCTGATGCAGACAACTGTACAGGATCATGTGGCAATACTATCCAGTCGACCCCGCCTTCATCGCTGTCAAAACGGTGCCTGAGCGATCTTTCGCCTGTCAGCATGCTACCCTCATCAATTCCCCAATGATCTATACACGGTGAATACCAATGAGACAAGTCACCCGTCTCAAAATCGACCTGGATCTCCTGACCTAACGAAAAGACCGGTATCATGAAAAAAAGCCATACCAGTGCTTTCATGTATTAAAATAAATAACGATTTTTGTAGTCTAAAATCGTTGTTAAAATAGAGAATAATTTATTGAATTCAAATCCCTTTCGGGGGATTTTATTTTAGTGAGAAGTTTAACCATCAAAATCTGAAAAAATGAAAGTTGCTATTGTTGGGGTAAGCGGTGCTGTAGGACAGGAGTTCCTCAGAGTCCTTGAAGAAAGGAATTTTCCGTTGGATGAACTGGTATTGTTTGGTTCTGAACGTAGTGCAGGAAAAACCTACTCTTTCAAGGGTAAAACACTGGTGGTTAAGGAATTAAAACATAATGACGATTTTAAGGGCATTGATATCGCGCTCACCTCAGCGGGAGGCGGCACATCAAAAGAATTTGCGGAAACCATTACCCGGCATGGAGCTGTGATGATTGATAATTCCAGCGCGTTCCGCATGGATAAGGATGTACCTCTTGTCGTCCCGGAAGTGAATGCCGAAGATGCTAAAAACCGTCCCAGGAATATTATTGCGAATCCAAACTGCACTACCATCCAGATGGTAGTTTGCCTCCAACCTATCGAACAATTATCCCATATCAGGAGGGTTCATGTGGCTTCCTACCAGGCAGCCAGCGGTGCAGGTGCCCAGGCCATGGCCGAACTGGAAAACCAGATCAAACAAATTGCCCGTGGCGAAGAGCCTACCGTGGAAAAATTTGCCTACCAGCTGGCGATGAATGTCATTCCCCAGGTGGATGTATTCACAGAAAACGGATACACCAAGGAAGAAATGAAAATGTACAACGAAACCAGGAAGATCATGCATACCGATGCGGAAGTAAGTTCTACCTGCGTGCGTGTTCCTGTTCTTCGTAATCATTCGGAAGCTATCTGGGTGGAAACTGTGGATGAACTTTCGCTCGAAGATGTCAGAAAAGCTCTCGAAAACGCTCCAGGCATCACCCTGCAGGATGATCCGGCAAATCAAAAATATCCTATGCCACTTTGGGGTGCCGGCGAAGATGATATTTTTGTGGGCAGGATCCGTAAAGACCTTACCAATCCCAAAGGTATCGCATTCTGGTGTGTCGGCGATCAGATCAAGAAAGGCGCTGCCCTGAATGCCGTACAGATTGCTGAGTACCTGGTAGAAAATAAGTTGTTGTAGTCCCGACGCACTGTAACATACCCCTGTGTATCATCTGGTTATCCAAGGTGAGTAACTCCGACTAATTCATGAACCGAGTCATTGCGTAACTGGCTGATCGATGATGAAGGACGGGTGATCATCTTTAAGCTCTATGGCTTTGCTTGATTGGAGAGAATCATGAATGCATTTGCATACCTTTCCTACCCTCCCAGGAAGAAGCTTAGCTTACGCAGATTATCGATTCGCGTTAATTACTGTAATTCGTGACTAAGAATGAATGGCTCTCACCAAAAACCCATCAACCGGATCAGCGAAATAGGAAATTAAGAGTGATAATTGGTGATGGTTGAAGTCTAATACAACAAGTTATCATAAGGATACCGGCTGACATGCATTTCCCGGATCTGGTTGTAAAGCATTTGTCTGAATTCTTCGATATTATCTTTTTCACGGGCTGAAATAAAAATGCAGTGCTCATGGCTTTTTCCCATCCAGGTGCGTTTTAGCTCCTCCAGACTGATATTTTCCCGCGTGGAGGGCGTCAGGTCATCCTCTTCCTTCTCAACGAAGGTATATGCATCAATCTTATTAAAGATGATATAGGTCGGTTTGTCGGTCACACCGATCTCTTTCAGGGTCTCATTAACAATATTAATCTGATCTTCAAAAGCATGGTGAGAAATATCCACAACATGCAAAAGAATATCCGATTCGCGGACCTCATCGAGGGTGGATTTGAAAGATTCCACCAGGCTGTGGGGCAGCTTGCGGATAAATCCCACTGTATCCGATAATAAAAAAGGAAGGTTCTCGATCACTACTTTCCGGACGGTGGTATCAAGGGTTGCAAAAAGCTTGTTTTCCGCAAATACATCCGACTTGCTAAGCAGGTTCATGATGGTGGATTTTCCGACATTGGTATACCCTACCAGGGCCACCCGGACCATCCTGCCCCGGTTTTTACGTTGGGTAGCCATCTGTTTGTCAATTGTTTTCAATTGCTCTTTCAAGCGGGCAATTTTATCACGGATGATACGGCGGTCCGTTTCAATTTCCGTCTCCCCGGGCCCCCTGAGCCCGATTCCTCCGCGTTGCCGCTCCAGGTGCGTCCACATCCGTGTCAGGCGTGGCAACAGATATTGATACTGTGCAAGCTCAACCTGGGTTTTAGCATGAGCGGTTTGGGCCCTGCCGGCAAAAATATCCAGGATTAGATTCGTACGGTCCAGGATCCGGCATTCAAGCTCCCTCTCCAGGTTTCTGAGCTGACTCGGCGTGAGTTCATCATCAAAGATCACCAGATCGATTTCATCGGTTTGGATGTACTGCTGTATCTCGATCAGTTTTCCTGAACCAATGTAGGTCTTGGGATTCGGAGTAGTCACTTTCTGGGTAAATATCCCAACAGGTTCGGCACCGGCCGTTTCAGTAAGAAATGCCAGTTCTTCCAGGTATTCCAGTACCTGCTCCTCGCTCTGCTCGTGGCTGATCACACCAACCAAAGCAGCTCGTTCTTTTACTCTATCTGTGCTTATACCCGCCATACAATGACTTCTTTAGGGCTGCAAAAATAACATTTTCAGCGGACTAACAAGAATACTCCTGAAGATACCTGAAATGATGCCGGAAAATTGCATTCCCTCGAAAGAAAGCATGCCACCCATCAGGAAAAGTCCCATAGGAATACGTTCGCCATGGCATGACCCTGAATATTCCAAAGCAGAATGATCAGCCCGTATTTTACCTAGTAGATGGCATTCCGGTTATTGCGGATCGCATCGGTTGCAGCATCCCGAAGGACGGGTGCGCAATCCATGATCAGATCAATGTCAGGAGGAAACTCTTCCTTCCCTCTTTTTATCAGAGCCAGGTCTTCCTCAGTCAAAGCGTTCCGGTCACCCACTGCCCGGCCGGACCGAGTTTCAAATATCGAAGTCCCTGCGAGCGGAATTTTCCGGATCAGGCGCTCAGGTTGGGCGGAAAGGATCTGAATTTCCCCGGAAACTGTGGCTGCCTTAGTCTGTCTTATCTCGTAAACCTTACATTCAATATTTTTATAAACGGGTTCTTTCACAGGCTTGCCGTTGCTATCCTTTATGACGTTCCCTTCTGAATCCTTTTTGTCACGTTCCCCATCCTGTATCTTTTTGGTCCGGACATACTCTTTTGATTCGGTAACCGGCGGGTCAACCTGTACGTGATTGAGCATAATGACCACGTAATAATCGTACTGGATTTTATTGGACGGCGCCAGATGATATTCCACCCAGTTCCCATCCAGTATATGCGTATTGACATTGCCTACCTCATGGAAAAACTGCGGGGGCAGACGCACCGGCAGATGGTTATCAACCTCCAGCAGTACCCTGGACATCCCAAGAAATGCCGCCTCATCGAGCAGACCTTTCAGTTCGGGATAATCACTCGGCCTGTATTCATTCACCTTGTTGAAATTAAAATATGCCTCCCGGAAGGCTTCCTTGGTATTTCCTTTCATCAGGGCAAGGCCCTCCGTGTAAAAATGCGCTGCAGCATTTATTTTCGCCTCAATGATGCGGGAGTTATAGTCAACCCTGGGATAATTAATCTTTTTACTTTTCAGGGTCATTGGCATGACTGTCTGAACTTTTTCCTGCCGGATGTCAAGATCTGAATAGCGCCAGTATATCTCTTCCCAGTTTTCCGGGCGGTTTTCTTCCAGTAGAAAATCAACGCGTTTCAAATCCCTTTCATTAGCCATTTTATAGGCTTTATCCAACACCTGTTTGTCATCATCTTTTGCATTTCCCCTCTGAATCTTTTTGATGCTTTTATCGATCGCTTCATCATAATTCCCTTCCTGAAGAAGTTTTTCTGCTGACTTACAGGAAAAGATGAGCAGTAAACCCAGGAGTACATAGACAGACTTTCTCATAATGCATTTGTTTTATTTCGATTAAATATACAAAAAAAGACCAGGAATTTCCAGACCTTTTTGAAAGTGAATCCTGAGCCTTATTTCAGCTGAAAGGATATCGGAAAGGTACTACCGAAGTCTTTGAAAGTACTCCCCGTGCTAGTCATCCAGGATAAAAGCTCCCGCAGATCTTAACTTAGATTCACCAAGATAAAGTCTATGAATTGTACAGAGTTATTTGCGATAATCAGCGTTATTTATCTGAGCTTATCAGTAAGAAATGACCTTGCCATGGTATGTGCCCGCAGTATAATTCTTTCAACCGGGAAATATTGAATGGCTTGTGCAGAGAACCTGATTACACCAACAAATGATTTAAAAGTCGGGAGTGTTATGTGGTGAATGTTGAAGAAAAAAAGCCCCTGGGAGGGGCTTCATGCTTTCATGGTTATCATCGCTTACTGAAGTACGAATACAATCGGGAAGGTGAAGCGGACATCTACCGGGCGTCCACGCTGTTTCCCGGGGGTCCAGATCGGTGAAGACTCAACAATGCGCAGGGCTTCCCGGTCCAGGGCAGGATCAATACCCTTAACTACGGTTACATCGACAACTTTGCCCTTCGAGTTTACCGTGAACTGGACATATACACGGCCACTGATCTGTCTTTCTATCGCCAGCTGAGGATAATCCAGGTTTGCAGCAATGTACTTACTGAAATTGCTATAAGGGCCACCGTCGAATTCGGGTTGATCTTCAACCTTGAAGAAATCTACAACCTCTGTGGGTTCATCACCATCGTCAAGATCCGGGAAGTCAAAATCGCCGGTGGGATCAGTGATCGTGAAAATCACCTTCCTGACAATTGTGTTTTTGTCGGCTTCGATGAAGTCAAGCTGTTCGAATGCACGAACCGGCTCTTCCATCTGTTGTTGCTTTTCCGGTGGGGCTACCTGAGCATGATCGAGGGTATACTCATGTATAGGCTCCTCAGTATTCTCTATCTCCACCGCAGGACTGGAGGACCATTCAAACGCAACCAGGCAGATTGCTGTAATGATAACAACTCCGATTTCAAGGAATAAAAATTTCTTTCTTTCCAGGCTTACTTGATTACTCTTTTTAATTTCCATTGCAGATAAGTTTAGAAGTTAAAAATCGAATAATCTGGGTCTGTTGATGGTATATCAAAAAACCTGCCAAAAAATTGAGATCCTCCTATCTTACTGTTTAATAGGTTTTTACGATTTTACTTCTAAATTGAAAACGAATTGCTTCAGGATAATCGGTACGCTGGAGACTCCATGCTTTTTCAGATAGGCAGGTTTCCAAAGAACATTGCAGGGTAGTTTGAGCCTGGCACTAATTTTTCGAATTTGCATAGAGAACAATGCTAATCCCCTACGTGTTAATGACTTCGGAGAGCTCCCTTTGACCGGTTCGTGCAATTAACTTCGCTGAGCCCTTAAGGGGTTCGTAGCTATTAACAGGATCAGAGATGCGGAGTAAAGATGCCTGGTGTCCCGGATCAAATCTGAAAACTGAATACCTCAAAAAAAAAGCCCCTGCAAACACAGAGGCCTTAGTTATATTATGAATGTTCCTGTTACTGAAGAACAAATACGATCGGGAAAGTAAAACGAACGTTTACCGGGCGTCCACGTTGTTTGCCGGGCGTCCAGCTCGGTGATGATTTCACAACACGTAAAGCTTCCTTGTCAAGAGCAGGGTCAACACCGCGGGCCACGACAACATCAACCACTTTTCCGTTTGAATTAACAGTAAACTGTACATATACACGTCCGCTGATTCCGTTTTCTGCTGCAATCTGAGGATATTGGAGGTTCTCAGCAATGTAAGTCCTGAATCCGTCAGAAGGTCCACCATTAAATTTAGGCATGTCTTCAACGATAAAGAATACTTCTGCTACTCCTGATTCGTCATCATCATCATCGCTTTCAAGGAAATCCCATTCTGAATCCGCATCCTCATCAGAAATGGTAAAATCAATTTTCTTGATGATTTTATTTTTTGGAGCTTCTTTGAACTCGAGCTGCTCAAGAGCTTTCGGCGGTTCCTGTTGCTGTTGCTGTTGCTCGGGAGGAACTACTTCAGCCTGGTCCATTGAATATTCTTTTTCGGGCTCTTCATCCTTACTTGATTCAATATCAGGGCTCGATGTCCATTCAAAAGCAACCAGACAAATAGCAAACACAAGAACTAAACCAACTTCCAGAAATAAAAACTTCTTTTTTTCCAGACTAACTTTACTGCTCTTCTTAATTTCCATTTTTAAAAATTTAAGGGTCTAAAATTAGCTAATTATATAAGTATAGCAAACAAAATACCTGTATTTTTTAGTGTACATACTGCAAAAAACCTGCCAATAACTTCCTATTTAGAACTGTTTTACAAAATCTCTGATAATTTCTTGTCTGATATGTCGGGTTAAAAGGATTTTTTCTATTTTTGCCTCGCTGAAGTTAACTGACAACGGTCAGGTTAACTGATGAAAGCGCCTTCGCTGAAGCTTTGATTTGGCAGAATACTAGTAGTAAGCCATCGCCTTCGCTGAAGCATTGATTTGACAGAATACTAGTAGTAAGCCATCGCCTTCGCTGAAGCTTTGATTTGGCAGAATACTAGTAGTAAGCCATCGCCTTCGCTGAAGCTACGGCGATTAAAAGGGGAATTAGCTCAGTTGGCTAGAGCGCTTGGCTGGCAGCCAAGAGGTCAGGGGTTCGACTCCCCTATTCTCCACAAAAACAGAGAAGAGTGTGAGTATTGAGCGCGAGCGAAATACGGCACTCTTCTCTGTTTTTGTGGCCTCTGGACTCACTCTCACACTCACACTTATACAAACTGGGGGATCAAGCATATTTTCTGGGGATTTTCCCATATTCGTTTAAACCCTTAAAACCGTTTAGAATTGAGAACACTGAGTACGCCAATTAAGCCACATACCATCCAATACGCACCCCAAAAACCCTTCAAAAACTCAGGGACCTGTTTTTCAGCTGATTCCATGGAAGTTAAGCTCAGGCAGCACTTCTAAACACCTAAACAGATAATCAACTAAACAAATTTCAAGAGTTTATTCCGCATAGAATTTCCAACCTTCCACACTTTATGGGATTGATCCCACTGTTCCACTACTCTTCACAATCATCGCAATTTAGAGAGATCAGAACACTGGCTTTCTCTTCCATAGCATGTAATTAAGGAACAACATCCATTTCGCGGATTGAATCAGGACCTGACCTGAAATCAAGCGATGAATATCCTAAATTTCAAACCCTTACCTAGACTGGAACAAAATCCACATGATAATGATCGTCATGCGCCTCATTGATCAGCTTTGGAAGGTTCCTCACGAAGTAGATCCCTGATTTTCGGAGCTCCTTTCCATACCGGGAAGCAAAGATCTCATCCTTCAGGTTGGTTTCAAGGATCACCTTTGCAATCATCCAGCCATATTTCCGGGATACTTTCTCCAGGGTAAGGATGTGCAGGGCCATTTTATCAAAGTCAATTTCAATCTGTTTATTGAACCGTTTCTTCCCTTCATGATCAAATTTCATCAGGTACCGCCACATGCCGATCCGATCGTATCGACTGATCACCTTGTCTGCTTTTTTCAGGGGCATCATGAAATCAATGCTGGTGCCGTTCTGATGGGTTCTGTGAGGAATAGCACGGCCGCCTTTCCGCTTCGAACACTCCATGATCCTGAACCGATAATCCGGATAATACATGCTCATATCCCGGTAACTTTCCAGGACAATCTTTTGCAGGGTGGAATGCAGGTAACACCGTCCGAACAGATAGTAATCAGTAAAACTGAAATACTTAAAGTTTCCGCCCCGAAAAGGCATTTTGTAGCCATTGATGAGTCTGCCATTCCCAACGGTTCCCTCGGACCGGCTCTCTCCGTGGTTCTTATATACCGATGGGGAGCATGAGAAAAAGATCCCAAAGGAAATTGTGAGGAATAAAAGCCTGATTTTTCGGTTCATTATCAGGAAACGCAGGATAACACAAAGTATTGTCTGATCCCTGGTTCCATCTTCTGGCAGGAAATGACAATTTCGATTCATTGTATGGTCGTAGAGACCTCAACATTGGGCGTCTCTACATTCACCGCAAATTTGTAACTTCGGCCATCCGTAAACTATCTTTCCCTGTGATGAACCGGTACATCCAAAATCTAATTCAACAAGGTGAACACCAACGTCTTGACTTCAAATTTGAGGTGAGCGATGCCCCCAAACTGGCCCGCACTTTCTCGGCCTTCGCAAATACGGAAGGCGGAAAACTGCTCATCGGGGTAAAGGATAACGGCACCATCGCAGGAATCCGGACCGATGAGGAGGCTTACATGCTGGAATCGGCTGCGCACGTTTTCTGCAAACCAAAAGTGGATTATACACTCAAAAGCTGGACTATTGAAGGGAAAACCATCCTTGAAGTAGATGTTTCCGAGAGTGACTCCAAGCCCCACCTCGCCCCATGGAAGGATAATGAGTGGAAGGCATTTATTCGCCTGAAGGATGAAATTTTCGTTGCCAACAGTGTGCAGGTTGAAGTATGGAGGAACCAGCACTCATCCCGGCCTACCCTGGTAAAATACAATCAGGAAGAAGCCTCCCTGCTTGACTATCTGTCAGAGCATGAAGGAATCTCCCTGAATAGTTTTCGCCGGCTTACCGGTATTAAATACCCCTTGGCTAAAAAGATCCTTGCGAATCTATGTACGATTGGGGTAATCCAACTCCACTATAGTAAGGAGGGGGTGAGCTATCGGTTAAATACGGATTACAATATCAGTGAGTGATGCTGATCAGCTCTGTCCGGGTATAAGGTTTATCACTCTTGTAACTTACGCTTTTCACCATTCCGACATCCTTCGAATACCACTCGGTTGTGGGCAACACCATCTGAAAACCAAAGCTCAGCGTATTGGTCTGGTTGATCTTGTACGTGTCGAAAGTACCGGCCGGGGTGGTAACATTTTCTTTTGCCTCCACAACCCTGTCGGTTATGGAAACGGAGAAATTAATTGGAATAATGCCGGTGTTTACCGAGATCTTAATATCTGCATCTTTTAGTTTTTGTCCTACACTTAGGTTGGCCGGTAACTCAACATCCCGTGCATCGATCTTTACCTCCATGCCTTCATAGGCAGCCATAGATTCGGGGTTGACATAGCTCATCATGTCAATATAGAAACTTCCGTTCTCACACCTCATGACCAGGTTGGTTTCATTTGTCACCTCATCATTCTCATCATAGCTTTTTGATACGACTTCTGCTTTTGTCCCGCTTGCGGTACTGGAATAACTTACCAGCTCCTGCGACATTTTTCCTGTTGGTTTGTCTTTCTTATCAAAGTATTGATACGTTAGGGTTGTCCCTGACTCCTGGGGAAAATAAAAATCACATGCCTGACCAAAAACATACGCCCCGGAAAATAAACTTACTGCTGCTAGAATTAATCGCTTTCTCATGCTATTCAAAGTTTGAATTGTTAGTAAAAAAGCAAATTTACACTATCTGCCCGAACCCTGATAAGCTTACATTGAGAAAAATTTCGTAAATTGATGTGTCCGTCCCTGCTTCAGAGAATATCGACCTTTAATTGGTAAGGAGTTAATGAGAGAAAAAAAGCTGACACCCGTTTCCTTCCAGGTTGAAGAAGAAAACCTATTCGAGCTATCCGTCACGGGACTACTCCTGATTTCTCCTTCAGGGATCATCATGAAAGCCAACAAATCTGCCTGTCAACTGGTTGGCGATCCCGCATGCCTGGATGGAATGGATATTCATCAACTCTTCAAATACTCCCCTGCCTTTAACCTGGAGAGGCTGATCAGTAAACTCAGGGAAATTGATGGTCCCTATGAATTTACTTCACTTCTCGGGTGGGATGAAAAACTAAGTTTTTGGGCGAATGTGCATTTCACCCTGCTTTCTTCAGGAATGAGTGAAAAAGAGAACCTGCTGTGCCAGATCATTAACATTTCGGAACTTAAACAGGCAACAGAAGATGTGAGTAATCATATGCACCTTATCAATGAACTTATTAACAATATTCCGGATAACATTTTTATAAAAGATACTGAGAGTCGGTTCATTTTGGCAAACCTGTCCGTATCCAGGCTTATGGGGGCTTTTTCAGCGAATGAGGTGGTCAGAAAAACCGATTTCGATTTCTTCCCAAAGAAACTCGCTCTGAAATACCGGAATGATGAGCTGAAGGTTATGCGTACCGGGAAGGCCCAGATCAACCTGACGGAACAGGTTGTCGATACGAATCATAACCGCCTCTGGTTCTCAACATCAAAGATCCCGCTTCGCAATAGCAGCGGCGAAATTATTGGCATAATGGGGATTGGCAGGAATATTACCGACCTGGTAAAAGAAAAGAAAGCACTGCGAAAAGCAAAGCAGGCTGCCGAAAAAGCCGATCATCTGAAATCGGCTTTCCTGGCTAATCTTTCCCATGAGGTCAGAACCCCTCTAAACGGTATCCTGGGGTTCAGTCAATTTCTCAGAAAATCGGCTCCGGAGGATTCGAAGACTGCTCATTACATCGATTACATTATCCGGAATGGGAAACGACTTCTTCACCTGATCACGGATATCGTTGATCTTTCGAAAATCGAGAGCGACCAGCTGGTACTTAGTTTGAAGAAATTCAGCCTGCTGGATTTTATGAATAAAAACGAAAGGAGCCTGCATCTGATGCTGGAGGAAGAGGGTAAAAAAGAAGCCATCAAACCCTTACTGATTATGGGTAAAGGCTGTGCCGAAGTGAGCCTTTGTCAGGATGATTACAGACTGGAACAAATCATTCTGGCCCTGCTTTCCAATGCCGTTAAATTTACAGAACAGGGAAGTATACACCTTGGTTGCTTCCAGACCGCTGATGAGATCAGCTTCTTTGTCAGGGATACAGGCATCGGAATCGATGAGAAAGACATCCCTCATATCTTTGAACGCTTCACCCAGGTTGATGATACCATTGCCAGACAGTATGAGGGAGCCGGTCTGGGTCTGACCCTGGTAAAAGAACTGGTCCGGCTGATGAACGGATCTATTAAAGTAAGCTCCTCCTTGCGCCAGGGATCAGAATTTTCCTTCACAATCTCCCGCTGATTATTTTAAGATTCCTGAAAATACACGACTTCGAAGTGAAGTTTAGGGATTTTCGCTAATTTTATCGAAGGTGAAAGCATGTCCTGTGGCATTGCATTGTGCCAGGTGTTTGAGTGTAAGTCAGATGCACCCATCCCAAAAGGCAGCAGACCGAATATGAATTAGTGTGAATATGGCTGGTAAACGCAAAAATCCACTCTCGAAATTACGGAGAACCAATATAATCTATCCGGTAATTATTGGTTTGGGATTTGTTGTTTTCATGTTTTACAGGAATTTCGATCCTGAAATCTTTCAGAACATCTCCTTTAGCCGCCAAGGAATCTTTTGGCTTTTTTTCGCGATTTGCCTAATGGCCATGCGCGATTTAGGCTATATGGCCCGCCTGAAGATCTTATCGGATAATCAATACTCCTGGTTACAGACTTTCCGGATTGTTATGCTTTGGGAATTTACCTCCGCCATCACCCCTTCCGCCATCGGAGGCACCAGTGTGGCAGTGATTTTCCTGAACAAAGAAGGATTAAGCCTTGGCAGGTCCTCAGCCATTGTAATGGCAACCTCCTTCCTGGATGAGTTGTATTTTCTGATGACCTTCCCCCTATTACTGATATTTATTAAAAGCAGCGCCCTCTTTTCTATGGGAGTAGAATCTGCATCCTTTATCAACCGTTTCTTTTGGCTTGCCCTGGCGGGCTATTCCATTAAGCTGGTATACACCCTGGCACTTACCTATGGGCTTTTTATTAATCCCAGGGGATTGAAATGGCTGTTGCTCTGGGTATTCAGACTTCCCCTGATCCGCAGGTGGCGCGCCGAAGCAAATGAAGCAGGGAGCGAGATCGTCAACTCCTCCATCGAATTGAGGAAGAAGCCATTTTTTTTCTGGATTAAGGCTTTCATCTCTACCGCTTTTGCATGGACCTCCAGGTACTGGGTCGTGAACGCCCTGTTTCTGATATTCTTTTTTGTACCGGACCATCTCCTTCTTTATGCTAGGCAACTGGTTGCCTGGATCATGATGCTAGTGATCCCTACACCGGGAGGCAGCGGGGGAGCGGAATGGGTGTTCACCGAATTTCTCGGCGATCTGATCCAGTACAATGACCCTGCAACCAAGGCTTCATTCGCCCTTATCCTGGCTTTTCTCTGGAGGCTGATCAGCTACTATCCATACCTGGTTATCGGCACCATCATTCTACCAAAATGGATCCGCCTGAAGTTCACTCAGAAACAAGAGGATTAAGGTTTGCCCGAACCGGCAACCTTATCGGTCCGGTTAAATAAATCCTCCCCCCGGAAAAATCCCTGAAATCCTTTTCAAAAAGGGGCTTCAAAGGCAGGTTCAGTCACTGCCAAAAACCGTTCATAACTGTGTGTTCGAACTTGGCTTGAAAATCGGTATATTTGAGTTTTTGGAGGCGAATTAATTAATTAATTGTTTTAAATATTCGCTAAGATTTAATAGATTTAATATTAAAAGGAACAGGTATTGAACGGAAGTTAGTTTTAACACGATTTTTATGACGGTAACAGACCAGGATTTTCAATTATTCATATACGCCTTAAAGACTTCTTCCAAATATGACTTTAGTGAGTATTCTGAGAAATCGCTTAAAAGAAGACTTACAAAAATCTTGGCTGACAATAAAATGACCCTGAACATTTTAATCAGTAAGATCAAGAATGATCAGGAGTTTGTGGAAAAAATTATCAAGGAGATCACCGTTAATACCACCGAACTGTTCCGCGATCCCCAGGTCTGGCATGCCCTGCGTTATGCCATTCTCCCAAAATTGAAAAACAACTCCGTTATCAACATCTGGCATGCCGGCTGCTCAACCGGGCAGGAAGTGTATTCGATGATGATCGTTCTGAATGAAATGGGACTACTGGAGAAAACAAAGCTCTATGCCACCGACCTGAATGAGGATGTTATTGCTCAGGCTCAAAAGGGAGAATACAAATATCGTTTTAACATAGGTTACCTGGATAATTTTGACAAAGTCATCAAGGAAAATCCCTATAACTACGAAGAGTATTATGACGTGCCCTATGAAAAGTACTTCACCATTGACAAACCCTCAGATACCATTCAGATGTGTAACATGCTTCGGGAAAAACCAATCTACAAGAAACATGATCTTGTAAAGGAGGGAAACACCCTGTATGTGAAGTTTGACCTGATCCTGTGCAGAAATGTCATTATCTATTTTAATTACAACCTTCAAAGCAAGGTATTTGACCTCTTCCACAGAAACCTGTACGACAATGGAGCACTGGTCCTGGGAATGCATGAAACCATTCTTGGATCATATTCGGTAAAATTTCAAAAGAAAGGACATGCTTACTATAAAAGCTAGTTAAACACTCTATACAATTATGAATTTAAAATCAATTCATATTCAATACAAATTCCTGCTGCAGGTATTCATCTTTGTGGTATATCTGGGCATTTTGACCGGCACCATTTTGCTGATGAACGGGCAGCTTTCTGAATTTCAGCAGACAACTACCAAAGTGATTCGCCTAGAACGGGACATTACCGGTCTGCATTCCACTTACCTCAGCTTCCTGCAAAGCACCGGACCAAACGATCGATTTTTTATAGATGCTGAAAATGACTTCACTCTGAAATTTGATTACCAATCGGCTGCAGTGCTCGATTCTCTGAATCAACTTTCTGAGAAGCCGGGTATCCGGAAAAAATTGCAGAAATCCGGAAAAAAGGATAGCTTGCAAGCCGCCATTGAGAACTACAGCATTGATTTCGACCAGACCAGGCTCGCCATGCAGGAACGTGGCGCAAGGAACAGCGGAAAAATACTGGCTCTCAGGAATATTTCAACGGAAGCAGGAAATACGATTTATACCCTGAACCTGCCAAGGGTGGGAGAGCTATTCTCCCAGCTGAAAAAACTTGAATCTGAATACCTGTTTGCGGGTAACTATGTGGCCTTTAATGAAATCCTCGGTATCCTTAACGATATACTTTCTCACCCTTCCCTGTACGAGGCAGACCCATTTTTAAGCTCGGAGCTTAATGCGCAGCTAACGGAGTACAAGACCGCTCTGGAAGAAATCCAGGCCCTTTCCCAGCGCCTGGGAGATGAAGCTGTGGAAGAAAGTCTTTTCGGCACCATGGAACAGGACTATCAAAAAATGATGGCAGACTATCTTGCTTTCAAGAACAGCTGGAATCACGAGATGAACAAAGCGAGATCCGCCGTGCTTCTCATTGGTTTAGGTTTCATCCTGCTCCTTTCCCTGGGTTTCCTTTTCATCTCTTACCTGTTTTTCAACCAGATCCGCAAGCCCCTGCTGCAATCCATTCAGTATAGCCAGAACCTGGCAAAGGGCAAACTGAATCTTGAGCCAGTGACATTGGAGGGAGCGGCTGAGTTCGTAAGCCTCAATTCCAATCTCAATACTATCCATGCTTCACTGACGGAGAAAAAAAGATTTGTGGATAGCTTGCTGAAACAAAAGTTTCAGGCCGATATCGACCTTCAGGGCAGGAATGATACCTTTGGAAAAACGCTAATCGCGCTGAAAGAAAACATGCGCAAAGCCCGCGATGAACAATTGAAATACCATGAAGAAAACCGCATCCGCCGATTTCAGAACGAAGGTATTGCCAAATTCTCCGATATCATGCGGAGTAATTCGGACAACCTGGATAAACTCGCGGATATCTTCATTAAGGAAATTGTCCGATACCTGAACGCTATACAGGGCGGGCTCTTTCTACTCAACAATGAGGACGATGAAATCCTTCACCTTAAAGCAGCTTTTGCCTATAACCGGAAAAAATACCTTAGCAAAGAAATACGGAAAGGTGAAAGCCTGGTGGGGACCTGTGCCCAGGAGAAAAAGACCATATACCTGACAAAATTACCCGATGACTATATCGAAATCACTTCAGGTCTGGGCGATGCACCCCCAAACAACCTCCTTATCCTACCCGTGATGCACGAAGGGGTATTAATAGGAGTGCTTGAAATTGCCTCTCTGAAACCCTTTGATCATAACCAGATCGAACTGGGAGAAACTATCTCTGAAAGCCTGGCCTCCTCGATAATAAATGCACGGGCAAATTCCCGCACTTCAGAATTGCTGGAAAAATCACAACAGCAGGCAGCAGAGATGGCGGAACAAGAAGAGGAAATGAGGCAGAATATGGAAGAACTGAAAGCAACACAGGAGGAATCTGCCCGCAGGGAAGAAGATCTGGAAGGTATAATCTCCGCCATCGGTCAGGCATTTTATGTGGTAGAGTACGATATTGATGGAAGTATCATTAAGGTTAATGAGCGGCTACTCTACCTTCTTAACCAACATGCGGATCAGGTGATTGGAAAAACCCATATCCAGGTGTTCGGCAAAAAAAGCAGGGCTGACTCACTGCTCTTTGCCAATGTTGCAGAAGGAAAAACGATAGAAATAACAGAAACGGTTCAAATCAATAAGAAACAACTGGAGATGAAGAATACCTTCTCTCCGATTAAATCCAGGGATGGACATACAATGCGCATCCTGAATATCATGAACCTGAATAAATAGCTTACAACCCAGGGAAGGCATGACAGAACTTGGTATTGTTGATATACGGGAAATTATCAGACTGGTCAATAACAATTTTCAACTTGACCTGGGGAATTTTGCGCTTACTTCACTGAAGTACAGGCTTGAACATATTATTGCCAAAAACAACCTGGTCAGTCCCGAAGGCTTATACCGAAAATTGCTGGATCAGAAGGATTTCTTCGATACCTTCATCCATCAGCTACTGGTTCCTTCAACAGAAATGTTCCGGGATCCTTCAGTCTGGCGATGGATAAGGGAAGAATATTTCGGCAAGCTGGACGAAAAATCCATTATGAATTTTAAGATCTGGGTCCCCTTCTGTATTTCGGGAAGCGAACTGTATACCCTGGCGATCCTGATTAAAGAGCTCAACCTGACGCACAGGGTAAAAGTTTACGCTTCATACCTGAGCGATGCATCCCTCAAACTGGTCAGGTCAGGTGAATATCCCCTGAAGAAAATTGAAGTCTCTATGGAAAACTATAAGCGCTTCCAGGGAGAATATGATTTCAGCGATTATTTCCGGAATGAAAAATATAATGCTTACCGGAATTCCTCTCTGATCGAGAATGTTGAATTTATCCGGGATAACCTAAGCCTGGATAACCATCCTAAAAATGTGAAACTTGTCCTGATGAGGAATGCGATGATCTATTTTAATCCAAAATACCAGGAATATGTACTCGGAAAGGTGTATGATTCCCTCTCTGCAAATGGTACTTTTATAATCGGATTACAGGAATGTCTTGCCGGCCAGCAAAATTCAATTACCCTCTTTGAGGAGGTAGTGCCCAGTGAAAGTGTTTATAAAAGAAGAATTAAATAATTATGAAGTACAGAGCCTTGATCATCGGTGGATCTGCAGGGAGTTTTCAGATTGTGACGAGAATTCTTAACTCGCTCAATCCAACTTTCCCCCTTCCGGTAATGTTGTGCCTGCACCGCCTGAAACATGTCCGCTCAGGCTTTGTGGAGGCTCTGTCCCTTAAATCCAATATCCCGGTTCTGGAACCTTGTGATAAGGAGCAGTTGAAGCCGGGGAAGGCATACCTGGCCCCGGCAAACTACCATATGTTTGTTGAGCTGGCTAACCGGATAGCGCTTTCAACTGACGAACCTGTAAACCACTCCAGACCTTCCATCGATCTTTCCTTTATCACTGCTTCAAATGCATACCGGGATAAGCTGATCGGTATTATCCTGTCAGGCGCCAACAGGGATGGCGCTTTTGGACTTAAAAAAGTAGCTGATAACGGAGGGGTCACGATTGTTCAGGATCCGACTGAGAGTGAAGTGAAGACCATGCCTGAATCGGCGCTGCAACTTACAAAAGTGGACTACGTATATTCGACTGACCAAATAATTAGATTCCTCCAAAAACTATAAATATGAATTGGGGCAACCAACATAGAATACAACTGATTATTGCAAGCCTGGCGACTGTGATATCGATTCTCCTTCTCTCAGCTTCTTTCTGGAATCAGGGGTCAAACAATGGTGTACACTTTTCAGCCTGGCCGTTTATCTTCTTACCCATCGCGCTGGCTTGCGTCGGATACCTGTATATTTTGACCGGAAAGCTTATCGATCCCCGACTGATCCAAAAACAGGTTCAGGATCAGCTTGACGTGGAGAAAGCCAAAATCATGGCCGAATCCGAATCGAAAGTTGAAGAAGTTATTAACAAAAATGAAGACCTGGAGGAGATGCTGAACAAAATCATTCCGACAGGAAGATTTAAGGATGCCAATGCTTTTGCACAAAAATTACTCGTGCAATTGTCAAACGAAATCCAGGGATCCCTGGGAGCAGTCTATCTTCAGCAGGGGAACGAATTTAAGTTTGTGTCCGGCTTCGCACTAACCGGGGAGACAGAACCTGCAGGTTTTAAAGCAGGTGAAAACCTTAACGGGCAGGCAGCAGCATCACAAGAAGTAATGATAATCCGGGATATTCCTGAAACGTATTTTACCATTGAATCCGGATTAGGAAAAGCAAAGCCTGAAACACTCATTATCATTCCAATTATCCATAAAAAGAGTTCTATTGGTATCATTGAAATTGCTACCTTTATTAAAGATGATATGGAATATTGGACAGAGCTTTTCAATAAAATCGGGTTAAGTTCCGGTGAAAAAATTGTACAAATTCAAAAGTCTAAATAAGTCGTATAGCATGTCAAAACTTTTGGACTTACATACCAAATTTTTCGGTAAAGATTCGAATCCCCTCCCCATCGCAATCTTTATTGGTATCTTATTACCGATTCTTTCCTGGATCTTTGAAATTGCAAAGCATAACAGTCCGGTCAGGCTTGATGCACTAATTCAGCTCCACCAAAACAATCCGGCCCTGTACATAGCTGATCTTGTCCCCCTGGTATTCATTGCACTTGTCGCATTTACCTATTACAGGCAGAAGACCATAGCCTCCGATTTCGATGAACAGTTAAGCTACCGGGATGCCCGACTCCAGGAGATGGCTGAATTTGCCAAACAGATTGGTGAGGGTAATTACAGTACCACGTTGAACCTGGCAAGTAAAGATGATGCACTCGCACAATCGCTGTTGATCATGCGGGAGAACCTCCTGGCCAACCATAAAAAAGAATCTGAACAAAGCTGGATAACAGAAGGAAAGGAGATTGTATCCGATATTCTGAGAACGAACAGCAAGATTGACGAGCTTTCGAACAAAGTGATCCATTCACTTGTCAGGTATGTTAACCTCGTTCAGGGAGCCCTTTACCTCTATAACGAGAACCGGAAAGTACTTCAAAACGTAGCCACCTACGCCTATAACCGTACAAAATTCATTAACCAGGAATTTAAGCTTGGGCACGGCCTGATCGGAGCCTGTGCCTATGAAATGGAATACATCTACCGGAACGAAATTCCGGATGATTATGTCACGATAACTTCCGGCATCCTGGGTGATCAAAAACCCCGGAGCCTCTTACTGGTTCCCCTGATCTCTGATGAAAAATTGCAGGGAGTACTCGAATTTGCTTCCACAGATAAAGAGATTCCTGAGCAGTCCATTCGCTTCCTGATCGAGCTTGGTGAAATCATTGCCAGAACCATCTTTAACCTGAAGGTGAACCAGCGTACCGAGCAACTTCTCCATGAATCTCAGAAAATGACTGCTGAGCTTCAGGAAAATGAAGAACAGCTGCGGCAAAACGCTGAGGAGATGCGGGCAACACAGGAAGAGCTTCAAAAATCCAACGAACAGCTGGAAGCAAATATCCAGAAGGTTGAAAACGCCCAAAAACGTCTCTACTCGCTGCTTGAAAATGCTTCCGAGATCATTTCCATCTACAGCGAAAATATGGAACTGACCTATGAAAGTCCGTCAGTAATCAAGATCCTGGGGTATACCCCTGAAGAGATGATGGGTGGAAAAGACATGGATCGGCTCACCCGTAAGGGCGAGAATGCTATGCGCCAGATGTTTAAACAACTTCTTGCCAATCCGGGCGAACCTGTTTCCATCCAGTATACTTACATGAAGAAAAACGGCCAGAAGATATTTCTGGAAACTACCGGCCGTAACCTCCTGAAAGATCCTGCGATTAAAGGTATCATCCTCAACTCCTCCGATATCACCGAGCGGAAGCGTGCGGAAAAAGAGGAACGTATGCGCAGTAAAATGCAGGCCCTGTCTGAAAACTCACTGGATATGATCCTGCGATTGTCAACAGTAGGGCAATTCTTCTATGCAAACCCTGTTGTGGAAACCTATACAGGCATTGATACAAAGGACCTGATTAACAAAACCCTTAACGAGGTAAACTTTGTTGACGTGCTCTTTAATTATTTCCGCGATACCATCGCACAAATTAAAACCAATCCACAGAAGACAACAGCAGAGATCACCATACCTGCCAAAATCCAGGGTAAGGATGAAGACGAGCGCATCATGAGCTTTAACGCCATCCCTGAATTCAATGAGAATGAACTGGAAACAATACTTTTTGTGGGTCACGACATCACCGAGGCCAAACGGATCGAGCAGGAAATTCAGGACAAAAACCGGAAAATCGAAGATTCCATCAACTATGCTCAACGCATCCAGACTTCCATCCTTCCCGATAATAAAGTCATTCGCCAGGATCTTCCCAAGTCATTCATTTTCTACCGCCCTCGTGATGTGGTGAGCGGTGACTTCCCCTGGTACATGAAGAAGGATGACAATATTTATATCGCTGCTGTCGATTGTACAGGACATGGAGTTCCCGGTGCCCTGCTTTCATTTATCGGATATTTCCTCCTCAATAATATAGCCGACCACCCGGGTGAGCACACAGCCTCCGATATTATTGACGGCCTCCATTATGCCGTGCGGAAAACCCTAAAGCAGGAAGATAATGATGCGGAAGCACGTGACGGAATGGATATTGCCTTTTGTAAGATAAATTTTAAAAAGAATGAATTGCAGTTTGCTGGCGCTCACCGCCCACTCTATATGCTTCGCGACGGTGAATTGCAGGAGTTTAAAGGCGACCGCAAAGCTATTGGAGGGATCCCGCACAGAAAGAAGCCCGAGAAAGATTTTACCAACTATGTGATAAACATCCAGAGCGGTGATAAAATATTCTTCTTTTCTGATGGTTTGACTGACCAGCTTGGCGGACCGGAAACAAAGAAATATTCGCCTAAAAGAATCCGTGAAAACATTGTTGAGAATAAGGACTTGACTATGGATGAATTTAATACTTTCTTTGCGAAAGACTTCATGGCTTGGATGGGTGATAACAAACCTATTGACGATGTTTTGCTGATTGGCATTGAGTTTTAATGATAATAAAAACAGGTGTATTATGGACAATAAAAAAGATGTAAAAGGCTTTCTTGAATTTGTTTATGAGTTCTACAAATCCATGAAGGCCCATGAAATCACCCTGGTGTATGAAGGTGAAATAACACACCAAATCACTAAGGCATTTACTTCGTTAACTGAATCGAACATGGCCAAAGAAGATGAATCTGGCAATGTACAGCGGAAAGTATTTCATGTTATGGTTGAGTGTCTTCAAAACATAAGTAAACATGCTGACGATTTTACTTCGAGCGATTTCCTTTTCAGCGGAAGAGGAATATTCCTGGTTAGTAAAGGAGAAAATGAGTATAGTGTCACGACCGGAAATGCAGTAGAAAATGACAAAATTGAGGAACTGACAAATATGCTGGAAACCATTAATAAAATGGACAAAGATGAACTTAAAGGCCTCTACAAAAAACAAATGAAAGAGGGCCGTCTGTCCGAAAAGGGCGGTGCCGGTCTTGGTTTCATTGATATTAAACGAAAGACCGGAAAAGAACTGGAATATCACTTCCTTCCCATTTCAAACGATACATCATTCTTTTTATTAACTTCGACTATCTCAAGAGAGGATAATTAAAACAAAAAGCGTAGCTATGGAAACTATCAAAATTCAAGGAACTGAAGATACACCCAAGGTAACATTGGATAAGGAAACTGAACTTATGGAAATATCCGGGCGATCATTACCCGAGGATGTAGCCTCCTTTTATGACCCGGTTTTATCATGGCTTGAGGAGTATGCTCAGGATCCCAATCCAAAAACAATCTTCAACTTTAAGCTGGTATATTTTAATACAGCTTCTTCAAAATTATTACTTGACATCCTGATGAAACTGGAAGAAATCCACGAAAACGGCAATGATGTGCTTATTCGCTGGCATTTCCCGGAAGATGACGAGGATATGGAAGAAGCCGGCGAGGAGTATGCCGATATTGTTGATGTTCCCTTTGAACAAGTTCCTTATTCAGGATAATAAAGACATTATTTCCTGAACAACTAATAGTTTATTATGAGTGAGGAAATTCTAAAAGCTCTGATGCAGTTGTTTGCCATTGTGGCAAAACAAGATGAAGGTGTTGAATCAACCCAGGTCGAATACGTAAAGAACTTTCTGCAGCAACAGCTAACGGCAGAAAAAGTATCTGAGTATTATGCACTGTTTGAGCAGCATGCAGGACTGAGTGAAACAGCAGAGGAGCCTAAAAAGAATAAGCTCACATCTGTAAAAGATTCTGTACGGATTCTGGGGCTGTGTAAGAAAATCAACAAAACCCTGACCCAAAAACAAAAAGTGGTAGCCCTGGTGCGGCTTTTTGAAATCATTAATGCCGACCGGAAATTTACAGATCAGCGTATGGCAATCCTGAATACGGTTGCCGAAGTGTTTAATATTACCCAGGAAGAATTTAGCAGCATTGAATCCTTTGTTGTCAAAAATGAATTTTCAGAACTTGACAACGAGAACATCCTGATTATTAATGATCAGAAGGAAAAATTTAAGCATGCTAAAATCATCACTACCAAACAGTTGGATGGTAACATTTTCATCCTCCGGATTCAGAGCGTTGATCTCTACTTCCTAAAGTATACCGGAAATGAAGAGCTTTTCCTTAATGGATTACCGATCAATTATTCACGTATATACCTCTATGCCAACGGCAGCACTGTAAAACTTCCCAAGGGAGCACCTGTTTATTACAGCGATGTTGTTGCACACTTTATGGCGGATATTACCTCCAGCAAGATATCCTATACTGTTCGCGATCTAAGCTTCCAATTTCCTAATGGAAACCTGGGCCTTCGCAACATAGCCTTCTCCGAAGGTCATGGCCGCCTGATCGGTATTATGGGAGCCAGTGGTGCCGGAAAAACCACGCTCCTGAATGTACTATCCGGAATTGACACGCCCACCACAGGTGAAGTTATCATCAATGGCATTGACCTGCATAAAGAAAAGGAAAAACTTGAGGGTGTAATTGGTCTCATCCCACAGGACGATCTGCTCATCGAAGAACTTACGGTATTTCAAAACCTTTACTATAACGCAAAACTCTGTTTCAAGGATAAATCAGACAAGGATATTACCGACCTCGTCCATAAAACACTGACCAACCTGGGACTCCTTGACAGAAAAGACCTGAAAGTGGGTTCTCCCCTGAAAAAAACCATCAGCGGGGGTCAGCGTAAAAGACTGAATATTGCCTTGGAACTGATCCGTGAACCTTCCATCCTCTTTGTGGATGAACCTACCTCCGGGCTTTCCTCCAGGGACTCAGAAAACGTGATGGACCTGTTGAGGGAACTCAGTCTGAAAGGCAAGCTGATCTTTGTAGTCATCCATCAACCTTCTTCCGATATCTACAAGATGTTCGACAAGATGATTATCCTCGATACAGGCGGGTATCTCATCTATTGCGGAAATCCCGTAGAGGGCGTAATGTATTTCAAACGGATGGACGCCCAGATTAACTCCGAGGTCGGCGAATGCCCTACCTGTGGTAATGTAAACCCGGAACTCCTCTTTAACATCATCGAAGCGCATGTGGTCGATGAATTCGGTAACTATACTGATCTCCGGAAGGTAGCCCCCGAGAAGTGGGAAGAGCATTACCTGAACAATTTCAAAAAGGAAGAAGTCAAGGAGATTACCGAAAATCCTCCAAAATCCCTTAATATCCCAAACTGGCTTACCCAGCTGAGAATCTATGGTATTCGTGATTTTCTGTCTAAAATTAGTAATACACAGTATGTTACTTTAAACCTGCTTGAGGCCCCTGTTCTAGGCTTTATCCTCTCATACCTCATACGCTTTATCGAAGATCCGAATTCGAATAAGTATATTTTCAGGGAAAACAGCAACATCCATATCTTTATTTTCATGTCCCTGATTGTCGCCCTGTTCCTGGGTTTAATGGTCAGTGCCGAAGAAATTGTGAAAGACCGAAAGATCCTGAAAAGGGAAAAATTCCTTAACCTAAGCAAGTCCAGCTACCTTATTTCAAAGATTTTTATCCTGTTTCTCATTAGCGCAATACAGACATTTCTTTTCGTTCTGATCGCCAACAGCATTCTGGGAATTAAAGGTATGGGGTTCATCTATTGGTTTGCCCTGTTTTCTACTGCTGCCTTTGCCAACCTCCTAGGCCTGAATATCTCGGCTACTTTTAATTCTGCCGTGACCATTTATATCCTGATCCCGCTCCTGATGATCCCCATGATGATCCTGAGCGGTGCCATGTTCAGCTTCGACAAACTTAACCGGACCATCGGAAGGGTCGATAAGGTTCCCTTTATTGCTGAAATGATGGTTACCAAATGGGGATATGAAGCTCTGATGGTTCATCAGTTCAAGTATAATGATCATACCCGGGAATATTATGATGTGGAACGCATCGAAAGCTTCTCTGATTTCAAGAAAGTATACTGGTTATCGTCTATGAGCGACAGTCTGCATTCTGTGAAAAAGACCATTCAGAAAAGTGAGAATGCGCAAAAAGGACCGAAAAACGAAAACTTCAGGAACAATATCCTATTGCTTATCCATGAAGCCCGGAAGGAAAATCAGCGCCTGGACCGGATTGAAATGGACTTCAATTCGAAAACGGACACGCTGCAGACGCAGCTTTACCTGAATGCCATTGATTCAACGGTAAAAGACGCCGTAAGCTTCAGTGAAACGGATTGTTACTTCTTCGATCTTGATAAGATATCGCCTGACAATTTTAGCCTCGAAGAGTGCAAACTCTTCGAAACTTACCTTGAAGCGCTAAAGAATTTCTATAGCAACCTGTTCAGAGAAGCCAACCTGTATCGCATGAACATGGTCGGTAAAGCTACCGGGGACTTTGAAACCGATCCGAAAAAGAGAACTGCCAAAAAGAAAGCATATCACGATAAGTTCAATGACTATTACAATGAAGGTATCGCTGACATCCTGAAAAAGGTATATGAAAAGAATAAAATCCTCGTTTATGAGAATCAGTTTATCCAGCATATTGATCCCATCTATGAATACCCGGTGCCAGAACATAAACTTAGTTTCCGTTCGCATCTGTATGCCCCTAAAAAGCATTTCTGGGGTCAGTATTTTGAAACATACTGGTTCAATATGGTAGTAATCTGGATCCTAACCACCCTGCTCTACGTTATGCTTTATTTCGACGTACTGAGGAGGTTGTTATCGATCAGGATTCCAATTAAAAGAAATTAGATTTTAAGTAAAACAGATTTTTAATATCTTTATGGTTCTTGTTACATTTGTAACCCATTTAGAGCAAATCTTGAAAGCTATGATAAGAAATATAATCTCGCTTTTTATTACCGGTGTCCTGATTGTTGGATGTGGCTCAAACGATACTACGATCGATAGAAAAAAACGTGAGCCTATAAAGGATACTATCTCAATGGGAGTCGATTCTTTACTGCCTCCTTCTATCTCAAGTGATGTTATGGATGACTTCATTGAAAACATAGCTTCTCCTGTAGAAATGGCTGCCCTGCTTAAGGATCTTAAGGTCGAATTCTCTACCCGATACCTGGCACCCACTGCAAATGCTGATGAATTAACATCCGTTTATCAACAGGCTTTCTACCTGGGTATTTATGCTGCGGACCTTGGTTACCTGAATATGTACAACAAGACCAACTCCGTGATGGAGTATCTTACAGCTATTAAATCATTGGCTGATAAGGTTAGGGTTGGCCAGTTTTTCGATTTCACCACCATGAAGCGACTGGCACAGAATAACCAGAATCTGGATTCTCTTATGTATATCTCGGTACACAGCTTTAACCAGATGGACCGGTACCTTCGTGATGACAAGCGTAGTGAACTAAGCACCCTGATGATCATGGGCGTTTGGATCGAAAGTATGTATCTGATCACCCAGGTTGCCGGTAATCTTCAAAAAGTTGATAATACCAGCGAAACACTTAAAGAAAGAATAGGAGAACAAAAAATAATTCTGGAAAAACTCTTGATCATCCTTGATAATTATCGTAATCTTCCAAACTTCGGACAGCTGGTTGAACAAGTCAATCTACTGAAAACTGAATTTGATAAGGTTGAGATCCAGGTTATCCCGGGTGAGCCTGTGGCTGTTGTTATTGATGGTGTTCTTACCATTGAACAGAAAGATGAAAGCGTAATTTCGATTGAAAAAAGTACACTTAACAACATCATCCAGAAAACTGAAATTATCCGTAACAAGCTAACCAGTATCTAATATGAAAAATTTCCTGAAGCTTATATTCCTTTCCACGTTTCTACTTTCTTCTGAAATTTTTGCACAGGATAATGTTGAACTTGTTGCTCAATGTGCTGCGGCGGCGGGCAACGTAACCTATCTGAAAGATCTTGTAGTAAAATTGGATGCCGGTGTTCCCGGAGGAAATCCTCCATCCGCAAAATTTTCCATGGTGCTGAGTAAAAATACTCAATACCGATTCTCGATCTGTACTGCACCTGATTCAGAAGGTGAAGCCTATCTTCAACTTTTTGATATGAACGTTCTCCAGGGTAGCACTTACTTCCCGAATACAGGGCAGGATTTTCCGTTTTTTGATTTTAAATGCCAGAAAACAGGCGTCTACCATATCTTCATTTCATTTAAAGAAGGAAAGGCAGGTGAAGCTGTTGGCATTCTTTCCTTTGTTAAGAAGTTATAACCTTATGATAAAAAATAGAGTGAGAGCTATCCGCCAGGTTAGCTCTTTTTTTATGCCAGCAGATTAATGAACAATGGGATAAGAAGCAAGATAAATAAAATTAAACGGTTAATAAAATTATTCCTGCATTCCGTAAAATAGATCGATAGGAGTATAGACGACGGAATAGCCAGGAGGAAGAATATTTCCAGTCCGGCGGAAGGAATAATCAGCATAACCCCCAGAATATTAATGAAAAGCAACAAAAGAAGTTGGTGGAGTTTCCGGGACTGGATCTTTGCTGCGGCAAACTTTCTTAACGCAAAAATACTCCCGACGATCATCATGAAGAGGTACGATATAATTCCAGATAATAGGTAACTATTTACTTCAATAACTTTCTTTAAAAAGATCCACTCTTCCAGGCGGATAAAGATTTTATCTATGGGTTTTCCCAGAATAAATGCCCCGGAAAAATAAAATACTGCAGGCAGTAATATCCCCATCAGCGTAAACACTAATTCCCTCCAGCTAACAGGGCGCAGAATTAATTGAGCAAGCCAGAGAAAAGGTAGTAAAAAGATCATGTTCAGGTAAAAAAAGCTTCCACAGGCCAGTAAAATACCCGCATCCAGGAAGCGGTATGAAAGTCCTTTCTGATCAATGGAACCAACAACCCGTTCAAGACTGAAGAGAAGAAAGATAGCTGCCACCCCTGCCCCGCTGAATAACTCCCTGCCAAAACAAAAGCTGCTTAATGCAATTAAGAAAAGTGCCGCAAACTGAGACCGTTGGGAAACAATCTGGTAATTAATCCCAAGTCTGACCAGAAAAAAACCAGTGATAATTAACCCAAGGTATACCAGCAAAGCTAATACCACCATTGTACCCTTCCCTGATGTGTTCAGATAGATGTCCAGCAACAGGGGCATTTCAAATGGAGAGTTGTAGTAGGTTTGAGGGTACTTTGCAAAGTAAGCTATAAAAACAGCAAGAACTCCGTAAAGAAATATCAGAAAGATAAAGATCTGTTGATTATTACGAAGAAATTTTATCATCGCCCTTTGGGGATAGGTTTGAGCAGCAGGCCCCGCGAAGACCCTTTCTGATCAATCCGGTATATTGTTTAAAGCAGTGTTTCCAGTTTATTTACCAAAGTACTTTTCGGACAGGCCCCCACTTGCTTGTCCTTTATTTCACCTCCCTTAAAAAATAAGATGGTGGGTATATTTCTGATGCCGAATTTCGAGGCTACTCCGGGATTATTGTCCACGTCAACCTTACCAACAATTGCCTTGCCTGCATATTCCTCACCGATCTCGACAACAATAGGACCTACCATGCGACAGGGTCCGCACCATTCCGCCCAGAAATCGACAATGACAGGTTTATCAGCCTTCAAAACCACCTCGTCAAAATTTGCATCTGTTATCTCTAAAGCCATCTTCTAAAATATTAGGTTAATACAATACAACATAAACAAAAATAGTAAAATAAAGCTTGCTTAAAGGCTACATGACCGGTGTACATTATTCCTAAGATATCAACAAAACGGAAAGTATGTGCATAAATCCTATTGACCAGGAGATATAGCCAGTTTACCATGTCTGTACCAACATCCCTCTGGCCAGTGTATCTGCCAGCTGTGCCCCTTTTAACTCAGACACTATCATCAGGGCAAAATCCAGAGCGGCTCCTGGTCCTCTTCCGGTAATCACATTCCCTGATTTTATGGCTGCCTCATATTGAATATCCGCCCCGGTGAGTTTTTCCTCAAAGCCGGGATAACAGACTGCTCTTTGTCCGTTCAGGATATCCAGTCCTCCTAAAACCTGGGGCGCAGCGCAAATGGCTGCAAGCTTTCTTCCCTGTTCATTAAATAGTCTGAGTTGGTTCTTCAAGCCGGCATGCGCATTCAGGTTGTCAGCTCCCGGGAGGCCCCCCGGCAGAATCAATATCTCGGCATCATCAGCATCGACTTCCTCAAAAAGCGCATCCGTATTCATTTTAATATTATGCGCCCCGGTAACTTCTTTGCGGCCGGTGATGGAGATCGTAAGGGTAGGTATTCCTGCACGACGTAATACATCGACAATGGTGATGGCTTCGATCTCTTCAAAGCCTTCAGCAAAATAAACAAAAGCCTTTTTCATGCCTTCCTATTTTATTTCACGGACTGTTCTCCCCCGAAAGGTCAGTCCTAGATCCATTTTATCAGCGCAAAATCCTGCCTGTGGGGCAGCAAGTCGTGTTTGGCATACATTCTGATACCATAGCTAAAAGTTCCCGGCCTGTCATTCGTCATGATAACCTTAAACATGGCTTTACCTTTTTCTGCCTTGACCAGCCTGAAGGGATGAATATTGATCAGTTCTTTCATGTTCTCCGTAACAACAAGCTCAATCCCCACATGTTCCGGATTAATTCCATTCAGGTTGACTTCCACAATTCCCTCGTAATCGGTTCCGGTATCAATGGTATCGGTATTCTTCTCAAACATCTTCACATTGATAACCTCGATATCGTTCCAGAACCTAACCATCCGGCGCTTCCAGGAAGAAATACGTTTGGCCAGCTCATAATCGTTAGCCAGCATTTCCTGTGAACGGCTATACTGCTTGGTATAAAAAAGATTGGTGTAATCGTTGATCATCCTGCGGGTAGTGAACCTTGGAGACACTCCAGCAATGGTATTTTTAATAAACCCTACCCATTCCGAAGAATATCCCTGATCGTTCCGGTTGTAGAAGGCAGGTAAAATTTCATTTTCAAGCAGGCTGTATATGATCTCAGCATCCAGGTTATCCTGAAAATTCTGATTTTCATAGGTCCTTTCATTGGTTAAAGCCCAGCCGGCATCAGGTTGATAGCCCTCCACCCACCATCCGTCGAGTACGCTGAAATGCAGGGTGCCATTCATAACAGCCTTTTCCCCACTGGTACCTGATGCTTCCAGGGGACGCGTCGGGGTATTCATCCAGATATCGGCTCCGGAGACCAGTAATTTGGCAAGTCCAATGCTGTAATTCTGCAGGAAGAGGATCTTCCCCAGAAACTCGGGACGCTTCGAGTAACTGGTGATCAGTTTAATAAGTTCCTGGCCAGCTTTGTCAGCAGGATGTGCTTTACCTGCAAAAATGAACTGTACCGGCATGTCCGGATTATTAACAAGTTTGGCGAGTCGCTCAGGATTATTGAAGAGCAGGTGGGCGCGTTTATAGGTGGCAAAGCGACGGGCAAATACCACCGTAAGGCTTTTATCCGAAAGGGTATTATTGATGGCTACAATTTGCTTGGGATCCTCGTGTCTCTTAATCCAGTTTTCCTTAAAACGTTCCTTCACAGCATAGATCAGCCGCGATCGCAAACGCTGCTTAATATCCCAGATAACCTTGTCATCATAGTCGTAAATCCGCTTCCAAAGATCAAAATTTGACTGGTTGTCGACAAAGTTCCCATCGAACATTTCCTGGTAGATCTTCTTCCATTCCTTGGATGTCCAGGTTGGCCAGTGCACGCCATTGGTAACATACCCAATATGTAACTCCTCTGGCAGGAACCCGGGCCACAGATCTGTAAACATATCCCGGGTGACGGCCCCATGAAGCATGGATACCCCATTGACATCCTGAGCCAGATTGGAGGCCAGGTAGCTCATATTGAACTTTTCCTTCCAGTTATTCGGATTGGCACGCCCCAGCGCCATAAACTGATCCCAGGTTATTTGCAGGCGGTTTGGATAATGCCCCAGATATTTTCGGAGAAGGTCCTCCTCAAAATGATCATGCCCTGCAGGTACAGGAGTATGGGTGGTAAATAGCGTGGATGCCCGAATGATCTCTTTCGCCTCCGAGAATGTCAACTGCTCATTTATCATCAGGATGCGCATGCGTTCCAGACCACAGAAAGCACTATGCCCCTCATTGCTATGGAAAATGTCAGGGTGAATCCCCAGTTTATCAAGGGCGCGTGTTCCTCCAACCCCCAGTAACAGCTCCTGCTTTAAGCGGTTCTCCTCATCTCCTCCATAAAGCCTGTGCGATACTACCCTATCCTCAGGGGTATTAAGCTCAAAATCGGTATCAAGAAGATACATTTCAATTCGTCCGATATTAAGGTGCCAAACACGTGCGTACATGATCCTGCCCGGCAACACAATCTGGGTTGTCATGAACTCACCATCTTCATCCCTGACAGGGGATATTGGAATTTTGGAGAAATGCTGGTAGTCATAGACAGCCTGCTGTTCCCCCTCTGTTGTGAGCATTTGAGTAAAATACCCAAAGCGATATAGAATTCCAATCCCTACAATATTTACTTTTGCGTCACTGGCTTCCTTCAGGTAATCACCTGCCAGAAGCCCGAGACCTCCCGAATAGAGCTTCAGGGAATCATGGAAACCAAATTCCATGCTGAAATAGGCGATTTTTGGGGATTTTAGTTCCTCCCTTCCTTTCATATACTGTTCAAAACGCGCATATACATTATCCAGCCTGGCAATGTATGCAGCATCCTTGCTGAGTACCTGTAAACGTTTGTAAGGAACCTGCTCAAGCAGGATTGACGGATTAAAATCGCTGGCGCGCCAAAGTTCCGGATCAATAGTCTCAAACAGTTCCTGTGCCTCATCATCCCAGGTCCACCAGATGTTATGGATGATGGTATTCATTTTTTCAAGTTCATTTGGCAATTTGGAACGCACTATGATGCGCTTCCATTTTGGCTCATTGCCTGTTGGGACAAGCTCTTCATGCTCAGGTTCCGAAGGCTTTTCTCCAAGGTCCACAAAATCGCCGGCCCGGGAAGTGACATGGTCCAGTGCCATACTAATGGCCTCGTGGTAGTATGAAATCAAAGAACTCCAAAGAGCTGTCTTGGAAAGATGGATAGCTTTATCTTTGATTTTCTCCCGTTCCTCCTTGCCGGCACTCATCAGGTTCAGAATAGCCTCAAGAATTTTCCCCGTTATTTGCTCATCATCGAGCCCCTTTCGTTCTATAATGGACAAGGCTTTACAGTTGGCATCACACTCTTCCTTGATCCACCTGCCAATACCGGCATGAGTAGTAGTCACCGAAGGAATACCAAAGGCAATACTTTCCAGGGGTGTATATCCCCAGGGTTCATAATAAGCAGTAAAAACGGTTTGGTCGCATCCCTGAAGAATATCATAATAAGTAAGGTTGAAAATTCCATCCAGACCGTTTAGGTAAGCAGGCACATAGAATAGTTTGACTTTTGGATCAAGGTTGGTAATGCCCCGCTCTTTAATCCGCCTGAGAATAGGATCCATTTCAGCATCATGCAGGTAATGGGTAACCATGTCTGATCCCTCGTTTACCAGTGTTCCGGAATTTAGAGCTTCCTGTAGGTCCTTCCTTGCCCCATAGTTGTTGGTGGGATTGAACAAAAAGGCTACAACGGTCCGGTTAAGGTCCTTTTCCCGCAGCTTGCTAATGGTATCAATGAATAAATCAATTCCCTTGTTCTTGAATTCGTACCGTCCGCTGGTTGCCACAATAAACGCATCTGCAGGAAGCTTCTGAGAAACCAGCAAGGAAGCAACACCGAGCATTTTATTCCTTGCTGTCTCTCTATTCTCCAGCAGAATTTCAGGCTCAGGAATGTAGCTGTCTTCAAAACCATTGGGCAGTATAATGTCCACTTTTTTTTGCAGAAATTGCTCGCACTCCATGGCAGTCAAATCACTGACAGTTGCAAAAACATCAGCCTCGCCGGCTGATAACTTCTCAAGGGATTGTTTTGATACTACCTTAAGTTCACGGGCCAGGGCTACAGGATCATACTCTTTTAGTTCATCGTACAAGGGCCGGTAATGACTTGATAAAGTTCTTCCCAGTACGGTTGCATGAGCTGTAAATATTGTTGCTACCTGAGGCAGGGTTTTCTTCAGATAGAGTATTCCTGCTCCGGACATCCATTCGTGAAACTGTGCCACAATCCTATCACTGTTGGACAGGTTAAACCGTATGAAGCTTTCTATAATTTTCCCAACTGAGTATCCAAATAAAGCAGGCTCAATGTATTCCCACTGCCCTGAAATTGAATCAAGTCTGAAATCTTCCCATAACTGGGCAAATATTTCATCCTTCTTACTAAAGAAATCTGAAAAATCGATCAAAATTGTGACGGGTTTTCCCGGCACACTCCAGCGACCGACTTTCAGGCGAAAACCATCAGCCTCGGCAAATCTCCTCCAGTCGGCATAAAGTTCATTATCAGGGATAAACTCCGGGTTTTCACCTGAATCCTGAACCAGATCTGGTCCAATAACGATATACTTATCATTAAACTCATCTACCATCGAAGGTGCTTTGGTAGATAACACGGTATGCATCCCCCCTATCTGATTGCAGACTTCCCAACTGGTTTCGAACAGAAAGTCTGGGCTGTTTTTTTTCTCGGACATGTTTTTCTTACTATTATAAAATTTAACTCTAAGCTTACTTTTTAGAACGGGCTTTGGTTGTGATCGATTTAGCAGTACTTTTCTTCCCGGTAGATCTTTTTACAGTTTTTGCTGAAGCGGCAGTTGCCTTTGATTTTGAAGTTGTTTTTGGTATCGCAGCTACTTTGTCAGCTGTTTTTCTGGTGCCTGACTTAACCTTCACCACATCGGAAGCCAGGGCAGTACTTTTCTTCTTCCCGGATTCCTTCAGACGTTTTATTTCAGCTTCGTATTTTTCCAGTTGCAGGTTCTTTTCATAAATGATAGCAGCCAGGGTAGCAATTTCCTGCTCCGTATCACTTTCAGGAACAGAGGCATTCAACCGGATAATAAAATCACTCAGGATATTCATATAGTTGATGTAGGCATCATAAGGTGAATCAAAGGGATTAAAATAGGAATGAACATCTCCATCGCTCAGCATTTTGGTGGACATATAGTAAAAATGATCACTGGCTTGGAGATATTTCCAGTCTGTCAGGATCTTCTTATCGGTACACTTATTAATTTTATCAATCAGCGAGTAGAGCGTGTTGAAGGCATCCTCCTGCATATCGTTACCGAGCCATGCCGTCAGGTCCCTTTCCTCATCAGCCCAGGATATCGGATAAGGAACATGGACCGGGGCCACCGGCTGAAGATTTTTAACCAGGTCTGCCGGAGTACTGAAGGTCATCCTGGTTTTAGCAAAAACCTGTTTAGGCAATTTCTCGAGGAATGAAAAAATTCCGGTTTCCGCGGATTGATGCTCTCCGAAAGTTTCGTAATCCAAAAAGAGGTTGATCGTTTCTTCCTTGCTGTCCAGGGCATGAAGCCAGGCTACATATTTTTCTGCGGTAAGCGGATATTCATCCCAGCTGCTGTTTGAGAACCGGAATGCAATGTCGTCACTTAACTTATAGTTCTTAAGTAAAACTTTCAGTTTCGGATTGATAACATTGAAATAGAGGTAATTTGGGCTCTTCCACCCCAGGATGTGTTTTGCCCCCTCCGTGAGAATCCCGGAAAATCCCATATCGGCAACCATGGCCCCAATATCATTGGAATAAATCAATTCCGTATTTCTGAAAATCGTTGGTTGTATTCCAAAATATTCCTCAATTTTTTCCCGGTGCAAATCAACCTGCATCTCAAACTCCCTCCGATCTTTCAGGGAAACCAGAGAATGCGAATAAGTCTCAGCCAGAAAATCGACACATCCGGTATCTGCCAGTTCCCGGAAACTATCCAGGACTTCCGGTGTATACAACCTGAACTGATCGAGCGCTATTCCGGTAATTGAAAAGCTCACCTTAAACTGGACCCCATACTCTTTGATAAGCTTTAGTAAAAGCTTGTTTGTAGGAAGGTAACACTTATCTGCAACCTTTCTCATGATAGACTCATTGAGGTAGTCGTCGTAGTAATAAGAATCATGACCAATATCAAAAAACCGGTACCTGCGAAATCGCATTGGCTGGTGTACCTGGAAATAGAGGCATATTGTTTTCATCGTTACTTATTTGATGCTTTTAGAGAAGCGATTCATAAATATCTTTTACTTTACTGGCTGTATTTTCCCATTTAAGGTTATCCACTTCAGATTTACCATACTTTCTGAAGAATTTGGACAGTCCGTCATAATTAAGAATTCCGTAAATGGCATCAGCCATTGCATGAATATCCCAGAAGTCTATCTTGATAGCATGTTGAAGAATCTCCGAAACACCGGATTGCCTTGAAATGATTACCGGTACATTCGACTGCATGGCTTCGAGCGGGGAAATTCCAAAAGGCTCCGATACTGAGGGCATAACGTAAACATCGCTCAGGGCAAACATCCGTTTGACATCATCACCCTTTAGAAAACCTGTAAAATGAAAACGGTTACCAATGCCCAACTCAGCAATCCTGTGGATCGAACGTACCAGAAGTTCACCGCTTCCGGCCATGACAAACCTGACATTTTTCATGTGATGCAATACCAGGTTGGCCGCCTCAATGAAATATTCCGGCCCTTTCTGCAGTGTAACGCGACCCAGAAAAGTGACGATCCTGTCGTTTCCTGTCCTTCCCTTATCAGCCTGGAGCCAGTTTTCTGCAGGTTCAACCGCATTGTAAACGGTTACAACTTTATCAGGATCTATCCCATAGTTTTGGATAATGGTATTACGGGTCAGGTTGCTTACGGCAATGATCATGTCCGCAACTTCCATTCCCCGTTTTTCAATTTCGAAAACGCCGGGGTTAACACTTCCGCCACTCCGGTCAAAATCCGTGGCATGAACATGAATTACCAATGGTTTTCCACTCACTTCCTTTGCTGCAATCCCGGCAGGATACGTAAGCCAGTCGTGAGCATGGATAATATCAAATTTCATGTTCCTGGCAAGCTGGGAAGAAACGATGGCATAATTCGATATTTCCTGGAAAAGGTTTGTGCCGTATCCCCCTGAAAATTCAAACTTCCCCCTGAACCTTGTATTGATAAGTTTTTTATTTCCTGATTTAATCTCCTGCTGAAGTTTTTGGTATTCTTCCGGAGAGGTATAAGGAATGATGTTTGAGCCGACTTCAATGTAGTTGATCTGGGAAAGGAAGGCTTTATAATCTACCCATCGGTCACCCATATCCACCTCATTTGCACCGATCAGGCGGACGAGATTCTGCTCTTCATCACCAAAGGCTTTGGGTACGACAAATGAAATATCCATACCCCCGAGAGCATTCAAACCCCTGGTTAAACCATAGCAGGCTGTCCCCAGACCTCCTGAGATATGAGGAGGAAATTCCCATCCAAACATTAATACTTTCAATTTTCCCATAGAACTTAATCTAAGAATTCGTTGATTCCATTTGCTCAATTCGATCCAGTACGTTCAGGAGTGCAGCCACACTTGGTGCAAAAGATATGGCTCCACGAGGTGAGTTTGGCGGATCTCCATCATATATTTCCGAAATGGTTCCTACTCCGTGTTCGCTCATAGTTGCTTCAAACTCTCTGACGATACCTTTGATAAACGAGAGGCCCGAGCGTTTATACAAATTCAGATAGCCTTCGCAAAAATGCTCGATCAGCCAGGGCCATACGGTTCCCTGATGAATGGCATTATCCCGGTTGTATGCATTTCCCTCATATTTCCCCCGGTAATCCGGGTGATTTGGCGGAAGGGTTCTTAATCCTCTGGGTGTCAGTAAGTCTCTCCTGACCATTTCAATAATGCTTTTCCGCATTTCCGCACTTAAGGGAGTATAGGGCAGTGCTGTGGCAATAACCTGGTTTGGCCGTACCGACCAATCCCTGTAATTCCCGTCAACAAAGTCGGCAAGGTATTTTTTTTGATCATCCCAGAAAGTCAGAATAAATGTTTTTCCGCTTTTTTCGGCGAGCGTTTTCCAACGTCTGGCTACATTCAACTCCCCGGCTTTTTCTGCCAGCTCTGCGCTAAATAGTAAGGCATTGTACCATAGCGCATTTACCTCCACTGCCATTCCTGTTCTGGGAGTAACCGGTTTCCCTTCTACCACAGAATTCATCCATGTCAGGGCTTTGCCCGGTTCACCGGCATAGATCAAACCGTTTTCAAGCATAAAAATGTTGTGGTCCGTCCCCTCAGCATAATGCTTGATAATTGCCTTAATGGCGGTTTTATATGCTTTCCAAATTAAAGAGCAATCACCGGTTTGTATACAATATCGCTGCAGTGCCCAAATAAACCATAGTGAAGCATCGACAGAAATATATCTCAGATTGTCATCCGGATACATATCCGGAAATAATCCCTTACTCATTTTGGATACCATGGTATCACAAACCTCTTTAAAGGTCTTTCGGTCATCCGCCGGCAGGGTTAAGCCAGGAAGACTCTGAAAAGTGGATCGTGCAGAAGTGCTGTACCAATGGAACCCGGCTGTAATCTCTGTCCGCTTGTCCTTTTTAAGAATGAACTGTTGGGCGCTGTTTATCAGGCATTCCCTGAAACTGATCCTTTCTACCCGTTTATTCAGCTCGGAAATAAATTTCCTGCTGAGCATATTCGGATTAACCCCGACCGTACTGGCTGAAAAATAGATAGCCTCACCCTTACGCACCGGCATTTCAAAATAACCGGGAACAAAAAGATCTTCCTTAAAATCGTATCCCCTGCGCTGTTCTTCCAGGTATTCTATATCATAATACCAGTCCGGGGTTGGCACAAATTCAACTTCCTTTGAAAACTGCATATGCAGATAGGGATACCCGTCATAGAGACGGCTTTTTACACCGTTGGGAATGAATTTTACGCGCGTCTGTGCATGGAGATTTGCCTTACTGAGCTGATGAACGTTCCTGAAGGCAAGGAAGGGAGTGAATTTTAAGCGGGTCGCCTTATCGGCCTCCAGTACCGTATACCGGATAATATGCTGTTGCTCCTTTTCTACCAGTAGACTTTCTCGCAACAAGCGCACCCCGCCAACCCTGTAAAAAATCTGCAATACCTTTCCGGTCTTAAAATCCTGAACATACTTGTGCCCTTTAGGGCTATACAAGTCCCCCTGATACTTATGAATCCCCAGGTTAAATTCACTGCCTCCCTGAATTATGGTGCAATCGAGTGTAGAAAGGAGGACATGCTTGTCCCCGTCAAGATGTTCCATCGGACATACCAACATTCCATGGTATTTCCTTGTATTACAGGCAATAATGGTTGTGCTGGAATACGAACCAGCCCGGTTACTCCGTAACATTTCCCTGCCTAGTGAATATTCCAGATTGACTAATTCTGATTTATCAAAATTTAGGTAGCTCATAGGGTCTTGTTTAAATACATTATTAAGTTACCAAATAATTACTCGCAAAAGCTTTATTTCAGTAAAGTATTTTATGACTTTTTGATAAAAAAAAGAATGCTTTCTGATTAGCATCAAGGGTTTCATTATGATAATGAAACAAAGTTATTCTAAAAAAGTTAATCCAAATCAGTTAATTGTATTTATCATTTTGGTTTTCTTGTTTTTTATTGTTTTGCCTAATATTTATATACCAATTTTTATGTTTAGTTAACATTTTAAAAGTTTATATAACAAAAATGAGCAGGTATATTTCATTATACCGGGAAAAATTTCAATGCTGAGTAAAATTATTTATACCATACCCTTGCCTGTCACGTTTATGTTATACATTTTCACCGGCGAAAACCTTCATATAAATTTCCCTGGAGGTCTAATTGCTAATAATTATTACCTGATTTTTAGTCAGGGAATTGTAGTTTTGTATAAATCCGTTTGAAAAGAATGAAAACGAATAAGGTTCTGTTGGCCACTTTGATTACGCTGATCGTGATCCTGAGTTCCTGTAAATCAAATGAAGAATCTCAGAAAACCGGTAAAAAGAAACACGTTACCATCACGGGAGAATTTACGGTTGCGGATCCAACACCTGTGAAGCTATATTACCTGGGATCGAGCGATAGCAAACTTATCGATTCCATTCAGGTTAGTGGCACAAATTTTAAATTCGACCGCCCCATCGAATTTCCGGGGATCTACCTGCTCCGCTATTTTAACGACCAGCGCATTTACCTCATCCTGAAGCCTGGTGATAATATTGCTATACAGATTGACAATTCATTGCCTGAAATATCCTATTATGTTGAAAATTCATCCGAATCAAAGCGCGTGAAGAAACTAATGGACAAGCACGATTTCGCCATGCACCAAATTGATCAGTTAAGCAACGAATTTAAGACACATGTTGGGGATACAGCAGTTCGTAAACGTATTGATGCCGCCTATATGGATATCCTGAGGGATCTCAAGGAGTTCACGGAGACGTTTATCTATGAAGAACCCACCTCCCTGGCAAATCTTCTGGCCATTCATCTGAATATGGGGAAGGATCAACCCCTCTTCGACCGTTACGATGATTTTAAACTTTTCCGTTTTGTGGATTCCTGCCTGGTTATTTCCTATCCTGCCGCTGAGCCAGTGCATTTCCTGAACAAAGATGTAACTGAACTAAAACTCGAAATAGCCAACCGGAAATATATTCAAAAAATCGTCGAAGCAGGAAGACCGGTTCCCTCCATGATTACAACCGATATTCACGGAGATACCATCGTGCTGTCAGAATCGCCTGAGGATCCTGTACTTCTTTATTTCTGGGCCAGCTGGAACCCGTATTCAGTTGAAGAGCTGCTCCAACTTGACCGTTACCTGCAAAAATTGCCTCCAGGGAAACTACAAGTACTAAGTGTATCTCTGGATTCCAGGAAGACGGAATTAGATAGGTTCATTTCTGAGCATAAACTAAGTATGCCTGTTATCTGCGACTATCAATACTGGAATTCTGAACTTACTGCCCGGTATGCCGTTAAACAAATCCCTTCCTCAATTGTAAGCAATGCGGAAGGCATGATCATAGCAAAAGATGTATTCGGTAACGAACTCTACCAATACCTGGATAAGCTAGTAAAGGAATAAGTAGTTAAGCATTAATCCTCAGCATAGAAATTTGTGAGAGCACAAAAAAAAATCTATTTCATTTCCGATGTCCATCTTGGATTATATCCTGAGGAGAAAAGCCGGCAGCGTGAAAAACTATTGGTGACATGGATCGACTCTGTTAAGGATACTATGGAAGAGCTCTATCTCATGGGGGATATCTTTGATTTCTGGCACGAATACAAACATGTCATTCCTAAGGGGTTTACCCGTTTTTTAGGACGGCTGGCTGAGCTTTCAGATCGTGGAGTAAGAATCAGTTTTTTCTCCGGAAACCATGATACCTGGGCATATTCCTATTTCAGGGAGGAGCTGGGGATCAGGATCTATCATAAACCCATTGAAAAGGAAATTTATGGCAAGAAGTTTCTTCTTGCGCATGGCGATGGGCTCGGTCCTGGAGACAAAAGCTATAAAATTTTAAAGTGGATCTTCAGGAATCGCCCTTTACAATACCTCTTCGCACGCCTGCACCCCAACTTTGCCCTGTGGCTGGGAAAAACCTGGTCAAAGAGCAGCCGGTATGCCAAAGGTATTGTAGCCGAAGAATTCCTGGGTGAAGATAAAGAGTTCCAATTCCTCTACGCAAAGGATAAACTCAGGGAAGGGCACATCGATTATTTCATTTTTGGGCACCGTCATATCCCTGTGGACATCGAGATTGCTGAAAATACCAGGGTAATCAACCTGGGAGACTGGATCTACAGTTTTACCTACGGGGTTTTTGACGGGGAAGAATTTGCGCTCAAACCTTTTCAGGGTAATGGCGAAAATATAATCCTCAAACGTTTGTGAAATTCTAATCCATTCAGCATGAAGCTTATAATAACCGGTGGCACCGGGATGGTGGGAAAAGCACTCCTGTTGGAATGCCTCGATGATCAACAGGTAGAACAGGTTGTATCCCTCGCACGCAGGAAGCTTGACATGGAGCACCCAAAGCTAAAAGAGTTGATCATCACAGACTTCTTTGACCTGACACCTCATAAAAAAGAGCTGGCAGACTATGATATATGCTATTTCTGTCTTGGGGTATCTGCCGCTGGCATGAAAGAAGCAGCATACACCCACATTACCTATGAGCTAACCATGAGATTTGCCCGTAGTCTGCTCTCCATCAATCCCGAAATCAGCTTTTCCTATGTCTCAGGCGCTGGCACAGACAGCACTGAAAAAGGCCGTTCCATGTGGGCAAGGGTAAAGGGAAAAACAGAGAATGACCTGCTTGACCTGCCTTTTCGATCAGCCTACATGCTGCGTCCTGCATTTATTCAACCCATGAAAGGTATTCGCTCCAGAACACCATTATACAACGCGGTTTACGCGGTTTTCAAACCCATCTATCCCCTGGTGAAAGGAATGAAGAAATATGTCATTAGTTCTGATGCTTTGGGTAGGGCCCTGATCCGACTGGGCATTGAAGGGCATGAGAAGAAGGTGCTGGAGAATGCTGATTTGAGGAAGTTGGGTGGGTAGTTATCTTCTAGTGCTACCCTGACCTGACACTGTAAGTAACTGGTTTACCCCTGATGTTATTACTCCATATTTTCTAATATTTATAAGCCAAATCCAACATCATGTGCCGACTTTTCCCTTTCCTGATTTTACTTCCACTTTTGTGCAGTTGTAACCGAAATCAAAATGCTACCTATCTTTTCAACGGAAAGGACCTTTCCGGGTGGGATACCTACCTGGGTGTTCCGGATTCGAGCCAGGAAGTGCCCGGACTGGAACGCAACGAACAAGGATTATATACAGATTCCCTTGGATTGAACTATGATCCTCTGAATATTTTCTCAGTGGTAGAGGAAGACGGGAAGCCAGCCATTCGGATTGATGGCTATGTATGGGGAGCCCTGATCACAAAGGAAGAATACGAAGACTACCACCTGCATCTGGAATATAAATGGGGAGGACTGAAACATCCACCGCGTGAAAAGCTGGAACGGAATTCCGGAATCTGCTACCATTCCGTAGGTGATTATGGTGTCTACTGGACGTTCTGGATGCGGTCATTCGAACTTGAGATCAAAGAAACTGCCCTGGGGGATTTCTACCGGGTAGACGAGGTGTACGCCACCATAGAAACCCGCGTGGATACCACATTGATCACTCCACCCCGCGTTCGCTGGGAAGCCGATGGGTTTCCTGTTACCCTGAATACCAACACCTATATGGTGCGTGCTGCCCGGGATTTGGAAAAAGACTATGGGGAATGGAATGCCATTGATCTGTATGTCCTGGCCGATACAGCCATGCATTATATAAACGGAGAACTGGTGATGGTCGCCACAGCCCTCCAACAGCAAATCAATGGAGATAAAGTGCCTCTTACAAGGGGGAAAATCCAACTCCAATCAGAAGGAGCTGAGATATTCTACAGGGATATCCGGATCGAGCCGATTGATGAGTTGCCTGAAGGTATTGTGGAATAGGGAAGGTCAGCGAGTTTTACTGGCCTCCCCTTGAACCCAGGTTTTTTAGCCGGGTATCACCGGGCTTTATTCGGAGCGTGGCTTTTGCCATAGAAAAATCAGAGAAGTTAGTCCTTATCCCATTTGCCCCCTGGCATTGTAATACTTGCAGTGTACTCTAGGCTTTGGTTCTGTAAAAAGTCGGAGCGTACGCCTCTATATGACTATAAACTCAGGCTACCCTACCCTTACGACTGGGGTTAATGAAGAACTCTGGGGTATGTGTGACGGTTTAAAAAGCCTCGAGTAAAAAACCTACCTGATAAGCAGCTTCCTGTAGAAAACCTCTTCCTCATCCTGAACTTTAAGCAAGTAGATACCCTGCCGGAGACCTGAAATGTCAATCCCTTCATTCAGGATACTTCCTTCCTGAAGAATCAGGCTTCCCTGCGCATCGTACATGCTTATGCTGACCGGCTTATCCGTTTGAATCTGCAACATATCATGAGCTGGATTTGGGTAAATTACCGTAGCCTGACTTAATTCCGTCTCAATGTCCAGCGGGTTGTAGTGCCAGGCCACCATACTTGTAGCCTCATTGCTATTGCCAGCCGCATCCCACACCTGGTACGATTCTAATGAAACAATAACAATGCCGGTTCCGGCAGCCTCTACTGTCAGACTATAATGAGTGCCTGCTTCAAGTGTCTCCAGGGAGACGGCATTTCCATTCTGTACATTGAAATCACCTCTGCTCAGACTAGTAACTGGCTCGTCGAATAGGACATCAACCACCATCGCAGACTCAGTAGTAGCATCCGTATCAACTGACAGGATGACTTCCGGTGGCGTACCGTCAAAATGCCAGGAGGTACTGGCAAGCTCACAGGGATTTCCGGCCATATCTGTCACGGCTCCGGTATTCACCTGCAGCCTGGACTCTCCGTCCGAATCTGCATATATCTCAAAATAATACATATCTGTGCCTTCTACATTGCCTGCAAAATTCAGGTATTGCAGGGCCCCATTTGTAATGGTCAGCCCGTCAAACTCCAGGGTAGTCACCGGTTCACTGAAAATTATTGCTCCGCTAATCCATCTGTTACTGGTGGTGTCAATATAGGTTTGGATTTGGACTTCCGGAGGGGTAATGTCATAGGTCCAGGTGACCACTGACTCATAATTACTGTTCCCGGTAAGGTCTGTAACGGCCTCTTCAGGAATCCGGATCTGTACCTCACCTTCAACTGCCGCTGTAACATCAAGGGTATATTCAAATCCGGCTGTAACTTCTGTGAAGTTGGAAGCGGTACCATTGGCGATGATAATATCACTTGCATCAAATCCGGTAACTTCTTCAGTGGCTAAAATTGTAAGACTCACCAGTGGGAGGTTGGAGTTCTCGTAACCAGTGATGTCCATATAGGGAGGCAGATCAGTACCCAGTCCATCGCCGGCAATAATGGCCAGGTCGGGGGTAGACTGATACGCCCAGTCAATCACAGTCAGGGTATTAATAGTCTCACTTACTACCAAACGTATCCAACCATAATGTTGTTCATCTCCAATTAAAAAGCGTACGCCCAGGAATTTTTCCTCACCTACAAAGAGACCTTCCTCCAGGGCTATGGAAACATCATATGAAGGACTCAGAAAATACCTGTCCATCCTGACTCCAAGTACTCCTTCCCAGGATACATCATCCAGGTTTCCCCACGATGCTCCTCCTGCAACAGGCATTCCTGAAGACAATCCATCGGCAATTTGCATTTGGGAGATCGTGCCAGAGTACATTTCCACACTTTCGATACGGGTGATCCAGCTGTTCTGATTGCCGGAATTGGCATTATAGACTGCCGCATAGGCAAAGCTATTGTTTGATATGTAAGAGTTTCCGTAATTAGTACCTGAAAAAGAAGAGGCATAGCCATAGATAATAAATCTAAAGTCATCGATCCCATCGCCGTCCATGTCGAGGTTCAGGTAATCTTCAGGAAGGGTTATCTGCAGGTTTTGGGGACCTGAATATTCAACCTGCCCGTTTGCCTGACCTGCAACTAACAATAAGGCTCCACTGGAGGCTGCATAGCCGGTTAAACGTCTGGCAAGTGAAATTTTTTGGTGTAGATCTTTTTTCATATTGTCGGATTTAGTTTACACAATCAATAGCACGCGCGCTAACGCATTAAAAGTAAAAATACGAATTGATTCTAGTTAAAAATGATAATTGCCGGTAATTTCCTGCTCAATGGGTATGTATCCATAAATTCCTTCTCTGTACAAGTTGTCGCAGATTCACGAGGCTCCGGATGAAGATTTTTGCAGCCCTACTAAATCTGTCTTAAGCGGTTAATCATGAAGGTAAAAAAATACCCCCCTGCAAGCAGGAAGGCATCCCTGTATAACTTCCAATTAATTTCGAATTACTTATTCTTCCAATTTCAGGATCTTGTAATCCCAGGCTCCAAGCATTATAGGTTCATGGCTATTTACAGCATGCCCTGAGAAGGCATCTTTCAGAGATGTATTTGCATACTCTTCGCTTAATGTCAGGTTACTATAATCCTCGCTAAGGTTTGCGATTACCAGGAAGCGGCTGGCGCCTTTAACCCGCTGGAAGGCAAATATGGTTTCTGCATCGGGAAAATCGATCAACTTCATGGTTCCTCCAAAATCACCGTTCCAGAAAGCGGAATTGTCTGATTTTAACTTTATCAGATCAGTATAGAAAGCCTTCCAGGGTGAATCTTTCCAGACCATCGGATCGCGTTCGAAGAATTTAAGGCGTTTGCTCAGTCCCATCTCTTGCCCGGAATAGAGCAAAGGCATCCCGGGCAGGGTAAAACTGAGCATGGCAAAGACTTTCGAAGCATCACCCATTCGCTCGGCGATGGTCCCGTTCCAGGAATTTTCATCATGGTTAGTAATAAAATTCATCCTGTAAATATCCGGGTCGTACAGGCTGTCAACTTTTTGACAGTATGCTTCCAAATGGGTTTTATCCTCCTTACCCTGTGCGATGCGGTTCATGATATGATGTAGTTCCCAGGCGTAATTCATGTCAAAGGCTTTTTCGAGCAGGCAGGCCTCTGCTTCATCCTCAGCTAACATGAATACGGGTTTGACCTTGTCAAGTTCTATCCTGACAGCGTTCCAAAAATCGCAGGGAACCCAGCCGGCAACGTCGCAACGGTACCCATCAATATCGAATTCTCTCACCCAATAGTTGAAAGCTTTGATAAGTTCTTTACGGAGTTCAGCGTTATCAAAGTTCAGGTCAGCAGTGTCCCACCAGTCGGTCTCGCCTTGGTCAATCGGATAGGTTATCCCCAGCTCGCGAATACGGCTGTAATATTCCGGATGTGCTTCCATCCAATCTGGATTCCATGGTATGCTGTCCGCTGAAATGTGGGTGTAATACTCCGGCTTTTCGGTCACCCAGGGGTGGTCCCAGGCAGTATGGTTTACCGCAATATCAAGGATAACGTGCATCCCTGCTGCATGAGCTGTCTCAACCAGCTCCCTGAAATCTTCAATCGTGCCGTACTCCGGATTGACATCCATATAATCCTTGATGGCATAATAGCTGCCCAGGTACTTGGCTTGTTCAGCAGGATCTTTGATCTCTTCGGCAAAAACGGACTGTTTTGCTTTCCGGTTCAATTCTCCGATAGGAAAAACCGGCATCAACCAGAGGATATCAACCCCCATTTCCTGTAGCCGGGGAATATGCGATGTAAAGGCCTGGAACGTACCTTCCTCGGTATGCTGACGGATGTTCACCTCATAAATGACTGCATCCTTGCTCCATTCCACATGCTTTACCTGTGAATCTATCGGGTAGCTGACCGCAGCCTTCTTAGCTTTATCTTCCTGAACGGTTGAAGTGCAGGAAACAAAGGCAATCAGCAGGATGATAACTCCCATCCGAAAATAATAAAGGGTATGTTTCATAATCTGTTCTATTTAATATGCAAAATTTCAAAACTATAGGGCACAAGGCTTATGTTCAGTCTATCCCCATTCACACTGAATGAAGTTTCTTCGAAGGCTGTTATATTAACTCCTCCGTTGATCCGTGGATGAGAGAATTCTATGTTTTGCTTCTTCCCTGACTTATTAAAGAGGATAAAAACGCTTTCCCCGAAATAGGTCCGCACAAAAACCCAGGTTGATGGGCTCAACGCCACAAACCGGATGTCGCCATAAAGCAGCGGAAGGGAATGGCTTCTAAGTTTTGCCAAACGACTCACCAGATCCCTGACGTCTTGTTCTTTGGTGGTCAACCGGTCAAACTTCATCCAGCGGCGGTTATCCGGGTCGTTCCCCCCGGGCAGTCCGATCTCATCTCCGTAATAAATCGTCGGGATCCCCGGGATGGTCATATTAAATACATGCAGTAATTTCAGCTTTTCATAGGAGGTGGGGTTTCCCACACCGATCTTCCGTTTCCATCCTGCCCTCTTGGCATCTTCATTGAAGGTAAGCTCGCCCCCGGCATAGGAAATAAACCTCGCGCGGTCCTGGTTTCCGGTGATGTTCCCCATCAGGTGGTGGTAACCGTAGTAGCGAAGGCTCTCATTCAGCATGGCTTGCAGGCGGTCAAAGGATTCTTCCTCGCGGGCAAAAACCGCTACAGCGTTATCATAAACGTTAAAATCAAACTGTCCATCCAGCATTCCGGAGCTGATGTAGCTGCTGATAAGTTCCGGGCTTCCGTAAGTCTCTCCGATCTGATAGGGCATTGGATCGCACCTGCTGGCCAGTTTTAGCTTCCGGGTCAGGGTGCGCCAGTATAATTCATCGATGTGTTTGGTGGCATCGTGCCGGAATCCGTCAATGCCGTATTCCGTGATCCAGTAGAGTGCCGAATCGGTCATCGGATCAACGACTTCCTTCTTCCGTAAATCGAGAGTAGGAAGGAATACATCAAACCAGGTAGTGAGCCGGTATTCGTCCCATTTTTCTGTATTAAGACTGCTGTCCGGAAGGTACAGGGATGTGGCCCATTCGGGATGCTGTTGGTAAACCGGGTTTAATTCGTGCACATGATTGGCCACATAATCTACCAGGACATTCATATTTTCGCCATGAGCTGCAGAAACAATTTCTTTTAATTCATCGCCGGTTCCGAAACGGCGATCTATTTTTGTACACGAGACAGGCCAGTAACCGTGGTAACCGGAAAACCTGGTATTGGGATCCTGAAATTGCCCGTAGGCACCATCCGGGTTGCGAACAATGGGCGACAGCCAGATGGTGTTCACTCCCAGTTCCCTGAAATATCCTGAGCGGACCTCATCCAGTACCCCGGCCAGGTCGCCACCATAAAAGTTGGCCTTTGGAAGAATCGCCGGATCGTCAACCGGATCGTTGTTTTCCGGATTGCCATCCCTAAAACGGTCTACCATCATGAAATACATCATCATGGTATGCCGGTCGTTGCGGGTAAGCAGAGCTGGATCCATTACCACCTCCCCTTTCTCCAGAGGAATCAGCAGGTCATTGGAGACCCCTGCCTGATTATAGCCTGACACTCTGATAAAGGAACGTCCCAACTGTTTTGCCTCAGCAGGTATCTCCAGCTGAATGACATTGGTTTTGACTTTAGTTTCAATCTTTTTGTTCTGCCAAAAGGCAAAGACCTCATCCAGTTTCATGGAGCTCTCAAAATTCAGTGTCTCTCCCTGAGCGGACACTGAAGAAATAAAAGGCAGGTTCTCCTGTTTGAAATTGCCTACCTGAAGAAGAGAGTTGAATCCTCCCATGTTGTTATCGACAGCTTTACTGTTGGTGGGGTCACGCTGTTCCTTCCCGTCAATCACCACCAGGTACTGGTACTCGCCCGGCGATAACTGGAATTCCTCGGTCCAGCCCGTATCGGTCTTATGCATGGTAGACATACGTGCATTCCAGAAGTTCAGGTTTCCCCTGACTTTTACCTCGTCATAACTTTTATCAGGAAGGTGGATATATACTTTTTCCTGCCTGAAGTTCTTAACAAGAATATCATAGCTATGCTCCGGAGTAGTCAGCTGAATGGCAGAGAGGGCTTTAAGCTCCTCAGATTTAATCAGTTGGTACACTCCTTTCTGATCCATCTTTGTGCTGGTAACCCCTTCCGGAAATCTTATTTTTTTTAGCAGGTTTGGATCAGTAAGGTAATCTCCGACATAAAAAGTAATGGTATCACCGGTAAAATTCACCGGGCTTGCCAGACCGCAGATCTCATTCCCGGGCAGAAGACTCTTTTTTGCCTCTTCCCGGCATCCCAGGAATATTGTCACGATGGATATGAGCAGAATTGCTTTTTTCATCTGGTTTTATTTCTTTAGTTCAAGTATCAGCGGGGTTTTCGCCGGAACGGTAAGTTCCGTGGTCAGCGTGTGGGTTTTTCCTGTCAGAATATCTTTACCCTCCGAATAGCCTCCCCACCCTTCGCGGAAACGTTCCATCTGCAGGGTCTGTAACTTATCCGAAGCATTTAGAATAACCATCAAGGAGCCTGTGTCGGTGTAACGGAAATACACATAGGTATTATTCTCAGGTATAAAATGTCTGAACTGGCCCTGCTGAACTACCGGATTTGTCCTTCTCCAGTTGAGCAGTTTCTTCAGGTATGCCTGGGCTTCCAACTGATCCGCTGCAAGCCCTTCTCCGGTAAAGGCATTTATCGTATCTCCTTCCCAGCCCCCCGGGAAATCCTGGCGGATATAACCATGTCCGGTATGTTCCTCACCGGTCATCAGGATCTCAGTGCCGTAATAGATCTGTGGTATGCGGGGAACAGTAAGCAGAAAGGCCAGACCCAGTTTATAATGATCCAGATTCTCCTTCACCAGGGTATAGTAGCGGCTGACATCGTGGTTGTCGGGAAAGACTACCAGGTTCATCGGATCATCGTACAGAAAATCTTCAGATAGCACATAATACATGCGGCGCAGGCCTTCCGTCCAGCCTTCATTTTCATTCAGTCCCTGGTAAACGGCGTAATGCAAAGGGAAATCAGTGACGACAGGGATATGTGAATTGTAGCCGTCGAAATTATCCTCCCTGGCCTGCCAGTATGCTGTATGGGCTGTTTTCTGTAGCCAGACTTCACCGAGGATGGTGAAGTTGGGGTATAGTCTCTTAATGGTCGCTGCCCATTTGGCCATGCCACCTTTTTCCGGGTAAGCATAGGTGTCCATCCGGATTGCGTCAAGACCCAGGTACTCGATCCACCAGATCGAATTTTGAATGAGGTAGGTCATCAGGAAAGGATTGTCCTGGTTCAGGTCGGCCATGAAGGTATCGAACCAGCCCCGGCTCATGCGGGTGATGTCCGAATTTGCTGCGTAGGGATCGGCTTTTACCTCTCCCCTGAAATTGGATCGTGTGAAGGTTTCCCACTGGTTCACCCAATCTGCGAAGGGTGGGTCGGCTACCGTATACTGTGTGGTATCGCAATGATTAAAAACCATGTCCATGATCAGCTTGAGCCCCTTATCATGCGCTTCCTGTGCCAACTGACGATACTCTTCATTGGTGCCATACCGGCTATCGGTCTGGTAGAAATCGGTAATGCCATAGCCGTGATAGGAATAGGCAGGGCGGTTATTCTCGATTACAGGATTGATCCACAAGGCTGTAAATCCCATATCTGCCATGTAACCCAGGTGCTGACGGATGCCTTCAATATCCCCTCCATGTCTTCCGTTTGGATTCTCCCGGTTTGCATTTTCAAGCATTCCTTCCTGATTATCATTAGCAGGACTGCCATTGGCAAAGCGGTCGGGCATCAGGAGGTAGATGGCATCGCTGCTGTTTAAGCCCTGGTAAAGATCTGTCTGGTTTGCACGGATCAGAAGTTCGTAATCTACCTGTATTCTTTCCCTCCCCTTTTTAAAAATCAGGGGATACTTACCGGCTTTGGCCCCGGGGAAAATTTTAAGATCGAGGAACAGGTAGTCGGGATTTTCAGCCTTATGCACTTCCATGATGGTCATCTGATCCGATTTCAGGCTCACTTCTGCAGAAGCAATGTCATCACCATAAACGATGAGCTGGAGCGTATCGGTTCCCAAACCGGTCCACCAGCAGGGTGGTTCAACTTTTACCCGGGGTTCGTCAGTTCCTGCAAAACTGTTCCAGCTGAAAAGCAGAAAGGTACAAAGTATTATCAGGGAGTTTTTCATGTTTTATCCGTGGTAATGGTTTGAAGAATCCGGAAGATCAGTCTGTTTCCGGAAGTTGAAAAGGAGCGGAATCAGGATCCTGATTCCGCTCTTTTCTGAGGTTGATTTTAATTAAACTAAGCTATCGGTTTAATAACCGGGGTTTTGTACGAGTACACCACCCGGCATGCCGTCAATAGCATCCTGTGGAATGGGCAACAATTTTGCCGTTTCCGGAGATGCTTCAGGTTTATTAGACTTTGGATCCAGGAAAGTCCCGAAGCGGATCTGATCCTGGCGGCGATGGCCTTCCCAGTATAGCTCACGACCTCTTTCATCCAGAATGTCCATTAATTCCAGACTTCCAAGTTCCGGAGCATTACGGATCGAACGAATGTCATTAACAATGGTCAGGGCATCAGCTGCGTTTCCTTTTCTAACCAGACATTCGGCCTTCATCAGCAGGGCATCTGCATAGCGCCAGATAATGAAATCATTTGGTGTCCGTTGAACATTGACCGGATCCTCTCTGGGAGGATATTTAAGCGCCCGGACACCATTATACTCGGTAGCATCTTCAAAAGGACACTCAAATGTGAAATACAGTGGATTTCCTGAACGATCAAAAAGAGAATCGCCGGAAATCGCATCATACTGCTGCCCGTAGTTAAAGCCTACATAAACTCCCATGGCATCATAATGGCGATCATCCCTCCAACGTACATCACCTCCCCAGGAGGTATCCGTTCCGTTTACCCATACATCATTCAGGTAGTCCTCGGTCACGCAACCGCCATTCCAGGTATCGGCTGCTGTCCGCGTACCTCCGAAAGTCTGGTTATAATGAAAGTGTGGCTGAACCCAAACTACGCGGTTATCCAGGCCATAGTTATCCCCATCATCCAGCACAGCAACAAAAATGGCTTCATCGTCAGCCTGCTTGTAGCGCGTATTATTATCCACGTCGAACATTGCATAATAATCCTGTGCCAGGCCGTAGTTTCCGCTTTCTATCAGTTCATCCAGATAGATCATACAGGAATCCCAACCGGAGATACCGGTATATACCTCTTTGTTAAGGTATAACTTTGCCAGCATCATCAAGCCGGCATCGCGTGTAGGCTCGCCATACTTGCCAATTTTGTAATCAGGTGTTTCTGCATCGGCTTCTCTGAGTTTCATGTCGGGCAGGATCTGCTTCATCAGGCTGACCAATCGGTAGAATCCCTCGGTACGATTCATAATATCAGGAGCTATGGAGAAATCCAGGTTGAAAGGATCCCTGACGGGATAGGTGCCATAAAGATCCAATAACATGTATTCATAAAATGCACGAAGGAATTTGGCTTGTGCCCGGTAAACCCATAGGAATTCGCCATCATCTGCCGACTCTTCTCCCAAATTAAAAAGCGCTGTGTTGGCACTGGAAATTCCAGTATTCAGGGCATCCCAGGTTGCATTAACATCGCGCTGGTTAGGTCTCCAGGTGTGAAAGTAATTCTGCTCCCAAACACCATTATCACGCCAGTCTGTACCGCGTGTGGGGAACATACATTCGTCGGAAGTGGTTTCCTGCAAACCCCAAACATTCTCACGCAGCCAAAGTCCGCGCAGCTGCCCAAGCGGAGGGGCAAGCAGGTTGGGTAGCAAGGCAGGATCAGAGGTAACAACCTCTTCAGTCAGTTCATCCAGAATTTCTTCCTCCAGAGAACAGGAGGGAACGAATAGCCCCAGGATGAGGATCATTCCCAGTAATTGTATAATAAGTTTATGCTTCATTTTCACTTCTTTTATCGGGTTAAAAAGTAACATTAACACCAGCCATGATGGTCCTGGCTTTCGGATAGCTTGAAATATCGACACCCAGTGACCGTATTCCGTCCTTATCCTGATTGCTGTTTACATCCGGATCGAATCCTGAATAGTTCGTGAAGAGTAACAGGTTTGATCCTGAAACGTAGATTCGCAGTCTGCTGATCCACGCCACATTATCAAAATTGACAGTATACCCGAGTGTAGCATTACTAAGTCTGACATAAGATCCATCTTCAATATAACGATCTGAAACTTCAGTTGTCAAATCATAATTGATTTCGTCATAGACAAATGCCGAAAGTGCATTCTGACTCAGCTCTACATTTGTTTTGTCCAAAAGCAGGGCGGTATTGTTGAAGATCTTATTCCCGTGTTTACCCTGGATAAAGAAACTCAGATCAAAGTTCTGATACGTAAAAGTGTTTGTAATACTCCAGGTAAATTTGGGTTGAGGATTGCCGAGGTAAGTTAACGAATCTCTTGTTCTGCCAAACTCGTTGGGTTCTGTCTGAAGATAGAAAATATCTCCCTCAGGAGAAATAGAATCCACCTGCAGTCCGTAGAAAACGTTCATGGGCTGACCACTGGTGATCAACTGTACATAAGCATCGGTAAGTCCCTGTCCTGCTGCACGGCCTGTTGGATATTCGGCAGGAAGGTCATTGACAATATTGCTCAGGAAAGTGGCATTGGCATTAATATTCCAATTGAAATCTCCGACAGTGACCGGATAGAGCATGAGGTTAATCTCCAATCCATCATTAACTATTGAACAGGAATCGATATTCCGGACAACCGTGGCTGTCGGAGATCCTGCAGGTGCCGGGATAGCTAATAAAATATCCGTTGTGGTCTTGCGGAATACATCCACTGATCCCGAAATCTTGCCTTCAAAAAAACCGAAGTCCAGACCAAGGTTTGCAGAAGTTGTGGTTTCCCATGAAATATCCGGGTTAGGAGTGCGCGAAATTTTGAATCCCGCAATTTGCTGACCCCCGATTATAGCACGGCTGCCATCATCGATGGCATACAGGTACCTGGAGTTCTTGGTTCCAATCTCAGCATTTCCGGTCTGACCCCATCCTGCTCTTAGTTTCAGGTTGCTGATCACATCGATGCTTTTAATGAATTCCTCCTGGGAGATTCTCCAGGCTAGTGCTGCAGAAGGGAAATATCCATATTTATTGTTCTCGCCGAATTTAGAGGAACCATCCGCACGAAGTGTAAAGGTTAACAGATACTTTTCAGCATAATTGTAATTCGCGCGGCCAAAAAAGGATTGCATTTTATAGGTGTCAGCCCAGGAATCGATTGAAGAGTATGAACTTAATCCAGCCTGCAATCTGTTGGTATACAAAATACCATCCGTAGCATATCCACCTCCTGTAGTTCCGTTACCTCTTAACTGGAAGTCCTGATAGGAATAACCGGCTAACAGGTCCACCTTGCTCGCACCAAAAGATTTGCTGTAACTTAAAGTATGTTCCGTAACATAATTCCATACTTCCTTATTATTGATTTCTCCTACCCCTTTGGTTCCTGAAGCATAATCAAGCTTCTGGCTGATATCAATGAAGCGGTTGGCATTTGCATAATTCATGCCCAGGCTGGCCTTATAGAACAGCCCATCTGTAATTTCCAGGGTAGCTGCGAGGCCTCCCATCAGGTAGGTAGTTCTTGTTTTATCCTTATGATAAGCCAGCATAGCGGTAGGAACCCTTTCGTTGGCTGCTCCGGTCTGGAAAGGATAGCCATAGGCATCTTCGGTAGGCCAGGTTGGATTAGCCTTCAGGGCGTTCAGCAGAAGGTCTCCCTCATATCCAGCAGCACCCACGGCAGGGCGGTTAAATATCTCAGAAGCCATCATCAGGTTACTTTCAACATTAAGCCTTTCATTTAACCCTTTCTGAGAAAGACTTAAGCGGGCACTGTATTTCTTGCGGTCTGAATTTGTAATAATTCCTTCCTGGTCAAGATACCCGAAGGAAGTCCTGTAGTTGGTACTGGAATTTCCCCCTGAAAGAGCCAGGTTATGCGAGGTTCCCCAAGCGGTCCGGAATACCTGATCCTGCCAGTCAGTAGATGCACCATAATCATATTCTGTCATGCCGAGCGTGTCAGTACGTATTGTGCGCCATTCATCCGCTGTAAGTACATCAAGCTTTTTGGGGAGCTGACTCATACTTCCCTCGAAAGAATAGTTGATCGCCGTAGTACCTTCTTTCCCTTTTTTGGTCGTTACGATGATGACCCCGTTGGCACCCCTTGAGCCGTAAATGGCTGCTGCTGAGGCATCTTTGAGGATGTCGATGCTCTCGATATCATCCGGGTTAAGAAAACTGAGCGGATTGGTTGCGGTTGAGCCAATTCCTCCCTGTGAAGGACCATCCGGAGAAACGTTCTGCATATCCATGGGTATTCCGTCGATAACATAGAGAGGCTGAGCACCCGAACGGAATGTGCTGGCACCCCTGACGGTAATGCTGGCTCCGGCACCGGGCTCCCCGTTATTTGACGTAATTTCAACACCGGCAACACGTCCCTGAATCATCTGCTCAGGGCTCCCGCCGGATCCTGCATTGAAATCCTCTTCTCCTAATGAAGACATTGCACCGGTCAGGTCACTTTTTTTTGTAGTTCCATATCCGACCACAACAATCTCATCGAGTTCCATAATATCTTCTTTAAGTATCACATTGATGGTTGTCTGGTCGCCAACAGGAAATTCCTGTGACAAAAAACCTACAAAACTGTATGCCAACGTGGCATTCCCGGGAACAATAATCACATAGTTACCATCAAAATCGGTGATGGTACCCTGTGTAGTACCCTTTATTTGTATGCTTACCCCTGGTAATGTATTACCTTCGATATCTGTGACATTTCCGGTAATCTCCTTCCCCTGCGTAAAAGCAACTGTCTGAAGAAAGGCAAACAGAAGCAGAGCAACTAATTTGCCAGGCGAGACTTTTTTCATATGTCTATCATTTTTAGTAGTTAGAATTCTTGTTTCTTTCATAGGGTGATTTATGTGGTTATTTTTTCATTTTCATTACTTTTTCCTCCTGTCCGTTGAGTTGGATGGACTCATCAAGTACTATCAGGGCGGCGGAGATATTCGATTCGTTCACCAGATAAAGATTCTTTGGGGTAACCTTCACCTTCAAGCGGCTTCCGCGAAACAGGATCTTAAAAGAGTAGGATTCCCATTGTTCCGGGATCTGTGGATTCAACACAAGCCTGCCATTCCGCACCCTCTTACCGGCAAATCCTTCGATAACAGACATCCAGGTGCCTGCCATGCTGGTGATGTGAAGCCCCTCATCAACCTCATTGTTGTAATCATCCAGATCGAGGCGTGAGGTTCTCAAATAAAGCTTGTAAGCCATCTCCATGTCCGAAAGCCGGGCAGCCAGAATGGAGTGTACGCAGGGAGAAAGGGAAGACTCGTGAACGGTGCGCGATTCATAAAATTCGAAATTCTTGCGGATGGTTTCCGTATCATAATGGTCTTCAAAAAGATAAATCCCCTGTAACACATCGGCCTGTTTAATAAAGCACGAGCGTAAAATTCTATCCCACGACCAGTGTTGGTTTATCGGTTGTTGAGCAGGATCAAGCTGGTCGGTAGTTATCTGCTCTTTATCCAGGTAGCCATCCTGCTGGAGGAAGATCCCGCTTTCCTTATCAATGGGGTAATACATGTTTTCAATGATATCTTCCCAGGCAGGAATTTCTTCCTGTTCATTAAACCTGACTTTGGATACAAGGATTTTATACTTCTCCTCATCCATATTCTTAATTTCAGCTATAAGCTGTATTGTATAGCTTAAGGTCCAGCTGGCAATAGTATTGGTATACCAGTTGTTATTGACATTATTTTCATATTCATTAGGCCCTGTAACTCCCAGCATTACCCATTTCTTTCTGGATTCCGAGAAGTTCACCCGCTGCCTCCAGAAACGGGAAATAGCGATCAGCACCTCCAATCCGTAATCGATCAGGTAGCGTTTATCTCCGGTATGCCTTACGTAATTGTAAATGGCATGGGCAATGGCACCGTTCCGGTGGATCTCCTCAAAGGTAATTTCCCACTCGTTGTGGCATTCCTCTCCATTGATGGTAACCATAGGGTAAAGGGCAGCGCCTTCAGTAAACCCGAGTTTTTCACCATTCTCAATGGCTTTGCCCAATTGTTTATACCTGTAGAAAACCAGGTTTCGTGCAACATAAGAGGGTGCAGTACATAAGAAGAAGGGCAGGCAATATGCCTCAGTGTCCCAATAGGTGACACCCCCGTACTTCTCGCCGGTAAAACCTTTTGGACCAATGTTAAGCCGCTCGTCGTCTCCCGTATAGGTTTGGTTTAACTGAAAGATATTAAACCGGATTCCCTGTTGTGCTTCATCATCTCCTTCGATAAGGATGTCACTTGTCTTCCACTTTTCTTCCCAGCGCTCTTTGTGCTCACGGAGAAGGTTTTCAAATCCCTTTTCAGCAGCCTTTTTCAGGCTTAATTCCGCCTGATCCATCAGGTCTTCCTTCTTATGGTAGAGCGATGACTGCACGGCTGCATATTTGAGAATCGTAATGGCTCCGCCTTTCGAAACTTCAGGTGTATAATGGAAAGCCAGATATTTTTCACGCTGCTCAATTGTTGGAGAAATGGAAACAACCTCTTCCCCATTCAGGATTCGGGTGGTAATTCCAAGGCAGACATCAAATTCTGTCTTGCGGGTTCTGGAAGTGATATAACCACAGTCATCTTTAAAATTTTTCGCCACCTCATCCCAGAAATACTCATCGTAGTTGGCATCTGCATTCTTAATCCCTGCATCAAGGGAGGAAATGATCCCGATCCGTCCGGAAAAATTCACAGGAACCAATGAATACCGAATGATACCCAATTCCGGATCCTTCATGCTCAGAAATCGGGTAATATTGGCTTTCAGCTGCTTTCCCGATGCCAGCTCAATATGATATTCGCGGTAGAGGATACCTTCCTTCATGTTGAGAGTGCGCCGAAATGACAGAACCTTTGCTTTTGCCAGGTCGACAAGCTCCCCTCCAACCTGAATTTCGATACCGATCCAGTTCGGTGCGTTGAGGATCTTTGCAAAATATTCCGGGTAGCCATTTTTCCACCATCCTACCCGTGTTTTATCAGGATAGTAAACACCGGCAATATAATTTCCCTGCAGGCTTTCCCCACTGTAGCTTTCCTCAAAATTAGCCCGCTGTCCAAACCTCCCGTTCCCCAAGCTGAAGATACTTTCGGAAGCCGGATGGTTTTCTCGCGAGAAGGTATCTTCAATGATACACCAGGGATCTATTTTCAGGTACTTATTCATAGTTTACTCTGTGTCTTATCTTTTATTGATTTTAATCAATGCCGATTGTCTCAAAGGTTCTCTTCTCCGGATCGGCTAGCGTGATAACCAGGTTTTTACCCGTTCCCACGTCAGTTGCTCAAAACCGTTGATGATGATGTCCGCCTGCTCCAGCATATCCGGATCACCAACACCTATACAAAGCATTTTCCCGTTATGTGCTGCCTCAACACCTGCCTGTGCATCTTCAAAAACAATGGATTCGGAGACCTTCACCCCCAACTCGCGGGCGGCAGTCAGGAAAATTTCCGGATCGGGTTTTGCTTTTGTGACTTTATGCCCATCCACAATGGTCTCAAATCGATCCATCAGGTTCAGTCTCCGAAGGATCAATCCGGCATTCTTGCTTGCTGAGCCAATAGCGGTTTTTATCCCTTGTTCTTTAAGCTCATTCAGAAATTTTTCAACCCCCGGAAGGATTTCCTCTGGTTGAAGCCTGCTGATATAATCTACATACCATGCATTTTTTCTGGCAGCCGCCACTTCCATTTCAGTCTGGGATAAAGTCTTCCCTCCCACTTCCAGAAGGATTTCCAATGACCTCATCCGACTAACACCCTTCAATCGTTCGTTTTGCTCCAGGGAGAAATCGAAACCCAGTTCATGGGCCAGCCGGCGCCATGCCAGGTAATGATACCTGGCTGTATCAACAATTACACCATCGAGATCGAAAATACAGGCTTTAAAGTTCACTCCTGACATCATCTTTATCCGTTACAAAATGAATTACTATCGCTGCGATAAACAGGCTTATTCCTGCCATCACCAAAGCATAGATTGCCTTTGAGTCGTAGAATGATTTAACCATAGGACCTCCAAAGATCCCATTTATTATCTGAGGAAATACAATGAAGAAATTGAAGATCCCCATATAGATCCCCATTTTTTTTACAGGCACCGATCCAGCCAGAATAGCATACGGCATGGCAAGAATACTTGCCCAAGCAATCCCCACTCCCACCATCGATAGAATAAGCAGGTACTGATTATGCATGAAATACATCGAAACCATACCCAGACCACCAAGTGCGAGTGAGAATGAATGCGCGATTTTTCGGGATGTCAGATGGGCAAGCTTCGGCAGAATCAAGGCATATATGGCCGCTACTCCATTATAGATCATGAATAATATCCCTACCCATGCCCCTGCATCATTATAGCGGTCACTGGCGGTATCCTCCACAGGGAGACCATATATATGATTTGCAATTGCAGGCGTTGTAAATACCCACATTGAAAACAAGGCAAACCATGAGAAAAACTGTACCAGCCCGAGCTGACGCATCGTTTTGGGCATATTCCCAAAATCCTTAAATATTTGTACCAAACCAGCCGTATGAGGCTCTTTAACCTCCTCCTCTTCCTGATAGGATTTCATTTCTTCCGGTGAGTATTCTTTCGTTCTGATTACTGTCCAAAGAATGGTTACGATAAGAATTATCGCGCCAACATAGAATGAAAATATGACATTGTCAGGAACCGGACTAGCCTTGGTCGAGGTCGAATCAATTCCAAACCAGTTGGCCATTGCATAAGGCAGACCCGACCCGACAACAGCACCAATTCCAATTAAAACCGATTGAACAGAATATCCGTATGTCCGCTGTTCAGAGGGTAATAAATCACCTACGAGAGCACGAAATGGCTCCATGGAAACATTGATTGATGCATCCATGATCATTAAAAATCCAGCTCCGATAAACATTGGGGGAATTGCCAGCGCAAATAGTCCGGCATTGGGCATTAAAGCCAGAGCGATTGACGCAAATATGGCCCCAAATAGAAAATAAGGTCTTCTCCTCCCTAAGCGTCCCCAGGTTTTGTCACTATAATGTCCTATAATGGGTTGAACGATCATACCGGTCAGAGGAGCAGCCAGCCAAAACCAGCTTAAGTGCTCAATATCGGCACCAAATTTTTGCAGGATGAAACTGGCATTGGCATTCTGTAATGCAAATCCAAATTGGATGCCCAGGAATCCGAGACTCATACTCCAGATTTGTGAGCCTGTAAGGGTAGGTTTATTCTTTACCATTTTTTCTGTTCAATTATTTCTTGATCGAATGTACAATCCGTTCACCAATTCCACAGCATAGTCCTAAACCTTATTTTATCAAATAACGAGGTATATAGCCCGCAAAACCCCATTTCAAACGTTTGCGGAAAAATGTGATTTTGGATGAAAATAATATCATCACTCCCGTATTATTCCTCTTTTCAATTCAAATTTTCGCCTCGATAAAAGCTTTTATTCCCTCCTTAGCCAGAAAAACAGGGAAACAGCTCAGGATTTAGAGAAAATGATGAACCGGTCACTATTTTTTGATGAGAAAAAATGCTCAATCCTTTGTCTGAAAGCAAATGCAAACGATTTCGGAATTGTTTGCGCAATAACATTGTTCATATTTTATTTTAAAAAAATATCAATTAGATTAACTTTACTTAATGACCAAGAAATACTCGTGAAATGGATGCAAAAATCTGCCCGAAAACACCAAAATGCCCCATCTTCAATGGAATATTAAAAGGGACTGAATTCACCGAAACTTATTTGAAATTATACTGCGAAGCAGGAGAAGCCGGAAGAAACCGTTGCCGGAGATATCAGGTCGCTGAAAAGGTTGGCATGTGCCCTCCGGATATCCTTCCAAATTCCAGTAAATCTGTGGAGGAGATTATTAACAGTATGAAAAGTGCCGGCCTGATAAATTAGACTTCTCCTCAGGCTATTTTCGTAATATCCGAATTTGACCCCCCAATCCCAGTTCAAGGATGGAGGAGGCTTCTCCCGGATTTAAATCATGTTGCCTCCACTGCACGACATAGTCCACAGCCTCCTTGATCTCATCAGCGATTTCCGCAAAAACTGAGGGCGCAGGCTGCCCACTCAGATTGGCGGAGGTAGATACAATGGGTTTACGAAGCGCCCCGATCAGCCGAATACAAAAATCATCTTTGGGGAGGCGTATCCCGATACTGCCATTTTCAGCAATCAGGTTTGTTGCAAGATTCCTGGCCCCGGGATAAATGATGGTCAGGGGCTTATCCGCAACTTCGAGGAGTTCCCAGGCTACTTCCGGTACTTCCTTCAGGTATTGATGCAAGCGCATCTCGCTGTCGAGCAGGACCAGCATGGATTTTCTATCGGAACGTTGTTTGATTTGATACAGGCGCTCCACTGCCCTGGCATTGGTGGCATCGCAGCCAATGCCCCAGATAGTGTCTGTGGGGTAAAGGATAACTCCTCCCTCCCTTAGAACTTCAACCGCTTTATTCAGGTCATTTTTCATCCAGCAATTTTTTATACAACTCCATCAGCTCTGTTGCAATGGTATCGTTGTCAAAGCGTTTTGCATATGCCTTCCCGGCATCCGCCATAAACTTTTGCCTGTCTGAATCCTCCAGTAGAGCTTTCAAGGCAGATCCCAGCTCCTCCGGATTTGCAGGATCAATATAAATCGAATGCTCACCCCCTACCTCTGAGAAGCAACCTCCTTTGGAGGTAATAACGGGGATTCCCGACAAGAGAGCCTCCAAAACCGGGATCCCAAATCCTTCGAATACGGAAGGATAAACAAATATTTTGGCCAACTGGTAAATCGCAGGAAGATCGCTGACTGCCACTTCCTTTAAAAAGTGAATGTTTTTCATCCCTGATGAGTCAATAAAATTCTGAACCTCCTGTATATAGGATGTGGGCCTGCCTACCACTACCAGGGGAATAGTCAGACCATGTATATTCATAGCCCTGAGCAGGCTCATTAAGTTTTTGCGCTTTTCTACCGTCCCCACATACAGCAGGTACTCCTCAGGTAAATCCCATTTTCTGCGTGCATCCTCTTTCTCCCCGGAGGTGGCCTCAGCATAAAACCCCTGGTAACAGCCCTGATAGATTACCGATATCTTTTCTTCCGGAATATGAAAAAACTCGAGGAGATCGGCTTTTGTCTGCTGGCTTATGGCAATCACCCGATCAGCACGCTCTGCCGCATGCCGGAATTTCTTTGTATAGATTTTACGGTCAATTGGGGCATACCATTCCGGGTAACGCAGAAAGATCAAATCGTGAATGGTTACAACGCTCTTAATGCCTGATCGTTCAATATGCCTGGGTATTTCATTGCTCAATCCGTGAAACAATGTTAATCCATCTTTTTGAAGACGGCGGCTTATCCCTGAGCTTCGCCACCAGGCCTGTCGTAATTTTCCCCAGGAAGCCGGCGGGCTGATAATGCTTCCCCCATCGCGCCCGGTATCCCAAAGTTCATCGGAGCGCCTGGGAGTATACAGGAGGTATTCATTCTCCGGATAGGTCTTCACCAGGGATCGAATGATGTCGCGACTGTAATTCCCCAGCCCGCTCCGGTTCAGAAATACCCGTTTTGCATCAAAACCAATACGCATAGTGTGAATGCTTAGGTGAATGATCTGTTACGAAGTTAACCCAAAAATGGCTTTTCCAGGTCTTCGATCATTTCCGGACTTAGTACCCCCTCGGCAACCTGGCGCACCTCTCCGGTCATCCTGATATTCCAGTCTTCATCAATAGTGATCTTTAAGGTACCTCCCTGCATATACACTGTAAGATCCCCCTTGACTAATCCGCGTTTGATCAAGGCACTTGAGGCACCACAGGAAGAAGTCCCGGAAGCCAGGGTATAGCCAGCGCCTCGCTCCCAGATCAATATTCGGGCCTCATGGTCCGAAATTGGCTGTGCAAACTGCACGTTTATCCGGTTGGGGAACAAGGGATGATTTTCCAGGAGGGGCCCGTATTTGCGGATCTCTTCCTCATCCAGTTTATCTTTGATAACAACACAGTGAGGATTTCCAACGGAAACACAATTGACTTCAAATTCCTTGTCCCCGGCCTGGATTTTTTGAGCAATAAATTCCGGCTCATCACTGTCTACAGGTATCTGCCGGCTGGCAAAAATCGCCTTACCCATATCCACAGTAATCATCCTGGCTTTCCCGTTTTCCACCTCATCAATTTTCGCATAAACTACATCTGTCAGGGTTTCAACAGAAAATTCCCGCTTATCGGTATAGCCGTAGTCAAGGATAAACTTGCAGAAAATCCGAAGACCATTGCCGCTTTTTTCAGCTTCTGAACCATCGGGATTGTATACCCGGAAACCAAAATCTGCCTTATCTGAAGGTACTTTCATCAACACACCGTCGGACCCGATTCCGAAATGGATGTTGCATAAGCGGATAATGGCCTGTTTACTGAGGGTAAAATCGATGTTCTCACTGTCAAATACGATGTACTCATTCCCCAATCCGTGGGATTTCACAAAACTGTTCTTTTCCATTCCTTTAGTGTTTAGGTGTTTAGGTGTTTAGTCATTGCATGGAGGAAACAATCTGCAGTAAACCAATAAACAACTAAACAAAGTTTCTGGCCAGATCCTCCAGGGTATCCCTCCTTCTGATCAGGCGGGGCTGTCCGTCCAACTGGATCAACACTTCGGCCGGGCGCAAGCGGTTATTGTAATTCGAGCTCATCACAAACCCATAAGCACCGCTGTCCAGCACTCCGATAATATCCTTTTCGAAAATTTCCGGAAGCTTCCGGTCTTTGGCAATGATGTCGCCTGTCTCACAAATATTCCCAACAATCCTGACCTCCTCCTCTTTCAGTGAAGGCACATCGCTCTCCCGGTAGATCTCAATATCATGATGTGAATTATACATCACAGGTCGGACCAGCACATTAAAGCCGATATCAGTACCTATATATTTAATATCATAATTCATTTTTACCGTGTTCACCTGACCAAGGACTATTCCGCACTCCGCGGCGATGTATCGGCCGGGTTCGATTTTAAATTCAATGGCCTTGCCGTAATCTTTCACCCAGCTTTGAATGGTCTCTGTGAGCCTGCCCCCAAGATCCCTGAGATCAAGACGTGGCTCATTTGCCTGTTTTTTATACGGAATTCCAAAACCACCCCCCATATCAATGAATTCCATGTCATCAAATTCCCGTGCTACCTCCAATAACTTCTCAGCACTCTCAATGTAGGCTTCACCGGTCATAAAGAGTGAACCGATATGCTGATTTATCCCGATTAATTTCAGCTGATACTCCTTCAAAATTCTTCTCACCTGGGGCAGAAACTGTATTTCTATGCCGAATTTGGTTTTCTTCCCTGCTGTAACGACATTCTTGTGATGCCCGGCTCCGGTTCCTCCCGGATTTAGCCGGATGGCAACCTCACCCCCCGGGTTAAGTCTCCCGTACATTTCAAGCTGCGAGACCGAATCCACCGAAACCTTCACTCCGGCGTGAATGGCATACCTAAATTCATCTTCGCTGACATTATTGCTAATGTAGAAGATCTCCCTGGGCTCAAACCCTGCCATCAGGTTAACAAAAATCTCTCCCGGAGACATGGCATCCACCCGCAGACCCTCGTCCTTCACAATCTTTAAAATCTCAAGGTTGCTGTTTGCTTTGGGAGAATAGTTTACTACAAACTTCTCGTAATCGATCAGTCCCTTCAGATCGCGGCATCGCTTTCTTAAAATATTCTCATTGTATACATATTGAGGAGTACCATAGGCATGTGCCAGGTATAAGGGATCCGTTTTTCCAAAAAAATCCTTCTTGCTGCTTACTTCCGAATAAATGTAATTCATTGTTTTCCTCTGATCGTAATGTTCTTTATATTTGCGGCAAAATTAAGAAAATGGCGCAGATTAACGAAAACTATTTAAAGTTACAGGCAGGCTATCTTTTCCCGGAGATCGGAAGACGTGTTGCAGCATACCAGAAGAATCATCCCGAAGCCAAAATTATCCGTATGGGTATCGGGGATGTGATTAAGCCCCTTGTTCCCTCAGTAATCAAAGCTTTCCATGAAGGAGTAGATGAAATGTCAAAGACGGAAAGCTTCAGGGGATATGGACCTGAGCAGGGATACGACTTCCTTCGTAACGCCATTGTTGAGCATGATTATCAGACCCGCGGGGTTAATCTGCATAGTGATGAAATATTTATTTCTGACGGTTCGAAATGCGATTCCGGGAATATCCTGGAGATCTTCGGACCCGATAACAAGGTGGCCATTCAGGATCCCGCATATCCTGTTTATGTTGACAGCACGGTGATGGGTGGAAGGACCGGAAACATTCAGGATAACGGATTTTACCAGGGCATCCGGTACATGCCCTGCACTGCCACCAACCAGTTCATGCCGGAGATTCCCACCGGGAAAGTGGATATCATCTTCCTGTGCTATCCAAACAATCCAACAGGAACAACTGCCTCAAAGGATGAATTGAAAAAATGGGTGGAATATGCCCTCAAAAATAAGGCGATCATCCTGTTCGATGCCGCCTATGAGGCTTTCATTTCAGAGAAAGACGTCCCTCACAGCATCTATGAAATAGAAGGAGCCAGGAAAGTAGCCATTGAATTCCGTAGTTTCTCTAAAACAGCCGGATTTACGGGTACACGTTGTGCATTTACAGTTGTCCCAAAAGAACTGATGGGGTATACCAGCGAGGGAAAGGCGTATTCGGTTCATGCCCTCTGGTATCGCCGCCAGACTACCAAGTTCAACCAGGTTTCCTACCCGGTCCAGAAGGCTGCTGCAGCTATCTATACCCCCGAAGGCAGAAAAGAGACGCGCGAGATCATTGAATACTATATGGAAAATGCCCGGATCATGCGTGAAAGTTTTACCGAGCTGGGATTCGAAGTTTTCGGAGGGATCAACGCCCCTTATGTATGGATTAATTCCGGAACTGGTATGAAATCGTGGGACCTTTTCGATAAGATTCTTGATGAAGCCCATGTGGTAGGAACTCCCGGCTCAGGGTTCGGACCTTCAGGTGAAGGATATTTCCGCTTCTCGGCTTTCGCTTCCAGGGAAAATGTGCTGGAGGCCATGAATCGTATACGGAATCTGAGCCTCTAAGCTTTCAGAATATTTTCTGCGCATACTTTTTTAGGGGTTATTCCTGGTGAAGTAGTAATTTTATGGATGACTTTACCTGATCCCTGCTATGAAAGTACCATACCATTTCCTTGTCCTGCTCATTGGCTGCCTGCTTTTCTCCATGGCACAGGCTCAGCAGGATGATCAAAGAACTGTCCGGGGAGTTGTCCGCGACAGCCTCACCCATGAAGCCCTGATCGGGGTGAATATTTACCTGAAAGATCACTTGTTGGGGACGGTTTCCGATCAGAATGGAGAGTACGAGTTGCGCATCCCTGATATAAAGGGTTACCTGGTTTTTAGTTACATTGGCTATAAGCAGAAAAACATTCACCTGAACCCCGGGAATGATCTTTCAATCAATGTTTTCCTGGAAACCGAACACTCGGTGATCCATGAAGTACAGATCACAGCCCAGCGAAAGTTTTTCGGGAACATGGACTATGGCCGTGAGATCTCGTCGATCGGAGCAGAACTTATTGAAAAACAGAATATTAATAATGCTTCGGATATACTCCATGCCCGCATCCCGGGTGTTTGGGCAACAAAAACTTCAGGCGCCCCCGGCGATCATCAAAAGATCCGGGTTCGGGGACAGACCTCATTCTTTACTTCTGCAGAACCTTTATACGTTGTTGACGGAGTTCCGGTACCCATCGTAAACCTGGCAAGCCTGGGTATCGCTGACCTGAATATTCACGACATCGAAAATATTACGGTCCTGAAAGATGCCTCCTCAACCGCCCTCTATGGGTTCCAGGGGGGGAATGGCGTTGTGCTGATCGATACCAAACAGGGTGGGGAACCCCACATCGATTTCACCCTCCGTTCCGGTTACCAGTGGTTCAACAACTTTTACGATTTCCTCTCCTCGGAAGAGCAGATCCATATCCTGGATAAGGCTTACGATGAAATGCGGTTCATTATGCATTTCTACTACCCGGAAATTACCGATACCCTTTGTAACAGGGACTGGCAGGATTACATTTTCGATCCTGGCAACCTCCAGGAATACCAGCTGTCAGCCTCTGGAAAAAAAAACAAGCTGAATTACTATTTTTCAGGTAACTATACAGACCATAAAGGGATCATCCCACAGTCCAGTTACAAACGGTACACCTTTTCAAGTCGTGTGGGTAGAAAATCGGAACACCTGGCCCTGGGACTCGCCTATCGGGCCAGCTATCAGCAAAATATTGACAATCAGGATGAGTATCTTGGAAACCGGATCATCTGGGAAGGAATTACCAAATCACCTTCACTTGAATGCACACACGACTCTCTCATCTTTGCTGAGATGGGCACCGTAAATCTTCGGGCTCTAAACTATTACATTCCCCTGAAAAAGAAAGAGCTCCCGCAGCAATTGCTGGATAGTAATTTTCACCAGCTTAACATCCTTACCAATGCCATCAGTGGTTTCGGTCGTATTCAATTCAATGACCATTTAAGCATGGACGTCATGGAGTCTTTGTTAATCCGGAACGCTAACTATAACGCTAAGTTCGATTATTACTATCTCAGCTATATCAATTATGGAAGCCAGCTCGGTTTTGCCATGGAAAGCAATGAGGATGTAGCCCTGTTTAATCACCAGGTAAACATTTCTTATTACAATGGCTGGGGGGATCACAATATTAACCTGGTGCTTGCTCACCGTTTCTATAAAGATAACCTATGGTGGCAAATCGATACCTTGAAGGGAACACTCGATGATAATTTCTCCCTGAAAAATTCAATGGCCGGCTATGGCCCTTCAGGTTCTGTCCTCCGAAATATGAACTCCTACATCGCCCATGCCAGCTATAATTTCCGGGAGAAATACTTCCTTTCACTGATCGCTAACTACAGTCAGGTTAAAGAAGGGGTATTTACCAACTACTACCATTTTTTTCCATCTGTTGCTGCCAGCTGGGACCTTTCGGAGGAAAACTTTCTTAAAGATCTCCCGTGGCTGAGTGAATTGAAAGTTTTCGGCAACTGGGGGATCAGTGGCAACTACCCGCTGAACGGACTTGCAAACGACCTTTATACAAACGTAGTCTACCCGGTCGATGGGGTGCCCATCATTTACAAGGCCATCCACCAGCTGGCCAACCACGACCTGCGGCATGAAAATACGAATGAAATCGATATAGGGATAAAAAGTGAATTTCTGAACAGAAGGCTGCAATTTAATGCAAGCTGGTTTAACAAACGAATTACAGACCTGATCATCCAGCGGGATATTCCCATCTATTACGGCGGCGGGAAAATGTTTATGAACCTGGCAGAAATCGATGTCCGTGGTTTTGAAATATCGCTTGAAACCATCCCCGTACAAACCCGAAATTTTGTCTGGCTGCTCGCAGCCAACTATTCCCAGTCGTACCAGTGGGTCCGTAAGCTTGACAAGGAAAAGAGTATACGCTATGATGACCCCGATATCCTCATCCCCGAATTCCTGATCACTGAAGGGGAAGGGTTGGGAGATATTTATGGATATCAATACCTGGGCAAGTGGACTGCCGCTGATGATGCAGATACTTCAGACCTGTATGTTGAACTGAAAGGATCAAAATTCCTGAATGCCGATACCAGTGACAGTGAACTCACACAATTTGACAAAATATCCCTGGGAAATGCCCTTCCCGACTTCACCTGTAATTTTTCTACCTCCCTGCAATACAAGAATCTGGGAATGGACATGCGCTGGTATGCCGCCATCGGGCAGGAAAAATACAACGCCACGCATGCAGCAGCCGTCATGGCTGCAGTCCATCCTGATGTAGTGGATTATATCAATGATACACTAAGGGTGCTCGGTGAAGACGCCTTTTATGAATCGAATGTCTTCGTGGAGGATGCCAGTTTTGTGAGGTTAAAAACCCTGTCTTTCTGGTATACGCCAAAAGCAAAAATCATGAAGAAAGGAGAGTTCACCTTTACCATCAGCTTTGAAAACCTTCTTACGCTCACACGTTATGAAGGTTTTGATCCCGAGGCTACGATATTCACGGATAATAATTTCTCCGATAATTCGATCGACCGGGGAGCCTATCCCAATCCGAAGGCAGTGTATTTTTCAGTAAATCTATCTTTTTAAGCCATGCAGAAGACAGCGATCATCGGATTAATACTACTGCTCCTGACAGGATGTGAGAAGATCTTTCATCCGGCAGATGCTCACCTGGCTAATATCCAGTCATACAATGAACTGATGGAAGCCTCGGGTGGTGTTTACGCCCGACTCCTTTATATGGTCCGCCCGGAATGGGGACAGGGGAACCTGTACCTTCCCAATATAAAAGGGGACGACATCACCCGGGAGGGCAGCAACTACATTAACTTTTATAATGTTGGATGTAAAATTGACAGCATCCTGGAGGATCCCTATGAAAAATACTACATCGCCGAGGGAGAAAACCTCTATAGAAACCTCTACCTGGTAATAATTTCTGCAAATAATATTATAACTCAATTTCCAGATCCTTGGTCAGAAAGCAGCGAATACCGGGAACTCATAGGAGAAATGTACCTCATTCGCGCCTATTGCCACTTGCGCCTGGTGAGGTGCTTTGATCGAATACCTGTTGTAAACGATTGCAACGTTGATTTTAGTTCTCCCCTCCCAGGCTATGATCAGATCTATGGTCAAATTACCGCTGACCTGAAAATGGCCGGAAAGCTTCTCCCTCAAAAATCTTCTGAATCAAGGATCCCCTATGAAACTCCGCACCAGGGCTCTGCCAGGATCTTGCTTGCAGAAGCCCTTTTAAGCTGGGCCGGGTACCCGGCCAATAACACGGAAAAATATAAGGAAGCTGCACTGATAGCCGGAAACCTTATTGATAGTGCTGATTACTTTGGACTCGGTTTAATGCCCGATTTTAAAGATGTCTGGAAACGGGATCCATCTCTCAATAAAGAAGTCGCTTTTGCGGTGAGCTATGCCGACCCGTGGGAGGATAAAACACGTGATTACGTTAACCGGTTCTCCCAAACCTCGACTATTGATTATTATTCCTGGTTATATTGCAGCCCGGACTCTTTCATAAATACTCCCGATTTCTATTCCTGTGAAATTAATTTTTATAACAAGTATCCCGCAAGTTACCGTAAAGACCTGACGTTTTTTACTCAGGTCTATATCCCTCCCGATTGGTGGGAGGCTGCAGGTCACGAAGGGGATACCGGTTATATAAAAATCAAAAAATGGGACTGTTGCGGCAGACCTGCATACCGGAAATTCCTGCTTGACCCTGTAGCTTATTCAACAACAGAATTCGACAATTGGTGGATGGAGGGCACCTACATTTTTGGTACACCCCGAGTGTATTTCTTCCGCTACGCTCATGCCCTCCTAACTTATGCTGAAGCAAAAGCCCGGTCCGGTGAGCCGGATGCATCTGCGTATGAAGCAGTGAATAGGATACGCCGTCGCGCACACCATGTCGACCTGAACAGTCCCTCTGTTTATGACCTGCAACCCGGATTGTCTGCAGAAGCATTTGCTGATTCGGTGGTCTGGGAAAGAGCCTGGGAACTTGCCGGTGAACCGGAAGGTCGGTGGTTCGACCTGGTTCGTTTGGAGAAAGTTGAATCCCTACCCCGAATAAGGCATGTATTCGAGGGAGATGTGCCGGTGTACCCTATCACGAAAGAGGATTACTTCTTTCCGATACCTGAAGGAGATTTGCACCTGAACCCAAATCTTCAGCAGTGAACCTACTTCAACAAAAAAGAAAATTAATCCTCCTCCTGATCTGTCTTTGCTGGCTAGGCTGCGAAAAGATATTCCACCCGGAAGAACCTTCCTTATCCGAAATAACCAGCTATGAACAGCTGTTAAATGTGACCGGAGGTGTTTATGGGAAAATGCTAAACCTTGTTAATCCCCCATCAGGAATGGGAGATCTGTTCCTTCCCAATGTGAAGGGTGATGATATTACCCGGTACAATGGTTCCTATGCCATGTATTACCGCAATTACGATTGTATGCTTCAAGACCAATATAGAATGAATAATTATTATTCTGATTATGTGGATGAATCTGTAAATTTATGGGAAAACCTTTACCAGGTTATCCTTACAGTAAATAATACCCTGAGCCAATTCCCCGAACCTATATTACTGGAAGAAAACTATCGACAAATTCTGGGTGAACTCTATTTTTTAAGGGCCTATTGTCATTTTAGGTTGACACGGTGTTTTGGGAAAATACCGGTTGTTACCGATATTGAGGTAGATTATCAAAAGCCTCTGTTATCCTGGGATGAACAATACGGACTCATGGCCCGGGACCTGAAAACGGCTCAGCAACTCCTTCCTCAAAAAGCTTCAGAGGCAAGGATCCCCTTTGAAACCCCGCATCAGGGATCCGCACTGACCCTGCTGGCAGAACTCTATCTGAACTGGGCAGGTTTCCCGGCAAAAAATGCCGCTATGTATCATGAAGCCGCCCGTGTTGCCGGGAAACTGATTGACAGCGCCAGGTTTTATGAGCTTGGGCTTCTTCCTGATTTTAGGGATGTCTGGAAAAAGGAACCCCATGGAAATACTGAGATAGCTTTCTCCCTTTCTTTTGCCAATCCGGAACTAAGCACTGAATTCTCAGATGTTAATCAATTATACTATGCAAGAGCATCATACTGGCCATCTGATTTTATGGTCTCTCCCACTTCACTGAGTCTGTATAGCTTTTTCTTTGGTTGTGAAATAAACTTCTACAATTTCTATCCTGCAAGTTACAGAAAGGATGCGACCTTCTATACTTCCATCTATGTGCCCGGCTCCTTTGAGGAGTATGGGGTGGATACCGGATACGTGTATATTGACGAGTGGAATACCTGCTATAGACCCGCCTACCAGAAATTCTTCATCGATTCAACCTTCATTTCGGAGGATCATTTTAATTCCTACTGGTTAAGGGAATCCCTGCTAATGGGTAATCAGCGGCTTTACCTGCTCCGTTACGCGCATACCCTGCTGACTTATGCAGAAGCCAAAGCACGGGCTGGAGAGCTGGATGCCTCCGCCTACGAAGCCGTAAATATGATCCGCCGAAGGGCTCACCATGTAGATCTCTATTCGCCCTCACCATACGACATGAGCCCCGGACTTGCTCCGGATGTATTTGCTGACTCCGTTGTCTGGGAACGTGCCTGGGAGCTGGCCGGAGAACCGGAAGGACGGTGGTTCGACCTCCTGCGCCTTGAAAAGGTACTCTCGATTCCCAATCTTCGACACCGATGGGAAGGAGACATCCCCAAGGAATTCATCTCTCAGGATGATTTCTTTTTCCCCATTCCGGAGCGTGATCAAGTGTTAAATCCCAACCTGCAATAATTTCAAAATTCAAATGCTTTAGGTTAGTTATTGAAATTATAGTAGTTTTGTCCCCGACACGCAAGTCGCAATCACCCAAGACTATTCATGCTATGCAGTACCACTTTCAACCAATCAGAAGTGTCATCCTCCTTGTTGGTCTTTTGTTTATGGCAGTAGCCGTCCTTCATGGTCAGGACCTGCCACTGGGTTATATCAGCTATTATAGCGAGGATGCGGCAACTGCTGCCTTTCCTTCCTCTCTGGAGAGAACAGCCCCCGATTTATGGAAAGTCAGTAAATATAAAAGTACGATAATCTATCATGCAGGGACGGATAGCCTTCATCCTGAGGTTTTCCCGCAAAACCAGGGTGTTATTCCAAACCTTCTCCTCGGAGATTATATCATGGAATTCGAGTTTAAATTGTTGGATTCCTGTACCAATGACTGTGAGGGTTTCTTCCTTCTGAGCCCGATTAAAGATTGTGGAAATTATTATGCCTTCGGTTTCAGTTCCGATTCAGTGACATTTTATTATCCGAATACTCAAAACGGCTCTGTTCGCGTAGCTGCCAAAAAACACGGCGTGAATCTTAACGAATGGATCAGGGTGAGAGTTGTCCGGAATATGATCAAACGCACAATTACTTTCCGCATAGACGGAGAGGACGAAACCGAGCTGATTTTTTCAGACCGAAGGCTGGTGATGGGATTTGTTGGTTTCGGGACTCAGAATGTTAACAGCGCAATCCGGAATGTCAGGATCTGGGCGCCCACAGCCTTCCAGGACCAGATTTATACTTGTCAATAAGCTGTTGATAACCATGTTAATCACTGTTAAATACCTGTTGATAACCGCACTTGAGTTTTTAGACCCGGTTGCCTAGCTTTGACAGGATAAATTCGATGAAGAAATGATTTCCCGCCTGATTCTAATACTCCCCCTGCTGATTATTTCCCTTGGATCAGGGATTATTAGGGATATATCTGACGATTCTGAACCATCGCACACGCCAGATGCCTCAGGCTTGTACGCTGAGCTGGACTGTCCCGAATTAAATCCTCTTGCCTTCCAAATGGCTTATGAGGGTTACCGGAAACTGGCCGGAAACTCGATGTTCAAAAGGGATACCATTCTTACGGTTATTGATTTTTCAAAACCTTCTGTTGAAAACCGGTTTTTTGTTATTGACATAAAAAACAGACGGATCATTGAAAAGACCCTGGTAGCTCATGGCAAAAACTCCGGACTTCTCTATGCTGAAAATTTTTCCGACCGCCCTCATTCCAATCAAAGCAGCCTGGGCTTTTATGTCACTGACCAAACCTATACGGGAAAGCATGGTTATTCACTCCGGCTTAAAGGCCTGGAACCCGGTATTAATAAAAATGCCTGGCAGCGTGCAATTGTTGTTCATGGGGCCAACTATGTAAGTGAAGATTATATAAAGCAATACGGCCGCTTGGGCCGTAGCTTCGGATGTCCTGCATTATCCTATGATATCAGCTCTGAAGTGATTAACCTGATCAAGGATGCATCCTGCCTGTTCATCTATTCCAGGGATGCCTCATATCAGAGGCAGTCAGACCTGTTTAGTTCCAGTTACTTTGCGCAAATAAATCATTGATGGCCTGTTCGTCCTGCGAATAAATGTCAGGGTGATAGTATATAGTTCCCAGACTGTCTGCTGTGCAGGAGTAGTACCGGATGAAGATGGAAACCGATTCGCTGATCTCAATTTCTTTTCTTTCCTGCTGCCTGATGACTTTCTTTACATCCTCTTTGCTTTTGGTGTGATTCTCTACCAATGCCTGAGCCAGATCCTGGGGATTCTCCACCCTTACACAACCGTGTGAATAAGCCCTGATGGTTTTATTGAATAAACTTTTGGAGGGTGTATCGTGTAGATAAACTGAGTAGTCATTCGGGAATAAAAATTTTACAACTCCCAGGGCATTATTGATCTTTTCCTGCCGGAACCAATAGTTGAAATCTTTTGCTTCAAGGGTTTCCCAGTCGATCGAGCTGGCATCAATGGTCTCGTTATAATTATCAACAATGCTGTATCCGTTTTTCTCAAGGTAAAGGGAATCTTTCTTTATCCTTGGAAGCAGTTCGTTTCTGGTAATACTGCGGGGGACAGTCCAGGACGGATTTGTAACAATGGTTTCCAGCTGGCTCCTGATCAGAGGTGTCGGGGAAGTAGATTTGCCTACGACCACTCTAAAGTCCAGTTCTTCACCGGCGGCATTATAATAATGTAATCTGAATTCCGGTATGTTAACCAGAATGGCATTCGTATTCGTCAACTCATCTTTTCTGATCCGGTCCAGATTCAGTGCAATCTGATAGAACTTCTCCCGGGTTCCTCTTGCCAATGCTGTCAGCGTCTTTTCATCCGGTGTCTCGCTTTCTTCGAGAAAATGAACACGCTGAAAATGGTTCAGGGCATTGATAATGGCAACTGTATCATTCCTGAATGTTTTATCCATATAGCCCTGAAGAATCAGGCGGTTTGAAATAGCTTCAAAATTTCCTTCAAGATCGCTTACCGTATACGTAAGCGTATCGTTAAATGCTTTGTATAAATAGCCTGAAAGTGCATGCTGCAGTTCTGTGTACTGCTTGTTCCGGGGCTGTAGATCCAGGATCCCGTTCCGGACACTTTTATGCCTGACCACTTGATTAAGATATGCGGGGAGAGAGCTGACAAATTCCCGATAGGCTTTAGTGGTATCATTTTCCCTGACCCCTGAAGAGATATGCTGCATCATCGTAAGTGCAGCTGTTGTAGCCATTTCTTCCAGGACAAGCCTTGCCGCCTTTTTATTGCTTAAGGAAGCATCTTTCTGAAGATCCTGAAGGGCTGCTTTTAGCTCATGATAGGAGTAATAGGAAGGGAGTAAACCATAATGATGGCTCTCCCCGATTAACTTCAACATGGCATTGAGATTCCCGTTAGCCTGAAAATTAATGGTCCAGGCAGGCTCATAGTTGCGAGTCTTATAAAACGCCTCAACCAGACACAAGTCGGGTTGAACAGAATCGGTTTGCCGGACTTCTCCAAAATACTGAATGGCACCCCTTCTGAATTCTTCATGATAGTATTCCAACCCCTCTTCCCCAATTACCGGCTTAACTACCTCATGACTGGCCAGTACGACCATAAAGACTCCCAGGAAAGCGTACTTGCTAATTATAAATAAATATTTTACTGTGTTTTGGAGGGCAGAGAACCATTTTTCATTCCTCACACTTTTCTCCGCTTCGATATCAACTCTCACTAATTCCCACATGATGGTTCGTTTTTCATCCTATACGGGAATTCAGTCCGGGTAACTTTATTATTTACACAAACGAAATAGGTTCATTGACTAAAATTGTATCATCAATGATAAATGAAAATTGGTAGGTTAAGTGTTTGATAATAAGTGAGTTATACAAACAAGAAAATTCTACGGAGAGATCCCGTAGAATACAGATAGCAAAGAATCAGGGTTTTAGAATGCCTTATTCAGGTCACTAAGCTTTTTCCAGAGCTCAGCAAGTTCATTTGGATTAACTTCTTCAATGATAATCCTGTTTTTCTTCTCAGTCTTGAGGTTGTGTTTCTGTTTGATTGTTTTCACCTTCTGATGTTTAACAGTATTATGCCAACAAAAGTAAGTAATCTATTCAAATCTACCAAAATGTTTACACTATATGACCTGATTGACAGATGAACAGATTAATTTGGTACATAAAATTCCAATTGCCGGCTTGAATAAATAATAGTTGTCCCGGATTTACCCCAACTCCATACTGCCCAGTAATAATGCCCGGGAGGTAGTGGGTCGGGTACCTGGCCTTCATTAATGTAATCCCCTCTTGAGACTGCACGTCCCTCAGCATAGGCAATGCGGTTTGAATCAGCCGCTGCCATTCCGGTATTCCATTTCCAGATCACATCACTCGCAATGATCTCTCCATGGGCCACCTCAATCGCTTCCGTAAATATGGCAACGCTTACGAGCTGGTTCTCAAGTCCCTCCCAGGCCAAAACGGGCTCGCCGGAAAGTGTATCAATAGAATTGCTTTCGAAACCCGAGTCGCCCCTTACCTGGATAAATTGCCCATTTTCACCCTCATACTCGTAGGGGGGTATTCTGACAGGATAACTATGCGTAAAAACCAGGTCCTTATTCTGAATGATGCTAACTTCCTCTTCGCATCCCAGCATCAGCCAGATCAATGCCAAACAAACTATATAGCTTCTGCCTGTTTTCATATTTTCTTTTAAAAGACCACCTGGATCCCTATTGTAGCATGCAGTTTTGTAAAAACTTCAGATACCTCCGAAGAGTATGCCTTACCATACGGATTAAAGGTGTAATGTGTTACAGTTCTTGCAAACTCAGTATAGCGAATTTCCAGACCCAGGGCTTTGTTCAGGTCCAGGAAAATCCTTGATCCCAGAAAGAGCTGTGGAACAAACGCTAATTCTGTCAGGTTCATAGAAAATGTGCAGCCCGCATAACTTGAAAACCACCGAGTATCGGGCTTTATAAAATAATAAAGCAGGGAAGGCCCCACAAAAGCATTAATGTAGGAGCTGTCAGCCTCCCGGGGATCAAGTCCCTCAAAAGTTTCAACGGGTACCGTAAAATTTGTGATGTACATGTTTACATCCAGGCCATAGGCCAGCCGATTGATATTTCCCACATGCCTGTAGTAGGATAACCCCATATACCAATCATTTGAGAGGGACAATGCCGGGAATCCAAGTTTAAGGTTTATATTGCTCTTGGGTGGTGCGGGAAGCACGGATTCATACTTCATCCTGAATTCCATAATTTCTCCCGTATAATCCTGAAATTTCATTCCGTAAGTATAGGACTGCATTCCATCCATCGAAAGTTTAAGGTATATGCTGTCATCCGGTGTATCCGCGGTTAGTTCGGTTTTGAACATTCCGTCGAAAAGACAGTTCCAGTACTGTTCACTATCATAGTAACATCCCAGTGTTTGGGTCGCATACTCCTTGCCAAGATGTGAAATACTGACATTAACTCCTTCCAGGGGCATATTCCCGGCAAACACCCTTCCGCGTAATAGAATGCGGTATTTGGGTGTCAGCAGAAGCCGTAACTTCGTGTTTGCATCCTGCGGGAATACGATGGAGGTGTCCAGAGTATGGTAATCAGGATGTGAAATGAAAATATCCACCACATTCCCCTTTGCTTCTGTGACAAAATTGAAAAGCCCGTTCTCTGATAAGACATGGAAGGGTTCTCTCCCATCAATTACCACTTCGACCACGGCACTGTCGATCACTTCATGGAAGATACTGCCAATACACCCACCGATCACAATCTGGTCGGAACCCCTTGGAATTGCTATAAGATAATCGTTCACCCGCTGTCCTGAAATGAGCACAGGTATGGTATCTTCACCAGCAAATCCAGAGTCCAGCCAAATTTCGTCCGACTGGGTAAAGGCTAAGGAGTTGAGCATTGAAAGGATTAATGCAAAAAAACAGAACCGGACCATTCTAAACGAATATAGTAATCATTTAAATATACCGATATTTTTATAAAATCAGTAATACCTGTCAAGATAATATATTTTCAAATACCGATCCATTTATTCAATTACGAATCCCCGAAAAAAGCAGGAGCTTTGTTCTGCCGGAAAATATTTCTAAATTAGTTCGAAATACAAGCGGTATTACTATGAAATCACCCTTCTCTCGTATCAATTTTTTCTGGAGAATATCGCTTCTTATCTTTGTCATTTCTACCTTCCTGTTTGTATTCTCATTATACCGGGAGCAAAAAAATCACCAAAAAGCCCATGCAAAGCAAACCCGCGAACGCTCAGAAATCATCCTGGAAGAACTACTTTCTGTTTCCGGGCAGAAAAAAGATTCTCTTGTTCATAAGTTTTCCATGTCTGATTGGGAAAGCTTCCTGAATCATTATTTAAAATTGACTCAGGCCAATTCTGCAGCTGTTTCAATTGGAGACAGCCAGATCTTTTCAACAAAAAAAAATGCCTGCTTCGAAAAAGAACTTTTAACCATCTCCTCTCATAAGGAGTCTATACATTTTTTCACCTGTGACCGGCATTTCCTGAAAAACAACGCTTACCTGATTCGATACGGATTGACAGATAACATCAGTATTTTTGCCTGTTTTGAACCTCCGCCGGCAACCAGGCTCTACCTGATCCTGATTGTTATTTCCTTCCTGGTCCTGCTGAGTCTGGCCTTTGTATTGCCACAACTCTTCAGATGGAGATTCAATAAACAATTACAGGATATAACCGATGTAGTAAACCAAATCAGTGATAAAGATTTTGATGCCAATTTAAGATACGACTATGCCGGCGTATTGGGAAACCTGACAAAGGCCATCCATAAGATGCGCACCCATCTAAAGGAGATCTACCAGGATCTTGAGCTGCGTGTCATCCGCAGGACTTCAGAGATCTCCATGCGGAATGCCGAACTGAGGAAAACCCATCGCGAAATTCTTAAACAAAACAGCGAGCTGAAATCTGCCTACGAGGCTCTGAAAGAAAGTAGGGATAAATATGAGCAATTAATCGAACACCTTGAGAATGAATACTTTTTCTATAGCAAGGCGCTGAACGGCACCTTGCTCTTTGTCAGTCCCTCAGTGAAGAATATTTTGGGTTACGAGGTCAAAAATTACCGCGAGATTCACGATGCTATCTATACGGATAACCCGTTGAACCAGCAAGCCCTCCAATACCACAACCAGATTCTCCTCGGCCATCCCCAACCCAAATATACAATTGAAGTTACTTCAAAAAACAATGATATATGTGTATTGGAAATTTCAGAAGTCGCCGTTTTCAGTGAAGAAGGTAAACTGGTCTCCATACAGGGCCTGGCGCATGACATCACCGAGCAGCAAAAAGCCCAGGAGCTCATCAGGGAGCAGGAAGAGAAATACCGCATGCTGTTCACCCATGCTTCTGATTTTATCATGATGTATGAGGTAAATACCCAAAAGAAAACTGTAGGAAAATTTATTGAAGCCAACCATTATGCACTAGAAAAACTCGGATATTCACTTGATCAGGTTCGTGAGATGACGCCGCTGCAGCTTCAGGCCGTTGAGTTTTGGAAAGAAGAGGAAATCTATCCCTATGAGCTTGCTCTTGGCGAAACCACCTTCGAAAGGATCTGGGAGTCGAAAGAAGGAAACATCCTGGATGTGGAGATCAGTGCCCATAGCTTCAGAATCCGGAACCGGGAAGTGGTTATCATAGTGGCCAGAGATATAAAAGAGCGCAAAAGGGCAGAAGAAGAGATACGTTTCGTTAATGAAGAACTTGTTAACCAGAAAGAAAACCTGGAAGCCCTTGTCGATAACCTGACCCAAACCCAGGAGCAACTCGTCCAATCCGAAAAAATGGCCGCTCTGGGGCAGCTCATAGCCGGGATCGCCCATGAAATCAACACCCCTCTTGGTGCGATAAAAGCCTCCATCGGAAACCTCAGTGACTCTCTCCAAACCGCTCTGAGTGAACTCCCTTCCCTCTTCCAGGCGCAATCTATTGATGACCTTAGACTCTTTATTGAGATCTTTGAAGTGGCCCGAAATAAAAAACCTGAACTTTCATCCAGGGAGAAAAGGCAAATGCGCCGTGAAATCACCTCCCGGCTAAAGGAAAATGATATCCCTAATGCCGATCTGATGGCCGATACGCTGGTCTACCTTGAAGTATATGTGGATGCCCTGGATGATCTGATCCCTTCCCTGAAAAGAGAAGACGCACTTAAAGTAGTGCGGTCTGCCAGAAATTTTATCTCTCTCCTTAAAAACACCAATACCATCAACCTTGCTGTGGAAAAGGCTACAAAGGTGGTATTTGCACTTAAAAAATACGCCCACCGGGATACCATGGGAGAGAAGGTCCCCACCGATATCATTGACAATATCGAAACCGTCCTGACCCTCTACAATAATCAGCTGAAACAGGGTGTGGAGATTGTGAGGGAATATGAAAAACTGCCTCTGGTACATTGTTACCAGGATGAGATCAGCCAGGTATGGACCAACCTGATCCAGAATGCCATCCAGGCCTTGCGGTATGAAGGTAATCTCATCATTAAAACACATCTTCAGGGAGAATTTGTCTTTGTCAGCTTTGAGGATAACGGTCCCGGAATTGAGCCGGATATCAAAGACAAGATATTCGAACCTTTCTTCACTACAAAGAAACAGGGAGAAGGAAGCGGACTGGGACTGGATATTGTGAAAAAAATTATTGAAAAGCACAACGGAACGATCAGTGTTGAAAGTCAGTTGGGAGAAGGAGCAAAATTTATTATTAAATTGCCCATTGAATAGTATGGAGCGAAAAGCTATAATATGTGTCGATGATGAGATCATTATCCTCGAAAGCCTTCGGGAACAGCTCGAGAAGCATTTTGGGGATACCTATTTGTATGAAACTGCCGAAAGCGCTGAAGAGGCTATGGAAATCCTCGATGAGCTGGATGAAGAAGGTATCGATGTGGCCATTATTGTCTGTGACTGGTTGATGCCCGGCATGAAAGGGGATAAATTCCTGCTTCAGATCGACCTTAAGTATCCCCGGGTTGTTAAGGTTCTGCTTACGGGACAGGCTGATCAGGAATCTGTCGATACCTTGCAGGATCTGGCTGACCTGTTTACACTTATTCCCAAACCCTGGAACAAGGAAGAATTAATTAAGGTTATTAAATCGGGATTACAAGAAAATGAGTAAACAAGTAATACTATGTGTTGATGATGAAGTGATTGTCTTAGACGCTTTGAAAGAACAAATTCAGCAGGGAATGCAGGATGAGTATCTGGTCGAGGTGGCTGAAGGGGCCGAGGAAGCCCTTGAGATTTTCAATGAACTAATCGAAGAAGGCTTGGAAGTCCCTCTGATCATCGCCGATTTTATTATGCCGGGCATGAAGGGTGATGCCCTTCTGCAAAAGTTCCATGAATATAATGCTTCATCAAAAAAAATCCTCCTTACCGGACAGGCCAGTATTGAAGGAATTGGTAATGCTATCAATAAAGCAGACCTCTACCGGTTTATTTCCAAGCCCTGGGAAAAAGAAGACCTGATCCTGACCCTCAAAGAAGCCCTGAAAAGTTATGACCAGGAGAAAACCATCTTTAGTCAGAATGAGGAACTCCGGGAACTGAATGCAAACCTGGAAAAAAAGGTGGACCAAAGAACACGTGAGCTGAAAGAGCTGAATGCTACAAAAGATAAGTTCTTTTCCATTATTGCCCACGATCTGAAAAATCCATTCAACACCCTCATGGGATTTACAGAGCTTTTACTGGGGAACCTTGACGACTATTCTACTGAAAAAATCCATGAATTCATCGGTATTTTGCATGAGACTTCCCGGACCAGTTATGCCCTCCTGGAAAACCTGCTTGAATGGTCCCGTTCCCAAACCGGAAACCTCTTGTTGGAACCAGAGACCATCAGCCTTTCCATGCTCGTTAAGGAAAACATTCTCCTTCTCAATAATAATGCAGCCAGGAAAGGTGTCCAACTGATTAACAACGTCCCTGAAGGAACTTTCGCGTATGCGGATATAAACATGACAAAGACTGTTATCCGAAACCTGATCTCAAATGCCATTAAGTATACCGAAGAAGAAGGCAGCATAAGCTGTACGGCAACGAAGAGCGGAGATATGATCGAAGTTGGGATTTCAGATACCGGAATAGGAATTAAACCAGAGAACCTCCAAAAACTTTTTCGTATCGATGTCAACTTCTCAACACGTGGTACAGCTGATGAGGGCGGAACGGGTCTTGGCCTTATCTTGTGCAGGGAATTTATCCTGAAAAACGGGGGGGATATCTGGGCCGAAAGTGAATTGGGTAAAGGAAGTACCTTTAAATTCACCCTCCCTGTTTCCTCCTGACCTGCCCGGAAATCCTTTTGGCAGGGATGTTATCCCTGCGTCTTTTCTTCATCCGGAAGATTTCCTGAAATGAGAGCCGGCTATATCTTTTGTTCCCTTCCTATCCTCCCCATCGACTGGTCTCTCACGATTCTTTAAGAACCCTTTCGGGGGAACAGGATCGTAGCCATGTGTACCCCAGGGATGACAACGCAGGATCCGGCGAAAGGAAAGGTAGGAACCTATGAAAATACCATGGATCTTCAATGCCTCGATCGCATAGTTGGAACACGTGGGCACATGCCTGCAGCTTGCAGGCGTGTAAGGACTAATCGCATACTGATATATTCTGACCGGAATGATCAGCAACCAGATAAAAAACTTTCTTAACACCTCAAAAAGCCTATTCACCATGATATTCTACAAAATTCCGTTCAGTTTCGTAAAGCATAACACTGAGCTCATACCCAGCATCTAGCTTGTCTCTTAACAGTTGCCAGATAAGCACAGCAATATTTTCAGCAGTAGGATTCAGCTTCGCAAATTCGGGGACATCCAGGTTCAGGTTTTTATGATCGAACCGATCCAGTACCTGCTCTTTAATCACAGCTTTTAAAACCTTCAGGTCAATCACATACCCCGTCTCTGGATCGATCTCCCCACGTACCTTAACTGTAAGGTTGTAGTTATGTCCATGAAAATTCGGATTGTTGCACAAGCCGAATACCAACTCATTCTTATCGCTTGTCCACTCCGGATTATATAATCGGTGAGCGGCGTTGAAATGCTCGTTTCTGCATACCGTAACTTTCATAATTTCGGTTTATTTAAGTACTTTTCAGTTTGTTTATTATGCAGGGTCTAACAAAGAATACTATGAAATGTTACATCTTCGCTTATGGAACCCTTTGTGATGTAAAGGTAAGAAAAGATGTCATCGGGTATGTATCCGATGCAAAACCATCATCGCTAAAGGGGTTCACAATGAGTGAAATCGTCCTGGAGCATATCTCCTATCCGGTTATTGTCGAAGACCGGTTAGCAGAAGATAGCCTGGAGGGAATTATTTTTCAGATTGAAGAGGAAGACCTGCAAAAACTGGATGCATACGAAACAAATGCTTACCGGCGCATCCAGATCACAACTATGACAGGAGAAACTGCCTGGACCTATATACTAAATGAATCATGAGCCAGCAAACCTTGCCGACCCTAAAGGGGATTAGGGAAGCAGAAAGCCTGATCAGGGAATCTGTTCACCTCACTCCCGTTCACACTTCCCGGCAGCTTGACCTTCTTTCCGGAAGCCGGCTGTTCTTTAAATGCGAAAATCTCCAGCGTGCAGGGGCCTTCAAATTCAGAGGAGCCAGCCATGCAATACGCCGGCTGGCTGCTGTGAGGGATTTCAGTATGGTAGTAACCCACTCTTCCGGTAACCATGCAGGAGCCCTTGCCCTGGCTGCCGGCATCGCCGGTAAAAAGTGTCACGTCGTGATGCCTGATAATTCTCCCGAGGTTAAAATCGCAGCTGTAAGGGCCTACGGCGCCCGGATCACCTTCTGCAAACCAACGCTGCAGGCAAGGGAGGAAACTACACAGAAAATCCTCCATCTCGAAAAAGCTGAATTCATTCATCCCTATGACCATCCGTATATCATCGCCGGCCAGGGAACAGCAATGCTCGAACTTTTTGATCAGATGCCTGCACCTGATTGCATCGTTGCCCCGGTCGGGGGAGGCGGACTGCTCAGCGGAACCGCAATTGCTGCCAAATCGCTGTCCGGGAAGCTTAAAGTGTACGGAGCTGAACCTTTAGGAGCTGACGATGCATACCGGTCTTTTCATTCAGGAAAGATCATCCCGTCGCTGAAGCCAGAAACCATTGCTGATGGACTGCTCACCTCGCTTAGCGACCTGACCTTCAAGGCTATTTCCACCTATGTTGATGATATCCTGACTGTAAGTGAAACTGCCATTATCGAAGCTATGATGCTCATTTGGTCACGGATGAAAATTATCGCTGAACCTTCTGCCTGCGTTCCGCTTGCAGCTGTACTGGAACATCCTGAGCTCTTCAGCAACCGAACCACAGGACTGATTATCAGTGGCGGAAATGTTGACCTGAAAGATTTTTGTCAGTTTTTAAATAAACTGCAACTCACCGGAAAATGATCCGAATAATGAATCTTGTGGGTTTTGTAGTTATAGGACCTGAACTTTGAGGAATGAAAGATGTAATCGATCCTAAGGTAGTTAAATTGTCCGCGGTAGGTATTTCCGATACCTTTTCCTGATTCCCTGAAGGCATCCTTCAGATTTCCTCTAACCTGCTGATAAGTATAGGATACAGGGGTATCGTTGAAATCGCCGCATACGATCACCGGGTAGGGAGACCGTTCGATGTGTTTCTTCAATTCATCCACCTGCTGTGCACGCTTGATGTAAGCCGTTCTCAGGCGCCCGGAAATATCCTTTACGTCTTCATAGTGCTCTGCATGGATCTTGTAAGCCAGGCTGTCTGTTGCATCCAGGTTGCTCTTCCTGAGACGTATGGATTGCAGGTGAACATTGAAAACCCGGATAGTATCCCTGCCAATGGCAATATCCGAGTATATACAACTATTATAGGAATTCCTGAACCGGATGAATTCCCTCTTTACAATAGGATACATGCTATAGGTCGCCAGACCATAGTTCGAATAGGTATTGGGCTTATGGATATACCCGATATGGTGATAAGGCAGAAAGTCAAGGGCATTGTCAATTTCTTTTTCGGTATTCCGGTTCGTGTCAACAAAAGTAAGTATCTCCTGTAAACAGACAATCTCTGGATTTTGGTCTGAAACAAATTTCATGATCTCATCCTGAAGTGAGGATTCCCTGGGGCTCTTATAATAGTCGAAAAGGTGTACATTATAACTTATTATGCTGGTATATTCAAACTGGTTATTCTTTGTACTGAAGAGATTCAACTGGGCGAACCTGCCCAGGAACCCCCAACCCAATAGGATAACCGACACAGAAATCAGGCTCAGCCAGCTCTTCCGGAATATCCAGTAAAAGGCAAACGCAAAGTTCACAACCAGTAATAATGGATAGAAAAGCCCGAAAAATGCCAGATGCCAGATATATTTAGGACTGATCAGGCTTGAAGCATATGAAAGCAAAAGCGCAACAACAAAAAGCAGGTTGAGCCAGAATGCTATTTTATCGATGTATCGTTTCAAAATTTACCGCTAACTTTTTTTACTCATCCGGAATAAGGTTTCCTTTTCTTTTTTGGTCAGACTATCGTACCCCGATTTTGCTATTTTATCCAGGATCTTGTCGATTTCTTTCTGGTGGTCGGCTTTCGACTTGTTGTAATCGAAGTCATCCATCTCTCTTGCCTTACTTTTATAGGAAACCTTCATGTTGGGTTTCCGCGAAAATAAGCTCACGATTGAGTCTGTCAGGGCAGAAAATCCTTTGCCGATATCTTTTCCTTTCCTCAAACTTACTGCAAAAAAATATCCGTACACTGCCCCTCCGAGATGGGCAATGTGCCCTCCGGCATTTGACACTGGAATCTGGATCAGATCAAGCGCTATAAAAATCAAAGCAATATATTTGATTTTTACCGGGCCGATAAAAGGAAGGTAAACCGTATAGTCTGGTGCATATACCGCGATGGCAATAACAATAGCCGTAATTGAAGCCGAAGCACCAAATGCTATAGCGTGTTCGACAGTACCTTCAAAGATCGGAAACAGGTTAAAGGAAATGATGAATAGCGCAGCTCCCGCCAGACCTCCCAGAAAATAACTTGTAAGGAGTTGCTTTTCGGAAAGATACCGGATGAATATCCGTCCAAACCAGAACAACCAGAGTAGATTGCCCAGGATATGCAAAAATCCGACGTGCAAAAACATGTAAGTGATCAGGGTCCAGGGTTTCAGGATCAGATCCCCTATTCCGGATGGTACTGCCAGGTATCTGAGAAGCACCGCCTCGAAATCTTGAATCGAATACCCTGCCAAAAAGAAAATAACAGAAATTAATTTTATGGCCAGAAATACCCCCAGGTTTACGTATATAAGTTTCGTAACCACTGATCCCTTCCTGAACGACGCCCGTATTTCATCCGCAATACTAACCATACCTTTATTTATCTAGTCCAAAGTTAATGAACTTACAGTATTTTAAACTGATTTCTTTTCCATATATATGCAAGAACAAATCCGAAGACAGCTCCCCCAAGGTGGGCAAAATGGGCTACGTTGGTCAATGCAATATTTGATACTCCCAAAAACAGGGATGCCAGGACGAAAATCGGGATGAAATATTTTGCCTTGATGGGCACCGGGATAAACAAAAGCATTAGCTCTACATTCGGGAAATACAGCGCAAAGGCTGCGAGGATCCCCATCAGGGCCCCGGAGGCTCCAACCATGGGTATGCTGATCCGGTACAGGTAAAGCTTATCGATGGCGATCCTGGCCACCTCTGCAGACGACAGATCGTTCGGGTGTTCCTGCCAGTATTCAACAAGTCCGTTTAATTTGCTTGGAGACAACAGGTACCCTTCATTATAGTCCAGTTCCCGCAGCAGGTTAAAGAACACATCCGGATCCGGTGACTTGTAGAATTCCATGATCTGGGATGCCATGGCAGCATCGAAGTAATAATTGATCCCCAACTGCAAAAGGGCTGCCCCCAGTCCGGAAACAAAATACAGGATAAAGAACTTCTTTTCTCCCAAAACCGTTTCAAGCACTTTTCCAAACATCACCAGACCGAACATATTGAAGAAAATGTGTCCCAGTCCCCCATGGAGGAACATATGAGTGATGATCTGCACAGGAGTAAAAGTAAGGGGTTCAAAGTTACTCCCCGCAGGGGATGAATAAGAACCCGGCAGGAAATTATGAAGTCCCAGCAGGGTATTCATATTCGCGTATCCCATGCTGCTTAGCAGCCATGTTACTGCAAATGCAGCAATATTGATGATCAACAGAATTCGTGTTACGCGTGGTAACGAATTGAAAAAACCTCCTCCTCGATTATAATAATTCATGTATCCTCAATTTTACAGAATTCCGGAAAACGCCCGGATATTCCTGGTGTATTACTCATTTTTTTACTTCAGGTATTGTTCCAGTTCTCCCTGTTTCAGGATGGTGGTAATCTTTTTGCCATCACAGGAATAGTTTGGATTCTCGCAGGCAAACAGTTCGTCGATCAACTGCTGCATTTCGCTGTGCTGAAGGATTCTCAAACTACCGGCCGATGCTGCCCTGGCAAGGGATGCAGCCACATTTTTAATGGCAGATCCACCTACTTTCTGTTCGGTTTGCTTATACTCTTCCAGCAGGGATTCCACCAGTTCCCGCAGGTCGGTGCTTTCAATACCGGCCGGACAGGAGTTAATGACAACGGTATTGGTGCCAAGGTCCCCGATATCGATCCCCAGCATAGCCAGTTCGTCCTTAATCTCCAGCAGCATAAGGTAATCAGACGGTTCAAGATCCAGCTTTGACGGGTATAATTCGCGCTGAGCGATTCCCCGGTTATGGGCGATGCTGAAAATGAACTGCTCAAACAGGATCCGCTCAAAGGCTAGTTTCTGATCAACAATCATCAATCCCGATTTAACCGGGGTAATAATATAACGTTTCCCCAACTGGATAAACTCAGCCGCTTTCTGTGTATTGACTTCCTCCTCAGTGAAAAGCCTTTGCTCCTCTTCAGGTGTTTCTGTTCTTGTTGGTCCCGGATCGTTGTACAACTTTTCCCAGTCGTAGAGCACTTCCTTCTTCCTGGGATATCCCCCGGGGGAAGGCCCGGCATCAAAAGGATTATAATCCGGATTCGTTGGGATTTCAGGTGCCTGGAAGCTACTGTCCTTTCTGAGAACCGGAATATCAACCACACCTTCCGTTTCGAAATCAATGGATGGCACAACGCTCGATTTCCCCAAAGCCTCCCTTACGGCAGCCTGGATAATCTGGAAAATCGCCTGTTCGTTTTCAAATTTTATTTCCGTTTTTGTCGGATGTATGTTAACATCAATGGAATGCGGATCGGCATCAAAATAAATAAAATAACTGGGGTAGGTATCTTCGGATATCAGTCGCTCAAATGCCTTCATAACCGCTCTGTGAAAATAGGGATGCCGCATATACCTCCGGTTCACAAAAAAGTACTGCTCCCCGGATGTTTTACGTGCATTTTCTGGTTTTCCAATAAAGCCTGTCAAATTGACAATCGAGGTTTCTGATTTCAGGTTATTCAGGTTCGTATTGATCTGCTTACCGAATACATGAATGATCCGTTGCCTGAGATTTCCGGCCGGCAGTCGGTATAAGTCCGAATCGTTATGGTTAAGGCTGAAGCCTATCTCAGGATGCGACAGCACAATATGCTGGAATTCGTTGATGATGTGTCTTAGTTCCGTGCTATTGCTCTTAAGAAATTTCCGCCTTGCCGGAACATTGAAGAAAAGGTTCTTCACGGTAAATATGGTGCCTGTAGGGCAACTCACACCCCGCTGATATTCAAGTTCCGAACCGTTGATGCTGATCTCTGTGCCTAATTCTTCATCCGACTGACGGGTCCTGAGGGTGACCTGCGCGATCGCAGCAATCGAAGCCAGGGCTTCCCCCCGGAATCCTTTGGTCCTGATCTCAAACAGGTCATTGGCATTCCGTATTTTCGAAGTAGCATGCCGTTCAAATGACAGCCGGGCATCCGTGTCCGACATCCCGATACCATTATCCATTACCTGAATAAGTGTCCTTCCGGCATCCTTAACCACTACCTGGATCTCATCCGCTCCTGCATCCACCGCATTCTCCACCAACTCCTTGATCACAGAGGCGGGACGCTGAATAACCTCACCGGCTGCAATCTGATTAGCAACTGAATCGGGTAGTAACTGGATAATATCGGACATGCTGAGAATATGGTTTATAGGGTAAAAAGAAGTAAAACCAGGCCCAGCAGAATACCAACAATAATCAGGGTTCTGATGGCCGATGCCCGGTTTGCTTTTTCCCGGTATCCATGAACATGCCGGAAAGAACCTCTGATGGAACTTTTCTTTATGGTCGACGGATCAACCAACCCCGCCTCTCTCTCAATCCGGCTCTTCCTCTCCTCAAGCTCCTCCTTCTTCGGATCGTAGTACATCGGCAGGTAATTAAAGCGCTTATGTCGGTATGTATTGAAAAAACGTGGTAAATCCATGCCTTAGATTTTTTTACAAAGTTAGGTTTTTATTGCATTTCCTGACAGGAAAACTGAATGACTATGCAGTGTATATGTGATTTAAAGCATATCAATTAACATGCCATCATAATCGCGCCCCGCAGAACTTACAATGTACGGCATCCGGCTCATGTCCCTCCTTCATGCACTCCGGGCATACCTGGGTGCTGGATTTTTTCACTTCGCTCCTGGCAATTTCCAGGGAAATGATCCCTGTGGGCACTGCAATAATGGCATATCCGGTAATCATCAGTATGGCACTCAGGAATTGCCCGGGAGCCGTCTGGGGGGTAATATCCCCGTAGCCTACTGTTGTCAGGGTGACAATAGCCCAGTAAATACTCTTTGGGATACTGGTAAATCCGTTGGCCTCCCCCTCGATCAGGTACATCACAGTCCCAATCAGGATCACAACCATCAGGACAGAAAATAGAAAAACACTGATCTTTTCACGGCTGGCAATTAAGGCTGACTTCAATACCTCTGCGGCTTTCAGGTACCTGTTTACCTTGAATATCCTGAACACCCGCAGCAGTCTGATTGCCCGGATGATGATCAGGCTGTGGCCCCCGGCCAGGAAAAAACCGAGGTAAGCCGGGAGAATCGCCAACAGGTCGATTATCCCGAAAAAACTCAGGATATACCGACAGCGCTTATTCGCTGAATAAACCCGTAAAAAGTATTCCAGGGTGAAAATCAGGGTGAAAGCCCATTCCAGGTAGAAAAATCCTTGAGGGTAACTTTTTCGCAATAAAGGGACACTCTCCGCCATGACCGTCAATATGCTCATCAGAATGGCTATAAGTATAGCAATATCAAATAGTTTGCCCGCCCGGGTGTCGGCTTCAAAAATGATCTCAAAAAGCTTTTCGCGAATTTTTATTTTCATCAGCAGATAAAACAGCAGGGTTTTTGCGTTTATTTTAAGAACTTAGTATGTACCTGTATCCACACTATTCTTTGGCAAGTTTAAAGAAGATTTTCTGTAAGCAAAAAAATTCCAGCTAAAATGTGGATGCCAAGCATATTGCGCCATGAAAAAAAAGTTACGATACCTGCTGATGGCCTACCTACTCCCACTGGCATTGTTGTTCTCCTGCATCAAAGATCTAAAGGAACTGGAGACTATTGATAGTATTAACTACCTGCCAAGCTTTTCAGTCCCTGTCGGCTCACTTTCCTATACCCTGGAAGATATTATGCCTCCTGACTCTCTGTGGAATTATGAAATTCCTGACAGCCTTCTCCAGGCTGGGGACCTGGATACACTAATCCTTATTTACAATGATACCCGGACTTTTTTCCGCCCCGAACTCGGATATACAGCCTACTTTCATGAACCGGTAAGTCTCCGTACCATCTTCGAACAATCGGAGAATGTTGAACATGCCATGATTAAAACTATCATTAAGAACAACATCCCGGTTTCTATTGAGGTCCAGGGATACCTGCTCGATGATAATGACCAGGTAGTTGACTCGCTGATCCATTCCGGAAAGGCACAGATACCGGCCCCAAATTCAAACGGGGAGGGGATCATCGATGAACCCACTGAAGAAACCATTTATACGCATTACTATGCCAGCCAGGTCGATGATTTAATGAATGTAACCGAAATAAGAGTTTATGTCCACCTTGACACCTATACTGAAGATGTGGATACCCTTAAAGTATATTCCTGGAACGGCATTGAACTGGAAATAGGTTTGCGGGGTGATCTGATAATACCAATAACTCCTTAAACGAACGTACATGCCTTATAGAATTCTTGTATGGTTCCTGCTGCTACCCGCCTTTACATACGGGCAGCAAAACCATACCCTCTACCAAATGCAGTATGTACCCCAGAGTAACTTTTTGAATCCCGCGATACAGTCGCCCTGTACCTGGTTTATTGGGATTCCCGTACTCTCTTCCCTCCATGTGAATTACGCTAACTCAGCTTTTAGCTTTAACAACCTGATTACTATTACGAATCCCTCAACAGCCGAACTCCGGATTGACCGGGTCGTTGAACGCATGGGCCGGCGGACTCTTATCGGGGCAGAGGTTCAAACCAGCATCCTGGCCCTTGGTTACCAGCAAGGGGGGCACTACTTCAATTTTTCAATAAATGAAAAAGTGAATCTTCCTGTTACCTTTTCCAAGGAGGCTTTTCAATTACCCTGGGAAGGAAATACCCAATTTGTGAATGAACATGCCGGTACCCGGGGTACCTCAACCTATGCCAATCACTATCGTGAGTATGCCCTGGGGTATTCAAAGCAGGGAGATTTCGACGGATTCTGGGGAGTAAAGGGAAAACTCCTTTTTGGGAAAGCCTACCTGGGGGTGCCGGAGTCAGATGTCTCCCTTTTCACCGATTCCGCAATTTATACACTTACTCTTGAAGGCAACGTCAGGGCAAATATGTCTGCCCCGATTATCCCGAACCTGAACAATGGCCGGAGTAATACGATGACCTTCGAGCCGGTCCCCGATTTAAGCATTTACCGGTACCTTATGAACTCCAGCAACTGGGGACTGGCGGTCGATGCCGGATTCATCTATGAGCTGGATGGCCGCACACAGATTTCAGGGAGTATCCTGGACCTGGGATTCATTAGGTGGCGCTCTGATGTTTCAAATATTTTCTACGATGGACAGTTCACCTATGAAGGAATTCTCGCCGACTCAATAAATATCATCGGATCCATCATGGACACCATACACCTCGAAATTACCCACGAGAATTTCATTACCATGTTGCCCCTCAAAGCTTACCTGGCCGGTCAGTATGGGCTTTCAAACCGATTAACTGCAGGAGTTATGACAGCAACCACGGTCTACCGTACCAAGTTCATGCCTTCCCTGACCTTGTCTCTTGATTACAGCCCACTCCGTAATTTTCACCTGATCGCCAGCTATTCGCTGATGTACCGATCGTTTAACAATCTGGGACTGGGCCTTTCTGTCGGCAGAGGCCCCGTGCAATTCTATGCAGTAACCGATAACCTGACCGGTCTGATCTGGCCGCTGACCGCCCGAAACCTCAACCTGCGCTTTGGGTTGAATATTAACCTGGGATGTAGTGAAAAGAAAGAACGCCCGGAACATTATTCCTCTCCGGGAGCTGTGACCTGCCCTGCTTATATGGACGAGCTACAACGCCAGAAAAAAAGGCGGTAAGCTCCCGGAAAGCCTGATAAACCCTTAAGGAGATTCCTGCATGGTTGCTTAGAGTTGCCAGCATCAACAAAACATTGTCGGGATAATAATCCATATGGTGACCACAGCTCTGAAATTCCGGACAGGATCTTTTAACCTCTCAAAACAGCTGCAATCCCATCCCCTTTGACGATTTTAAATGCCTGTTTCAAAGGCTATTAAGAGTCATATAGCTTTGGCATCCCGGGTATCGATCACTTTTTTGTTTACATTTTCTGTTAATACCTGTCCTCAGGATTTTGTACTTTCCCGGAAGAAAACTCAATAAAACAAGGTATGAAAAAACTATGCCTACTCGCACTTTTGGCCCTGCCGGCGTTTAATTGCTTCGGCCAGCTTGATACCCTTCACCCCCGGGCAGCAATGAATGTCATTCATGTCGATTTTGGCATTATCGGTCTCAATGCCAATTATGAAAGAACCTTCCGCGAATTTAATAGATCACATCTGAACTATAGGGCCGGATTTGGATGGGTAGTTGATTTTATAGCAGAAAGCAATGCAAACCTGATTGGCAGTGTGCAATATATTTACGGAGTCCGCTGGATTCACTTTGAAGCCGGTTTGGGCTTGAATTTTATGGTGCGAAAAGCCTGGGATAGCATCGCTGAGGAAGATTACCTCAAACCCCAATTGATGCCCCTGGTCATGATCGGCCTGCGCATCGAACCTCCCGGAAAAGGCCCGGTATTCAGACTGGGATTAGGAACTGAAAGCTCTGTCATTAGTGCAGGGCTTGGGTGGAAGTTTTAGGATGAGGTGTATTGATGTTAGCGCTTTAATTAGTAGCCTTTTAGCGCTGGATCTGATCTTGCTTGATTTTTAATGCCAGGATTAATGCTTTTTTAAGTCCATGGTTTTTTAATTGGTTTTTTGACTTAAGAAATTTATCTTTGAACCTATAACAGATTTGCCGGACGTTTATCGTCGATAGTGGAAATTGGGGGAGTCAGGAGTTTTAGCTACTTTGAATGATGAATGCTGCTTCAATTAATGGTTGGAGGAGGATGGGTGTTGGTGGAATAGGTTTCAGGGGTCTAGGGGTCTAGGGGTCTAGGGGTTTAGGGATCTAGGGATCTAGGGGTCTAGGGATCTGGGTATTTAGGGATGGATTTGTTTGAAGGTAGTAGGTCTGGAGGGTTGCATATCTGAAGAATAATATTGAGAATAACGTTATTGGTAAATTGAAAAATAATGAGAGATCACAATGAATTGCGCGCTTATCAGCTTGCTGATGAGGTAGCGCTTCTTACTTACAAATTGACCTCGGAATTTCCAAAGCATGAAATCTACGGTCTGACTTCCCAAATGCGCAGAGCAGGTGTCTCTGTCGCTTCCAACATTGTTGAAGGCTGTGCCCGGGAAACAAAGCGAGAATACGTCAGGTTCCTCGTAATAGCTTATGCCTCCTTAAAAGAATTGCAATATCAGCAAACTCTTGCAAGACGACTTGAATACATTAAAGAAATCTACCAAAATAAATTTGAGCAAAAATTAACTGAAACTGAAAAAGTCCTGAGTGCACTCATACGAAAACTCAGAAATCCCGAAAAACCTCCACCCTCCCCCTAATTCCCAATGAACCCAAACTCCTAGACCCCTAGATCCCTAGACACCTAGACACCTATACACCTATAAACCACCAACAATCAACTAACCAAAAACTTCTACCATGCTAGCGAAAACTTACGCCTCCGCCGTCTTTGGCATCGATGCCGCGATCATCACCATTGAAGTAGATATGGGTAAGGGGATCAATTTTTCCCTGGTGGGACTTCCTGACAATGCCGTTAAAGAAAGTAAACAACGGGTGGAATCCGCCATCAAACACATGGGTTATAAGTGGCCCCGGTACCGGATCGTAATCAACATGGCACCGGCTGATATCCGCAAGGAAGGTTCAGCATACGACCTGCCCTTTGCAATCGGCATCCTGGCTGCTTCGGAACAACTTAATCCGGAGAAGCTCGAAGATTATCTCCTGATGGGTGAGCTGTCGCTCGACGGCTCCATCCATCCGGTAAAAGGCATCCTCCCCATTGCTATCGAAGCCCGAAAGCAGGGCTTTAAAGGCTTTATCCTTCCGAAAGAAAATGCCCGGGAAGCAGCCGTAGTAGATAAGTTCAATGTATATGGCGTAGACTCCCTGTTGGAGGTTATCCGCTTTCTCAACGGAGAAATCTCCCTGGAACCTACCTATGTCGACACCCGCAAAGAATTTTTCAATAACCTCAATAACTACGAGGTGGATCTGCTGGATGTCAAGGGCCAGGAAAATGTGAAACGGGCGCTGGAGATCGCAGCTGCCGGAGGACATAACCTCATTATGGTAGGTCCCCCCGGGGCCGGAAAGACGATGCTCGCCAAACGGCTGCCTACCATCATTCCACCCCTGAGCCTGCATGAAGCGCTGGAAACAACCAAAATCCACTCTGTGGCCGGACACCTGCAAAAGGATTCATCCCTGGTCACCCAGCGACCCTACCGCTCGCCCCATCATACAGTTTCTGATATTGCCCTGGTGGGCGGGGGTTCCTACCCCCAGCCGGGAGAGATCTCGCTGGCACATAATGGCGTGCTGTTCCTGGATGAGCTTCCGGAATTCAAGCGAACGGTACTGGAAGTCCTGCGCCAGCCGCTCGAAGACCGGTGTATTACCATTTCCCGGTCGAAATATACTGTCGACTACCCGGCAAGTTTTATGCTGGTGGCCTCCATGAATCCCTGCCCCTGCGGATACTATAACCACCCGGAAAAAGAATGCCTGTGCGGTGCCGGCATTGTACAAAAATACCTGAACCGCATTTCAGGCCCCCTGCTCGACCGCATCGACATTCATATCGAAGTGGTTCCCGTACCCTTCAGCAAACTTTCCGAGATGCGAAAAAGCGAAAGCAGCGAGGTGGTCCGGCAACGGACAAGCGCCGCCCGGGCCATACAGGAAGAACGTTTCGTGGATTACCCCGGAATCCACTGCAACGCCCAGATGAGCTCCTCCATCCTGCAGCGCATCTGCACCATCGACCAGGAAGGTGCTGCAATCCTGAAAACGGCCATGGAACGCCTGGGTCTTTCAGCAAGGGCCTACGACCGGATCCTGAAGGTGTCAAGAACGATTGCCGACCTGGACGGGAAAAAGGAGATCGAACCGGCCCATTTGGCGGAGGCGATCCAGTACAGGAGCCTGGACCGGGAGAATTGGGCAGGATGAAACCAGAGGGGAGTGTGAGTTTTGAGTATAGAGAGGGAACAAGTCCGAATACTTGCACCATGCTGTGAGATGAGACCGATGCCTATTCGAAGCTTCTCCAAAATAATCCTATCTTGTTCAGGATTTTAACAATTGAAATCCTGAATCCTCTAAAAAATGCCCATTAGACAATTCCTGATCATCTGTAGTAGTCTCAGTATGCTTATCCTGTATTCAATCAAGCACCCTCCGATCAGGAGCGGGAAAAAATACAAACCTGAAATTGTTCTGTTCGAAATACCGGGGTATTATGGGCCCGAACAAGCGCTGGCCGATCTGTTCAGCGTGAATGACAGTCTTTACCAGGTTTTGTTTTCCGATAGTATGGAGCATTAACTGCTTGAAAGTTTGAAAACGAAAACAGACACTCTGTATCAGCATGATAAGTTGATCAGGGAAGCCATGAATTATGACCCTCGATATAAGCAGGAAACTATTGAATTTGATACTATCGATCAGAAATTCCCCGTCCCTCTGAAAACCGCAGTGAATCAGTATACGAAGATTTACTTGTTGGGAAGAAAAATTATTTTTGCAGGATATACACGTTCATAAGCTATGCAAAACCTAAAAAATACCCTCATCCAGGTATCCCGCAATGGCATGGGAGCCGGAGACGAAACATTAGGTATCCAGTTAATTACGAATTACCTGAAGCTCATCAGCGAAGAAAATGATCTGCCGAAATTCATGGTGTTCTACAATGCCGGCGTAAAACTGATTTGTGAGGGCTCTCCGGTAATCGACACGCTAAAAGTCCTTGAGCAAAAAGGTGTTAAGCTGATTGCCTGTAAAACCTGCCTTAATTATTTTAACCTGATGGATAAAATGGAAGCCGGTTTAGCCGGAACCATGATGAACATCCTAGAGCTTCAGAAACTGGCGGATAAGGTAATTGCCCTGTAGAATTCAGGTAATTCGTGGCAGTTTCTATTTACTTCCCCGTATACATCTGCTCCCTCAATTCCTGGATCTTCTCATCGCTGATATACTCATCATACTCCATGAGTTTATCAATGGTGCCTTTAGGAGTAAGCTCAATAATCCTGTTACAGGTCGACTGAATGAATTCATGGTCGTGGGAAGCTAAGAATACATTTCCCGGATACTTTGTCAGGTTGTTGTTGAACGCCTGGATCGATTCCAGGTCAAGGTGGTTGGTTGGCGTGTCCAGCATCAGGACGTTCGCGCTGATCAGCATCATCTTGGCAATCATGCACCGCATTTTCTCCCCTCCGGAAAGTACATTGACCTTCTTATAAATTTCCTCGCCGGAAAAAAGCATTTTACCCAGGTAACCGCGTATGTACTGTTCTGAAGTATCGGTGGTAAACTGGCAGAGCCAGTCGAAGAGACTCAGTTCACTGTTAAAGAACTCCGAATTTTCGAGAGGAAGGTAGGCGGTAGTAATGGTTTGTCCCCACTGAAAAGTCCCGGATTCCGGTTTCGCATCGCCATTCAGTATTTTGAAAAGAGCGGTCATCGCGCGGGGATCCCTGGATAGAAAAACCGTCTTTTCACCTTTCTGGGAAGTAAAGCTTACGTCTTTAAAAAGGACCTCTCCGTCGATGCTGGCTTTAAGTCCCCTGACATCCAGGATTTTATCCCCAACCTCACGTTCAGGGTAGAATAAAATGCCGGGGTACTTCCTGCTTGAGGGCTTAATATCTTCAATGGAAAGCTTTTCGATCATCTTCTTGCGGCTGGTAGTCTGTTTCGATTTCGCTACGTTGGCACTGAATCGACTGATAAATTCCTGCAGCTCCTTCTTCTTCTCTTCGGCTTTCTTGTTTTGTGCCAGCTGTTGGCGAAGGGCCAGCTGACTGCTGTGGTACCAGAAGCTGTAGTTCCCTCCGAAAAGCTGGATCTTCCCAAAATCGATATCGATGGTATGGGTGCTTATGGCATCCAGGAAGTGGCGGTCGTGGGATACAACCAAAACAGTATTTTCATAATTTGCCAGGTAACTTTCCAGCCATACAACGGTCTCGAGGTCAAGGTCGTTGGTTGGTTCGTCCAGCAATAAATTATCAGGATTGCCAAACAATGCCTGGGCAAGCAAAACACGAACTTTTTGCTTACCGCTCATGTCCTTCATCAGGGTAGCATGAAATTCCTCCTTAATTCCCAGGTTGCTCAGCAGGGTGGCAGCATCACTTTCTGCGTTCCAGCCATCCATATCAGCAAATTTCTCTTCCAGCTCGGCGGCTTTCATTCCGTCTTTTTCAGAGAAATCAGGTTTGGCATAAAGAGCATCCTTCTCCTGCCTCAGGTTCCAGAGCGGGGCATGCCCTTTCATTACCGCATCAAGTACCGTATCCTGATCATAGGCAAAGTGGTCCTGGCTCAATACAGACAGCCGCTCCCCGGGTCCCATGCTGATACTCCCGGCTGTTGCATCGATTTCCCCCGAAATGGCCTTCAAAAAAGTCGATTTCCCGGCACCATTGGCACCAATCACCCCATAGCAGTTCCCTGCCGTGAATTTCATATTCACATCCTGAAATAAGATGCGCTTTCCAAACTGTATCCTTAGATCTGCAACTGTAATCATCCTTCCCTCCGATTTGAGCCTGATTAAAAAAGAGTGCAAAGTTAAGGAAAATGAATGAAATAGCCGCGAATTAGAAAGATAAACACGAACGGACCCAGGGGTGATTACCAATGACAATTAAAAACAGTATAGATTCATCGCAGCCTTTACGTAACATGGAAGACTTTTTTTTCTGGCAACTGAAAACTCACACTCACTCTTCTATACATAGGGAGGGGAATGTGGGTGGTATTGGAAGGTTTGTCCTTCATTTGAGGAGAATGGATTTTCCAGCCAGTTCAGAACCTTGGACTAGTCCTCATCGACTCATCAATCTACCCTTTCCGAATAATCTCATACGCACTCAGATACCCATTCATGATCGCACCCGTGAATCCGCCCCCGACTTTCGTCCAGGCAGAAGCAAAGTACAGGTTTTCAATGGGCTTCAGGGGATCAAGCCGCACCCGCTCAGGGGTTTGGGAAAAGCCGTAAACGGCGCCCTCCGGATTAAGGGTGAAACGTTCCACGGTTTTTGAGGTACCCACTTCGTAGTATTCAATGTGTTCTTTCACACCGGGGATCAGTTTCTCCAGGCGGGTGATAAACTCCCGGGCGACCTCTTCCTTTTTTGTCTTGTATTCTTCCCGGCTGAGTGACTCCCAGTCTTTGGCGTAATCGATGGTGCAGATCACCCCAACGGATTTTCCTTCGGGGGCCAAGCCTGAATCCAGCTGCCCATAATCCACAAAGGTGAAGCTGCGGGTACTGAAGTCTGCATGGTTGTTGTTGATAATATCGTGTGGCGTATCAATGGAATCATCAAATACAAAGACAGAATAATTATTGAACCCCAGCTCTTTTACGGACTTGTTAAAACCAAAATAAATGGTGAGCAGGGAAGCGCCTACTTCTCTTTGCCGGAGCTGCTCTTTAAGTTCAGCTGTCACTTCGCCGGGCAGCATTTGGTTCACAACTGTTGGAACAGATGCGTTGGCAATGATATGGGAAGCACGGGCTTCCAGCATTTCCTCCGAATTCTTCTTATGGTACGCAACCCCTACTGCCTTCCCTTCCTCCACCAGGATTTTCTCTGCCTTATGACGCAGGAGCACTTCGCCTCCGTTGCCGGTGATCATACCGGCGAGGTAATCGGATAGGTTTTGCGAGCCGCCCTTGATAAAATTCCCGCCCCCTTCATAGTAGCTTCCTTCGGCAATGGCATAGTAGTTCAGTGACAAGGCATAGGGATCATCCCCGAAATAGCCCAGATTACCTAGCAGGATGAGCTTCAGCTCATCCGTATCAATGATCTTATCCAAATATTCACCGATGCTGATCTCGGGTTGGTCTGCTTCTGTTTTTAAATACCTTCGCGCATTCAATAGGCGATCAAAAAAGCTGTCGATTCCCTGCCCTTCTTCCGGGAAATGCTTTTTCAGGATGGCTTTCGCTTCTTCCGGGTTGTGAGGAACTACTATGTCGGTGTCCTTATGTATAAAGCGGAAGAATTCGGGTACCCTTAAGAATTCAACATGATCGAATACCCCGAGATCGCGGAATACCCGGGTCTTCATATCGGCCTTGTGAAGGCCGTCCATTTCGTGGAGACCGACCTCAAAGCGGAAATCCTTCCGCCTGAACGTGGTGGCACACCCCCCGGGTATTAAATGCTGCTCAATGAGCAGGACTTTTTTTCCTTCTTTAGCCAGTTTGGCGCCAGCAGTCAGACCTCCAAGTCCGCCACCAATGATGATCACATCGTATTGTTTCTCCATAATCTATTAATCTTTTTCGGTTGCCGGATGTTCCTTCAGTTCCTGGATAGGATAGCGTTTAAACGGTGCATTCCGGTCGAAGAGGTAGCGATAGGTGATGTAGTGTTTCACTGACACACAGCCCACAGACACAAAGATCCTGCGCATACGCGGATTGAAATCCCCTACCCAGGAAAACTCAATTTCCCTATATTGCTTTTTCCGGTCGATTACTCTTCGTACTTCCCGGATAAAGGCTGATTCGATTCCCTTATTCTGATACTCCGGGACCACTCCCATTAACATTCCACGGGCACGGGTCATGGTTTTTCTCTGCTTCAGATAGAGAAATTTAAGCATGTTCCAGATGTGCATCCTTCCATCCAGGTGTTTCAGAATCTGGTTTACATCGGGATACATCATATAAATGGCAATGGGCCGACCGTCTTTATAGGCAAACCAGATGAACTGTTCCTCAAGGATGATCCTGGCTTTCTTAAGAGTTTTTCGTATATATTCGATCTTGAGGGGTTCAAAGTTCTCGATCAGAGTGGCCCAGGCCTGGTTGAAGACCTCTGCAAAGTCGTTGATAAACTTCTCCTCCTCTTTCCAGCTGAAATGCTTGAACTCATACCCGGGCTTTTTGGCTACCCAATCGGCAATCTTAATAAAACGCTCATCCATCTCCTTAGTGGTATCCAGATGAAAGCCCTCCTGTTTGAAGAAAACCTGAAAGCCGTAGTTCTCGAATAAGTTCTGGTAATAGTGGTGATTATAGGCAATTTCATAGGAAGGATGGGTAAAACCCTCGACCAGGAGGCCCCAATAACTATCGCGTTCCCCAAAATTGATGGGCCCGTCCATGGCCTGCATACCCTGATCTGTCAGCCACTGCCTGGCAGTATCAAAAAGCAGATTTGCTGCTTCCTGATTGTCGGTGCATTCAAAAAAACCAATGCCCCCGGTGGGCTGGTATTCTGTTTTGGCGGTTTTATAATTAATGAATGCAGCGATCCGGCCAATTAATTTGCCCTGATCGTCCTTCAGGATCCACCTTTCTGCAATACCGTGCTTGTAATAGGTGTTTTTTTTGGGATCGAAAATGGCGTCGATATCCTTATCAAGGGGACATACCCACACCGGGTCATCCTTATAGAGGATCTTCGCTACGCTGATAAAATCTTTCTTCCCTTTTTTTCTTTCTACCTTAACAATATTCATTACAACGTGGGATTTTCAGGACTTTTCAGACACCCTGCTTTACATAGATCGTGCTGATCACGTCCTTGTATTTTGTGCTGATAAAACTTCGTTTTAGTTTGAGCGTAGGTGACAGTTCGCCGGTTGCAGGCTGCCATTCATCAGCTACCAGACGGAAGCGAAGAATTTTCTCCGGTCCGTTGAGCGATCTGTTGATCTGCTTGACTTCTTCACTAAAGATCTCCTGAACGGGTTGCAGGCAAATCAATTCTTCCTTGCTGGTATAAGGAATGTTTTTCTGTTTACACCAATCATTTATATAGGTGAAATTAGGGGACACCAGCGCGCTGGCAAATTTTTGGTGCTCACCGACTATCATAACCTGGTCGATCAGGATAGACTCCTTCAGCTTGTTCTCGATTGGCTGGGGGGCTATGAACTTTCCGTTGGAGAGCTTGAAGATTTCTTTCTTCCGGTCGGTAACATGCAGGAACCCTTTTTTATCTACAAATCCGATATCTCCGGTACGGAACCAGCCCTCCTCATCGAAAACCGTTGAGGTCAGGTCGGGATCCTTATAGTAGCCCAGCATCACATTATGGCCTTTGCAGAGAATCTCTCCATCATCGGCAATCTTAACTTCAACACCATCAATGAGCCTTCCAACAGAAGATAACTTCACATCCGGCTTTGACATCCGGTTGATGGTAATAATCGGAGAGGTTTCGGTTAACCCGTACATGTTAAGGATTTTCACCCCACAGGCCCAGAAAACTCTTTCCAGCCGGGGCTGCAGGCTTGCTCCGCCACACCCAACTAGCCGGACCCTGCCTCCGATGGCCTCCCTCCACTTAGAAAAAATCAGTATATTGGCTATTTTTAATTTCAGCCTGTAGAAAGGATTAAAACCTGTCAGGCGGTAATTTAACCCTACCTTCACTGCCCAGAAGAAAATGGACTTCTTCATACCGGTCAGCTCCTTCCCTTTGGCGATGATGTTGTCATAAATCTTTTCCAGGATGCGGGGAACTGCATCGAAACCCACTGGCTGGATCTCTTTCATATTTTTGGCAATGGTACCCATGCTTTCTGCGTAATAGATACTCGTACCGCTATACTGGGTTTGATAATTACCCAGCCTTCCTCCGACATGGCACAGCGGCAGGATGCTTAAATATTTTTCCTCGGGTTTAAGCTGGAATACCTTGGCTGCAGCCAGAAAATTCTGCACCATATTCCTGTGAGATAGCATAACCCCTTTTGAGGCTCCTGTGGTCCCGGAGGTATAGATCAGAGTGGCAAAATCGTCTTCCTTTATCTGGCTTTTTATCGTTTCCAGTTTCTCCCGGAAAGCTGATTCATTCTTCTCTCCCAGACTAAGCACTTCTTCCCATCCCGAAGCTTCTTCCACAGGGGTGAAGGAAAACACCTTATCCCTGATCCCTACCGACTCGGCTGCCAGTAGGATGTTCTCAAAAAGGCATTTGTCCGAGACCAGTGCACACTTGATCTCAGCATGTTCAAAAATGTATTTATACTCGCCATCGCACAGGGTGGTAAAAATGGGTACATGGACGATTCCGGCCATGGCCATACCCATATCAACTATATTCCATTCAGGACAATTCCCGGAGATAGTGGCAACCCTATCTCCCTTAGTCAGGCCCAAAGCCATCAGTCCGTAAGCAAATAAATGAGCCTTCCGGTAATATTCTTCGGAACTTACCGCTACCCATTTGCCTTCTTTCCTGGATACCAGGGCATCCGGCTTCTTGAACTCGGTGATGTATCGGTCCAGCAAATCAAATGTTCGGGTTACTTTCATAGCGATTACTTTTTCTAACTTTCAAGTCTTAACAGAACCAGGGGTGTAAAATTCAAATCAGAGTTTAAAGATAGGAATTCATTTTAATTTAGAACGATCCCAAATTATTTGTCGCGTCATTAGATATTTTCTTTAAAAATGGTGCTATCTAATTGTTTTTCTTGTCGTTATGGAGATGATTAACTGCCGTATAATTATTCATATCTTCCTCAACTTTTTGCAAAGCAGCCAATTTAATTATATTTGCACCTCGTAGAATAAATATAATAACTTCAAATTAGTGAACTCTAATACATAAAAACTTAAATTATGAATACTGATTTAGTGCCTATATTGGCTTTAATTGGAGCAGTTCTTGCCTTGGGGTTTGCCTACATTTTCTTCAAGAATATGATGAAGAACTCAGAGGGTACCGACAAGATGAAAGAGATTGCTCAGTACGTTCGTGACGGAGCAATGGCATACCTGACCCGTCAGTACAAAGTGGTTGGTCTGGTATTTGTTGTATTGGTAATTCTCCTGACCTTATTAGCTTATCTGGGAGTACAAAACCCATTTGTTCCTGTGGCGTTCCTTACCGGAGGAGTTTTCTCAGGGCTTTGCGGTTTCCTTGGAATGAAAACTGCTACTTTCGCATCAGCGCGTACTGCGCATGGTGCTTCTCAATCCCTCAACAAAGGATTGCAGATCGCCTTCCGTAGTGGTGCTGTTATGGGACTCGTTGTAGTAGGTTTTGCCATTCTTGATATCGCATTATGGTACTTGCTGCTGGACAAAGTGATCTTCACGCAGGCTCACATGGATAGTGGATTAAGTCTGCTGGGACTTGATTTCGTTCACAAAGGAATTGATGATCACCAAAAATACATTGAAATTACCGCTACCATGTTAACTTTCGGTATGGGGGCATCTACTCAGGCACTCTTCGCCCGTGTTGGTGGTGGTATCTACACCAAAGCTGCTGACGTTGGAGCTGACCTCGTAGGTAAAGTTGAAGCCGGTATCCCCGAAGATGATCCGCGTAACCCTGCTACTATCGCAGATAACGTAGGTGATAACGTAGGTGATGTTGCCGGTATGGGAGCTGACCTTTACGAATCTTATGCTGGTTCTATCCTGGCTACTGCCGCTCTCGGAGCTGCTCTCATTGGCAAAGATGCTGCCGGGAATATCACCGGACTTGAAAAAGTAACTGCTCCACTTCTCGTTGCAGCGATCGGTATTGTCCTCTCAATTGTCGGTATTTTTATGGTCCGCACAAAAGAATCTGCTACTCAGAAAACTTTATTGCGCGCGCTCTTTTTCGGAACCTTTGGAAGTTCCGTGCTGGTACTGGGTGCCGTAGCCGGTCTGGCTGCCGCCGGATGGCTTACATGGGGTGTTTTTGGTTCTGTTGTCTCCGGACTTTTAGCAGGTGTAATTATCGGTCAGGGTACTGAATATTATACTTCTGATGAATATAAACCTACTCAGGGTATTGCTACCCAGGCTCAGCAGGGACCTGCAACTACCATCATCGATGGTATCGCAGTGGGTATGTACTCTACCTGGATCCCGGCTCTAACCATCGTTGCCGGTATCATCGCCGCCTTTGGTTTTGCCAATGGATTCGAAAATTTTGCGGAAGGTGTCTACGGAATCGGTTTTGCCGCGGTAGGTATGCTTTCAACGCTGGGTATCACCCTCGCCACCGATGCTTTTGGTCCTATTGCTGACAACGCCGGCGGTAACGCTGAAATGGCTGAACTTCCAAAAGAAGTACGGGAACGTACCGACGCTCTTGACATGCTTGGAAACACCACCGCTGCTACCGGTAAAGGTTTTGCTATCGGTTCGGCTGCCCTTACTGCCATGGCACTTCTTGCTGCCTATATGGAAGAAGTAAGATTATGGCTGGGGAAAATTGCCGGAGATGGTTTTGAAAAAGTTGGCGACCTGTATTTCTATGCTAAAGATGCTGCGCTTGATACATTGCCTGATGGCGCTGTTGGCGTTAAGCTTTCTGAAGCAGGAATTCATGATTTCGTTCAGGCCTATGACCTGTCGATCTTTAACCCCCTCCTCCTTGGAGGTCTCTTCATAGGTTCCATGATGGCATTCGTCTTCTGTGCCATGACCATGAAAGCTGTAGGTCGTGCTGCAGGCGCCATGGTTGATGAAGTACGCCGCCAATTCAAGGAAATCCCCGGAATTATGGAGGGTAAAGCCACTCCGGAATACGCAAAATGTGTGGCTATTTCTACCAAGGGCGCTCAACGTGAAATGCTGGTTCCCTCACTGATGGCCATCTTAGTTCCTGTAGCAGTTGGTGTTGCAATGGGCGTAGCTGGTGTTATCGGTCTTCTGGCAGGTGGTCTGGTTACCGGGTTCACCCTGGCAGGTATGCTGAACAACTCAGGTGGAGCATGGGACAATGCCAAGAAATACATTGAAAAAGGTCATTTCGGCGGAAAAGGAAGTGATGCGCACAAAGCCGGTGTCGTTGGTGACACCGTAGGTGATCCTTTCAAAGATACTTCCGGACCTTCCCTGAATATCCTGATCAAACTGATGACTATGGTCTCAGTTGTCATGTCAGGATTGACAGTTGCTTACAGCTTTTTTGCATAAGATATCCTGACTTTATAATATTGAAAAGGCTGCCTCGGTGAGGCAGCCTTTTTTAGTGGTAAAGTTTCGTGAAGCCGGGGATCTCCGGGTTATAACCGGAATCCGGCTTTCGCCATGGGAGATTCCGGCAAGTTCGTCCATATTCAATACCTTCTTTAGCATTGCAGTACTTGCGGCGCAAGATATGTCGTGCTTCTATGAATAGCTGGTGTGTGCGCCTGTCTGTCTGTCCGAGGTCCTGATACCCCCAGCTGAAGCCTTGGGTTAAAGAGAAACACTTATAAAACCTTATGCTTATTCAAAGTAAGATGATAAAAACACTTCAGGCTAGTTATGGCTCATGAATGCAGTATTCCTCCTCAGGGACGAAAAAGCCCCTGTAGGGGTGAATTCCCGGTCCAGGGGTGATTTCGATGTCAACTAAATCAGGTATTAAGCTAACTAACCTTATAATCGATCTCCGGATGTTTATCCAGGTAATGGATCAGTTCATTGCTCACGGTTATCGATGTATTTCTCGAAAACATCTCGATGGATATGCCTTCCGCTTCATCGTAAATGTAAAATTTAATGCGCGCCTTCCCCGGGGTACTTTCAAGCTGTTCTTTAATATTACCTATCAGGCCCTCATTGAGCTGGCTCAGGGACACCCGGATAGCCAGGCTGTTGACAATCTCATCCCGGGCATTATTGAGGATCAGCATCGACTTGATCTTAAATTCCCATAATTCCTGGTCTTTTCTCCAGGCATTTTGCTGGATACTCCCTTTGACGAGCAGGGAATATCCCTCATACAGGTATTTCCGATAATCTTCATAATCGCGGCCAAACAACATGAAGCGGTATGAATCAGTATAATCTTCAAGCACCAGGATCCCGTATGGCTTCCCGGTCTTCCCGGTCATGTGCCGCACTTCCGTAACCAGGCCGGCGACGGACAGCTCCCGGTTTTTAAGATCGTTGATGTTTTCCAGTTCCGCGAGGGTACAATTTGTAAAATTGTCGATCTCCAGCCGGTAGTCATCCAGTGGATGGGATGAGAGGTATACCCCGATCAGTTCTTTTTCTTTGTTCAGTTTGTACAGGGGCGCCCATTCCTCTCCTTCCTGCACGGGAGGTTTCTGCTGGGCATTCTGGTAACTCGAATCATCATCAAAAAGGGTATGGGTCTGCTGGGTTTTTACCAGGTTGCCATAACGCAGGAGCTGATCGATGAAGGTGAGATTTTCCCGGTCCGTAATAAAATACTGGTGCCGCCCCATCGTGGTAAAACTGTCAAATCCCCCTCCCATAACCAGCGCTTCGACGCTTCGCTTGTTGACGGTACTCAGGTTCACCCTCTCCACAAAGTCATACATATCCTTAAAGGATCCGCGTTTTTCGCGTTCCTCAATGATATGGGCTACGGCAGATTCACCAACTCCTTTAATTGCTGCCATCCCAAAACGGATATTACCATCCTTGTTCACCGTAAACCGGGAAAAACTCTCATTGATATCCGGTACCAGTACGTGCAGTCCCATTCGCTTGCATTCCTCCATAAAGAAGGTGATCTTCTTAATATCATTCAGGTTGCGGCTGAGCACGGCAGCCATGAACTCGGCAGGATAATGAGCTTTCAGGTAGGCTGTCTGGTAGGAGACATAGGCATAACAGGTCGAGTGCGATTTATTGAAGGCATACTGCGCAAAGGCTTCCCAGTCGGTCCAGATCTTTTCAATGGTCTTCTCCTCGTAGCCGTTCTTCCGGCATCCTTCGATAAATTTTTCCTTAAGATCATCCATCATGGAGCGGATCTTCTTCCCCATGGCCTTCCTGAGTGAGTCAGCCATACCCTTGGTAAACCCTGCCAGTTTCTGGGATAGCAACATCACCTGTTCCTGATAGACTGTGATCCCGTAGGTATCCTTCAGGTATTCCTCCATTTCCGGAAGGTCGTAGACAATTTTTTGTTGTCCGTGTTTTCTCTTTATGAAATCCGGGATGTATTCCATCGGACCCGGCCGGTAAAGGGCGTTCATGGCGATCAGGTCCTCGAAGCGGTTTGGCTTCAGGGCCCTCAGGTGTTTTTTCATGCCCGTGGATTCAAACTGAAACAATGCCGTGGTTTCACCCCGGGCATACAGCTCAAAAGTTTTGGGATCATCCAGCGGAATGGCATCAATATCAATATCAATCCCTTTGGATAGTTTCACGTTGGCAACCGCATCCTTGATGATCGAAAGTGTTTTCAGCCCCAGGAAGTCCATCTTCAGCATCCCGACAGATTCGATATGCTTGCCATCAAACTGTGAAACGTACAATTCCGCGTCCTTATTCGTCGACAGGGGAATGTGTTCTTCCAGGTCATCGCGACCGATGATAATGCCGCAGGCATGGACCCCCGTTTGCCGTACCGAGCCTTCCAGAACCTCTGCAAATTTCAGTGTTTGTGAAATCAGGGGATTGGGGCTGTCTTTTTCCAGTTTCAGCTCGGGAACTTCATCGTAGGCTTTCCTGAATGTTGTTCCCGGACGTTCCGGAATAAGCTTGGCAAGACGGTCGGCCTCAGAAAGTTCAAGTTTTTGAACCCGGGCAACATCCCTGATCGCCATTTTCGGGGCCATGGTTCCAAAGGTGATAATATGGGCAACCCGTTTTTCACCATATTTTTTTACGACCCATTTAAGCACCTTATCCCGTCCATCCTCGTCGAAGTCGATATCGATATCGGGCATGGAAATACGGTCGGGGTTCAGGAAACGCTCAAACAGCAAATCATATTTTATCGGGTCAATATCGGTGATTCTCAGGCAATACGCAACAGTAGACCCGGCTGCGGATCCCCTTCCCGGACCGACAGAAACATCCATCTCCCTGGCTGCCTTGATAAAATCCCAGACGATCAGGAAATATCCCGGGAAGCCCATGGTTTTTATGGTGTTCAGCTCAAATTCGTTCCGCTCGGCCACTTCCTGGGGCAACGGATCACCGTACCTCATCATGGCACCCGCATGAACCAGGTGGGCCAGGTAGTCGGCCTCCAGTTTAACACGCAAAACTTTTTCGAAATTCCCCAGGCGCTGGTAGGCAGTTTCTCCAAATTCCTCCAGAAGCAGATCCTTGGTATACTTTTCCCTGTAGCTTTCCATCGTACCAAAGTCCCCGGGGATGGGGAACTCAGGCATGATCGGCGGAGAGTCCAGCTTAAACTCCTCGACCTTCTCAACGATTTTCCACGTGTTGTCCAGGGCTTCGGGCACATCCGCAAAAAGTTGCTGCATCTCCTCCCGGGTCTTCATCCATTCCTGGCGGGTATAGCGCATCCGGTTCGGGTCATCCAGGTCCTTTCCTGTGCTGATGCATAGCAGGCGGTCATGCGCTTCTGCATCTTCCTGGTTAATAAAATGCACATCGTTGGTGGCTACCACGAGGGTATTGGTTTCCTTTCCCAGCCGGATCAGGTGCTCGTTGACAAATTGCTGATCGTGATACACCTCCCTGTCAATTTGCGGATCACCGGATTGATGGCGCTGCAGTTCGAGGTAAAAATCTTCTCCGAACATTTCCTTGTACTCCAGCAATTCAGTTTTGGCCTCTTCAGGGTTCCCATGCCTGAGAATGTTTGAAATGACCCCATTCAGACAAGCTGAGCAGGCAATGAGGCCCTCATGATACAGTTTTAACAACTCTTTGTCGATCCTTGGCTTGTAGTAAAAGCCCTCCGTCCATCCGTAAGAAACCAGCTTAATCAGGTTGTGATAACCCGTGAGATTCTTGGCCAGTAATATCAGGTGCCTTCCTCCGCCATCTGATTTATCTTCCTTGATGAGTCGCGAGCGGGGGGCCACATAAACCTCACATCCCAGGATAGGTTTTATCCCTTTTTTCCTGGCGAGGTTATGAAATTCCTTCACCCCGAACATATTGCCATGATCGGTGATCGCCATGGCGGTCATCCCGTCTGCTTTGGCTTTATCTAAAAGCCCGGAAATATCTGCTGCCCCATCCAGGATGGAGTATTGGGTGTGCACATGCAGGTGGGTGAAAGGGCAGGCTTCGACAAGCTCAGCTTCCGGAGGCTCAGCTTCCGGGACCTCCGCATCAGATTCTTCCATTACTTCAGATTCTTCCGGATCTTCAGATGGCTCCAAGGCTTCATCTTCAGGCTCCGGAAGGGGTTCAGGAAGGGGTTCAGGGACCTCATCTTTATTAGATCCGATTTCCAGTTCAATGGGCTGAACGATGTCCGGATTGGCTATCTGAAAATCTGCTGTAAATGAAGGTTCCAACCCATGTTTTACTGGTTCAATGACGCCCAGACGTGCCAGCTCCAGGAAACATCTGGCAGTAGCCACTACGTCGGCAGCGGCATTGTGAGCTTCTTCGAAACCGGTTCCAAAAAGTTTGTTGTGCAGCTCGGAAAGGTTGGGCCATTTGAACTGTCCGCCACGCCCCCCCGGAAGGGCGCAGTATTGTGTGCTGTCTAACTTGGTGTCGATACGCTTCATCTCCAGGAATTTGGACGCTACCTGCTTCCGGTAATATTCCGCGCCGACTATACTGATGTCAAATTCTACATTATGCCCCACCAGAAAGGCAGCTTTTTCCAGTGTCCTGTTAAATTCTTCGAGTACCCACTGCAGGTTTTTCCCATCACGCATGGCCTTTTCAGTGGAGATGCCATGGATCTTCTCCGCAGCAAAAGGAATGGTATAGCCTTCCGGTTTGACGATATAGTTCTTCACCTCCAGCAGCTCTCCTTTCACGTCATGCACCTGCCAGGCCAGCTGCACCATTCTTGGCCAGTTCTCACTATCGGTAAGCGGGGCTTTCCAGTTCTTCGGCAGGCCCGTTGTCTCGGTATCAAAAATCAAAAACATTCCTCGGTGGCGTTTAAAAATGGATACAATTTCCAAGGATATAAAGGTAGGGGTTCGGAGGGGGAATTGGAAGGGGTGTTGATATTTGTGGATAAGTAGTTGCCTTCTGTACTGAAGTTAGGGAATTGCCGGGTGCGAGGTGCTGGGGTCCGGTGGCTGAGCTCGTCGAAGCCTGAGGCTGGGAGGTTGGCGGATTAATGGATTGTTGGAGGTGTAAAGGTTTCTAGGAGTCTAGGTATATAGGGGTGGATTGTTGGAGGGGTTAAGGTTTCTAGGAGTCTAGGTATCTAGGGGTGGATTATTGGAATGTTGGAGGTGTAAAGGTTTCTAGGCATCCAGGTATCTAGGGGGTTAATTGGATGGTTGGTGGTATCAAGGTTTCTAGGAGTCTAGGTATCTAGGGGTAGGATTATTGGATTGTTGG